>CAKZVC010000009.1 GCA_937922235.1 uncultured Acidimicrobiales bacterium | reverse complement strand
TCAACCAACGACCTCAAAGCCGTCATCGAAAACGAGAACGGCTACTACACCGACGAACAAGTCGAACACGCCCGCACCGTCCTCGCCATGGCCGAATCCTCCACCGACGCCCGCGACTACCTCGGCATCACCCCATCAGACGACGGCTGGTCATTCTCCGACATCGGCCACCTCACCCTCGACGTCTTCGGCATGGTCCCCGTCGTCGGCAACGCAGCCGACGGTATCAACGCCGCCTGGTACGCAGCCGAAGGCGACTACCTCAACGCCGGGCTCTCAGCTGTTGGAATGCTCCCAGGTATCGGCGAAATCGCCATTGCCGCCAAAGCCACAATCGCAGCCGCCGCCGCAGGCATCGCCTTCAAAAGCCTCGACGAAGCCATCCGATGGATCAAAAAGTGGATCGACGAAGCAGGGCTGTTCGCGAAGAATGGCGATGAGGCTATTGAGATAGTCGAAGAAGGTGCGAGCCGGCTCCTTGGAGCCGATCGAGCCATCATTGATCCCGGCAAGTTGACGAACTATGCGCTCAGTCCGACACACCCCGTTGGAAAGCACAAGGCCCGAGTGTTCGAGTCGGCTCTTGGGTTCAACCAGTCCAACGCTGATGATCTGCTTCGACAAATTCAGGAAGGCGTTACGAAGAACACACCCAGCCCCGGCAAGATTGACGAGCATGGAAGTCGATTCAGCGTTGACATTCCGGTCACCGGACCTAAGGGGACAGCCGTTGTCCAAACCGCTTGGATCTACACTCCAGGCTCCACCACCCCACGCTTAGTTACACTCCTAGTCAAATGATTCAGCAATACTCCACAGTCTCACTCACAAAGGACATTCCGGACAGCGATGTTGCTGCCGGGTCGATGGCCGTCGTAGTCGAAGTCCATAGCGAACCGTCCCTCGGCTACGAGATCGAGGTGGTTGCTAACGACGGTTCCACCCTGTTCCTAGGTGCTGTTTCCCCAGACATGGTCGTGGAGGTCAACTCCGACTGCGTCGATCCCATCTCTTTGCCCTCGAGCGGAGAAGAAGAGGAATAGGCCTCACCCCAGCCGAGTGGTGTCACAGCACATCTCTAATCTCTCAAACAGGTGATGCGTCTCCGTACCGCTTCACCAGACGCTTCGGTTGCACAGCGATGAGTGCTCCCCAATGAACCCGCCCGCAAGGGCCTTTTCACTGGAGCACCGACATGGGCTTTCTCGACCAACTTCTCTCCGATATGGAGATGCGAATCATCGCCAACGGCTACACCGTGCAGGGAGTCCTGCCCGACCCGCACAACGTGGCGTGGACCTACACCATCGGACTCTCGAAGAGCTTCGATCTTCCCGAGCTCGTCATCACGAACCTCGACAACCACGACGCGGTCATCTTGCTGACGTGGGTCATTGAAGAGTTGCGAGATGGGGCAAGCCTCGACGACTTCGACCACGACTACTTCCAAGCCGTTCCCGTTCACACCGACCATCTCGATGCCGAGCTCCTCAACATGTGGCGCGAGTACTACGGCGAAGAACCCAGCACGGTCGACGTCGTGCAACTCCAGCTCGGACCAGAGCTTGCCTGCCCGTGCTGTGCGTCCACGCAGGTCGACCTTTCCGACCCCAAGGCCAGCACCGGGTCTGGCAGCCGATTGAACCGGGCACAACGGCGAGCCCGCAAGCGTCGGCAGTAGCGGTGGGCCCTGAAGACCACGACAGCAAGGTGTGTATAGTTATGCGTATGCCACGAGTTCAGGTGTACTTGCCCGAAGACCTGTATGACGAGCTCAAACAGCGCGGCCTGCCGGCGTCTGAGCTTCTACAGGTTGCCGTCCGAGCGGAGGTCGAACGGCAAAACGCACTGACCGAAACCGAGCAGTATCTCGACGAGCTCGAGTCCGAGATCGGCGAACCCAGCGCACGCGCAACCGCCCAAGCCGAGGCGGTCGCACGACGCATTCGCACTCGGGCATCGAGACAAGCCAGCTGACATGCTCGTTCTCGACAGTGGCGGGTTCTCCCGTCTCTCCGCTCGCACAAAGACAGCCTCCGCGCTCATTCGGGCACTGACCAATGAAGACCTGTGGCCGCCCATCGTCCCCTCGATGGTGCTCGTTGAATCTCTCCGGGGAGACCCACGTCGAGATGCGAACGCTCATCGCTTCATCAAGATGTGCATCGTCGACACCACCGTCAACGAACACACCGCACGTCGAGCCGCAGAGCTCCGCCGCAAGGCTCGGACCGGCTCCGCCGTAGATGCTCTCGTGGTCGCATTGGCAGAACCAGGTGGAACAGTTCTCACCGGAGATAAGGCCGACATCGAAGCCCTGGCAACATACGCCAACGACGTTGCTGTCGAAGTCATATGACAGCCATGGAGGCGGGTGCTTAAGTTGTGAGATGGACCAGCCCTTGATTATGAGCACAAACAAGCAACGCTTGACCATCACCGTCGACTCTCACCTCGTGAACGCCGTACACCTGGCCGTCGAAGCGGGCTTCGCAGACTCGGTAGACAGCTGGATCAACGAAGCAATCGAGCGCAAGGTCGACGACGAACGAAAACTCACCCACCTCGCGTCAGCCATTGCCGACTTCGAAGCGGAGCACGGCGAGATCACCGCCGAAGAGATCGCAGCACAACGCTGACGAACTTCGCGCCTCCACCTGATCGGAAGCTCTTCTTTGAGCAAGTCTGGGCTCAGGCGCGCGAGGTGCCATACGGGCAAGTTGCCACCTATGGCCAACTCGCCAGGCTCGTTCCACAGCCAGAAGGCGTGAGCGACGAGGACTACAAGGCGTCAGGATCTCGCTGGGCGGGCCAGGCCATGGCAGCTAGCCCCAACGATGTGCCGTGGCATCGCGTCGTGAACTCGCAGGGCAAGATCAGCCACCCGTCGGCCGCCGAACAACGACGACGCTTAGAAGCCGAAGGCGTGGTGTTCACCAACGACAAGCTCAGCCTGGACGAGCACCAATGGCACGATCCCGGAAGCGGCGAACGAACCACACAAGGCAGCTTGTTCAGCTAGATAGCCAGCGCAGTTCCACACGGTTGCTACCCCATCTGGACCTGCAGGAACTTGACCGAGTACCCGACCCAATCGATGACGCCCGTGGCACACGCTGGCTTCGGGCCGATCGTCCACGTGAACGTGTTCTCTCCCGGCTGGAGTTGCGCTGGGTTCAGCGGCAGCCGGAAGCTCGTCCAGTGATCGCTCGCACAATCGCCGCGTTCGTACTCGTACGGATGCACCTCGACTGGCGCCGCGCCGTTCACGCTGAGCAACACCGAGCCTCGCTTCGGTTGATGAATTTGCCCGAAGAGCACCGGGTCGCTTCCGAGCTCGTCGATATCGACCGTGACCGTCTTCGACTCACCAACTTGACGATCGCCGTTGCGTTGGAGGTACACGACATCGTCGGCCTCGTAAACGTCGTACCCACCAACGACTGGCCCGTCGAAGCGAACGTTGTCCCAGTGGAACGTGTACGTGTCGGTGTTGCCGTCTTTAACCGGGTTGTAGGCGTGCGTCTTGAACAGGACGAGGCCTTGATCGAACGGCATTCCTCCCGGAACCTCGACACTCCACTCGTCGAAACTGCCGTCCTCAGTTTCAATTCCCCAGACAATTCGATCGCCTTCGATCTCGACCCGCATCGTTCTCCGCTCGCGACGGTCGTCGAGCGCTGGGTCATTCGGGTAGAGGTCCCGCCACCACGCGAAGTCCCACCGACCCCACTGCGTTTCCTTTGCTAGCCAACCTTCTGGTGCCAGCGACTCGGTGCCGACCTTGATCGTGCGCACGTTACGACGGAAGTCGAGCACGATCCGATCGTGAGGGTAGGTCTCGCTGATCGGCGAGTCGGTCGGGCCAGCCGCCACCTTCAGTTGATCTCGAGGAATGATCATGACCTCCCACCAGCTCCGAGTCCCATGCGCGTCGTTGATGTTCACGTCGAACTCGAGCACGCCTCCGTCGGCGAAGTTGAACTCTTGCTTCGGCCAGAAGGCGCTCACCGAGTACGGCCCGGCCTGGCCCATCGACGACATCATGTGGTTCTTGCAGATAAAGAAGCTCTCGTCGGGCGACGCTCCATTCGAGTCTTGTCGAGCCACAACCTCGTGCTGAGGCAACGGCGAAATCTCCGGGTTCGGACCAGCGCAATTCGATGCGTGGTCGGCCAAGAACGGCGGGTAGCCGTCGAAGTGGTCACCAGGGTGACTTCGATGGGTGACGGCATAGTCGAAGTTCTTCGGCAACAGCTCTTGCGATGGCGCCGCGGGGTCACCGTCGAACGTCTCCTCAAGTGCCCACTCTCCACTCGATAGTGGTGTTGGCTCGACGGCTGGCGGCTCTGGATCTGTTTCGGGTTCGTTCTGCGCAGCAACGACGCGAATGTCATCGAGGAAGAACGTCGACGGAGCATCCCCACCGATCTCCTGCCACCACAACCCACCGATCGTGGCAGGCGCTCCGAGATCTGCGAGCGGAATCGAGTGGCTACTCCACGTCCCACCCGGCACGTCGATCCGCACCGATTGCCCCGCCTGAAATTCCCCGTCCATCATGACGACGCGCAACGAGACTGCGTTGTTCTGTCCGCCATGGGCGGAGAAAACCAGTGAACCTCCCGACGGCGAAGGCGACCCTCCAACGTGACCCAACGATACGGCCGAGTACGGCGCCAGGTCAGCGGCGACGGCCGTGGAACCGCTGGCTACTTCGGCCGTGCTGGCTAGATCGACCTGCGACCCACCCCACGACCAATTTGCGAAGTCGGGGCCAAGCGCGTCGTCAAACACCACAACATCGCCCGCTTGGCCAGCCGCTTGCGACACCGTCACCACGCCGGAAACAACAATGACCAGAGCAGTTGTGGTGAAGAGTGCCCGACGGATCCATCGCCGCACTCGATTCGGTTCGGGGTTCGTCTCAGTTCCTGTGAGTCGGTTCATAATCTGACGGTAAAGATGCGGCCTCCTCCGTACTTGGCGCGAACCTGGCGCGAACCTGGCAGTACTTGCCGGTGCAATACTGGATACATGTTGGACGCGGGACGCACGGTCGGTGCCTACACCATCGACCAACCCGTCGCCCGCGGCCGATCGGGCACCGTCTATCGAGCGCACACCGCAGACGACCGCACCGTTGCGATCAAAGTGCACGACGACGCTGCAGCGGCGACAAGCGAAGCCGAGTGCCTGGCCGAGCTCGACCATCCGGGCATCATCGGTCTGCTCGGCCAGGCCGAGCTCACCACTGGCGGCTCATGGTTGGTGCTGCCATGGATCGAAGGAGAGACTCTCGGTCACCTGCTCGACCGGTCGGGCCCACTCTCCCTCGAGCGAACCCGACGAATCATCACCCAACTTGCCGACGCTCTCGATGCACTTCATGACGCAGGCTTCGTGCACGGCGACCTTGCTCCCTCGAACGTGCTCATCAGCGCCGACGATCACCCCACGATCATCGACCTCGCAACTGCCAAGCGCCTGAGCGACGTACGTCAACCTCTCGACCGGACCACAGGAATTCAGCTCGAGACCACGCCGAGGTTCGCGTCACCCGAAGTCGCAGCAGGACACGCCCCCACCCAGGCAAGTGACATCTATGCGCTCACGTTGATTGCCTACGAAGCACTCACCGGCACCTCACCATTCGATGACGTCGCCACACCGATCGCCATGCTCGGCCATCACGCATCATCCACCCCTGACGCCCCTACCGAGCACCGGCCCGATCTCCCAGGAGCGGTCGAAGATGGGCTGCTCGCCGGTCTGGCCAAGTTGCCCGAAGAACGACCGAGGTCTGCCTCCGAACTCGCACGCCACCTCCACGACGACGGCCCAGGAAAGCCTGCGCAACGAGAACGCCCGAGCGGTTCTCTTCGGCTTGCACTGCTTCTCGCGGTCGCCGCCGTTGCCCTATTCGTACTGGTCAATCGACTTAGCACTGACGAGTCGAGGTCGACTAGCGAGCTTGCCAACCAACTCGGTGCTGCCGCGGGAGATGCCGCCACGGCGTTGTGCAACCTGGCAACCAACACCGGATTTGAAGGACCAGACGTTCCCGAGCACTACTACCTCGGCGACAAGACAAATACGACCGTCATTGCCGAGGGTGGCGGCGTTGATGCGACCTCAGCGTTGCGAGTTGGCGCCAATGGTGCATTCGGCATCTACGGCGAGATCATCCCGATCGACGGCAACTCGGCGTTCATCCTCTCGGCGTGGATGCGGCGCCAAGGACGTCCCGACGTAACCACGATGTACGTCGACTACCTCGATGCGAACTTTGACGAACTCACCAACACCCGCGCCGAAGCATTGGTTGGAGCGAGTGTGGGCAGCGTCGAAGGCGAACGAGCTCTGATCTTCTCCAGCGCCCCTGAGGGTGCCGTCTACGCAGTGCCAACCTTCTTCAAGGACGGGTCAGGCGGATCACTTCTGGTCGACGAAGTCATCTTCGGCCCGGAAGCGGATTGCCTCAGCGAGGTTGAGCAGTGACCCCCGCCGTACTTCGCCGCTTACCCGACGGCAACCAGTTCCGGCTCGACGAACTGCCGTTGACAATCGGACGCGACGCCACTTGCGGCCTTCACCTCGACGCACAGTCGATATCGCGATCGCATGCACAGATCGACCGAACAGAACATGGCTACGTTGTTCGCGATCTCGGTAGCCGCAATGGCACCTTCCTGAACGGAATTCGCATCGACGAAGCAGCGCAGCCGCTTCGCGACGGAGATGAGATCGTATTTGCCGGCGTCGCTTCGTTTCGATTCGTCGATCCGGCCGCCACTCCTGCAGCACCCTTCATCGGGCGACTCTCCGGATTGTGGATCGATCCTGACACGCAAGCGGTGTGGGTCGATGCTCAGCTCATCGACCCACCACTCTCTCAACGCCAGCAAGCGCTCGTGGAGCTCCTTGACAGCAAGGCCGATGCCTACGTTTCCCGCGAGGCAATCATCGATCACGTGTGGAGCGACGTCGCCGCCGATGGTGTCACCGCCCAAGCGTTGGACTCGCTCGTGAAACGTCTTCGAGCTCGGGTCCGCCCTCTGCAAATCAACGGCGAGCTACTCGACGTCACCCGCGATCGCGGGATCCGCCTTCGCCGCAGATAGCGATGTCCGCTAGTAGCCGGTGTCGGTTACCAAGTGCTCGTCGATCCATGCCGTCTGGCCGTTGCGAAGCTCGACACGAGCCAACGACCCGCCCGACCGGCCGGTTCGCTTTTTGCCGTCGCTCCACAGCAGCGCATCGTGACGGAGCATGAACTGCTGCTGGTTCTCGAGTTGCACATTCACGGTCTGCATGCGGGCGATGTTCGTGACCGATACCAGTGTTTCTCGACGCACAATCACATAGCGAAGAAGGCCGAACACGATGGGGGCAAACGCCAGAATCGAGGCCTCGAACGTTGAGAGTCGCACTTGCAGCAACCCGGTAAACAGCGTGAGGCCACGACCGAGTGCCTCAGGGATGGACGTCACCTCGCCAGACTGCGCTGCGATGATTTCCTCGACAGGAGCCAGCACGTTTGTACTGACCACCAGAACGTTCGCGGTCGATTCACGGCCCGACTCATCGGCGATCGTGTACGAGAACGACACTTCGCCTGCGAAGCTCGACGGGATCACTACTTCAACCCGACCATTGATGACCGACACCGATCCCACGCTGGGAGGCGAGGTGCGCACGATTGAAACATCGGCGCCATGGCTGTCGTTCGCCAACACGTCGATGACGACCGACTCACCCGAGGCAGTTGCCTGATCATCGACGGCGAGAAGCTCGGCGAATGGAATGACTGCAGGAACCGTTGTGGTGGGAGCGGTGGGCGGCGCAATGGTTGCGCTGATTGTCGGAGCAACTGCTGTCGTCGTGGACTGAACGGGCACCGTTGTTGACGACGTTGTTGTTGGGGCGGTCGAAGTAGTGGTCGGCGCGGTGGTTGTTGGGGCCAGCGAGCTTGTCGACGTGCTTGTTGGCGCGGTGGTTGTTGGGGCGACCGTTGTGGTTGAGGCTGTTGTGGTCGGAGCTGTTGTGGTCGGAGCTGTTGTGGTGGAAGTGGTGGTCGGTGGAACCGTCGTGGTGGTGCTGGTTGTCGTTGTCGTTGCGGGCGGCGTCACGTTCCACGCAACCGCGATCGTGTCGAATCCGCCGGCGGGGTCGGTCGCAGTGATCTGCGAAACCCACGTCTGTGGCGTGGTAGCCACGCCGGTGATGCGTCCGGTCGCAGCATCGATCGATAGCCCGTCGGGCAGACCGATAGCGCTCCACGTCACGGCTGTTCCATCGGGGTCGGTCGCTACGGCCTGCACGTCAGCGGACGACCCCAACTCCATGACCTGGAACGGGATGTTGGAGATGACCGGATCCCGGTTGACGTCGACGATGGTCCAGTTGAATGCCGCGGCGCTCGAGTTCGTGCCGTCGAACGCGTTGATCTGCGTCGTGTAAGTACCCGCCGCGGTGAACGGAAGGGTGCCGGTGATGTTGCCGGCGATGTCGATCGACAACCCCTCGGGCAGGTTGGTCGCACTCCACACAAGGTCATCGCCGTCGGGGTCAACAGCGGTGACGGTCCAGGTAATTGTTTCGCCCTCGTCGTTGCTCCGGCTCGTGATCACCAGCGGGGCAACTCGGTTGCGGTTGTCGACGTCCCACAGGAACGAGGTCGTGGCCGTGCCACCGTCGGCCGACGACACCGAGAGCTCGACGGTCTCTACGCCAGCGCTGTCGTAGCTCAGCGTTCCCGAGATCTGCCCCGTTGCCGAGTCGATGGTCAAGCCATCGGGCAACCCGGTGGCTGCATACGCCAGCGGCGCAAGACCACCCGCGATGGCGTCGACCTGCAGCGACACGACATCACTCTCGCGGTTCGATTGCTGACCTGGGTTGGTGAGCTCGTTTGGCCGGGGTGGAATCTGAACGCCGTTGCTGAGCTCCGACGTCTCGCTGGTCGCCGTTGCCGTGAACGTCGCCGTGAAGAACTGGCCGACCGTCCCGTTCCACAGCACGTTGTGGGTGTGCACGCCTGCGGGAAGCACAACAGTGCTGCTTCCCCGGAAGTTCTCGGCCTCACCCGATCCACTCCCATCGAGCGCCGAGTTTTCGAACACCTCGAGCACGTACTCCCCCGCGGGCACATCACTCTCGATCGTCAACGAGTACGTCGAGCCGCCAGCGGGCGCAACATCAACAATGACCGGGGTGTTGAGCAGTCCGTTCGGGCCGGCGTCGATGTCGCCCGGGTCATTCGCGGTGCGGCCGTCGGCACCCAGATCGATCGCGAGCGCGCTGTTGTTCGCCATCTCGTTTTGGGAGATCACGACCGGGCCGGTTGTCGTGGGCCACACCCGGACGCCGTCCTTGCCGTTGTTGCGAATGATGTTGCTGATCACCGCAACGTCGCCGGTCATGTCGGTGATCTCGATGCCGTCGTCACCGTTGCCAGCCGGTGCCCCGGCAGCGGTCTGACCAATGAGGTTGTCTTCGATCGTGATTCCGGTGCCGGCGTTCTCGATGTCGATGCCGTCGTTCGCGCCGTTCGTGAGAACGTTGCCGTTTCCGGCGACCCCGACGGTGATGTCGCTGGCGCCCACCGCTATGCGCACGTGATCGTTCCCATTCGCGTCGAGCTCGTTGCCCAGGACCATGACGCCACTCGTGTCCATCATCTGGATGCCAAAGATCGTGTTGTGCGAGATGATGTTCGACTCGATCGTCGTGTTCGACGAGTTGCCGGACAACTGAATGCCGTACTGGTTTGGCAGTGGGGCCACTCCGTCAGGACCGACGCCGATCAGGTTGTTCGTGATCGACGTCCCCGATGTCAGCGGGTCGACCACACGAATGCCCGCACGAGTGTTCGCGGAGATCACGTTCTGGTCGGCGCCGCTGCCGCCGATGACCGTGCCAGCTGCGCCGTCCCACACCACAATGCCGTCTTCGTTCGGACCGGGCGTGCCATCAGGATTCACGCCGATGAAGTTGCCAACAAACGACACGTCGTTGGCTCGACTCCACGCGGCATCGTCAAGAAAGTTGACGATGCTGAAGCCTCGCAGGGTTGAGTTGTTGCCGCCGACGGTGATCAGAATCCCGTCGGTGCCGGCAGGGTGGCCGGTGCCATCCAACCGGATGACCGGCGTGTCGACATACCCGGGTTGGGTCGTGGCGTCGATGTCGGTGGGGCCGGTGACGCTTGCGATCTGACCGAGAACAAGATCGGGCCGAAGTGTCCAGACCCCCGATGCGTGGCCGGGGTCGCTGATGGGGATGTTGAAGTGAATCGCGTTGGCGCCGGGCAGGTTGTTCATCTGCTTGATGGCCGCTCGAAGCGTACATTCGGCATCGTCCTCGGAGTTCAGCGCTCCGGTGTCGCACACCCCATCGCCGAGGTCTGCATCGTCGGCATCGTTCGTGGAGTTGACGATGGCAGTCGTCGGGTTGGCCTGTGCACTTAGCGAGGACGCTGAAATGGCGGCCACGATCCCGGCCAACAGAAGCGCAAAGGCGAAGTAAGACGAGCGCGACGAGCCGAGTCTTCTGTGTTGAAACTCAACGTGATCCACCCCGCTTCTCCGATCCGCCGTTTCAGTACTCATCGGCACGAAAATGCCAGCGGTGTCTAGGTCGACCGACCCAGGGTCGTTTGAGCAGAGTTACTGATCGGTCAGCAATGGTCCGAGGTGATCGAGCCCAGTAAGCACGAAGTCGGCGATTGGCGACCGTTGTTCGTGGGCAATCCATTCGAAAAGGGCGGCATCGATCACACCCATAATGGCGGCTCCGATGACGCGTGCGTGGAAGCGATCGGGGTTGTCAGCAGCACGCCGAACCTCTGTCGCCATTCGTTCGATCCACTCGTGGTTGAGCGCCGTGTAGCCACGCATGAGTTGCGGGTGTTCGAGAACGATGTGCATGGACCGCGCCACCGGCTCGGGGTCGGCATCGATGGCCGCGCATACCGCCGTCGACCCGATGCGAATCCGTTCGTTCAAGGGCACATCATCGAGCTCGGCCACAGCCGCGTCGAACACGTCGAGCCACAGCCGCGGATGAATGAACAGCAGATCGTCTTTGGAGTCGACCCAGCGATAGATCGTGCGACGAGCAACCCCGGCTCGGTCGGCAATCTCTTCGAGCCCGACGTTTGGGCCGGCGCTCTCCATGACCTCGATGGCGGCATTACTCAGCGCTCGAAGCGTCTGTTCGCGATGCTCTGCTCTTGTGGCCACACATCCACCTTACCGAATAACTGGCACACTGTGACAGAAATTGCTTGCCAGTCAACTGGCACTCTGTGACACTTATTCCATGACCATCATCACCAGCCCAAGCGCCTTCACCAACCCCGATTACCACGACTACTTCACTCTCACGGCGGCTCAACCCTTCACATCGATCGACGACTTCATCGAACGGCTGGCCCTCAGTCAGCCCGCATGGCTCATTCGCCTGAGCACCGGACTGAAGAACCGAGCAGCGGTCGAACACGCCGTCGAGAGCATGCGCAACGGAACCGAACCGGCCATCGGCAACTGGAAGGTCATCGAGCGCACAGACAACTCGGTGACACTCGCCGAAGACATGCGCATCATGCGCTACCGCTTGACCTACACATTCGTCGGCCCAAACGCGGTCACCGCCGAAACCGAAGTCGTGCAGCAGAGTCGATGGTTCGGTCCCACCTACTGGGCGCTGACCATCCCGATGCACAAGCGCTTCCTGCAAATGATGCTCCGCAACGCGGGCGGCGCCGAATCAACCACGGTCGAAACGAAGATCATGTAGCGGCAACCGCCTCTACAGGAACACCTCGGCATCGCTCGCAACATCGATCTCGGTGTCAGCTGCGAGGTCGTTGAGAAAGGCTGCCAGCGCCCGAACCCGGCGAGCATCAAGGCCGGCGGTCGGATCGATGAGAATCAAGCGTTCGAACGGCCGTGAGAACGCACGTATCAGGCCTGCCATCTGTTTCTCACCCCGACTGAAATGCCAGGTCGGCTTGTCGAGCAGGTCCTCGGCGTCGAGCAGGTCAACAACGAAGTCGGCGAGCTCGGCCGGTTCGGAGAGGCCGTGGACCTGGGCAATCTCGACTGCCTGAGCAGCGACCGTGCGGTCGCCGTCAAGCACCGGCGGCGAAGGTAGGTACGAGGTCGTTGCGGGGTCGGCAGTCTCCCCCAGCTCGGCAAGCCGCCGCGCTTCGTCGGGGCCGCGCCAGATCGTCAAAGCCATCGGTCAGATCATCGCACGCGCTAGCGGACCGACTTGCGCCAGGCCGAGAAACTGCGGATGCTCCCACCGGTTGGTTGGCGCAGCCAGGGCCACGGGTGAAGCTCGGCAACACTGATCGGCCTCGACACCTTGGCGAAGCCCGGAACCGGCGCGTGTGTCACCGACACCAATCGGTCGGCCAACACCTCGTTGGGCGAGCCAAGGTGCAGTTCGAGCTCGTGCGACCGGCCGAGCTCGGCAAGCGTCTCGGTGAGGAACACAAACCGCTTGCTGCTCAGCTTCAACCGGCGAAGCAGCGGCTCATCAAAGACGAACACCACGGGCACGGTCGGGTTTGCGGCGAGCGCCGGATCGTTCACGCCAAGCGACTCGGCCGTAAGCCACACCACGTCCGGGTCGGCTTGTCGTTCAACGACCGAAGGACCAGCTGCGGCTGGTGGAGCGTCGACCCGACCGAGCTCTACGGGTGTGGTCGTGGTGAACTCCGGATCGTCGGGCCACTGGTCGATCGGACAGGCGTCGCGATACTCACACTGCTGACAGAGGCCGGGCGCCCGCTTGTCGACCTGCCACTTGCTGAAACCGTATGGCTTTGACGAGCCAACACCCGTCGTCCACTGCCAACCAAGCCGGTTTGCCGCGCGAGAGCCGTCGAGCAGATGACGGAAGAACTCGTCCTCGCCGTCTTGCCACCGCCATCCGTCTCGCACCGACCATTGGCTCGCCAGCCACATGCGGGTTTGGTTGACCAACCACCCGTCGTCCTCGAGCTCGGTGACGACGAAGTCGATACACGCCATCGACCGATCCCACTCTCGCCGGGCCCACTGCGCATCCGTAGCCATCTCGTGGCGAAGACCGGTCGCCGTCCGGCCACCGAGTCGCGCATACACGTGTCGGCTGTACTCCTGCCACAGCAACTCGTCGCGATACTTCTGCACGTCCTTCGATGGGCCGCCACCAACGTGTTCCCACACGTCACCGAGGGTCAACAGGCCATGGCGAATATAGGGAGACAACGCGGATGCACCTCGCAGTTCAACCGGCAACACCTCATTGCGTCGGCTCGCATACCCGGCAACGTCAAACGACGCGAGGGCAGAGTCCGCTGCCGTTTGGCCACCACGGAACCGCTTCGAACCCATGACGTCGTCGCAGACAAGATGTGCGAAGTGGGCTTCGACAAACGCCTCAGCGCCAGCGCGTCCAGGGTCAACCTTGGGCAGTCGAGTCACGAGGACTCAACTAGCCGTTCTGCTTGCGCTTCTGAATGTTCGCCCACTCGTCTCGGAGGCCGACGGTGCGGTGGAAGACCGACGCATCGTCGATATCGGCAGCGAAGTAGCCGAGCCGTTCGAACTGCACGACCTGGCCTGGCTCGATGTCGGCAAGTGCGGGTTCGAGCTTGGCTTGAACGGTCTCGCGAGAGTCCGGGTTCAGACTCGAGAGCGGTTCGGTGTCGCCGGACCCGGGGTGCGAGTCGGTGAACAGGCGGTCGTAGAGATGCACGGTTGCGTCGACAGCAGTAGCGGCAGACACCCAGTGGATCGTCGCCTTTACCTTGCGACCGTCGGGCGCTTGCCCGCCCGCAGTCTCGGGGTCGTACGTGCAATGGACCTCGACGACGTTGCCGTCATCGTCGGTCACAACATCATTCGCCGTGATGAAGTAGCCAGCCCGCAAGCGAACCTCTCGGCCGATCGTCAGTCGGTAGTACTTCGGTGGCGGGTCGAGCGCGAAGTCGTCCTGTTCGATCCAGAGCTCGCCGCTGAACGGAACCTCTCGGGTTCCCGCAGTGTCATCCTCGGGATTGTTGATCGCCTCGCGCATGTCGCTCTGACCTTCAGGCCAGTTTGTGATGACCACCTTGAGCGGACGCAGCACTGCCATCCGACGCAACGAGATCTTGTTGAGCTCGGTGCGGATGAACGATTCGAGCAACTCGATGTCGTGGGTACTGTTCGCTTTCGACACGCCGATGTGATCCATGAAGGCACGGATCGACGCCGCCGGGTAGCCGCGGCGCCGCATGCCGCGAATCGTCGGCATGCGAGGGTCGTCCCAGCCGTCGACACTGCCGTCCTCGACGAGCGCCTTGAGCTTGCGCTTCGACGTGATCGTGTGCGTGAGGTTGAGGCGAGCAAACTCGGTCTGCTCGGGCTTCTCGGCTGGAAGCTCGAGGTTCTCAAGGCACCAGTCGTAGAGCGCCCGATGGGTATCGAACTCGAGCGTGCAGATGCTGTGCGTCACCTTCTCGATCGCATCGCTTTGACCATGCGCCCAGTCGTACGTCGGGAAGATGATCCAGTCGGTTCCTGTGCGAACGTGATGTTCACGACGGATGCGGTAGAGCACCGGGTCGCGCATCTGCATGTTCTCGTGGTTCATGTCGATCTTGGCGCGCAACACCTTCTCGCCATCGGCGAAGTCGCCCGCACGCATTCCGCGGAACAAGGCCATGTTCTCGTCGGCGGTGCGATCGCGGAACGGGCTGTTCTGCCCGGGCGTCGTGAAACCGCCACGCTGTTCGCTGATGGTCTCGGCATCTTGATCGTCGACGTAGGCAAGACCGCGCTCGATCAACGACTCGGCCCACTGATACAGCTGCTCGAAGTAGTCCGATGCATACACGACCTCGTTTGGCTCGTACCCGAGCCAACGCACATCTTCGATGATGCCGTCGACGAAGTCTTGGTCTTCGGTTTCGGGGTTCGTGTCGTCGAAGCGAAGGTTGCAGACGCCGTCGTAGTCGTCGGCGAGACCGAAGTTCAAACAGATCGACTTGGCGTGTCCGATGTGGAGATAGCCGTTGGGTTCGGGCGGGAAGCGGGTCTGCACCCGGTTTCCGTATTTGCCCGACTCGTTGTCGCTGTTGATCTTCTCGCGAATGAAGTCGATCGGGGTGTGTTCAGTGCTGTCTTCGCTCACACCGTCAGGCTAGAGGGTGCGCGCAGTGTCGGAGAGGGGCACGTCGGATTTCGATGCAGGAAGCGTCCGCAGCAATCGATCGCCGACGTTCGACGTGACACCGAGCCAGTAGTGCTCGTTGCGATAGTGATGCAACCGATGGTTGGCTGCGAGCCGTTTGTAGTACCGAAACTTCGGGCGGTATCTGGCGTGCGCCAACAGGTGCGTCCACTCGTAGTGAGCCAACATCACATACGACGACAGAAGTGCAGTGAGATAGGTAGGCACGAGTGGAGCTCCGAAGGCGAACGCAACCGCGAGCGGCCACGTCAGGTTCCAGACAGCGAGCATGCCAAGGAACACGACAACGTCGATCGGGCCAAGCATGAGCCAACCAATATTTGGCGGATCGAGGTGGTGCTCGCGATGGCCGGCGCCCGTCTTGTACTTCGTCATCCGAACCGAGTCGTCGGGGGCGTGCAGCACAAAGAGATGCAGCACCCATTCGACCACCCCAGTGAGGGCGAGGGTGGCAACGATGATCGCCACGTCAGCCCAGCCGTAACTTCCAACCAACAGGCGAATGCCAACGGCGACAAGAATGCCGACGGCCATGAGCTGCGGCGAACGATGCGTTACGTAGGTGCGAAGCACGTCGCGCAACGACCGGAGATCATCGGCTCGAGCGTCCGAGCCACGGTCGATCTGCATAACGCCCATGACCTAGTTGTAGCTCAGTACGCGAACGCGGGGAAGGTCGCCCGCTAGGCGTTGTTCGTGAGCGTGCTGGTGAAACGTACGGTGCCGCGATCGATTCCGAGGCGATCTTCGGCGATCGAGATCAGCTCGGCCCACAGCTTTGCTGCCGACGCATCGTCAGGCTCGGGCACGAGAAACGCAAACGGCTGCTCGCCGCGGCGGAACTGATCGACGCACGTCGAAACCATCGTCGCTACATCGAACGCTGCACCACTAGCTGCGCGCCCATCGACCAGCACTCCAGCTTCGGTGGAGTCCCAACCTCGGGTCGACACAACAACGTCGTGGCCGCTCGCATCGTCGGCGAAGTGAGAAACAGCAGCACGCAGGACGCTAAGGCGCTCGTCCCAGCTCGACGCTCCGATGAGGTCAACGTGAAGCGGGTTCGTCACCGCAATCGGCTCAAATGGCTCCGAGACCAACGAGATGGCCTTCATCGAGCGGCGCTGCATCATCGTGCGCTGATGCTTCCAGGTGCGGCGCTGCAAGACGCCGAGAAGGCGCATCGATTGCACATCGAGGGCCGAATCGATGGCCGCGCTCGGCAGCACAACTTCAACGCCCGGCGCGCTGCTCACGAGCGCTTCCGCCAGTGGTTCGATGTGGGTGTTTGCTTCGTGGACCTGAATGCTCATGTCAACCTTTGGGTTCCGCCACCAATTGTTCTGTTTTCATAATCTCGGTAAAGTTGTGGCATCCGGTAGCCCATTCAGCCCAAAAACAGGCACAAGTCTTGTCTAGGCGGTAAAAAGGGGTGAAGTTGCGTTCCCCGATTGGCGGGTCGGGCGAAGAAAGTTGAGAGAGCAATGGCTGACGAACTTGATCTGGGCGTCCTTGGGCATCGGATCCGGCACTACCGCAAGAAGCAGAAGCTGACCCTGGCGGAGCTCGGAGCAAAGGTGGACAAGCCGGTCCCCTACCTCTCGCAGCTAGAAAATGGTCGCATCGAGCCGAAGATCGGACTGCTCAACTCGCTCTCGGACGCACTCGATGTGTCCGTGGCAGACATCGTCGACAGCACACCCCCGAACCGTCGTGCTGAGCTCGAGCTCGAACTCGAACGGGCCCAAGCCGACCCTCGCTATCAGGCGCTCGGCCTTCCCCACCTAAAGCCAAACGCGAAGCTTGGCGACGAGGTGCTCGAGCACCTGGTTGCGCTCTGGCAAACCATGCCGAACAGCAGCGACCGAGCGCTGCGCGCCGAAGATAAGGCGCGCGCGGCGAACGCCGAGCTTCGTGAAGAAATGCGTAGCCGCAACAACTACTTCAAAGACATCGAGACGATCGTCTCTGACGCGATCGACCAGATCGACTATCCGGGTTCGGGCCCGCTGTCGGAGCGCCACATCACCGAGCTCGCCAGCCACTTCGGCTTCAAGCTCGAACGGGCAATGGGAATGCCAAGCTCGGCTCGTTCGGTCACCGACCAGCGAAACCGCATCATCTACATCCCGCTACGAGAAGAAGTTGAGCTGCGCGCTGCTCGCTCGGTCGTGCTCCAAACGCTCGGCCACTACGCCCTCGATCACTCCGCAACGAAGGACTTCGGCGACTACCTCCGCCAACGGGTTGAATCGAACTACTTCGCAGCCGCCGCGCTCATCCCCGAGAAGCCCGCAGTCGAGTTGCTCAGCCGCCTGCACGAACAAAACGACGTGTCGATCGAGGATTTGAAGGAAGCGTTCTACGTCTCCTACGAGATGGCAGCCCACCGGTTCACCAACCTGGCGACTGAACACCTCGGGCTCCCGGTCCACTTCCTTCGCTGCAACCCTGATGGCGTCGTCTCGAAAGCCTACGAGAACGACGGCATCGACTACCCAGCCGATGCCGATGGCACGGTCGAGGGCATGCGCGTGTCCCGACACTGGGGCGTCCGCCAGGCGTGGCAGGCAAGCAAGAGCTTCATGCTGCACTACCAGCACACGACGACCGACGGCGGCGATTGGTGGTGCGCTACCTACATCGAGGACGCATCATCGAATCCGTATGCGGTCAGCATCGGAACAACGTCCGAGCTCGCCAAGCACTTCCGCGGTGGTGACACGATCCGCAAACTCGATGCTCGCTCATCTCGAACCGCCCCCGACCCCGACCTCGTGGCCCGATGGGAAGACGTTGCATGGCCATCAGCAGCGCAGCGAAGTCACGTGCTGACGGCACTCCCGCCATCAAGCGGCAAGTTCTCGCCCTTCCCAGGGGTCGACCTCGTCGATGTTTATCGGTTCCTCGATCGGCAGCGCCCTAACAGCTGAGTTGGGCAGTGGCGTTGGCCGGGGCACCGAAGCGAACGGATCAACTCGGTTGCGGACGACATCGGCGATCCGTCGCAAAAACATGATGGCGACCGAGCCGATCATGACGACTTGCACACCCCGGAAGACTGGGTGGCCCACATCGGTGCCGGCGTAGAAGAGGTGCACGGTTGCCGAGATCCACACGATGAAGCTCAGCAAGTGCAGCGCTCGCCAGACACGATTCGGGATTCGTGATCGCAGCAGTGAGGTCACCTCGACACACACGACCAGCCAGAAACCAACAATTCCCCACGCGACCGCACCGGGCTCCCATGTCGATGCCATCGGCACGAAGAGCTCGGCCAATCCGAACTCGACAAAGTTGTCGGGCACAAGGGCGGCCATGTGGATCGTCAAAAACGTGAGCGACAGCATCGACAAGAAGCGGTGCAGATCGAGCGACCAGCCTGCGGGAAGCGGACCACTCCCCCGTCGCGTCTGCGACATGCCGACAATCATCGACAAACTGAGCAGTACCCAGGCAACGCTGCCAGCTGCTCGGCTCATGAACCACCAGATCTGATCGACGAACTCGACGCTCATGATGCTGCCTTTGCCTCTGCCTCTAGGGGCAGTACGGGCATTCCTAGATCGATCGTGTCCGACTGGGTGAAGGCAACACCTTCGGCTCCCCATGCGTTGAGATCGAGTTGCCCGAGTGACGGGTTGATGATGACCGCTTTCGCGGCCACATCTGCAAGCCATGCGCTCGGCGCGTACACCGAGGCGGCAATGCGTGGCGACGTGCTGGGCATACCGGTCGCCGGATCGAGCAGATGATGATGCACGGCGCCATCGGCATTCCATCGACGACGCACGGTGCTACTCGTGGCCAGTGCACCGCCGACAAGCCGTGTTGCTCCGAGGACTGCGCCCGGAACTCGCGGGTCATCGATATGCACGGCCGGGGCAACCTTGGCAACAGCTGGTCCGGCGAAGCGAATGTCGCCGCCGAGCGAAACCATCGCCCACGATGCACCTTGCTCGACGAGGTCGGTGACGACGAGGTCGGCAGCAAGCCCCTTGCCAACGCCGCCAGGATCGAAACCCGTCCCGTGAGGTATGCGAACCGATCCGCCGTCCACCTCTACCGCCCCGGTGTGTCCCGGGTCGATCGATATCGATGCGGTGAGTTGTGAGGTCGATAGATCAAGATGTTCGTGCGAGCGGGCGTAGCCAAGGTGTTCGATCTGATGGAGCATGAGCGGGTTCACTGTGCCGTGCGTCAGCTCAGCCGCTCGTGCACCGGCGGCAAAGAGGTCAGCGGTGATCATCGAGACTTCGCACCATTCGCCCGGGCGGCTATTGACCTCGTTGACCTCGCTGGTTGACCGAAAGCGACTCCATCGACTCTCCAGGTCCTCGAGACGCGAGATCGCGAAGTCGACGGACGAGTTGACGTCGCACACCACGCGACAGTTCGATCCAAACGCACGGAAGGTCGCTTCGTGCAGGCGCAGCTGAGTAGCGACCATCAGCTGGCACCCGTCAGTGGAGGAAGTGTGGTTGCCGGAGTCGACGTAGTTGTCACCACAGTTGTGGTTGGAGCCGTCGTCGGGGCTGCGGTCGTTGGTGCCGCTGTTGTTGGTGCCGCTGTTGTTGGCGCTGCGGTTGTTGGGGCTGCAGTCGTTGGAGAAAGGGTTGTCGGAGCGGCGGTCGTTGGTGCAGCTGTACTTTCTGCAGTTGTCGTCGGCGGCGCAGTCGTTGTTGGCGCCACCGTTGTTGGCGCGGCGGTCGTAGGGGCGGTCGGCGGCCGGGTGGTAGTGGTTGGTGGAGCGGCAGTCGTAGTTGATGTAGGCGTGGTTGATGTAGTTGTGGTTGACGTAAGGGTGTTCGATGACGCGATCGACGCCAGGCCCGGGTCATACGCCTCTGCGCTGAAGGCAAGCGCGCTTGGTGGTGGGACAACCTCGGCATCCGCGGTGGGGCCGGGAGCCTCGCTCGGAACGCCGACCATCTTTCCAACAGAGCGATTTGCTGCCTCGATGGTTTCGTCAGCGACGATCGTCGTTGCCGCCTCGTCCGTAGAGAGAGGTCCAAGTGCGGTCACAACACCAACGAAGCTCGCCACACTTGCGGTGCCTACGCCTGCGCGAGTCAGTCGTAGGGCGTTTGAACGGCTTCGCATTCGCAGTCCTCCTCACCAACCCGCAGACCCCCGTTTCTTCGGCATCGCCACAAGCAACCTTGATCGCGGCATACATGCCCCGCGAAAGCCCCGTACCGTTGGGGAATGGCCGAAATGCTCACTCCTGTCGCAGGAATTCGTCGCGAGCTTCAGCGAACCGTCCGCGGATACATCACCGGCGACGCGTCGCCGCATGGGGGAATCACCCCCGCTGAAGACGGGTGGTTCGGACCCGACAGCGTGACGTGGAAGATTCATGCCAGCGCAGCCCCGATGATCGGTGGCGTGCAATCGCTGCTCATGCAGACCCTGCACCCGCCAACAATGTCCGGGGTGGCCCAACACTCGAACTACAAGGACGATCCCTTCGGTCGCCTTCATCGCACCGCGAAGTTCCTCGGCACAACGACATACGGAAGCGCCGAAGAAGCCGAGCGAATGGTCAAGGTCATTCGCAAGGTGCACGACCGAGTCGTCGGAGAAACCCCGGCGGGCGAGCCCTACGAAGCGAACGATCCGCACAACCTCGCCTGGGTCCATTGCACCGAAGTCGACGGCTTCTTGCGGGCGTATCAGCGCTATGGATCTGAGCGGCTGACCGACGCCGAAGCCGATCAGTACGTCGCCGAGATGGCTCGTGTCGGCGAAGCGCTCGGCGTTATCGATGCTCCTCGCACCGTGGTCGAGCTCGACGCTCGGCTCAAGAGCTACATCCCGGAGCTGAAGTTCGACGGGCAAGCACGCGAAACCGTGCGATGGATTCTGTTCCCGCCAAACAAGCCGGCAGCACAAGCGCCATACATGATCATCGTGACTGCGGCGATCAACCTGCTGCCGTCGTGGGGTCGGCGCCGTCTGTGGCTACCGCCACGCATTCCGATTGTCAGCGATGCGATGGTCGCTCCGGCCACGAAGACATTCGTCGGCGCCATGAATTGGATCATGACGCCGATCGAGCCAAGTACGGACTACGTGTCCTAGCCGACGTTGCGAAGGTCGACGACGAAGATCAGCGTCTCGTTTGGTGCAATCACGCCACCAGCGCCGCTCGATCCGTAGGCCATAGCTGGTGGGATAGTGAGACGACGACGTCCGCCGACCTTCATGCCCTGCACGCCCTGGTCCCACCCTGGGATGACCTGGCCGGCACCGAGGCCGAACGCAAAAGTGTCATTGCGGTTCCACGATGCATCGAACTCGCGGCCGTTCGACCAGCTGATTCCGGCGTAGTCAACCGTGACCTGCATACCAGCGGTAGCTTCCTGGCCGTCACCCTCGATGAGATCCTCGATAACGAGCTCGGTTGGGGCCGGACCCTGCGGGACGGTGATGACTGGCTTTACGTTCGTGTCTTCCATGCGTCGAAGGCTACCGCTCTTCCCGGTTAGACCGGAGGGTTCTCGCGGTAGCGCTCCATGGCATCGTCAAGCGTGAGATCGAGCTGGTTTGCAAGCGAGGCGAGCCACGCCAACACATCGCCGAGCTCGTGAAGCTGCTGTTCTTTGGTGCCCTTGCGTGCTGCCTGTGCGAGCTCGCCCAACTCCTCACACAACCACGCGACTGTGGCGGGCATCCCTCGGGCACGGTCGGCCTCGCCGTAGAGGTCTTCCATGAGCGTCTGGACTTCATCGAGAGTCATCACCGGCTCAGACTACGAGGGTTCGTAGGTCAGCTCAATCTGCTCGCCCACACGCCGACAAGGCACCTGATGAACTCACCGCGCCCCGCCCTCGACACTCAACGGGCGCGCCTGCTCAACCATGCGAGGACCTCGGGCGGAGCCGTCATCGCAGCGTCGATTGTCATTCCGGTGGCCGTGTGGGGATGGACGCCCAACTGGTTCCCGATCGCGTGGACGGTCCTCTACGTTTGCCAGAGCGCCTTCTTTATCTCTTCGCTGTCGCGCAACCCACTTCCTCGCCGGTCCCAGCAGTGGGCGATCTTCACCGCGGCGCTGTTCTGCATGGTTCCGGTGGCGGTCCTGGTCTGGGGCGTCGACCACCCAAGCGCTCCGTGGATCGGCGCCACGATCAGCATCGGCTATATCGCGTTCGAGGTCGCTGCGCTGCCGTATCTCAACATCCCCGCATGGTGGACGGGCACGGCGATGGTTGGCATCGCCATGACTGTTATGGCGGCGGTCGCTGTCCACCCGCTGTTCGGGATCGCGCTAACCCCGCTGGTTATCACCATGATCCTGGTGTCGGGCCGAAACAAGACCATGAGCGACGACCTCGACAAACGTCTGACCGAGGCCGAGGCGATGCTCGGAACGGACCCCCTCACCAACCTGCTCAACCGTCGAGGACTTGAAGCCGAGCTGAACGAACTCGACGGGCAAGAGGTGACGATCGCAATCTTCGATGCCGATCGCTTCAAACAGATCAACGACTCCCAAGGCCACGGTGTCGGTGATCAGGTCTTGGTCGCCATCGCCAACCACCTGACGTCAACGCTTTCGTCACCCTGGATCATCGCCCGCCATGGCGGCGACGAATTTGTTGCTGTCAGTCCCGGAATCGTCGAGCTGGACGAGGCGGCAGTGATGCCACTGCAAATGGATCGTGGCAAGCGCCATGGTCAGATCAACTTCACGATCTCGGCGGGTGTTGCCTCGGGACAGTTATCGGCATCTGGCGACCGGCTGCTCAGCGAGGCTGGGCACGCCCTACGCCAAGCCAAGCGCGATGGTTCTCGCCTCGTGCCTAGCACGGGAGAACTTCGAGAACGGTTCGAACGGTCGGTGTCGATCACCACACTCGAGCAAACCACGAGCCCGATCATCCCCGTTGCTCAGGTCATTGTGGATGAACTCGGAGTGGTTGGATGTGAGCTTCTTGCCCGGTGGCAGTTGCCCGACGGAACACTGCTCAGCCCGGCGCAGTTCATGGACATGCTTACCGAGAACGGCCTCCTCGGTCAGCTCGACAACGTCATGCTCGAGCACGCCGTTCTCACTGCTGCTCGCTTCGCCGAGAGCAACATCGACATGTTCGTGTCGGCAAACATCGCGGCAAGTCACCTGCTCGACAGCGAGCTGCCGGGACGAGTACGCCAGCTCCTCACGACGCACAACGTGTCGCCATCTCAGCTGATGATCGAGGTGACCGAGTCCGAGCGATTGGGCAAGGACCGCCTGTGGGAGAGCGCCGTGCATGGCCTTCGCGATCTTGGCGTCATGCTCGCTATCGACGACTTTGGCGCCGGGTACTCCAGCGTCGCCCGGTTGCAGCACCTCCCGATCACTCACCTCAAACTCGACATGAGCATGGTGCAAGGCGAACCAGGCCCCCTCCTCGAGATCGTCCGAGGCGTGACGAAGTTCTGCCAACAGTCAGACATTGGGGTCATTGCGGAAGGAATCGAAACCGAAGCCGAACATGCTGCGATGCGCGAGGCCGGTGTCGACCTCTGTCAGGGCTATCTCTTTGGGCGACCGATGCGTCTCGACGACCTCGTCCGAGATGTGACTGGACGAACCGCGAACCCTGCCCCAGACGAGCTGAAGCTACCCGACGAGGCCCTTGGCCACTAACGCCTCGGCGATCTGAATCGTGTTCAGCGCGGCACCCTTACGAAGGTTGTCACCGCTGATGAACATCGACAGGCCGTTGTCGAAGGTCTCGTCAGGACGAATGCGTCCGACGATCGACGGGTCGATGCCCGCCGACTTCAACGGAGTTGGGAGGTCGTCGAGTACGACGCCGTCAGCTTCCGCGAGGAGCTCGCGAGCCCGGTCGGGCGTGATCTCCTTGCTGAAACCTGCAGTGATCGCCAACGAATGGCCGGTGTAGACCGGAACTCGCACACAGATACCCGAGACCTTGAGATCGGGAAGCTCCATGATCTTGCGGCTCTCGTTGCGAAGCTTGTGCTCCTCGTCAGTCTCTTCGAGGCCGTCATCGATGATCGAGCCGCACATCGGCACGGCGTTGAACGCGATCGTCGTTGCGAACTTGGACGACTCGCCAAAGTCGACCGAGTCGCCGTCGTAGGTGAGTGCGCTGGCTTCAGCGCCACCCTTCTTGATCTGCTGGTCGAGCTCGTCAACGCCAGCGAGCCCACCGCCTGAAACAGCCTGGTAGGTCGAGACGACCATGCGCTCAAGGCCGGCTTCATCGTCGAGCGGCTTGAGCACCGGCATTGCCGCCATCGTGGTGCAGTTCGGGTTCGCAACAATGCCCTTTGGGATGTTGTCGAGTGCGTGCGCGTTGACTTCAGGAACGACAAGCGGAACGTCGGGGTCCATGCGGAATGCCGAGGAGTTGTCGATCACGATGGCGCCCTGTGAGGCCACCTTGTCAGCGAGAGCTCGTGAGGTATCGCCGCCAGCGGAGAAGATGACGATGTCGAGGCCGGTGTAGTCAGCAGTGGTTGCGTCCTCGACGGTGATGGTCGAGCCATTGAACTCGACCTGCTTGCCTGCGCTGCGTGGCGAGGCAAAAAAGCGAACGTCATCCATTGGGAACTCTCGCTCCACGAGCAACGTTTGAGCAACACCACCGACCTGGCCGGTGGCTCCTACGATTCCTACGTTAACCATGCGCTTCAGGCTACGAGGCGCGCGTCAAAACTGGTGGTCCGATCGGTTAACGATCGCCTCGGTAGCGGCAACGACCAGCGACCGGTGCGCCACGACCGCGCTTCCCGCATCAGGGTCGATCTCGCGGAAGCTCTCGACGGAGAGGCGATTCGCAATGTGGCGGATGCGGTTGTGGACGCGTGCCGACAGATAGCCCAGCACCGGCGCGCCTATCGCCACGACAAGACCGACAACTGGATGGACAAGCCAACCCACGAGCACGCCAAGAGCAATCCACCACAGCGGATAGGCGAAGACGCCGACAAGAATTTTGAACGTCGCTCGAATGTTGAGCTTTTGCTTCCGCGCTGCGAACCGGATGGCAAAGAACGGCACCAAGTTCAGCAATCGGCCAACCCAGACGACCGGCCACCAGATGAACGACTCGAGCAACGACCGTCGATTGACCTGTTCGAGTCGTTCGACGGGCTCATCGACAACGACATCGAGGTCGATTCCGATTCGGTCTACCTCGTCTTCGAAGCGCTCCACCGCATCGCACATCGCCGTCGCCAGGCGACGCCCCTCAGGGTCCGCGTCGTCGACGGCGTTGTTGAGTTTGGTGAGCACATCGGCGTACTCGAGTTCGGGGCGTGCGGCAACGGTGAGCCGAGCGGCGATCTTCGCATCGTCGTGCTGACGCCAGTTGTCCCATGACGGAGCGACCTCTTCGAGGCGGTCATGGATCTGGGCGGTGAGCTCAACGACCGCATCTCGGTCTTCGTCGCCGCCCTCGCGTCCAACGAGGTGAATCGGCTCGCCCACGTACACCGAGACCTGCGAGCGGTAGCGGGCACGATCGTCATAGATCAGTCCGACGGGTTGCACCGCAACTGGGCCGTCCACACCAAGCGCAATTCGAGCCGCTCCAGTGCGCAAGTCGAGGAGACCAGGCATGTCGTGAGAAACCCCCTCGCCGAACAATGCAATCGCATCGCCAGCAACAAGGGCGACGTGGCTCGCGGCGAACATCGAGCTGTTGTCTCCGCCACCATCTTTTTGGCGGTGGACGGGAATCGCCCGAGCCATGGAGAGCAATGGGCGAAGCGGCAAGTACTTCGGGTTCCACAGCACGGCCTTGGCCAGAAATCGTGGGGTGCGGGGCAACACCGAGATCAGCACAGCGGGATCGACTAACCCCGAGTGATGGTTCGCCACGATCAGCACGGCACCACTTTTGGGGATCCGTTCCGGATTGTGCACTCGCACCGTGGAAAAGAAGAGATGCAGTAGCAACCTGCAGAGGGCACGAATCACCTCGGCAACTTACCGCAGCTCGTCCCGCCGGGCGGGCAAAGCAATCGACACAGCGTCTGCATAGTCGACCCACAATGATCGGGAACAATCGTTCCGATTTCCTTTATGTTTGTTTCGGGAATGTAAACGGAGGTACCAGAAGCTCCGTATGAGTCAGAATTGGTACACGCACTTTCGCGGGGAGTGGCAGAATCGTCTTGCGGCGGCGGAACCCCTGCAGCAAGAAAGCAACTAGCCGTGGCAAGTGAGAAGCGACCTCGAGGTCGCCCCCCTAAGTATCCGCCGACCGAAGTACGGCAGCGTCTCATCGACGCTGCGATAGCGACACTGCGCATCAGCGGTGTCGAGTCCGGTCTTGATGCCGTCACCCTCGACGGTGCGATTATCGACGCGGACGTGCCGCGCGGCATGTCGTACAAGATCTGGCGCGAGGGAGACGAGACCCCGCAGGACGCGTTCCGTCGAGCCACCGTGCTTGAGCTCCTTGCGATCCCAGCCGTCGCCGGCCTTCCGGCCACCCGTGAGTACACGACCCGTCAGCTCGATGTGCAGCGCGAGGCGCTTCGAAGCGACAACCTCGATATTCGGAAAGACGCGATCATCGGGCTGATCAGAGATGTCGGCGAGTTCAACCACCAAGCGCTCGCCGAGAGTGCCAATTGGAAGCTCTACAGCGCGCTCCGATCGGCCGCGATCACGCGTCCCGACGCCGACCCAGCTGTCCTCGACGCACTGACCAAGGGTGAGGACTATCTCATTCGTGAGTACTCCGACTTCTATGCGGAGATCTCGTCGGCGCTCGGCCTCAAGCTTCGAGCCGAGTTTGAGATGGACCAATTCTCGGCCGCCGCGTATTCGATCAACGAAGGCCTGGCCATGCGATTGGCATCGTCGTACCGTCAGACCGGAATCATCCGGGCAGGCAGCGACGCACCGTGGACCTTGTTCGCAGTGTCGCTCGAAGCACTGGTCTTCCACTTCTTCGACTGGGCGTAACGCCTTACGGTTTGACGTCTGGCGGGAGGTTCGCCTCGAGCCACCGCCGGAAGTCAGCACCCGATGCAGCCGGAGCGTTACCTGGCAGAGTGACCCAGAGTCCCGCGCGCCACGACGTCGTGAGTCGGTGGTACTTCGCGATGCCCGGACCAGGAACCTTCGTTCCCTGACCGCCAGTTGAGTTGTAATAGTCGATGCCGCACTGGAACAGAACCTTGACTCGCGACAGGTCGACGTTCTGACCATCCGGCTGCTGCAGGCGCATCTCCGAGGTGAGGAACTCGGCGGTCTGACCCGATGCTGGTGACTGTCGCTTGCCAGCCCAGAAATGCATCATCAGCGCACTGGAGTTCCACGGAGCCGAGTAGCTTCCATCAGCTTCACGACGCCACGTGATTCGTCCGGGGCCACCGCTACTGAACGGGTCGGTGTTGAGCTGACCGGCACGTCCGAGATAGCCGCCGTTGGCCGTTGATGTCAGCGCTACATCGAAGGCTTTGTTCCAGTTGCCGTTGACGAACTGGTAGTACGCGCCCGATCGGATGTTCACTCGGAACGGCACGGGCGGGTTGTGTCCGTTCTCGGGGATCACTGCGCAACGGAACTCAGCGAACTGATTCGACCCGAGGTTGCCCCACTGCCCAGCATTGCGGGTTGGACCCTGCGCCCAGTTCCACCCTTGCGGAAGGTAGAGCGGTGCGTCGTGGCGACCCATCGGCGATTCTTCGTTCGGGTTACTTCCATCGCCTGCACCGATCGTGCCATCGATGACCTGAGCCACCGTCCAGCGTCCGTTCACCGGCGGTGGTGGTGGAGCGGTCGTCGTCGTGGTGGTTGTGGTTGTGGTCGTCGTGGTTGGCCGCGGCCGGGTGGTCGTCGTCGTGGGCCGTGGACGTGTTGTAGTTGTCGGTCTCACCGTGGTGGTCGTGGGCCGAGCTCGAGTGGTGGTGGTGGGCTTCACCGTGGTGGTTGTCGTCGACGTAGTAGTTGCCGGCTTCGGGGCTACCGCGGTTGTTGTCGTAGCGGTGACTGTCGTTGGAGGAGCCGCAACCTCGATCACGTCTTCGTCGACCGGATCGACAGGCTCATCAGCAGCCTCGACGGTCGCGTCAACTTCGGAGACTTGTTCGAGGTCGAGAACCTCGCCGGCCACGATGATGTCGACGGGATCGGCTGCAGGCGCAGATGCCGGGTCTGCAAGCGCAACCGCGTCCGGAGACACGTCCGGCGAAACGACCTGACGTCCGGACAGTTGGACTCCGACCTGGCGCGCGTTTACGCGGGCCGCGCCTTCTTCGAGCGCGCGCGCAGCTGCGGTCTCCACCGCATCTGTAGACCGGCCATGCAATGCGATCAACATGCCCACAAGCACGAGCGAGAAGATTGCAATAAACACGGTCGGCTTAATGTCGAATGGGCGACGACTGTCCACCCGCAACTCCACTCTTTCGCCCGAGATATCTATTGATGCCACAGAATGTCCGAAATTTCCACGCGTTCCGCCACCCGATGAGTGTTTTTTCGGCTTATTCGCGGCATTTTGTAGCCGATTGAGCGTAATGACGGTGAATTCTCACGATTCTGCGCGTTCTGCGCCCATTCGAATCCTTTGGCTCACTGCTCTCGTTTTCCCCATTCTCCTGCAGCTTTCACCAGGGATGAGCTCGAAAACCATCGGCGCTCCAATCACGCTCTTCATCGTTGTGCTCGCCACCATGGCGCTCGCCGCAGTCAGCTCTGGAATGTTGATCAGCCGCGCAAAACGAACGAACGAGGCCGAACTCGGCTACCTCGGACTCTTCTTCTTCACCATCTCGGTCCTCTTGCTTGCGCATGCGATAACTACGCCGGGGGTCCTGTTCAGCGAGAACGAAACAAGCTCGGCGACGTCGTTCTGGGCCGTGCCAGCTGCGCTTGTCGTCGGCGTGCCAGCGGTTCTCTCTCGAACGTCGGCCGGACGTTCCGTTGACACGGAGTGGCGTCAATGGGTGTCGACGTTGCAGTACTCGATCGTGGCGTTGTCAGCCATGGTCCTGATCTTCCCGCGACTCATCCCAACGCCTGTTGTTGGTTCGATGACAACGAACGTTGTGAGCATCGTCAGCGTGTTCGGTTGTGCCGTCTACTCCTACCGTCACTACCAACTCTCACTCATCGCCCGTTCGACCGAGCCGCTCATCGTGGCGTTCGGGTACGGCTTGGCCGGTGCGTCGATGTTGGCGTGGCTTGACGGCGGCGCCTACTCGTTGTCGTTCTGGGTCTCGCACTTCCTCCTCATGTTCGGCACCATCGCCGCAACGATCGGCGCGCTGAGCGTCTATCGGCGAACCGATCACGTGCGTCCGCTCATCGCCGACATCATCGAGATCGACGCTCGATGTGCCCTCGAGGTTGGCATGGAGCCATCGGTGCATACCTTCGTCTCCGGTCTCGAAGAGAAAGACCCCATCACCGGCGATCACATCATCCGAACGACCGAACTAGCGCTGATAGTTGGACCCAAGCTGGGACTCACGGGCCTCGATCTGCGCGACCTCGGTCTTACCGCACTCCTGCACGACATCGGCAAGATATTGATCCCCGACGTGATCCTGAACAAGCCTGGCGAGCTCGACGAACGCGAGTACGCAATCGTGAAGCGTCACGCCCAGTACGGCGCGGAAATCGTCGCAAGTTCGACGGCACTCAAGTCGATCGCCCCGGCAATCCAAGCACATCATGAGCACATCGACGGCTCGGGATACCCGAACGGTCTTCGGGGCCCACAGGTCCCGCTGAACGCCCGCATCGTGTCTGTCTGCGACGCCTTCGACGCCCTGTCAAACACGCGTCAATACCGTCCCGATATCGATCGCGAGGCAGCGATCGAAGTTCTTGAACGACATGCGGGTTCTCAGTGGGATCGCCGCGTTGTCGAAACCGTCGTGCGAACCGTACGCAACAACCCGCCGAAGGAGATGCCCGAGCGACTCGACGTTGTTGGTCGAATCGGCTGCGACTGCATTCCTCGGGTCAAGGCGTCATAGGTTCATGCGGTCGAACTACTGCCCACACCGGATCGTGATCGCTCGCGAGATGACCGCGGACGACCCCGACGTCCACACATTCGAATTCCCTCGTGAAGATGTGGTCCAATTCGAAGCCTCGACCGAACCGCGTGAACGTGTGACCTGTCGTGCGGTTCACACGCTCCGTTCCCGCCGAGGCCATTGCATCCACCAAGGCACGTACTGACCGACTCGACGCCGTGTTGAAGTCGCCGCCGACGATGGTGCGCGTGTTCGATGACGCAGCGACTGCGTTTGCAACAGTGGTGTACTGAGCCATTTGACGCCGGTGCGGCAAGGTTGACACTTCCGCGTGCACGCTCCAGATGCCGACGTCACCGGGTAGGCGATCGAGCTGAACCGTGCCGCGGACGGCGGTCCGCCGTTGACCCATTATCCGAGCGAGGTGCGGCAGCGGAACCACCTCGCACTCGGTGATTACGCCACGAGCAAGCACAGCGTTGCCGAAGGGCTTGCCCGTTCCCGAATGCGTGCATCCAGCGAAGTACTTGTGAGTCATGCCCAAGGCGTCAGCGATCTCGGCCGGGGCCTCATCGTCCATCTCCTGCAGGAGCACGACGTCGGCATTGCTCAGGTGAGGATTGGTCGTGAGCTGTTCGACGGCTGCATCGACGAGCTGGCCGTGTTCGATGTTCCACGTGACAACGCGGAGCTCGGGAAGTGTGGAATCAGAAGAAGGAGTGAGGCCGGACACGTGACTGCACGATACCGACGACCTAGCGTGACGACCGTGGACGCCTACACCCGATGTAACCAGCTGCTTGATGTCGGTCGGTTTCGCGAGGCGAGGCAAGCTGCCTTGGAGGGCCTCGCGGACGAACCCGAAGATGCGTATCTGCACAGCGCGCTTGCCCGAGCGTTTCGTGGCTTGAACGATCCGTTGCAGGCGCTGTCATTCTCGGAGAAGGCTGTCGCGCTCGACCCTCACGCAGCAGAGCTCGTCGCCGAGCTGGGATACATGCAGCTCTTCAGCGGCGACCCAGACCAAGCGGTCGAGACCTTGCGTTCGGCTCGGTCGCTCGAACCCGACAACTCCTTTGTCATACGCGTGTCGGTCGCCGTGCTGCTCGGACATCCAAAGGCAGCTAAGCAGCGCGGTCGTGAGCTTCTCGTTGAAGCACGAGCGGTTGCCGACGGAGGCGTGCAAGCCCATCCACATCATCCATCGATGCACGTCGCGAGCGGTCGGGTGCATCTAGCCGAGAAGCAGCACAGCGGTGCCGAAGTCGCAGCGCGCCACGCCCTCAGCATCGACCCGACCAACGTCAGCGCCATGACGTTGCTTGCTGATGTGTTGGCCAAAGAAGGTCGGACCCATGAGGCTGGCGACGTGTACGTGCAGGCCGCAATCGCGGATCCGACCTCGGACTATGCGCTCGACGGACTGCGCGATGTCAGCAGCGGACGGATCGTGCTGTTGGCCGCGATTATCGTCCTGCTGTGCGTGGTGCTCGCATCGATTGGCGGTCCGTCGTTCATTGTTCTGCCGGTGATCATGGCCGTGGTCATTGGCGCAATCGTGTTCGTCGGCGATGCTCTGACCAAGCGGTCAGAGAAGAAGACGGCGTCTCGCAAGCTCAACCCGAAGGCGCAGAGCATTCTCGACCAGGACCGCCGCCTGCGTTGACCCATTAGCCCCCGAGCTCGAAGGCGTCGTGCAGCGCCTGGGTGGCGTTGTCGACGTCGTCGGCACGAACCACGCAGCTGATGCGAATGGCCGAGGTCGAGATCATCTCGATGTTGATGTCGTTGTTAGCCAACGTCTCGAACATGGTGGCAGCGACGCCGGGGTTGCTCTTCATTCCTGCGCCAACCACCGACACGCGACCGATGTTGGAGTCGGTCATTACCTTGCAGTCGTCGCCGGGAAGGCTTGCCTCGCAGATCGATGACGCTTGCTCAGCCTCATCGTGCGGGCACGTGAAGCTGATGTCGGTGACACCCGCTTCGGAGATGTTCTGCACGATCATGTCGACGTTCACGCCAGCTTCGGCCAACGACCGGAACATGCCCGCTGCGATACCTGGCCGATCGGGAACACCGCACACGGTGACCTTCGCCTCGGAGGTGTCGGGCACGACGGCCTTGACAATTGCTTCTTCCATTTCGGGGTCCTCCTCGACCACCCAGGTGCCTGGCTCCCAGGTGAATGCGGATCGTACGTGCAGCGGCACGCGGAATCGTTGGGCTACTTCGACCGAGCGCATCACGGGCTTCGGACATCCAACAGCGGTCATTTCGAGCAGCTCGTCGAAGCTGATCGTCGGCATCTTGCGGGCATCGGACACGACACGAGGATCGGTCGTGAAGACACCCGAGACGTCGGTGTAGAGCTCACATGCATCAGCATCGAGCGCGTGGGCCAGCGCTACAGCAGTGGTGTCCGATCCACCTCGTCCAAGGAACGTGACGTCTTTGTCGGACGAGACACCCTGCGAGCCAGCGACGATTGGCACCATGCCCTGGTCGATGGCCTCACGAATGCGGTAGGGGTTGATCTCAAGGATCTTGGCGTTGCGATGGTTGGTGTCGGTCAGAAAGCCAGCTTGGCTACCGGTGAACGACGCGGATGGCACGTCGTGATCGTTAAGTGCCATGGCCACGAGTGCGCACGCCTTGCGTTCGCCCGCAGTGATAAGGAGATCCATTTCACGACCGGGTTGGGTCTTCGACACTTCGTCGGCGAGACGCAACAGCACGTCGGTTTCTTTGCCCATTGCGGACACGACGAGAACCACTTGGTCGCCACGACGACGGCAACGGCGGACGTGATCGGCTACCTCACGGATGCGTTCCGCATCAGCTACTGAGGTGCCACCAAACTTTTGAACAACGAGAGCCACGGCAGATCACGGTAACGTTGCATCGTGTCTCCAGAAACCCAGCGCGGCTGCATCATTGCCCTCGGCGTCCTGCTCATCATCGGCCTTCTGGCCCCGTTGATCGCGATCGCCTTCACCTAAGACCCCATGACCGGAAGCTCGTGGGTGTTCCCACCGGCCGATAGCGCCGACGAACACGGCATTGTTGGCATCGGCGCCGACCTTGAACCCGACACTGTTCTTGCGGCGTATTCCCAAGGTCTCTTCCCCATGCCGCTCGAACCCGATGGCCCGGTTGCTTGGTGGTCGCCCGACCCACGTGCGGTCATGCCCATCGACATGCATGTGTCCCGATCGCTGGCGAAGTCGATGCGGTCGTTCTCGTTCACGATCAACACGTCGTTCATCGAGGTGATGCAGGCGTGTGCCAATCCCGACCGGCCCCACGGGTGGATCGATTCACAGATCATGAACGCCTACACGAGGCTTCACGAACTTGGTTGGGCACATTCCTTTGAGACACGAAATGCTGATGGCGAGCTTGTTGGTGGGGTCTATGGGATCAGCGTCGGCGGCATGTTTGCGGGCGAATCGATGTTTCACACCGAAACCGACGCATCGAAGGCCGCGCTCGTATTCCTGACAAAAACGTTGAAAGACATGGGAATCGAGCTTTTTGATGTGCAATGGATGACACCACATTTGTCATCGCTTGGCGCTATCGACCTATCACGAAACGAGTACCTTCGGCGATTGGATAAGGCGGTCAACAGTGACCGCCCGTCGTTCACGTCACCGTGACCGGCACAACTAGAGGAATGTCTTGAGAAACGTAACGCACGAACCGAAGCAGATGATCTGATGGATTCCCGCGCGTTCGTGACGATCACCGTTGGCGTTACCGGCTTTGTGCTCGGCCTTCTCAGCGTGTTCGAGGGCACCTGGATCGGACTGTTTGCTGGCATTGCTGCACTCGGTTCGGCCATCGCTGGTGTGATCTTGTCTCGCGACATCAAGACCCTGAACACCGAGCTCGAAAACGAACGCAAACAGTCGGCTGGTCTCGAGGACGCGGTCACCTCGCAGGTGCAGGCTCGCATCACCGCCGAAGATGCCGTCCGTTCGCTCGGAACCGAGCTCGCCGCGACCCAAGCAACCGAGCAAGCTCGCGCCGAACGGGTCGAAGAAGAGATCAAGAACGAGATTCAGCTCACCGGCGCGACTGCCCGCCAGGCCATCACCGACCCCGCTACCGGCCTGTACACCGAGACCTACTTCCGGGCCGCAGTCGAAGCTCGCGTCGCTGCTGCTCGTCGACATCTTCGCCCAGTTGCAGTTGTGCTGGTCGAGGTCACTGGCGGATCTGGCGACGATCGTCATCAGGCCGATCCAATGATCGTGTCCGACCACCTCATCGCGACTCTTCGCGAATCAGACACGGCCTGTCGCACAAGCAAGGGCCTCTACGCCCTTGTGCTCGAAGACACTCCGGAGAACGGCGCTGTGTGGACGGTCGAACGAATTCGTCGTCGGATCGCTGAGGAGCATGAAGGGCTCACGTTGTGGGCCGGCGTTGCGTGCTATCCCGCACATGCATTCGAAGTGCGGGACTTGGTCGGTAAGGCCAGCGAAGCGCTGGAAGCCGCAACCGAATGGCATCAAGATCGCATCGAAGTCGCTATCGCTGATCTCTAGTCGCTAGAGCTCTACAGCGTCTACAGCGAGAGCAACGGCATAACGTCGGCGACAAGTCGATCGAGCTGACCGATCGGGTCGGGGCCGAACGGCACCAACACCACCGAGTCGGCTTCCGAGTCGATCATGGTTTGAAGCTTGGCCGCCGCGACATCCGCTTCGGCCTCGACAACATCCCAGCCTCCCTGGATCTGACCTTCGGGCGGCGGGCCGAGCTCGGCGAGGTCACCGCAATAGATGCCGACAAACACGGTGATGGTGTGGCGGTCGATGCGTGAGCCCTCGATCCGTCCTTCGTTGATGATCGCCCGAGCCGTTCCGACGTCTTCGGGCGAGGCGCTCTCCGGGAGGATCGTTCCATCGGCCACCCGGCCGGACAGCTTCAGCGACTTTGGCCCAACAACGCCCGCCGAAATGGGAAGCGGGCTCGTCGGCGGAAATTCGAGGGTGTATCCCGAGGTCGACCGGTAGCGGCCTTGCGATTTCGGGTCCTTGCCCCGCAGAAGTGCCTTGGTGTCGCAGATGGTTTCTTCGAGAAGTGTGAGCGGCGAATCGACGCCTTCGCCAATGGCCTTCATCCAGCGCTGGAATCCATGACCAATCCCGCACGACAGCCGTCCAGGGTAGAGCCGCTCAAGCGTCGCCCACTCCATGGCGAGTGCCATTGGGTTGCGGAACGGTGCAGGGGCAATGCCATGACCAACCACAACATCGTTGGTTGCCGCAAGCACTGCGGCGATCTGGGAAATGCCCCCAGCGAACGGCACATCCTCGACAACCCAGAGCTCATCGAACGCCGGACCGATGTTCGCCGCATGTGCGGGCACGTCTTCGGGTGCGATGTCCCGGCGAATCATCGCCCCAATTCTGGTCATGAAAGTATGGTAATCCTGTCGCTCCCATCCGGGCAGCGGTTTCGAGCAAGCCACAGAAATGGTAGGGCCCCGAGTTGGACGATCCCGGCGGCCATAAAGGCGGTCCCGAATCCAGAACCGTTCGCGATACGACCCAACGTTGGCTGGGCGACGATCCCGCCAGCCGAGGACACGAGCGAATCAACCGACAGCACGGTCGCCCGATTCTGTGAATCGATCTGTGCGTTGAGGTACGCCTGGCGAACCGGGAAGATCACGGCCACAGCCATCGACCAGAACGTCAACAGCGCGATCACAAGGTAGAAGTTCCGACTAAACCCGATCGCAATAACTGCGGTAGCGCTCACGATTGATGCCGCAGCGATCAACCCAGTCCTGCTGGTGAACTTGCTGCGCACAAACCCCGAGCTCATGCCACCCAAGATCTGCGCACCAGCCACGATCGTGGCCGCGATCGATGCCACGACGTACGCCGACTCATCGCCGTACAGCTCGAGCAGATATGGCTGCATGCCGTAGAAGACGAAGCCCATGACCGCGAACAGAAACGCACCAGCGATGGTCATCCATCGAATCGACGCGACGCGTAGGCCGAGGTCGATAGACACCTTGGTGGTCTGACGGATCGAGCGTACGAACGATTCGTCTGCGTGCGGGGTGAACCCGAGGTCGTGCATCGACCGGAAGGCGACGACCAACGTTGCGACGAGAAGGCCCGCCCGCAGGAGGTAGGGAACGCCAAGGTTGGTGAGTTGGGCGAGCAGCCCGCCCGCCAATGTGCCGGTCAACATGGCGACTCCGAGGGCAACCTGGTTCTTCGCAAACACCGACTCGATCTCGCCCTCGAACCCGGTGGCGGCAAGGGCGTCGACGAGCCACGCCTCAGTCGCTCCGGAGAAGAAGGTGTAGGCAACTCCGAACAAGAAGGTCGCCGCAGCAAACCAGATGAACCCGGCTCCCGTCTGCCAAAGGAACCAGTAGGCCAGCGTGCTTGCCGCAAGCGCCGCCGCGCCGATGAGGTACGACAACCGTCGTCCCTTCACGTCGGCTACAGCACCGGTGGGTATCTCGAAGAGCACAGTTCCTGCAGTGAGAAATGCGTAGACCAAGAACACTTGGTCGGTTCTCAGTCCGGCATCGAGGAGAAACAGTGCGTCGATGCCACGGATGATGGACGCCGCAAAGGTCGCCAGGAATGTCAGCGTCAGGTACACCCGCTGGACCTGCTGCGGCGAGGTGTCCACTACATGCCGCGAATCGGAAGGCCGGCGGCCGTGTAGATCGAATCGATTGCGGCCATGTTCGCAATCGAGTCAGTAGCCATGGTCGGGAACTCGGTGCCGTGTACGAGGTGGTCGCAGAAGGCCCGGCACATGTGTTCATACGTGGTTCCGCCCGGAATCTCGCCAGAGGTTTCGCCACCTTCGGTACGCACGGTCAGCACATGTCCATCATGTGGGGCGATGGCGTTCGACGTCGAAATCGACCCGTTTGTTCCGGTGATCGAAAGACCGACAGAAGCATCCGAGGACGGCGTCGTCATCGAGCTCTCGACACGAGCCGTAGCTCCGCTCGGAAACGAGAGCTCAGCCCAAATCGAGGAGTCGATCTTGTCGGGCTCCTCCACCGCCTCGGCCGACACGACCGTGGGTTCAGCACCCGGGTGTGCTGCTTGGATCACGTGACGGGTCCAGATCAGTGGGTAGCAGCCGAGGTCCATCAGCGACCCGCCCGACGTGTCGTAGTTCCACCGGATGTCGGGTTTGCGAATCGTGATGTTGAACGCGGCGTCGATCCTGGTCAGCTCGCCGATCGTTCCAGCAGCGACCAGCTCGAGGATGCGCACAAACATTGGGTGGTAGCGGTGGTGAAACGCTTCCCCGAGGACGAGGCCAGTTTCGTTTGCAACCCGCACCATCTCTTCAGCTTCGGCAGCGTTGCTCGCGAAGGGCTTCTCACACAACACGTGCTTGCCGGCTCGCAGGGCCTTAATCGTCCACTCGGCATGAAGGTTCATCGGCAACGGGTTGTAGACCACATCGACGTCGTCGGCAGCAAGCAACGCGTCGTAGCTTTCGCTGACCTCGGGAATGTCATGCTCGGCGGCAAAGGCCGCAGCCCGCTCGGGGCTCCGCGCAGCGACCCGAGTGACGACTGCCGAGTCGACCTTGCCGAGTGGCTGCACGAGAGCTTTGGGCGCAATGCGAGCTGCACCGAGAATGCCGAAGCGAAGTGGAGATGTCATCCTTCGAACCTAGCGACATCGACTCGAACTACTGTCGAGAAATGGCGCATCCTCCGAACTTCGACCCCGACGATCCGGTTCTCGCAACGTTCCGGAAAATCTGCATGGCGTTTCCCGGCGCGAATGAAAAGGTGTCGCACGGTCGGCCCTGCTTCTTTACGAAGAAGATCTTCGCCATCTACGGGGCGACGACGAAGGGTCCTGATGCGCCGCGTTACGACCAGTCGGCGGTGTTTCTCGCCGACGAGGACGAGCGGGTGGCGCTCGAACAACACGACCGCGTCTTCGTGCCTGCGTACTGGGGGCCGTACGGCTGGCTCGGCTACGACCTGACGGGCACACCCGACTGGGACGAAGTGGCCGAGCTCGTCGAAGACTCGTACCGCCAGATCGCCACCAAGACGCTCATCAAGCAGCTCAACGAGCAGACCTAACCCGCAGAACTAGCCAACGACGAGCAACACGTTGCTGCTTGCGGCGGCCACTGTGGTCCGACCGTCGACGGTCTGTGTGGCCAGGTTCGACGTGAGGACGCTGTCCAGCGCTACCTCCGCAACTGCGGCCCAGCCATCCGCCTCGGTCGTCCGGGTGAGAGCGACGAGCGCACCGCGATCGGATGTTGGCACGAGCGCGTCGAGACGACCGTCGAGGTTCGCGTCGATCGCCAAAGCCATGTCGAGGTTGCCGGAGCGAATCACGTGGCTCGTGTACTCGTTATCGGAGGCGGCGACTCGTTCAAGCGTGGGCACATCGCCGGTGAAATCGAGCGCAAAGGCTTGGACGGTTCCACCGATGTGCGGAGTGCGCACATCAACGATTTCGATCTGCCCGTCGGGGCCGAACGGTGCTGCAGCAAGCTGGTTCCGCCATCGGTTGCCGGTGCCGATCGGTTCGGACTCGGCGAGCCGCATGCCGTTGAACTCATAGACAGCAAGCCGAGCCCCGACGCTGCCGTTGGCAAGGGTGACGACGATCTCGAGCTCGGAATCGCCATCGACGTCGGCGAGCATCGGCGCCACGCCTTCGATCACGTCGGGCGGAGCGATTTCGATTCGGCCACGCTCGCCGGTACACAAGTCGACGAACTCGATTGCGGACGCCTCGATCGAATCGCCCAACACCCCGTGGCCGTACAAGCCGGTCGGTCCAGCAAGCACCACGGCAACATCGCCGGCGCTCACCACCCGGCCGTCGGGCAGCGGATCGGTGAACAGACCATGGTTGGCAAACGCGGAGATCACGGTGCCATCGGCAGCGAGTTCGGGAGGACCAACCGGAGCATCACCGGCATTACTCACCACGCCAGAACCATCGACACGCACTGCTGTGCCGTCGATGAGCGACACGTACCAGCCGTTCGGCTCGGCCGGGTCCGGAACAACCCACTCGGCTTCGCCCGGCAATGCCACTCTGGCTTGCGGCGAAGCGCCGAAGTCGAGTCCACCGGCAGCTACTCGATTGCCATCGATGCGCACATCGGTGCGAGCTGCTGGAAACAGCACGTCGCTGCGACACGCATCGTCCGGCTCTGTCGCTTCGGTCGACTCGGGGACTTCGGGTGCGGTGAAGTCGACGATGTCTGCAGACTCGGTCTCTTGCTCGACCGGCGTCTCGGGCTCAGCCTCGATCAGCGGTTCGGGCGAAGAACACGCTGTCGCGATGATCGCCACCGCGAGCAGCAAGCTGCGAACTAGCGGCCCCATGTGCGTCGTGGGATCTGGCGGGCGCGCCAGCGACGGCGGCCGAAGCGCCAGTCGGTGTCGATCGTGATCGAGGTGGCCGCGGCGGTCGATGGGCGCGGCCAGGCCTCGGTCAGCGCTGCGGTGATGGCCGCGAGCGTTTCGTTATCGGGCGTCGGCGAGATGTCGGTGATCCGAAAGTGAAACGTCTCGGGCTCTTGAGTGACCGTGTCGTCCATGACTAGAGCGGAACGTTTCCGTGCTTGCGCTCGGGGATGCGCTCTTGCTTTGTCTCGAGCAAACGGAACGCCCCAACAACAGCCTTGCGAGTTTCGGCCGGATCGATGACCTCGTCGATGTAGCCACGTTCAGCTGCGATGTACGGGTTTGCGGTCTTCTCGGTGTAGTCGGCAACAAGTTCGGCTCGCTTGGCTGCCGGGTCGGCTGCCTGCTGAAGCTCGCGCCGGTGAATGACCTCGACCGCTCCTTGTGGCCCCATCACGGCCATCTCGGCGCTCGGCCAGGCGAAGGCCATGTCGGAACCGACAGCCTTGCTGTCCATGACGAGGAACGCACCGCCGTAGGCCTTGCGGGTGATGACCTGCACTCGTGGCACCGTTGCTTCGCAGTAGGCGTAGAGCAGTTTGGCACCATGGCGGATGATGCCGCCGTGCTCCTGATCAACGCCGGGCAAGAAGCCAGGCACATCGCAGAAGGTAAGCAACGGAATGTTGAACGCATCGCAGGTGCGCACGAACCGTGCCGCCTTCTCGGCCGAATTGATGTCGAGCACGCCGGCGAACACCTTCGGCTGGTTACCGACGACGCCGACGGGCTTGCCGTCGATGCGGGCAAAACCGCACACGATGTTTTGAGCCCACGAATCGAAGTACTCGAAGAACTCCCCATCATCGACGACCGAACGGATCACGTCGATCATGTCGTAGGGCTGGTTGCTGCTCTCGGGGAGGATGTCGCGAAGCTCCGGGCACAGACGCTCGGGGTCGTCCTCGGCCTCCATACTTGGTGGGACATCGAGGTTGTTCGACGGCAGGAAGGTAAGCAGGAGTTTCACCTGGTCGAGCACATCTTCTTCGCTCTCGCCGGTGTAGGTCGCCACGCCCGACTTCGATGCATGCGACTTTGCACCGCCGAGCTCTTCGAGGGTGACCTCTTCGCCGGTCACGGTCTTCACGACATCAGGGCCGGTGATGAACATGTGCGACTTCTCGCGCACCATGAAGATGAAGTCGGTCATTGCGGGGCTGTACACCGCGCCACCAGCGCATGGGCCGAGGATCACGCTGATCTGTGGGATGACTCCGGACGCTTGCACGTTGCGGTAGAAGATGCCGCCATAGGCGTCGAGGCTGACGACGCCCTCCTGGATGCGCGCACCGGCGCCATCGTTCAAGCCAATGAGTGGTGCGCCAACACTGTTGGCGAGGTCCATCACCTTGTGGATCTTCTCGGCAAAGACCTCGCCGAGTGCGCCGCCAAAGACGGTGAAGTCCTGTGCAAAGACGAAGACTTTGCGTCCGTCGATCGTTCCCCACCCGGTGACAACACCATCGGTGTACGGACGCTCTTCGATACCGCTGTCGAGTGCTCGGTGACGGGCGAGCATGTCGAGCTCGTGGAATGAGCCGTCGTCGAGCAAGTAGTCGATGCGCTCGCGAGCGAGCATCTTGCCCTTCGACTTTTGCCGCTCGACCGAACGCTCGGAACCGGCGTTGATCGCCTCTTCACGACGGCGTTCGAGGTCGGCAATTCGGTCACTCATCGACTGCTGAGACATTCGCTGAGGCTAGCCGCTGATCACCTGATGTTGTCCAGTCCTTCTAGCTGATCGAACGTCTCGGCAATGTGGTCAGCGAGCGATCGCTTTGCCTTGCCGGCCTGCCAACGATCCATCGCAATGTCGAGCGCCAGGAGTGCTGCTCCGGCGATCATCGGGGCGGCATCGCGATTCGGTTTCGACAAAAAGTGTTTGAGCCCTGCAGTCAGCTCTTCTCGGTCGGCTAGATCGGATTCGATAGCGGCAGCGTGCAGTGCTTCGGTGGCGTAGATGTAGCGGATGCGCTCGAGCTGAAAGTCGAGGTCAGCGCTGTAGCGACTGCTGAGCTCGTCGATGAAGACGGTGCGAATGGCTGCCAGCGGAGGATGGGTCTTCAAGGCTGACTCGAAGGCCTTGTCGATGGCCGAGTCGTGTTCGTCCCAAAGCACGATGGCTTCTTTGTTGGCGAAGTGGCGATAGATCGTCGAGGCGGCCATCCCGACCTCGTCGGCAATCTCGCCAACGGTGACGTTCTCGAACCCACGGTCGATGAACATCGGCAGTGCAGTGCGTTGGGTTGCACGCATCGCGTTGATGCGATTTCGCTGCCGAAGTGAGGCCATGTGTCCACTATAACAAACTGACAGTCTTGACGAAATTGCGAGTCACTCTCATAATGAGTTCATGACCTACTTTGGAGAAACCATCACTGACCAACTCGAAGCCATCGGCCTTCTGCTCGAGAACGTCCTTTTACCGCTCCTCCTGATCGAGCTCGCATGGCTGCTCTACACGAAGGACTTCACCAAAGCCCGAGCTAAGGAAATGCTCGCCAACGCATCTTCACTGCTCATCATCTTGCCCGCCGGTGCACTCGGCCTCGCCCTCTGGTTCACACTGTTCGAAGCAGTAAGCGCTCTGCTTCCCTATTCGATCCCGCTGAACTGGGGGACGGCGCTGCTTTGCGTTCTTCTCGCCGACTTCCTCTATTACGCCGAACATCGCTTCGAGCACACTCATCGCCTGCCGTGGGACCTTTACCACTCGGTGCATCACAGCTCGCCCGAGTACGACCAAACCACAGGCCTGCGCCTGTCGGGGTTCGATGCACTCCTCACCATCGGCTTCATGTCGCCCCTCGTGCTGATGGGGTTCTCACCACTGCTTTCCCTCGTCTCGTATGGCGTGGTGGTGGGCTACCAAACGTGGATCCACACCGAGCTCATCCAGCGCACACCGCGATGGTTCGAGTTCATCTTCAACACGCCGTCGCACCACCGAGTTCATCATGGTGCCGACGAGCCATACCTCGACACGAACTACGGCGGCATCCTCATCATCTGGGATCGCATGTTCGGCACGTTCGCCAGCGAGACTCACCGTCCCACGTACGGACTCACCACTCAGATCGAATCGTCCAACCCCGTCGACGTGCAGTTCTCCGAGATCCGCAAGCTGTGCGCCGACCTACGAAGCGACTCCAGTTGGAGTGTTCGCCTCCGTCGCATGTGGAACGCACCCGGTTGGAACCCCACGCCAGCCTGACTCAAGAAATCGTTCCAGTGTCCCGAAACACTGGACGATGTCTCTCGACTCTGCTCGCTCACCGCAACGCCAAAACCAGTTCATCGCTATAGCCTTGGTGGCCATATCGCTCGTCGTCGTGGGAGCGGCAGGCGTTGCGTCGGCAAGCTCCTATGACTTGAAGAACCCGTTCCGCCCGGGTGAGACGTTCATCTACGGCGACGAGAACTACGACAACGGTCAAGAGCATCCAACGAGTGGGGCGATCGCCTTTGACGTCATCGACGACCCGTTCCTGACCTCGGGCCCATCCCCCGTCTACGCAATGGGCACGGGGCAGGCTCGACTTGTGTGCGTCCACGTCTCGGGAGCCTCAGTTGTCTGGCATCGCGTGAACGGCTACGAGGGCACGATCGGACTCGTCCACCTGCAGGCCTCGTCGCACCCCGACTGGTTGACCACCGAGTGGACCGACGTTCAGCAAGGCCAGTTCATTGGCAACGTCTTCCCGGATCCGATCAACCCGCGAAACGGAGACTCGTGCTGGCAGTTCTCGACGGGCCGTCACCTCCATCTCGATCTACCGCAGGCAGAGACGATCATCGAAGGCCAGGTCTGGAGCGAAGCGGGTCCGAACATTTGGGATCGGGTGATCTCGACGAATACGCCCTACGTACCGACCACGACGACCACAACTACGACCACAACTACGACCACGACGACCACAACCGCTCCGACGACCACGACGGCTGCACCACCAACAACAACGACGACTACAACAACGGCGCCTGCGGCTCCGAAGGTCTTCTGCGGTGGACTCGAGGCGACGATTGTTGGCACAACCGGCAACGACACCCTTACTGGCACGAACGGCATCGACGTCATTGCTGGTCTCCAGGGCAACGACATCATCCGTGGTCTCGGCGGCGACGACGTCATCTGCGGCGGCATCGGCGACGACGTCATTTACGGCGGTCAAGGCTTCGACATCATGTTCGGAGCTCAGGGCGATGACATCATCTTCTCGGCCAGCGGTAATACCGCTGCGCTTCGCAGCGACGTGCGAGGCATGCGCGCCTTCGGTGGAGCTGGCGACGACAGCATCTACGGATCCGACCGCTGGGACCGCATGCAAGGTGGCACTGGCGTCGACCGGTTGTTCGGCTACGAAGGCCGCGACTGGATGCGTGGGGGCGCTGGACCCGACGACATCGACGGCGGCATCGGAGTTGACGACCTTCATGGCGGCAATGGCAACGACCTGATCGTGCTGACAAACGGCGATGCCGTGCGAGGAGGCGCTGGCGCTCTAGATGAATGCCAGATCACCGGTACACCTGGCCGCATTATCTCCTGTGAACTTCGCAGGTAGAGGACGACGTTGATTCGCTTTTTTGGTCGAGTTGGAGTTTTGGACCCGGTCGCTGTCTCTCGCGCTGATGTTGAGCAGGTCCTGGCTCACCACGGACACAGCGAACCTAGCGAGTTGCTTGTGGACTTGTTAGCCGAAGGCTCCGAGGGCGAGCTCCCATACACCGTGCCCGATTTCGAGGATGGGTCACGACCCATTGGAGACATCCTCTCCCCCGACGAGATCCGAGACCAAGCAACTGAGTTCGAGGACGGGCTCATTCCGATCGCTGTAAGCGGTGATGGATCTGTCCTCTTAGTCTCCGGTGACGAACGCCTATCTGTTGAAGCAGTTTCCACGGACGGATCCACCCGACGTTATAGAAAGGCCTTGGCTAACTCGATCGACGAGTTCTTTGACCGCTTGATCCCGGTGGAACAGGTTCTCGAAGACCTTCTCAAATTTCGATTGGAAAATGGACGACCGTGGCTCGAAGAAGACATAGCGGACCTGCGGAGAAGGATCGGTTCGTAGAAATCCTGCTTCGCTCACCACTTGGGGTGGATCGCGATGACGCTGAGGATGCCCGCGTATGACGAACAGAATTCAGGAGCTGAGAAGAAGAGCAAACGAATCTGGGGCCTTCGTTCATCCAGATGTCGATCGAACTGTGCCTGAGTTCGATTTATTGAGCACAGTCGGCCTGCCGTCCGCGATCGCCGATTGGTTTGTTGCGACTACAAAGATCCATCGAGGAGTAGCTGAGGTCGATGATCGGTTCTGGATACTTGGCGACTCTCCGCAAGGACCTGTAGCTCTCGATGGGGATAGTGGAGCCGTGGTGCTTCTCGATGAGTATTCCGAGAGCGCTGTCTTCGTGAACTCATCCTTGTTCGCGTTTCTTCAGTGCTCGGTGCTTTGGATCGAGGCAGTAACGAACGGCTTCGAAGACTTTGATGATCGACCTCTCATAGAGGCTGACGCACAAGCTCTTTCTGATGAGAACGGAGTATGGAGTTCTATGGCTGAAGAGGCCCTCGAGGGACTGTATTAGTAGGTAGCGTCGAGTGAATGACCTCACCTGCCGGATCGGCGCTCTCATCGAGCCGCAGCCGACCGATCTACACGGGGTGGAAGGTCGTCGGGGCTAGCGCTGCGTATTGGGCGTTGCAGTCGATGCTGTGGATGCAGGGCTTCGGCAATCTTGCCGTCGAGCTCCGCGGCCAGTTTGGCTGGTCGAAGACCCTCTTCTCCGCCGCGTTCTCGGGAACCCGAACTGGCAGCGCCGTGCTCGGGCCAGCTGTCGGCGCCGCCATTGCCCGCTTCGGAACAAAGAACGTCATGCGAACCGGTTCGGTCTTCGTGTTCCTCGGCTTCATCGGCCTCTCGCAGCTCCAGACGAAACTCCACTTCTTCATCGCCATGGCGGTCGCCGCGTTCGGTATCACTCTCGCCGGGTTCATCGCCATCACCTCGGCACTCGTCCAATGGTTCGAACGCAAACGAGCCATGGCGCTGTCGATGCAAACCATGGGGTTCGCGGTCGGCGGTTTCGCTGGGCCACTGCTCGTGGTCGGGTTCGGCTGGATTGGGTGGCGGCCAACCATGATCGCGGCCGGTGCCATCTTGGCGCTTGGCGGATGGGTCGCAGCCGGCGTCATCGGCACCGATCGAGCCACCTCCGATGAACCAATGGACGGCGTCGACGCCGACGATCCACTCAACTCGACCCGCAAGGCCGAGGGTGTCAACGAGGTGCACTTCACCGTGCAGCAAGCACTGCGCACGCGGACGTTTTGGATGGTGTCAGCCGGTCACGGGTCGGCCCTCGTCGTCGTCAGCACCGTCATTGCCCACATCGCCCTCTATCTCACCGAGGACCGGGGCTTCAGCCCCCAACGGGCTGCGCTCATCGCCGGAGCGATTCCCGTGTTTCAACTCATCGGAACGGGCCTTGGTGGCTACCTCGGCGACCGCATCAACAAGCGGCTCATCGTCGCGGTGGCCATGTGTATGCACACCATTGGTTTGTTGCTGATGGTGTGGATCATCAGCCCGGTCACCATCGGTGCGTTCGTCGTGCTTCACGGCATTGCGTGGGGAGCTCGTGGTCCGCTGATGCAAGCGATCCGAGCTGACTATTTCGGGTCGACGAACTTTGCCGGGATCATGGGCTGGTCGTCGATCATCGTGATGGTCGGCACTGTCGCCGGACCACTGCTCGCCGGGTACTTCGCCGACTCGCGGGGCGACTATCAGTTCGGCTTCACCGTCGTTGCGCTACTCACGTTTGCTGGGAACATCTTCTGGGCGTTCGCAACCCCGCCGGTGATCCCGGCGTCAGCTCAACACGTTGTCAGCTAAGCGCAGTGGAGGCGAGCCACACGGCTAGCGCTCCCCTCGCCCACCACAAGATCGTGCGCGCCCAGTTCGTGAAGACCAGCTGATCGATGCGAGCCATGTCATATGGCTCGCTTGCCAGACGTCCGTGGAGCGGCCCATACCAAAGCGCAGTCAGCACCCACGCAATCGCGAGCAGCACACCAGCGATAAACGCGACCGTTTTGACCGTGCCGGATGGAGCTCGCATCCACACCACGAGCGCCAGCAGAACCTCGGCAGGGGCGAACAGCACCAGCGGGCCCATGATGTTCTGGCCGTGGCTCGTGACATAGTCGGCAAACCCAACCTCGGACGCTTCGCGGAACTGCGGGTAGATGACGAGCTGCACCGTCGTCATGAAACCGACCATCGCCAACGTGAATGCCATGTGCAGCAAGACAAGCTTGCGGTAGTCCATAAGTGAGGTGCCTACTTCAAGCCGAGTTCGATGCGTCCGCACCTGTCGCAAGCCCGAGCCATGACCGGGTAGCGCTCTTTAACCTTCACGTCGCCGAACATGCCTTTCACGACGGCGCCAGGGACCCACGTCAGCGCACGCGACGCGTTTTGGTCCTTCTCTTCAAGAAAACCCTCATGGAGCATTCCATCGCACTGTTGACAAGGTCGTCTGTCCTGCATGTCCCCAGAGTAGATATTCCCGGGAACCTTCGACGGATCCCGGGCGTAGAACTCATAACGAGCGGCCGCGGGGCCGATTGGAGAGGTACGTGAGCGACGTTGGAGACATCTGTGCGACACCTGAAGTCAATGCTGGTCATTCTGCTCACGCTGGCGATGCTCGCCTCGGCCTGTTCCTCATCAGACGGCGACACCACACGTGGCCCAGATGACGACCAAACGCAGACAACGCAAACCCCCGATGGGGATGAACCAACCACGACCTCGCCCGGCACCGCTGAGCGCAGCACCGAGGTCGAGTTGATAAGCAACGCACCAGCCCAGCCATTGAACATTCAGCTCGGCGAAGGTCAGCCAGCAACCCAGATTGAGGGTGACGCCGACCCAGCACCAACCGTGGAGGGCGACCCGATCGACGATCCCCAGGTTGAGCAGATCCTCGACCGACTTCCCGACCTGGTGGAAGAGCCCGATGACACCGAGGACTTCAAACGTCCGGCCGATTCGCTTCGTCCACCAATTTCCGGAACGACGATCAACCAAGACTTCCCTATCGACGCCGGCGACCCGCCGCCGGAGGTTGTCACCGGACCACTCGAGGTCCTGAGGTTCCAGCCCGAAGGCGACGTCCCGCTCGCTCCGTATCTGTCGGTGACGTTCAATCAGCCGATGGTTGCGTTGGGCACCCTCGGCCAACTCGATACCACCGATGTTCCGGTCACGCTCTCACCCGATGTGCCTGGACATTGGGAGTGGATCGGCACTCGCACGCTGCGATTCGAATCCGACAGCGAGCTGTTCGATCGTTTGCCGATGGCCACGAGCTACACGGCCACTGTTCCGGCCGGTACAACGTCACTGGCAGGAAACGCGCTCGCCGCCGAGATCACCTGGACGTTCGAAACCCCGACGCCACAGGTCGAGTGGCTCAGCCCGCAGGGCGACTCACTCGATCTCGACCCGATCTTCATCGCCCTGTTCGATCAGCGGATCGACGCCGAGGCGGTACTCGCAGTCACCACGCTCATCGCCGACGGCTCGGACCGCACGCTGCGTCTTGCTACCGACGATGAGCTTGCAGCTGACGACCAGCGAACCTCCACCGAGAACCTTCCCGACGATCGATGGATTGCGTTCACCCCCACCGAACCGCTGCCCAAGGATGCCCAGCTTCAGATCACCGTCGGACCTGACGTCCCGTCGTCCGAAGGCCCACTCGTCAACCCCAATCCTCAGAGCTTTCGCGCACGCACCTACGCCCCGCTGAAGGTGGACGAATGGAATTGCGGAGGTCGCAGCTGCGAACCGCTTGACGGCTTCTCGATTCGCTTCAACAACGCTCTCGATCCTGACCTTTTTGATGAGGCGCTGATCTCGGTCGAACCAGAGATCGACGGCATGGTCGTCGGCGCGGGCGGCATCAGCGTGTGGATCGCGGGCGCCACCAAGGGCGATACCGATTACAAGGTGACCATCGACGGCGCGCTGACCGACGTGTTCGGTCAAACCCTCGGCGACGACCGAGACCACACGTTCAAGGTCGGCGACGCCCGACCATTCCTTGGTGGCTTCGAGGGAGATCCGATCGTCCTCGACCCAATGGCCGACAACCCAACACTCACCGTGCCGGTCATGAATCACGAGAAGCTCCGAATCCGAATTCGAGAAGTCACGCCGGACGATTGGCGACCGTACGTCACGTGGCGTAACCGCTTCGACGACGACAACCCACCGCCTGCGCCTGGACGAGAGATCGTCAACGAAGAGATCGACACCGGAGCCGAAGAGAACGAGCTCACCTTCTTCGAGATCCCGCTTGGCACCTACTTCGAGAACAGCACGGGCCAGATCGTCGTTTCGGTCGAACCGGTCGGACGCCTCGGCGACCTCGATCGCAATGACAACCTCTACTGGAACAACCGTCGCCAAACCACGTGGGCCCAGCGCACCAACATCGGCCTCGACACGTACAACGACGGGCGCGATGTCGTCGTCGTGACGACTGCCCTCGACACCGGCGAGCCACTCAGCGGTGTGACCGTCCAGCTGACGAGCAGCACGCAGTCGCTCACGACCGGAGCTGATGGCACGGCTCGCCTGCCGATCACCGGAGTCTACGAAGGACTCGTTGCACGCAAGGGCGACGACCTCGTATGGCTGTGGGGCGGCGGCGACAAGCAGACCATCGTCAACCAGACCCAGTGGTATGTCATTGACGACCGAGGCATCTACAAGCCGGGCGAATCGGTCCGACTGAAGGGCTGGATGCGAACCCGCAACAACATCGAAGATGCCGAGCTCGAATTGCCAGCCGAGGCGACGTCGGTTGACTGGATCGTCTTTGGGCCCCAGGGCAACGAGCTCGCTACCGGCACCAGCGATGTCAGCGTGCTCGGTGGGTTCGATGCCGAGTTCGACCTTCCTGAGGGCACGAACCTCGGACAGGCTCGAGTGCAGATCTCGACCTCTAACGCTCGCCATCAGCACAGCTTCCAGGTGCAGGAGTTCCGACGCCCCGAGTTCGAGGTGTCTGCTCGCAACGAAACATCGGGCCCGTACTTCACCTCCGAACCGGCAACGGTTGCGGTCGAGGCGAGCTACTTCTCCGGCGGCCCATTGCCGAACGCCCAGGTCGACTGGACAGTCACCACGCAAGAGACCACCTACCGCCCGCCGAACTGGGCCGACTTCACCTTCGGACGCTGGATCCCGTGGTGGTACGCCAGCACCAACGGCTTTGACGGTGGCTTTGACAACGGCTTCCCCGGCAGCGAGAACGCATCGTTCGAGCAGTTCACCGGCACCACCGACGCAACCGGCAGCCACTATCTGCAGATCGCCTTCGGCGAAGCGTCAACCGAAACCCCATCGACCGTGACTGCGAACGCGGCGGTCATGGACGTCAACCGTCAGGTGTGGTCAGCGGACACTTCCCTGCTGGTGCACTCGGGTCAGAACTACGTCGGCCTTCAGGGCCAGAGCACATTCGTTCGCCGCGGCGAGCCGATGGAGATCAACGCGATCGTTACCGATATCGATGGAGCCAACGTCGATGGAGTGTCGTTCGATGTCCTTGCCGAGGTTCTGGAGTGGCGCCGCGTCGATGGCGAGTGGAGCCAGGTAGCTACCAACACGCAAACGTGCCCATTGACCTCGTCCGATGAAGCACAACGCTGCTCGTTCGACACCGAAACCGGCGGTCAGTACCGGGTGAGCGCCGTCGTCACCGATGAGAACGGCGGCAAGAACCGCACCGAGCTCACTCGTTGGGTCAGCGGTGGCAAGAGCCGCCCAAGCACCAGCGTCGAGCGTCAGTCCGCCGAGCTCGTCCCCGACCAGGAGACGTATCAGCCGGGCGACACCGCCGAGGTTCTGGTGCAGTCGCCGTTCGGTCCTGCTGAAGGTCTCCTGATCCTCACCCGCAACAAGATCGTCGAGACGCGCCGCTTCACGATTGAGAACGACACCACCGTGCTCGACATACCGATCGATGCCTCGCAGATCCCGAACATCGACGTACACGTCGAGCTCACGGGTACCGCACCTCGTTTGGATGATGACGGCGAGCCGGTCGCTGGAGCGAAGCCTCGCCCCGCGTACGCCTCGGGTCAGCTGAGCCTGCGGATTCCGCCGATCAGCCGCACACTTGAGGTCGTCGCTACTCCGGCATCAGACGCGATCGAGCCAGGCGCCGAGACCGAGGTCGACGTAACCGTGCGCGACGCAACCGGGGCGCCGGTCGAAGGTGCGGAGCTGCTGATGGTCGTCGTTGACGAGGCCGTGCTCGCCCTGTCGAGCTATGAGCTCACCGACCCGATCGAAACGTTCTACCGCCCACTGCAGTCGAACCTCCGATCAGCCCACACTCGCCGACTCATCCGCCTCAGCAAGCCCGAGCTTCCCAACCTGCCAGGGCCCGTTTCCCCGCAAAGCGGCGACGTTGCTCAGATCGCTGCAGACGGCGACGCAATGGAAGCAGTCGACGAGGCCATGGAGGAGAGCGCGGACTTCACCGCGGCGACTTCAGCACGAGCCGCGGTTCGACAAAAGGCTGACGGCGAGCCAATCGAGGTTCGTTCGAACTTCGATGCGCTTGCCGTCTTTGAACCTGAGCTCACTACCGATGCCGATGGCACGGCGACCATGTCGTTCACCATGCCCGACAACCTCACTCGCTACCGCGTAATGATCGTCGCGGTCGCAGGCGATGACACCTTCGGGTCGGGCGAGTCGAACATCACGGCTCGCTTGCCGCTTCAGGTCCGTCCGTCGGCTCCACGCTTCTTGAACTTCGGCGACGTGTTCGAGCTTCCAGTTGTCGTACAGAATCAAACCGACGACGACATGGTGGTCGACGTCGTGCTTGAGGCAACGAACCTTACGCTCACCGGGCCGTCGGGCAAGCAGGTAACCGTCCCAGCAAACGACCGGGTCGAAGTTCGATTCGACGCAGAGGCGAACGAGGCGGGGACCGCTCGCTTCCAGGCCGCGGCCGTCTCGGGCGACAACGCCGACGCGGCAACCATTTCGCTGCCGGTATACACACCCGCGACGTCCGAAGCGTTCGCCACCTACGGCGTGATCGATGACGGCGCGGTCTTCCAGCCGTTGATCGGGCCAGCGGAAGTGTGGCCGCAGTTTGGCGGTCTTGAGATCAATACGTCATCAACGGCGGTTCAGGCTCTGACCGACGCGGTCATCTACGTACACGAGTACGAATATCGCAGCTCCGATGCCGCAGCATCGCAGATTCTCAGCATCGCAGCGCTTCGCGATGTACTGAGCGAGTTCGATGCTGCAGACATGCCAACAGAAGCCGAGCTAAATCAGTCGGTGAACAACTCGATCGAAACGCTCGTCGGCATGCAGAACCGCGACGGTGGCTTTCCCTACTGGCAGCGTGGACGCCGAAGTGCGCCGTACAACTCGGTGCACGCAGCCCATGCCCTGGTGGTTGCCCGTCAGGCTGGCTTCGATGTTCCGCAGCAGACGCTGAACTCGGCGCTGTCGTACCTCCAAAACATCGAGGAACATCTCACCGAGTGGAGCGCCGCATCTCGCACGACCGTGAGCGCATATGCGCTCCGTGTGCGGGCGCTGAACAACGACCGAGACGCCGCGAAGGCCGAGAACATCTACAACAGCTACAGCGATCACTCACTCGACGCGTTGGCGTGGCTGTTCCCGGTCGTGAGCAACAGCGGCATTCGAACCGAGATCGCCCGCACGTTCAACAACCGAGTCACCGAGACAGCGGCTGGCGCAACCTTCGTCAACAACTACAGCGATGACGACTACGTGTTGTTGCACTCCAACCGTCGCACTGACGGCATCGTCCTTGGCGCTCTCATCACCGAGGACCCCGACAGCGATCTCATTCCAAAGATCGTAAATGGACTGTTGGCCAACAAGACGAAGGGACGCTGGGGCAACCTGCAGGAGAACACGTTCATCCTGCTTGCGCTCAACGAGTACTTCGACACGTTCGAAGATGCCGACCCCGACTTTGTTGCTCGCGTGTGGCTCGGCGGCACCTACGTTGCGGAGCACACCTACAAGGGCCGCACGACCGAGCAGAACCAGACGGTAGTGCCGATGTCGGTGCTAATCGACGAGGGCGACACGAACATCGTCCTCAACAAGACCGGCGCCGGGCGCCTCTACTACCGACTGGGTCTCGACTATGCCCCCGAGGACCTGAACCTCGATCCCCTCGATCGGGGCTTTGTGGTGCAACGCACCTATGAGGCGGTGAACGACCCCGAAGATGTCTGGAAGGACGACGACGGCAACTGGCACGTGAAGGCTGGCGCCGAGGTTCGGGTGACGCTCGACATGACAGCTGATAGTCGCCGGACGCACGTGGCACTCGTCGATCCGCTGCCAGCTGGTCTCGAAATTCTGAATCCTGCGCTCACCCCAACCGAAGAGCTGAGCCCGAATGCTCGTTCGTCGAACAGCTGGTGGTGGTGGCAGTGGTTCAGTCATCAGAACCTCCGCGATGATCGGGCCGAAGCGTTTACGAGTTACTTGCGAGCGGGAACGTACGACTACTCCTACATCGCTCGGGCCACCACGCCTGGCACGTTCGTCGTGCCGCCAACGAAGGCCGAAGAGATGTATGCCCCAGAAACGTTCGGCCGTTCGTCGACCGACATCCTCATCGTCGAGGCTGACTAACCCCTTGGCCCACTAGCCTCAGCGGATGCCTGAAATGACAAGCGTCTGCGTTTTCCTTGGATCATCCACCGGATCAAACCCGGCAAATGCTGAAGCCACGATCGCGCTTGCACACGAGCTCGTCGCCCGCGACCTGACCGTGGTGTACGGCGGCGGAGCGGTTGGGTTGATGGGTTTGCTGGCCGACACGGCGCTCGAAGCTGGAGGCCGGGTCGTCGGCATGATCCCGCGCAACTTGTTCAGTCGGGAAGTAGCGCATCAGGGGTTGACCGAGCTCATCGAGACCGACGGCATGCACGAACGCAAGGCGCTCATGTACGACCGGTCGGATGCCTTCATTGCCTTGCCCGGAGGCATCGGGACGCTCGACGAGCTCGCCGAGTCGGCCACCTGGCGACAGATCGGTGTCCATCACAAGCCGGTCGGTGTGCTCAACATCGACGGCTATTTCACGCACCTGCTCGCATGGCTCGACCGAGTTGTCGACGACGGGCTGCTGAGCTCGGAGAACCGTGCGCAGATCCATGAGGCCGAGACACCCGGCGAGCTGCTCGACCTGTTCCTTGCCGATGATGGCGGCACGGCGCCGAAGTGGGATAGCTAGAACGGCGGACGAGTCGTGATGCAGTAGACCATCCCAGCGGGGTCGGTCATGGCAGTCCAATGGGTGTGTGCCTCGAGCACTTCACCGCCGGCTGCACGATGTTCTTCGGTGAGCTCACCCAAGTGCGTTCCCGATGAGAGGTCGAGGTGCGAACGGGCACCGCGGGTGTCGTCTTCGCCCAGGCGTTGGATCAAAATCCGAAGCGGCAGCTCCTCGGGCTGAGCGAACGAGCGATACTCGGGGAGCGAGGGGTCGTTGATGTCCCACCCGGTGAGCGCCGACCAGAACTCGACGTCGGCGTCAAAATGCTCGTACGGAACGTCGAGGCAGATCTGGTCGACGGCATGTGGGCGTTCCGCGTCGATGACCGACGCCCGTTCGAACTCCGAACCCCCAGGCACGATGCAGAAGGGCACTCCCCCAGGTGTGTGCAGAACCGTGTGTCCTGGCCGAGCAACGACCGTGGCGCCAAGCGCTTCGGCCTGCTCGGTAAGCGCGGCGATCTCATCGATGCCGTCAACGACCAGGTCGAGGTGAGCCCCAGCAGGTCCGCTGCTAATTCGCTGGAGCTCGAGGTGCATGTCGCCTGACTCGGGAAGCAGGTGCACGAACTCGTCGTGGTCGGGGTGAATCTCACCACGGGTGGAATTGGTGAGCTGCACCCAGAACTCACCCGCCTCGTCGAAGTGCTCCGCGGGGATGTCGATCACGGCGTTCAGCCACTTGATTGTCATGGGGCAATCGTAGGTCGTTTGACTCAGTCAGGTCACCTGCCAAATATTCCGACTACTTGCATATGGGCTTGTTACGAACGACACAGACTCTTGCCGGATTGTTCGCGTTGGGAGCTGTCCTATCGGCGTGTGCCGGTGACAGTCCCGAAGCTATGCAACAAGAACTCAGCAACGCTGCGCCGGTTCTCGCGTACTTCGATGAAGAGCATGCTCCGTGCGCCGCAGAGGCGATCCTCACCAACGTGGGCTTTGAGCAGCTCGCCGAAAACGGATTCACCAGTGACGGCTTAGCTGTGGAGCCAACGGTCATCGAAACGATTGTCGATGCCCACAACTCCGATGACCTACGGTCCGGCTTTATCGATTGCCTGGATGTTGATGCCGCGTTCCGAACACACCTTGCTGAGCAGCTCGATATCGACTTGATCGAATGCGATGCGGCGTTTGCTCCGGGTAATGCCCTTGTCGACGCATACCTCACGCAGCGATTCGACGGCATCGACCGCGACCTCGTCATCGCCGACACCGAAGACAACCGTGACATGCTTCGACCGTGTGTGCCCGAAGCAGCGTTTGGCAGCACATTCGGCATCGACCTCGCCGACGATCTCATCGTGGCGATCGACGCAGAGCTCGATGACACCCTGAGCAGCAGCGACGGCGACCCGTGCGTTGGCTCGGCCCTACTCGACGAGCTCGGCTCAGCCGAGGCCGCAAACGAACTCGGCATCACGGTGGAGGATCCGTCGTTCACGCTGACAAGTATTGGGCTCTCCGGCGAAGAGCTCGATGACTTCATGCTCGACCTTTTCAACTGTGGGTCGTTCGACGATCTCAAGGTCGCCGAGCTTCGGCTCACCGAACCAACGTTTGGACCGTGCGTCATCGATGAACTCCGAGCCGAGCAAGAATGGAAACTGGCCAGCGTTCGCGGCGCCTTTGGTGTCGACAATGCCATCAAAAACGTCGAATCGCGCGAGTCCAACGCACTCGATGACTGCCTGTTGATGAAGGTCACCGAGCTCTACGGCGAGCCCGAGCGTGGAGAGTTTGGCTGGTCAAAAGACTTCGCCGAGGGACTCTATGGATCGATCGTTGCGCTCGACCCTGGAATCGAACGATTTGGTGCGACCTTGTCGGAAACGAGTTGCGCATCGTTTGGAGCATTGCAAGGTGAAGACATCGACGAGTGGGCCGGGCACATCTTGCGGTTCGAGGTCGACGGGATTGATCCCCCAGCGTGGGTGATCGAACAAGCGGAGGCAATCGTCTCGAAGATGGCCCTTGAGCTCCGTACGTGTTCAGGCGACTTTGTGTACGGCATGGGTGACTTGCAGCGGGCGGGCTTCAGTGATGAGACGCTCGAATGTGTTCTTGCGAAGAGCCCCGCCGAAGATGCTGCCGATGCTCTCGACTGGTTCGTCACGTTCGATGACTCGATGTCCTACGTCGAGGCCGACGGAATCATCTCTTCCCTGTTCGATGCCGTCGATCGTTGCTACTCCCCCGACGAGGCCGAGATGTACGACGACTGGATCGCGTGGATCGATTCTGAGTACAGCGATGACTTCGGTGTGGTCGGTGATGGCGAGAACGAGCTGACATCAACCTGAGTACAGCTCGTCGTTACCCCCATCCAACTTGTTACTGTGGAGTAATAACCAGCATCAGGAGCGACGATGGACCCCACATACTCCGAAGAAGCCGAAGCTTTCCGGACTCGAATCCAGACCTTCTTGAAGGAAAACCTCCCCGACGGGTGGAAGGGCATCGGCGCACTCGATCGCGAGGCTGGTCACGAATTCAGCCTTGATTGGCGCCAGAAGCTGGCTGCGAATGGGCTTCTCGCGCCGTCCTGGCCAAAGCAGTACGGCGGCGGTGGCCTCACCGAGCTCGAGCAGGTCATCCTGGCCGAGGAGTTCACCAAGGCTGGTGCACCAACCGGTAGCGGCAACGACGCCTTCAGCATCCAGATGGTCGGCAACACGATCCTTCACTGGGGCACCGATGAGCAGAAGGACCACTTCCTTCCTCGCATTATCTCGGGTGAAGATGTGTGGTGTCAGGGCTACAGCGAGCCTGACGCTGGTTCTGACCTCGGAGGCCTCGGCTGCCGCGCAGTTCTCGATGGCGATGAGTGGATCATCAACGGCCAGAAGATCTGGACCTCGGCCGGACAGCTCGCCAACTGGATCTTCGTGCTCACTCGCACCGACCCCGACGCCCCGAAGCACCGCGGCATCAGTTTCATGCTCTGCCCAATGGACCAAGAGGGTGTCGAGGTTCGCCCAATCGAAATGCTCAGCGGCGACGCCGACTTCAACGAAACCTTCTTCACCGATGCTCGTACCGCAAAAGAAAACGTTATTGGCGAAGTGAACGGCGGTTGGGGTGTCGCGATGACGCTCCTCGGTTACGAGCGTGGCGAAGCCGCCGCGACGACGCCGATTGCCTTCCGTGCTGAGTGGGACAAGCTTGTCGAGCTCGCCCGCTCGAACGGCAAGATCGACGATCCGATCATCAAGGACCGTTTGGCCAAGCTGTACACCGAGGTCGAGATCATGCGCCTCATGGGCATGCAGACGCTCACGAAGTTCCTCGGCGGCGGTCATCCTGGACCGGGCGAGTCGACGTTCAAGCTCTACTGGAGCGAGTACCACAAGAAGATCACCGAGCTCTCGGTCGACATCTTGGGTATGGCTGCGACCACCCCGACTGGCATTGCGAAGACCTCGTTCGGTACCGATCTTGTCGGCGCCGAGAACGATGCAGCGAGCTGGGTGGGCACCTTCTACAACGCGCGTGCGGGAACGATCTACGCGGGTACGTCGCAGGTACAGCGCAACATCATCGGCGAGATGGTGCTTGGTCTTCCGAAGGCTCCAAAGCCTGCAAAGTAGTTGATTTTTCAACGCTGATTTGATGGGTACCCCTGCCCGTTCACAGGAGTTCGTGTCGTCTTTACCTTGAGGTGAAACTCAAGGAGACAGACATGAGAAAGCACCTTTGGGCACTGTTGGCAGTGCTTGTCTTAGCTGCGGGTATCCCGCTCACACAGGTGGGGGCTGCCAAAACTCCCGATGCACCGGTGATCGATTCCGTTGAGACGCGCAACCGGCTTGCGATCCTCACGTGGGCGCCGGTTGACGGTGCGGTCGGATACAACATCTACCGCAACTCAAAGTTGCTTGAAACGATCGGCACCGACGAGATGCCGTACGACGACATCAACGCGGCTGGCATCTACACCTACGAGGTCTCTGCGCTCGGTGCCGAGAACGACGAGTCGCAACGATCGGAAAAGGTCGAAGCTGACACGACCAAGAAGACGTCGTGGGTTCGCCCATCCAATGAACCTGAGCCAGAGCCGGAACCAGAGCCAGAGCCCGAGCCAGAACCTGAACCTGAACCTCAGCCAGAGCCAGAGCCAGAGCCTGAACCAGAGGTTGAGCCTGTTGCCGTCGAGAAGATCGACGCTCCGCAGATCCTCACTGTTGTCACCGAAAACCGGAAAGCGATCCTCACGTGGGACCCAGTCGACGGCGCCGTTGCGTACAACGTGTACCGAAACGGAAACCGCATCGAGACCATCGGCACCGATGAGATGCCGTATGACGACATCAATGCTGCTGGCAAGTACAGCTACATGATCAAAGCTGTTGACTCTCGCAACGTCGAATCAGACGCCTCGAACCGAGTAGACGCCGACACCACTCGTAACACGAACTGGAACATCGACGGCGGCGAAGCGTCGATCGAAGACGCACCGGTGCAGGAAGCACCAGTCGCGGACGGCACGCCCGAGGTAGCGGTTGTTGAAGAAGCTCCGGCCGAAACGCCTGAGCTCGCAGCAGCTGTCGAAGCTCCAGCTGTTGAGGACAAGCCGGAACCGCAACCGGAACCGGAGGATCTTCGCATCGATGCTCCGAAGATTCACACGGTCGAGACCAACGGCCGCACGGCCATCCTCACCTGGGACCAGGTCGAGGGAGCTGTTGCGTACAACGTGTACCGAAACGGAAACCGAATCGAGACCATCGGCACCGACGAGATGCCGTACGACGACATCACCAACCCTGGCCAGTACAGCTACATGGTCAAGGCCGTCGACAGCCGCAACGTCGAATCAGCAGCATCCAACCGAGTCACGGCGACCACCACCGACTCGAACGTCGCCAAGACGGAGCCAACGCCGACCGAAGCTCCGAGCCAGGAGAAGAAGGCGGTAGTGACGTCGAAGATCGCCCCGACGAAAACGCCAATCCAGATCGCTTGCGAGAACGGCAAGGGAGGCCTGTACCCAACGGCCGAGGAAGCGAAGAACAACTACATCAACGACTGTGGTCGACCGTTCGAGAGCACCACGGCCTTCCGATGTGACTGGGTGACAGGCGGGTGGCAATGCACCGGACCGGTCGACAAGGTCGAGTCCCCCGCACGCCCGACGGTTCCCGTTCCCGAGAAGCCAACGCAGGTGTTTCCAAGCGACGTCGAGGATGAGCTCGTGGACCTGGCCGAAGCCGCCGACGAGGCCGACGAAGCGGCCAACGAAGTCGTCAACGAAGCGCCGCGACGCAACGTCGTGGTGTCGATGGGTGATTCATACATCTCTGGTGAGTCGGGCCATTTGATCGGCAACAACTCAGCAGAGAAGCGTGCAGGCGCCTACGAGGCGGGGACAGCAAATACCTGCCGCCGTAGCGATGTAGCGCCGATCCACAGCGCAAACATCCCCGGTGTCACCGCACTCAACATTGCATGCTCAGGGGCAACGACCCGCGACATTGGCCGACTGTCCCAGCCAGCAAACACGACTGGCCGCTTTGGTGAACGACTTCAGATTCACCAGCTGCGTGACATCGTCGAGGCGAATGACGTCGAGATGGTCGTTGTTTCCGTCGGTGGCAACGACATTGGTTTCGACAGGTTCGTCGCGGCCTGCGCAGTGGCCTACACCACTGGCAATAGGTGCGAAGCCACAAGTTCCTACTTCGAGGCTCAGGTCACGAACACCTTGCGGCCACGAGTCTCTGAAACCGTCGAAGACATCAAGCGAGTACTCAACAACGCAGGACAATCCGATGCTCGAATCGTCCTTATGTCGTACCCGTCACCAGTTCCGGCAAGCGCGAGCTACGACCAGGCACAACGTTTCAACCATGGTTGCCCGTTCGGCAACTCGGACATGCGCTACGTGAACAACACGTTCGTGCCGCTCATCGACTCGACCATGCGCCAGATCGCTGACCGACGTGGCGTGGACTTCCTTTCACTGTCGAACGCGTTCGACGGTAAGGAGCTGTGTTCACCAAAGGTGACGAGCCGTGACAACAGCTCGAACCATGCAAACCTCGAGTGGGCCACAGGTATCCGCACCACGAGCACCGGTGTCGGCTCTGAAAGCGTCCACCCGAACGCTCTTGGTCAACGTGCGATCGGCAAGTGTGTCGGTCTTGCCTTCACCAGCGGCAACCGTCTGCACAAGTGTTACAACAACGGCCGTGGGCCAGACAGCATGCGTCTCGGCGGATCGCCAACCGGAAGCCCGACCAACCTGGGTACGGCGCCCGAGTGCTCGAGCACCGCTGTCGACCCTGATGCTGACGGATGGGGTTACGAGAACGGCCTCACCTGTGTCGCCGTTCCAGACTTCACTCCCGAAGACGTCGACTGCAAGGACGTCACCGGCAGTGAAGCGAAACTGTGCGAGCTCATCATGCAACGGCTCGACGCTGAACTCGATGGAGGTCGCATCTCTCTAGATAAGAACGGCCTGCTGTTCACGTACCAAGACTCGACGGATATCAAGGTCAACTCGTCTTCTTGCAGCAACCCCACGAAGGTCACCGACCAGAACGGACAGGTTCGCATCACCCAGGACGCGAGCTTTGACCTCAGCGCACCGTCGATCACCGAGCCGATCGGGTTGAGCGTCCAAGTGCCGTTCGAAGCCGCATACAACGCTCGGTTCAAGACGACCTTCGGCACCCGATTCTTTGGCTGCCAGCGATACGCCAGCGACAGCTACTGGGCGCGGGCACGTGCTAGCGGTCGCGCCGACGTCTTCGTTGCGTTCGAACTCGATCCGACCTTCTCTACGAACGCACAAGGTGAGCTCGTAGTGACGGTTGAACCGAGAGCACACGTTGCACTGAACCTTCACGACCCGCACCTCAACTTCAAAACCAGCGGAGTCAATCCAATCGCCCAGGTGCTGTCGTTTCTTGTCAGCTTGAGCTCGTTGATTACCGAAGGCATCGTGGCTGGCTTTGAGGGCGACAGCGTGCCCGACTCGGTGAACGGCAATCTCATAAACCTCGGCGTCCCGATTGGTGTGACGGCGGCCGACGTCGTCACCTCAACATTCATTGGTGAGCTCATCGAGGATTGGGCTGAGCGCAAGGCTCAACAAGAGGCCGCTGGAATCTCTCCAGAGCTTGAGAAGAGCCTCAACGAGCAGATTGCAGATGCCCTTGAGCTCGATGCTTCTGGCAGACGCGAGTTCGTCATCCCTGCCGACTTTGCTCGACTGCTCCAGAACGGGGCAACGCTCGAACAGCTACTCGCAGCAGCATCGTGATGGCGCTGGCAGCACGCACCTAATCCAAAATCGGCGGTTCCCCTAGACGCCCCGGCCATCTTCGGATGGTCGGGGCGTTGGCCATTCGGGGTCGACTACGCGGCGTCGAGTGACTCAGCGAAGCGACCAAGCCATGCGGCGAGCTCAGCCCTGGTGTCGGGGTCGGCAAGCTCGCCGTCTTCGTCAAGCTTGCCGGGGTAGCCACCAATGCCGTGCGAATCGAACCGGACAACGCCCTGCATGTGATCGAGAATTGGTTCGAGGTGACCAAGCACTCCGGCTCCGGCACGGCCGCCTGGTGTCGTGGCGACGGCGGCGACCGGTGTGGCCTGAAGTGCGTGCGGTGGACGGCTGAGCCAGTCGATGATGTTCTTGGTGACTGCGGGAAGCGAGCTGTTGTATTCGGGAGTGAAGAAGATGACGCCGTCGGCTGAGCTCACGGCTTCGTGAAGAGCAACGACGCTCTCCGGCAGACCGCGATCTTCGACGTCGCCGTTGTAGAGCGGCACGTCAGCAATAGGCAAGATCGTGAGAGAAACGTCATCCGGCGCAAGCGCTGCGGCAGCCCGAGCGGTCGCCCGATTCACCGATCCGGCGCGAAGACTTCCGACGATGGCGAGAACGTTCTTGGTCATGTAGTCATCCAACCACGCGCACGCCCCGAAGCTTCCTCACCTGCGATGACAAAACCGTCACAATCGACCAGCGGCGAGATCTAGGGTTGCCGTATGGATCTGCCGGTGATGCCTCCGATCAAACCAATGCTCGCAAAGGCGCTTGAGAAGCTGCCCGACGGCGAGTTGGCGCTCGAGCCGAAATGGGATGGGTTTCGTTGCATCGTGTTCAAAGACGGTGACGAGATTGTGCTTGGCAGCCGCAATCAGAAACCGTTCAACCGCTACTTCCCCGAGATCATGGAGCCGCTACGAGCTTCACTTCCCGATCGGTGTGTGGTGGATGGCGAGCTGATCGTGGAGATCGATGGAAAGCTCGACTTCGATGCGCTCGGGCAGCGCATTCACCCGGCAGAGTCTCGGGTCAACATGCTGGCCGAGAAGACCCCGGTGTCGTTCATTGCGTTCGACCTGCTCGCGCTTGGCGACGAGTCGTTCATGGAAACACCATTCGCAGATCGGCGCAAAGCACTCGAAGCGTTGGGGCCGAACTTTAAGCAGACGGTCTACTTGGCCCCGATGACGACCGATCGCGATCAGGCAATGGAGTGGTTCCACACACTCGAGAGGGCAGGCCTCGATGGGTTGATCGCCAAGCCGCTCGATGGTGTCTATGTCGAGGACAAGCGAGTGCAGTTCAAGCTGAAGCACGTCCGCACAATCGATTGTGTGGTTGCGGGCTATCGGATCCACAAGAGCGGCGATGGGATCGGCTCGCTCGTGCTCGGCCTTTACGACGAAGATGGCGGCCTGCGACACGTTGGCGTGTCGTCGTCGTTTACGGCGAAGAAGCGCGTCGAGTTGGTCGAAGAGATGAAGCCGTACGTGCTCGACGACATGTCGGAGCATCCGTGGGCCAGCTGGATGAACCCCGAAGCGCACAAGAGCGACGGTTCGATGCCCGGAGCTCCGAACCGGTGGAGCGGAGCGAACGGCCGCGACCAGTCGTGGTTCCCGGTCCGGCCCGAGCGTGTGGTCGAGGTGAAGTATGTGCTTGCGACCGACGGCCGCTTCCGAGGCACGACCCGCTTTGTGCGGTGGCGTCCTGACCGAGAACCCGAGTCGGCCACGATCGACCAGTTCCCCACGCTCAAGCCAATCGACATCTCCACCGTTCTTCGGTAGTTACAAATCGGCCCTTGCCAGATCGAGCACCTTCCCGTACCGTCGACTCTCGTTGTCACTCGTCGAAACGAAAGGGACATCATGCGTACTCGTCTGAGCAACACCATCACCATGTCTCTCGTTCGCGAGGTTCTGAAGCTGTCCTAGCGGCCTCCGCGCCCAGCTAGATGCGAGGTCCTTTACGTCAGTGGACCTTGGGTTGCGGAGCTCTTTGCTCTCATCAACAGCTTTTGAAAGGACAATTCTCATGCGTGCTAACACGCGCACTAACACCCGAAACCTCGGCGTCATGGCTCATGTCGACGCCGGCAAGACCACCTGCTCCGAACGCATCTTGTTCCTCACCGGGCAGATCCATCGCATCGGCGAAGTCCACCACGGACAAGCCGAGCTCGATCACCTGAAGGCCGAACAAGAACGGGGCATCACCATTACGGCTGCAGCTCACACCTGTGAGTGGGACGGCTATCAGATCAACCTCATCGACACGCCTGGCCACGTCGACTTCACTGTTGAAGTCGAACGGTCGCTACGCGTACTCGACGGTGCCATTGCGGTGTTTGACGCCGTGGCCGGGGTCGAACCACAAAGCGAAACGGTTTGGCGACAGGCCGATCGGCATGGCGTTCCACGGCTCGTGTTCATCAACAAGATGGACCGACCGGGCGCCGATCTCGACGCATGTATTGCCGAGATCACCGATCGCCTCGATGCCACTCCCATGCAGCTTCAAGTTCCTCTCCATGACGGCGACGACTTCGTCGGCATCATCGATGTACTGAGCGGCACGGTCTGGCGTTGGCTCTCCGACGACCCGACAGACGTTGAGCAATTCGACACTCCACCCGACGACGTGGAACAACTCTCCGCGCTTCGCCAGCGGCTGATCGACAGCCTGGCAGGGCTCGACGAGGAGCTCCTCGAAGATTGGGTTCGTGGTGTTGTTGAGCTCGACGACGTTCGTGCGGCACTTCGACGACTGACCATCGCTGGTCAGGTCGTTCCTGTGTTGTGCGGGTCGGCGTTGGCCGGCATCGGCGTCCAACCATTGCTCAACGCAGTGGTCGACTACTTGCCGAGCCCAGATGACATCAGCTCAATGGACGACGTACCGACCGGACAAGACCAACCCTTCTCGGCGTTGGCCTTCAAGGTCGTGCACGGCCAAGGCGGCAAGCTCACGTGGATTCGCGTCTATGGCGGCGTGCTCGCCAAGGGCGACAAGGTCCTCAACGCATCGACCGGCTCGTCCGTACGGGCGAGTCGAATCGTGCGACTGAAGGCCGGTCGAACAGCTGACGTCGACAAGGTTGAAGCAGGCGATATCGCTGCGATCTTCGGATTGGGCGACACCGTCACCGGACAGACGCTGTGCGATCCACGCGCAGTGGTGGAGTTCGAGTCGATGGAGTTTCCCGAGCCGGTCATGTCCATTGCGGTCGAGCCTGCCACCACGGAGGATCAGGAGAAGCTCAGCGTTGCGCTTAGTCGTGTCGCTGACGAAGACCCAACCTTCACGGTGCGGACGAACAACGAAACTGGTCAGACGCTGATCGCCGGAATGGGCGAGCTTCATCTCCAAGTCGTTGTCGACCGTTTGGCCGACGATCATGGCGTAGAGCTCAACACTGGTGAGCCAGAAGTGGCCTATCGAGAGACCATCGCCGCTCCGGTGTTTGGTCTTGATCACAAGCTCAACAAACAAACCGGTGGTCCGGGCATGTTTGCCCGGGTCGTCGTCGACGTCGAACCAACCGGTTCGATCACCGTCGGCGAGCTCGACTTCGTCAACACGACAAGTGGTGGCGCAGTCCCGGCCGAGTTTGCCAAGGCAGTTGCCGACGGTGCGCGAGATGCGCTGACGGCAAGGCCCCAGGGCTTCCCATTGGTCGGCATCAAAATGACGCTGACCGACGGGGCGATCCACTCGAACGACTCGAGCGAGCGGTCCTTCCGCATTGCCGGAGGCCAGGCACTACGCCTGGCGACGGAGCAAGCGGGAACCGTGCTACTCGAGCCGGTCATGATGGTTGAAGCCGAAGCACCGGGAGACCATCTCGGTGCGGTCATTGGATCGATCAATAGCCGTCGTGGCGAGGTCAGCGAGCTGACCGAACGCAACGGTTCGTCGATCTGCAAGGCCATCGTTCCACTCGCTGAACTCTTCGGGTTTACCGATGCAATCCGTTCGGTAAGTCAGGGACGGGCCAGCGCAACGATGACACCAGCTGGGTATCGACCAGCACCGAGCTAACACTCAACCGGTAGGGCTCTCGCATTCGTGCGGGAGCCCTACTTGTTTTCAGATGCGGTCGCCTTTGGCCTTGTTGTGGGGTTGGCAGAGTGGCTTGCCGTTGGGCAGGAGTGTTTGGCCGCCCCGACTGTGGGGGTGGATGTGGTCCATCTGGAGCCAGGCGTATGGGTTGTTGCAGCCGGCGATTCCGCACTTGCCGCGTGCAAGGGCGAGCAATACCTGTCGCTGCTTCTTGTTGAAGAATCTGAATTCGGGAACGTGGTCGGGTTCTTCGGTGGCCTGGTTGTATTCATCAATTACCAGGCGGCGCATTTTGGAGATCAGCAGCGGGATCAGCGCGTGCATCGGATGGACGGGTTTACCTCGGATGGTCTCGCAACGGCCGTCGAGGTCGTCGTAGTTGATTGGGAGCTCGAACGGATCGAAGTCCATCGGGCCATTTGTGTCGGGGTCGATACAACCCAGTGCACGGGCAAGAAGGTCTTCAGCGACTTTCGTCGACATGACAAGCTGAACCAGGGGCTCAGGGAACGTGCCGTCCTCTTTCTGGAACCCCCGGACGATGAGCAACATGATCGCCGTCTGCGTGCGCTGCTTCGGCGACAGCTTCTCGTCGGGTTCGAGGTCGGCTTCAGCGTCGGTGATCTTCTTTTCTTCGTGCTCAACCGCGATGAGGAACGCTTCGCCGGTGATGGTGTCCATACGCATCTGCACAAGGACATCGCCGCTCGGGAGTTCGGTGACGACGGTGCCGTACTTCGGGTCTTTCGGGTCGTTGAGCTTGCCGTCAGGGTCGAGCGCCTTGAACCAATAGCCAACGGAATCGACCCATTGTGGGAACTGGAGCTTGGCCGCGGCGTCGACAAAGAAGTCTTGAGCGCGCTCCATGTGCGGCGACGCTTTGGGGTGTTTGTTCTCGAGCTGTCGGAGCTCGTTGAGATGCGCAACCGTGACATCACCAGCGATCAGCGCTGCGTGCAGTTCGGGGAAACGGTGCAGCCAACGTGCAAACGCCAACTCGCTGGCGACGCGTTTGCTGTTGCCGTGCACCTGGCCCGCGATATGCACCGACAACGAATGCTCGCCGTGCCGCTTCGCCAACTGCTGGTTGATCGCTTCGTGCACGACCTTGGCCAACAGGCCCTTGATCTGCTGCTGAGCCCGATACGCCTCGATCAGGAACTCGTTGAGTTCGTCAACTTCGAGGGTGGAAAGGGGAACCCCGTCGACAGCATCGAACCCGCCTCGAAATTCGGCCAGCGCCGGATGTGTCGGTGCCTCGTGTTCGAAGATGCTCATGGTTTCCCCCTTTCGAAAAGTGACAGTCAGGTCCTTAAACCTGAAGAGAACTCTTCGTGGGGGGCGAGCAGGGACTGCGAGTCTAACTAGAACATATGTTCGATTCCAACGTCTCAGCCGAAAAATCTTGAAGTTTCAGCAATCAGCCAGCGGTTGGGTCCAAGACGCGGCCGATGAACAGTGTCGTGCCGGCGTTCTTGTCGCGAATTACGTAGAGGAACGGGCGATCAACAATGATCGTTGGACCGTGCGACATTGCCATGCTTGCTCCGGTTGCGGCGGCTGCTCGGGTGCCTGCCTCATCGACCTCGATGAACGCCTCATGTTCGACTCTGTCAAGAAAGAGCCCAGGGCTTCCGGTCATACCGCTGAAGTCAGCCCCTCCGCCGAAGGCGCTCGGCATGCCAAGCTCGGTGAGAACCTCATTGAGCGTCACCTTGGTACGGGCTGACCACTTTGGCATGCTGAGGTGAATTCCACCGTCGGAGATCGACTCCACCACCTCGTCGACAACATCAGCCGTGAGTGTGGATTCGAAGTCATCGAAGTCATTCGGCACGATAACAACCATCGACAAAGCGCCACCACCATACGGCAACTCCACTGCTTGATAACTCCCCGAGAATGCGGTTGGCAGGAACTCGTCGTAGTGCATCATGTCAACATCCACCGACGAACCGTCTTGACGGGTGAACGGTCCCATCGATGTTCGATTGGGATCAAAAGGGAACTCCCAGGGTGCATCAAGCGCGATCGCGTTCACTAAGACCATTGCGGTCGCTGGACCGAGTGAACCCGCAGAAAACAATTCGGGATGAGCTCGTTCGTCTCCTGAGAAATCCACTCGTTGATGATCCTTCGCTCGCCGTCGGCATTCGCCCCAAAGTCCGCGACGGCAAGCGGCGAGCCGTAGTCGCCAGTGAGTACGTCGAGGTACTCCACCGTCAGGTCGAGGCCTGGAGTCGTCCAGACCTTGTTCGCTGAGTTCCACTCCGTCGGACTTCCGGCGGTTCGTGCGTCGAGCGACAGGTCATATGCGTTGATCCCCTCGTGCCAATCCGCCACACCATCGGCGTGAAGCACGGCAGTCATCTCGTCCTTCGTCTGTCCCTCAGCACCTGCGTAGATCATGCTCAATGCGAACGTCACGCTGTAGGGACTGATCAGCACGTTGCCAGATTCTTTTGCCGATACAGCGCGATACAGGTCGACAGAGAATTCGTTCATGCCGGCGATGGCCGCTGTCGTATTCGTGCCATCTGCGTTGATGTCGATTGAACGCTCAAGGAGCGTTCCGACTCGGAGCGAAACACCCTTGTCGTTGACCACCACCCCACCGGGCTCGTCTGGGATCGCCGGCACGCTCGTCGGAGGAGAAGCAGAGTTCGACCCTCCGCTACACGCCGCTGCTACGAGTGCCGCCGTCATCATGATCGCCATCAACTGAGTCCGCATGCGGCCAGAGTACGACGCAAGACGACAACCGCGAGGTCGGGGTCGTGGCTGCAGAAGCTAAGCCAGCGAGTAGAAGTAGAGCGTGCCGTCGTCAAAGCGGACGCGGCCGGCGGTTGCACCGTCGCTGCCGTCGAGCTCGGCATCGAGCTCAGCGAACGACGCTTCGGGCACGCCGGTGAGCGTCAGCCAGACGGCACAGTCGCCGCTGTTGTAGTCGGCGCAATCGGTGAGCGGCGATGTCGGCATAGGTTCGTGGACCGTGCCCCAATCGCCCGCGACCTCCGGATACCACACGCCGGCGACATCGACATCTAGATAGGGCCCCGCCCATCCTTCGACTCCGGGGTCGACGAACAGGTCGTCGAAGCTCTCGACAAACGTGCCGGTGTCACGGGTGTAGTTGCGCACGGCGCCGGCCGACTCGATAAGCCCGCTCTTAAGGTCGACATCGGGCGCAATCTCGAGCGCATCCATCAATGGCTGGGCGAACGACTCTTCGAGTATCCGCCCGGCGATGACTCGATGCACCTGACGCTCCACGCTGACCATGATCAGCCGGTCGGACAACGCCACCCGGTCGAGGAACTTTGCCCGGTCGAGCTCGAGGTCGTCCCAATGGATGAACACGGCCTCTTCGAAGTACGGGGCAAGCTGGCGTTCGACGAAGTTCATCATCGAGTCGTGGATGATGACTGTGCTTCCACTGATCGTCTCGCCGTCACCACCGCTCAAGTAGGTGCGCACGGTGCGAGTGCCGTCGATGTTCTCTTCGCTGCGATCGGTGAAAACACCTTCTCGATCCGAGATGCGCACGTTGTCGGGAACATCGAGTGATCGCTGAATCCCCATACGCCGATACACATCGCCGTTGATGGGAAGCGCACGCTCGATCTTGCGGATGACCTTCGGATCGTAGAGGTCGTCATCGAAGTACCCGACGATGTCGCCAGCCACGATTCCACCCGCCTCAAACGTCCAGTGTGAGTCGTGCTCGTAATACCAGCGCCCTGCATCGGGAAAGGCTCGATCAGCAGCGATCAAGCTCGGCGCCAGATCGAACGACACACCGGTGCTGTCGAGCGCTGCCCGAAACTCGGGCCGTGCCTCGCGGCTGCACTGCGCGGCGAGGCGAGCTCGTTCTCCGAGGCGATAGTCCAACACCGCACCCTTGTCGGAGGCGACGAGGAAGAGAAAGTCCTTGCCTCCACGTTGCGCCGCCGCATCGATCAGCTCGAACTGATCAACCATGTCGTCGAGCTCGTACTCCCGATTGCATGGACCGGTGAAGTCTTCCGCCAAGAAGTAATAGTCGTCCGGCCCTTCGACGACCGTTGGATCACCGGACAATCCGAACGGCAACCAGGCGCCGTTGACCCAGCCGGTCATCTGCCCGCGAAGCGGAGTTCGATCGCGCACATACTCATTGATCTGCGCGAACGTGCGGGCCTCACCAACCGTGCTGCTACCCACCGCGGGAAACGCCGCCGGCCGACGGCGCTCGACCGTGTCCGACGACGCCCCAAATACCCCGGCGACCCACGGGAACACGAGCACGCCGATGAACAGCACGAAGGTGACGATATGGAGCGGCTTGGTGCGAGACATCAGAACTGGAAGTACAGGAACGGGCTAAACCCGTTCGCAAAGATCAGGGCCATGCTTAGTGGCACGGCGATGAGTACGTAGGCGAATCGAAGTACCTGTGGCTTGGCAGCAGTCGACGCGAGCCCGTCGACGTCGAGCTGGTTCAGCTTCGGGCCAGCCACCCACGTCTTCGGCAGCGCGAACGACAGCACACCGACCAACAACATGAGCGTGTTTGGTGCGGTCATTGCGGTGATGATCTGCGGGTTGATCGCCCCGCCTGAGAACGAGAACAGGTCGCCGACATAGCTGACTGCGTCGCTAAGGGTCAGCGCCCGGAAGAACACCCACGCCACCATGACGATGAACAGCGTGAGCGCTCGACGGGCGACCGGAGCTCGCTCGGCGGAGCCCAGTCCGGTGACTCGCTCGACGATCAGCCACACCCCATGGATGCCGCCCCACACCAAGAACGTCCACGCCGCGCCGTGCCATAGCGCGGTCAGGAAGAAGACGATGGCAAGGTTGCGGTACGTCGCCCCCGCTCCCCCACGCGACCCACCGAGTGGGATGTAGACGTAGTCGCGGAACCACGACGACAAGGTGATGTGCCACCGCCGCCAGAACTCGGTGATCGAGGTCGACGAGTAGGGCCGGGCGAAGTTCTCGGGGAACGTGAACCCGAACATCGTGCCGAGGCCGATGGCCATGTCGGAGTAGCCCGAGAAGTCGAAGTAGATCTGCACGGTGTACGCCAAGAGCCCGATCCATGCAGCGAACATCGTCCGACCGTCACCGGTGGCGAACGCGGCATCGGCAATTGGAGCGACCGAGTCGGCAACGATGACCTTCTTGGCGAGCCCGTGGGCGAAACGGGTCGCGCCGACGGCGAGCCGATCGGCGGTGATTACCCGCTCGTACAACTGCTCTCGGATCTCGGCGTAGCGAACGATCGGGCCGGCGATGAGCTGCGGGAAGAGCGCAATGTACAGCAGGTGACGGTCGGGGCGATCGAGCGGTTCGGCCACGCCCCGGCGCACGTCGAGCACATACGACAGCGCCTGGAACGTGAAGAACGAGATACCGACTGGCAATACCCGCCCAGCCAGCGGCGTGCCCTCGACGCCAAACACCGACAGCGCGTCGAGCCCAACATCAGAGAAGAACGCTGCGTACTTGAACCACAGAAGCGGCGCCAGGATCGCCGCCATCGTGACGACGAATGCGCCCGTCGAGCTGTCGTCTTTGGCAAGCAGGCGGGCACCGAGGAACGACGCCCCGACAACCCACAGAAGCACCCACGTGTCGAGCGCCGCACCCCAGTAGTAGAAGACGACGCTTGCGAGGAGAAGAAGGGTATTGCGGAACGTCTTCGGTGACAGCACCATCGCGACGACCACAACGGGCAAAAAGACCGTCAGGAAGATCGGCGAGGAGAAGACCACACGGGAAGGCTAGTGGCTGGGCCCCAAAGGGCTTGGGCGCTCTATGCAGCAGGTGAGTCAGCGAACGGCACGATAAGCCGCGGTGCCGAACCAGGTGCAGTATTCAGCGCGTAGATGTCGAAAACTGGCTGGGCTTCGGTGCCCTCGTCGGGGTTCGGCATGCCGTACAGAATCGTCTGGTTGTCGATCCACTCAACCTGGTCGTCGACCGAGCGAGTCTCGCCCAGGTCGCGACGAGCTCCCGACTCCAAATCGATAGCGATCAGCTGGAACTTGTCGCCCCGTTGCTCCTTGGCCACGATCGTCTTGCCGTCAGGTGATACCTCAGGGCACGACGCATTCGAGGCGACCACGTCGATGCGCGTTGTCGACACGCGGCCAGCAACGATTTCGGTACCGGAGTTCGCCGTACCAAGGGTTGCGTAGAACAGGTCGCTGTCGAAAAACGACACTCCCCAGTAGTTCCGGTCGATATCGAGCACTCGCTCGTCACCGCGGAAGGTGTCGAAGATCGTCTCGACATTGGCAGCGATCGAACGGTCGACTGAGATGAGCTGTGTCGTCGTCGCGAACTCGCCTTGGACGAGGTACGAGTGGCCGAGCGAGAACCCGGTCCACGCAACGACGGTGCCATCGGGAGATGCGGCGGCGCGGCTTGGCTTGTTCACACCGAACCGGGTCGTCGGGTTGAGATTCGCGTCGAGGATGAAGCCACGACCAGTGCCAGCAAGGCCAGCAGTCGCAGAAAGGCAGATGCCACGGTTCTCGTTCAGATCGAGTCGGTCGCATTCGAGCTCGGTGATATGACGCTCGCCTTCGGGGTCGATGTATCCGACCTTGGCGTAGTCATCGCCGGGCACTCGGTTCACGAACGCCAGAGCGATCTGGGATGGGTCGACGGTTGGTTGCACCACCGTTGTCGTCGTGCGCGGAGCTCGAGTGGTTGTTGTTGTGCTCGACGTTGATGGGTCGGGGAACGTTTCGAACGACGCATCATCGTCGAACGGCAAGATCGGAACCGTCGTTGGAAGGTCCGACTCGAATCCGGCAATGATGCCTTCGGCCTGAGACTGCGCCTGAGCGGTTTCGTTCTGCGAGTTGAGAAGCTTCCCAACGAAGAACACCGATCCGCCTACGAGCACCAAGAGTGCAACGGCAAGCAACGCAAACGACGTGTTGTCGAGGTCGTCCTCACTGGCCGCGGGAGCGCCGCCGTCGCCGTCGACGGATCCGCCGAGAGCTTCGAGCTCTTCGCGTTCGGACGCCAAGCGTTCGTCGGCGGTCATGCCGTCTTCGTCTGGGGTTGTTTCGTCGTCGTGCTCGTTGCTCATAGGTTCGCTTCGGTCGGTCGTTCTCGAACGATCGCGGTGAACGAAACGGCACCGATTGTCAGCACCAATCCAACGCACGCGAGCGCTAGTGCCCTATCGACACCAACCCACTGCCAGATGAGGCCAAAGGACAGGGCCGAGACCATTCGAGCGACGGCGACACAGGTTGCGAGAAGTGCAAGGCCGCTGCTTCGAAGTGATTCGGGCACAACGCCAGCGGCAAGTGCAGGAAGCACGCCGTCGGTCGCTCCGTAGTAGAGGCCCAGGAGCGTCAGCACACCCACGATCGCGAGGACCGATGTCGGCTGGAACAGCAGCGCCGCGTATGTGCCAGCGAGGAGGACTTGGCCAACGACCCACACGCGGGCTCGCCCAACCCGATCGGCCAGGCGGCCAAGTGGGGTTGCCGAAAGCAAGAAGACGACAGCCGTGCCTGCAAAGAGCAGCGGGAAGTATTGAGCTCCAAACCCGCTGATGCCCAGACCATCGGACGACTTCGCTGCCTCGAAGATCACCAGATAGGCGAACGAGTCTCCGATCGAGAACAAACCGAATGCGGTGCCCACGAACAGCACGCGACGGAAGGCGGAGTTCTGCCAATGGGCGGCCATTGCTCCGGTGACCTTCTCGGATTTGGCGGGGTCAACCTCGACGACCTTTGGATTGCGGACCCAAGTCATGATGACGGCGAAGCCGAGCAGCCCGAATCCAACGCTGAACATGAACACCGAGTCATACGATCCGGGGAGCGCCCACAACAGGCCGAACGCGATGAGCGGACCGAGCAGCGCACCGGTTGCGTCGAGCGTTCGATGAAAGCCAAACGCAGTGCCCCACGACTGCTCGGGCGTGGCCAACGAGATCATGGCGTCGCGCGGGCCAGTTCGCAGACCCTTGCCCAGCCGGTCGGCAAGAAGGAATGGCACGGCGGGCACACTGCTGACGATGGCCGAGCAGAGCAAGCCCACTCGGGTCAGCGTCGACAGTCCATAGCCAGCAGCTGCGGTTTCCTTTGGACGGCGGGTTCGATCAGCAATGGTTCCGCCAACCAGCCGAAGCAGTGAGTTCGCGAGCTCGTAGGCGCCCTGGAATAGACCGAACGCGGCGGGCGAGAAGCCCAGCTGCACCGTCAGGAAGAGTGGAATCACGGCAGCGACCATCTCGGAACTGATGTCGCTGAAGAAGCTGGTCATGCCAAGGGCAATGACGGTGCCGTTCAAGGCCCCTTTGCGGGACTTCTTGCCAGCTGCTTCCTTTGGGCGCGCGCCCAGTCCGGTGTACACACTGTGCCTATCGGCAAACCACGCCCAAAAATCGAGCGGTAACGCCGAGCATCGACGAGGCGCTAGCCGAGGGATTGCGACAGCAGAACAAGATAGAGTCGGCTCGTGGCCTATCAGTCTCTCTATCGTCGGTACCGGCCGCAGACCTTCAGCGACATGCGTGGCCAAGAACACGTCGTCAAAGCACTTCGTAATGCGGTGCGCGACGATCGTGTCGGGCACGCCTACTTGCTGAGTGGGCCTCGCGGAACCGGCAAAACCACTGCAGCTCGCGTTCTTGCCAAGGTGCTCAACTGCGCGAACCCTGTCGATGGCGAACCCGACGGAACCTGCGACTCGTGCCTGTCGATCGAAGCGGGCACCAGCTTCGATCTTCACGAGCTCGATGCTGCGTCGAACAATAAGGTCGACGACATTCGTGACCTCCTGTCGAAGGTGGCACTCGGAACTCCCGGCCGCACGAAGGTGTACCTCCTCGATGAGGTTCACATGCTCACGTCTGGCGCGGAGAACGCGCTGCTCAAGACGCTCGAAGAGCCACCAGACCATGTGGTGTTTGTGCTGGCCACGACCGAACCTCACAAGGTTGTTCCCACGATCCGGAGCCGCACCCAGCACCTGACCCTCACGCTCATTCCTGCCGACCAGATGACCGCTCTCGTTCACGAGATCGCAGCAGATGCAGGCCTCGAGGTCAGCGAAGAAGCTGTTGGCCACGTCGTCAAAGTTGGCGGCGGTTCAGCTCGTGACACGCTGTCTGCGCTCGACCAGGTCGTTGCCGCCGGTGGTGTTGCCGACGTCGACACGTCAACCGCCGATCTGCTCGAAGCGCTCGCTGCGCAAGACCCTGGCGTTGCACTCCAAGCGATCGAGGCCGCCACCAGTCGCGGCGCCGACCCCCGCCGAATCGGCGAGAGCTTCATCGATGCGCTCCGTTCGGTTTTCCTCGTCAAGATGAACGCAGCGCCGGCTCGCTTGTCCGAACCCGAGCAGCTGCTTTCGAGCACCTACGCCGAACGCCTGAACCCTGGCACGATCACCCGCAGCCTCGAAACGGTCGGCAAGGCGCTCGTCGAGATGCGTCAAGCTCCCGATCCTCGCATCGACCTTGAGGTTGCGTTCGTTCGCATCTGCTCGGTCACTGCCGATGCCAGCGCTGCCGCGCTCGCCGCCCGCGTCGAACAGCTCGAAGCTGCACTCGCCGGCGGGGCAATGCCCACAGCACCTGCTGTCGCGGCTGCCCCTGCTCCCGGGCCAGCCGCAGCTCCAGCACCTGCCGAGGCACCCACTGAAGCAGCGCCCGCACCTGTCGCAACAGAAGCCCCGGCGCCCGCACCTGCACCCGCTCCGGCAGCACCCAAGCCAGGTGGCCGCCCAGCCGACGCCGCCCGCGCCGCGTTGAAGCCACGCGACGGCAAGAAAAGCACCCCCACTCCGCCCCCGGCAGCTGCCGCGCCTGCGGCCCCGCCGAGCCGACCGGGTGGAGCTCCCCCTCCCCCGTCGATGCGAGCCGCCGCGCCCGAACCAGCACCAACTCCAGCACCCGAGCCTCAGCCCGAACCAGCAGCGCCCGCCGCGGAAGCTCCAGCAGCACCTCCGACTGAGGCACCGCCAGCTGAAGCACCACCAACCGAACAGGCACCGGCCCCAGCTCCCGCACCGTCGGGCGGCGGCGCCATCACCCTCGACTCGGTCACTGCAGCATGGGGCCCCATGCTCGACACGCAGTCGACACCAGCTCGAGCTCGCTTTCTCGCTGGCCAGGTCGACGCCGTCGATGGCGACAAGATCCACTTCGTGCTCCCAACCGACACTCAAGTCCAGCGATGCGAGAAGTTCCGCCGCGAGGTCGAGTCTGCGCTGTCGAACTCGTTCGGCACGCCGCTCACGCTCGTCATGCGAGCCAGCGACGCACCAACACCGTCGAACTTCGCTGGCCCGGCCAAGGCTGCACCTGCCGAACCTGTGCAAGAAGAAGCCGACATCGACATCCACGATCTCACCGACGCCGACGTTGGCAACGCCTCGGTCGTCGACAGAATTACCGACGTATTCCCTGGCGCTGAAGTGCTCGACCAAGAAAGCTGAACCACATGTCTGAACAGAACGATCCAAACGAAGCCGCCGCCATGCCCGACCTCGGAGCTCTCCTCGGTGGAGGCGCCGGTGGTCTCGACCTCGGCGGTCTGATGGAGCAGGCTCAAGCAATGCTCGCGGGAGCGCAGGAGGCAGCCGCCGAAATCGTCGAGGGCAGCAGCGGTGGCGGCATGGTCAAGATCGAGGTCGACGGAGGCTTCAACTTCCACTCGGTGAAGATCGACCCGTCCGTAGTGAACGCCGATGACGTCGAGATGCTCAACGACCTCGTGCTCGCCGCACTTCGTGACGCCGCAACCCAGATCCAGGAATCGCAGACCGACGCTATGGGCGGCATGGATCTCGATGGCCTCGGCGGAATGCTCGGCGGATAACCCTTGGCCGTCTTTGCTGGTCCGGTTCAGGACCTCATCGATGAGCTTGGTCGGCTTCCGGGCGTAGGTCCAAAGTCTGCTCAGCGCATCGCCTACCACATCCTCAAAATCTCGACGGTCGACGCAACTCGCCTGTCGACGGCGATCACCGAGGTCAAAGAGCGCATCTCATTCTGCGACCGGTGCTTCAACATCGCCGAAGGCCAGGAGTGCCAAATCTGCCGCGACCCCAGCCGCAACGGCGCCATGGTCTGCGTGGTCGAGGAGTCTCGTGACATCGTGGCGGTCGAGCGAACTCGTGAATTCAAGGGCCGCTACCACGTCCTTCAGGGAGCGATCAGCCCGATCGAGGGCATCGGCCCCGAGCAGCTCCGCATCACCGAGCTTCTTCAGCGCATCACGGCCGAGGGCATCGACGAGATCATCCTCGCCACAAACCCAAACATCGAGGGCGAAGCGACGGCGATGTATCTCGCACGGTTGCTCGAGCCGCTCGGAATCACGGTCAGCAAAATCGCTTCGGGACTTCCCGTCGGCGGCGACCTCGAGTACGCCGATGAGCTCACGCTCGGTCGGGCACTCGAGGGCCGTCAACGAATGGGATCAGCCGACCCCAGCACCTGAGTCAACCCGCACGCGGCCCGGGCCCTTCGGAGAAGGCGTTGGTGGGGCGGGTGGAGTTGGAGGAGCAGGTGGCGGCGCGTCTTGCGTGTCGTCGCCGGTGTCCATCATCTTCGGCAACACGAATGCCAGGCGCATGAACAACATGCCGACGATGAAGAAGAGCGCTGCTCGCCACAGCACGTCGACGGCGACCAGGTCGACGAAGATGAGCTTGCCTGCCGTCAGCGTGAGCGTGAACAGTCCGACGGTCAGAATCTGACGGTCGATGATCCGGCTTGCGAGCACGATCATGGCCGCACCAACCATCGCCCAGATCAGGGTGATGAACATCTGGCCCTGGGGCAGGTCTCGGAACGTTGCCGTGCTCCACGCCAGCGTCAATGCCCACGTGACATACCACGCCTCGTCGATGAGGTTCCGGTCTCGGAGGACCTTCACGCCGACGCCACTGGCGATGACCACGAGCAACACCGCAATGGACTCGCCGATCGTCAGGCCTTCGACGAAGACACCCAGGACCAAGTAGGTGCCGGTCAACAAGATGACGCCAGCGGCAAGCGTTGCAGCGAGCAGGGTGAGGTCAGGCGAGTCGAAGCGATGCGCCAACCAACCAGCGACGACCGCTTGACCGAGCAGTGCGACCAGGAGCACGGGGCCCTCAGCAATACCGATGAGGGAAACGGCGACGGTCGACAACGCGGCGGCAAAGTGAAGTAAGCGCATCGTCTCGGGAAGTTTGGTCATCGAGCCAACCGCAAGACCAAGGGCCGTTGCGACGATGGTTGCGACCCAGAACCCGTTCATGGGGACGAGACTGAGCTCGTTCGAGATGCCAGCGATGATCACCGTCATGAACGGGATCGTAAGTGCGGCAAGGCGAGCTTCGACAAGTGCACTGAAGCGTGGCGTGTCGAGCGCTTCTTGGCCCTTGAACTCGATGACCTGTGAGGCTGCCGCCACGAGTGCGGCGACGATTGCCATCGCTCCGAGCAGCAGCGCTTCGACGCTAGCGGCCACGGCAGTGTTATCGATTGTGTCGAGCACGGCGCTACCGGCGAGGAAACACCCGGCCGATGCTCCGAGTGCTCGAGCGATGAACCACGAACGACCGTGCGTCGTAGCGACCACGGCAAGCGTGTACACAAGCCCGACGATGCCGAGCAGTGTCGGCTCATACCATTCGCCTTCGAACAGTAGGTAGGCACCGATGAGTGCCGCCGGGACGCTAGCGATCGCTATCGACTGTGCGTCGTGGATTCGCGAGAGCGCCAGGAACAACCCGACCGATGCGAGGAGCCAGCTGATGGCGGTGGCGAAGGTCAAGATCTCCAGACCGACGAAGCCAACAACGCCGCTGGCGAAGAGTGCGGCGGTTCCGCCGATGGCCAAGGTGATCGTCCAACGCCGCTGGTCGTCATCGAATCGGAACGACTGACCAATGAGGGCGAACGATGCCAGCGTGGCGAGCACGAGCTGAGCAAGTGGGCCAACCCAGCCACGGCTGATGGCGGTCGAAACAAAGAAGACCGCCGAGGCAACCACGAGGCTGATGCCGCCGTAGCGGAGAAGGAACTCGGCGCCCGGCAAGTTGATGCCAGACGAGTTCGGCCCAGCCGATGATCCGGCGGGTGGCGGCGGTGATGTCGGAGGGGGCGGGGGCGGCGGTGCTTGAGAGGGAGGCGGCGGAGGTGGAGGAGGAGGTGGGGGCATCTCCGCATCCAGTTCGTCCCGGTGCAGGGAGATGAGTTGACGTTCGGTCTCGACGAGAAGTTCTTCCAACTCGGCAATCCGGGTTTCACGGCTGTTGTGCATACCTCAACCCTGAAGAACACCGAGCCCCTACGGCTTGGTGGTTTCCCCCCAAAGTTCCGTGGGAACCACCCTGTGACGCCAAATGCTCACTAGTCGCACACACCGTGATCTACCAGTTGTGACATGTTCGTCATGGGGCCTGTCCCCATAAAGACCGTCAGAAATCAACGATTTCGCCGATTTCGAGGATTTCTAAAAGATGTACTTGACTTCTGTTCGTAACTTTCGTAACATAATTGCAACGTCGAAGTCAGAAGTGATCAGGGTCTCTTCCGGATTCGACATGGGGTTTGTTCGCTGCTTCGGCTGGTCAGACCATACGACCGCCCGCGCCTGACTAGCCGGAGCAGCAACCCCCAGTTTCTTTCTCGACACTCCCGGTCGAGATCCGCGGTAGCCGACATGGTCGCTACGCGAGCTCCGCTCCCCTCGAGCGGTTTCTCTTCGCGATGTTGGGTCTTAATCAGGGTGGACTTCATGGCGCAGCGTTGACTTCATGAAGTCGGCAAGAGACGTGTCTGGCACCATCTCGATCGGGACCACGTCACGGCTATCCGAAAGGATCGGCTCGGCTGGCTTCGGCTCGAGCTCGGCGCGTGCCTTCTCCACTCGCTCCGACACTTCGCGTTCAGCTTCAAGCAGCTGATCGAGTCGGGCCTGCGCGGCAGAGATAACAGCGTCGCTTCGTTCGCGAGCTCGAGTCTCAGCCTCTTCGGCCAGCTGCTCGGCCTGCGCGTTCGCCTCGGCGATCACTTCGGCTGCACGGCCATCAGCAAGAGCGAGCGCTTCAGCAGAACCAGCCTGTGTTTCGGCGTTGGCCAGAATGGCCGCAGCTTCCTGGCGTGCCTCTTCGAGAATCTGATGCGCCTGGTGCTCGGCGACCGCCGTGTCTTCGCCGCTCTCGGCAAGACGCTCACGCACTTCTTGGCGAGCACGCATCTCGTCGGCGATCTCGCGCAGGAAGTTCCGAACCTGGACAATGTCGTACCCACGCCGCGTCATGCGGAAGGGCTGACGGTCAATCTGTTCAGGTGTCAGATGCATGACTCACTCGAAGTAGCAAACGGATATCCCAATCCTACGCACTGAAGTTCGCGGTCTCCGTGATGGCTCACACGTTCTAATTCGGGCATTTCGGTGCCAGCCGATACTGTCCGGTCATGCGTGTGCATCTGATCGACGGAACCTACGAACTCTTCCGGTACTACTTTGCGGCGCCGTCGCACGTGACCGACTCGGGCCAGGAAGTGGGCGCGGTGCGAGGTGTGCTGGGGTCGATGATCCTGCTCCTCGAACAGGGCGCCACGCATGTGGGCATTGCTACCGACCATGTCATCGAGTCGTTCCGCAACGAACTGTGGGATGACTACAAAGATGGCTCGGGCATCGAAGAAGGCATTGCGTCGCAGTTCCAGCTGCTCGAAGACACGCTCGAAGCTGCTGGCTTCACCGTCTGGCCGATGGTCGAGGTTGAAGCCGACGATGCACTCGGCGCTGCGGCCAACAAGTACGCCGACGATCCTCGTGTCGACGAGGTCATGATCTGCACGCCAGACAAAGACCTCGCCCAGTGCGTCGACGACTCGCGCAACATCGTGCAGTTCGATCGCCGCAAGGAAGTTCGCTACGACGAGGCTGGCGTGCGCGAAAAGTTCGGCGTCGAGCCTGCGTCGATTCCCGACTACCTCGGGCTCGTCGGCGACACCGCCGACGGTTTCCCAGGCCTCGCTGGCTGGGGCGCAAAGTCGACCAGCACGGTGCTCACTCGCTACGGCAAGCTCGAAGACATTCCGCTCGCCGCAGGTCAGTGGGACATCACCGTTCGAGGTGGCGCCAAGCTGGCCCAGACGTTCGCCGACAACCGCGACCTTGCCTTCTTGTTCCGGCGCATCGCCACGATCGAGCTCGATGCTCCCGTAAGCGAGAGCGTCGATGAGCTCGAATGGACGGGCCCGACCGAGGGCTTTGCTGAGTTCACAGCGTCGATCGACGCCGAGCGCCAGCTGGCCCGCATCGAGCGGCTCATGAAAAAGCGCGCGGAGGGGTAAACGCCCTTAGCGTTACCGGGTGACCAGCACCCAGGCGCCGAAGGCTCCCCAACGCGAATCGATCTTTCGCGGGCAGTCGGGCGTCATCTTTGGTTGCGCGGTTCTTGCGGCAACACTGACCGGCCCGGGTCAGACGATCGGCGTGTCGGTCTTCATCGACCACTTCGTCGACGAGCTCAGCTTTGGCACGACCGACCCCGACCGTAAGCGCGAGCTCGTCAGCACGGCCTATCTGATCGGCACGCTCACCGGCTCGTTCTTTCTGCCGTTCGTTGGCCGGTTCATCGATCGTCGGGGCGTCCGCCACGCACAGCTGATCATCGGTGTGCTGTTCGCCGCTGCCCTTGTCAACATGTCGTTCGTCCAAGGGTTCGTGACCCTGGCGATTGGTTTCATCGGCATTCGTCTACTCGGGCAGGGTTCACTGTCACTGGCGAGCACGGTCACGGTCTCGCTGCGATTCAACGAGAACCGCGGCACCGCGCTCGGCCTGTTCTCGATGCTCACCGCCGGGCTCATGGCGCTCGTGCCGATCGGCCTTGCAGCGCTGATCTCTCAGGTCGGCTGGCGCAGCACGTGGCTCATCGCTGCTGTCATCATCGCTGCGACCGTGTCGCCGCTCGCGTGGTTCGGGCTTCGTTCGATGCCTCGAAGCAGTGAACAGCACGAGTCGGAAAAGGTCGTGCTCGAAGACGAGGCCGACAGCTTCACCCGCGGCGAGGCCCTTCGCAGCCGGGCGTTCTGGATCTTGGCGTCGATCAGCTCGGCGGCAGGCATGTTGAGCACGGCGCTCAACTTCCACCAGATCGACTTGCTTCAAGACGCCGGCCTCAGCGAAACCGCGGCGGCAGGGATGTTCCTGCCACAGGTACTTGGCTCGACGGTTGCTGGCTTGTTGTTCGGCACCACCCTCGATCGCGTCGGTAGTCGATACCTGCCGGCGATCAGCATTTCGCTACTCGGGTTGGCTCACGTGCTGGCAGCGGTCGCTGCGCCGGGACTGTCGGTCATCACCTATGCGATCGTGCTCGGCGCTGCGGGCGGTTCGATCCGCACCGTCACTTCAGCATTGCTGCCAGCGTGGTTCGGCACGAAGCACCTCGGGTCGATTCAGGGCACGCTCACGTTCATCAACGTTGTCGGCTCGGCGATCGGCCCGGTTGCGCTGGCGCTACTTCAGAGCTCGATGGGTTCATATCCGCCAGCGATCATGTTGCTGGCGACCATTCCCGCAGCAGTGCTCGTCTTCGCATTGCTTCCGCCGTTCAGCAAGACCGACGCCTCAGCAGAGGATCGAGCAAACCTCAGCTAGGCGCTCATCACTCACCGTGTACCAGGCCCACTTGCCGCGCTGCTCTCGTTCGAGGATGCCGGCGTCGACGAGCTGACGGAGATGATGACTGATCGTTGGTTGGCTCTTGCCGAGCATCTTGGGGAAGTCGCACGCGCAGCCTTCGCCCGCCGCAGCGATGATGCTCACGAGCTTGATGCGAATCGGATCGGCCAGCGCCTTCAGCACATGGGCCAGCGCCGCGGCGTCATCGTCGCTGAGCGGTGCTGACAAAATGGGAGAGCAGCACAGTGGTTCCAAAGCCAGCGGAGACGTTTCCATAAAACAACTCTACAAAACATATTGACATCTGTCGATATGACAGTACGATGCGAACTACGTCATATAGACGATCATCAATATGAAGGATTCAGCCATGCGTTTACAACTCGCCCTCAATGTCACCGACCTCGACGAGTCGATCAACTTCTACGAGAAGATGTTCGACACCCCCGTCGCCAAGAAGAAGCCCGGCTACGCCAACTTCGAAATCGCCAACCCTCCCCTCAAGCTCGTCCTCTTCGAAGGCCAGGGCGACGGCGGCACCCTCAACCACCTCGGCGTCGAGGTTGAAGAGAAGTCTCAGGTCAGCGATGCAGAGATTCGCATCAGCCGAAGCGGCCTGGAAACCACCGGCATCGACGACACGATGTGCTGCTACGCCGAGAAGACCGAGACCTGGGTCGAAGGCCCCGACACCAAGTGGGAGTGGTACGTCAAGACTGGCGACGCCGACGTCCTTGAGAACGTCATCGTGTCGAGCGAAGGCACCTCGTGCTGCCCCACCGACGACACGCCGCAAGCCTCCGCTTGCTGCTAAGAAAGGCGCGTGCAGCTACCCGACTTTCGGCTCGAACGACACTTCTCTGACTGGGAGTTCAAAGCCAAGTACCACATGACGGCATCGGACGCCGAGAGCATGTCTCTCCCCGACTTGTTGGCCATGGCAACGCCCGAGCAACGCCACGACTTTGACAACATGTGGCTCGGATACACCGAGACCTGGGGCGCCCCAGACCTTCGGGAAACCATCGCCAACACGTACGCCACGATGCAGGCCGATCAGATCCTCGGCTTCGCTGGTGCGAGCGAAGGCATCTTCGCTGCGAACAACGTGATCCTCGACTCTGACAGTCACGCCATCGTGGTTACCCCGAACTATCAGAGCCACGAGACGTTGCCCGCGGCGATCTGCGAAGCCAGCGGCATTCCACTCGACCCTGACGACGGCTGGTCGCTCGACATCGATCGGGTCGCCGCAGCGATCAAGCCGAACACCAAGCTCGTCACCATCAACTTCCCGCACAACCCAACCGGGGCGATCTTGTCGAGAGACCGCTACGACGCACTCGTCGAGCTCTGCCGCCACCACGGCATCTACATCCTCCACGACGAGATCTTCCACGGCCTCGGCCCAACCGGAACCGAACACCTGCCGTTCATCGCCGACGTGTATGAACGGGGTCTCTCGCTCAACGTCACCTCCAAGGCCTACGGACTTCCCGGCCTGCGCATCGGTTGGATTGCGTGCCAGGACGCCGACGTGCTCGATCGGATGGAACGGTTGAAGCACTACCTCTCCATCTGCAGCTCGGGCCCGAGCGAACGCCTTGCGATCATCGCGCTGGAGAACCGCGAGCAGATCCTCGCCCGCAACTGCGGCATCGTCGATGAGAACCTGCCCAAGTGGGATGCGTTCTTCGCCCAGTTCCCCGATCACTTCAAATGGAATCGACCCGACGGCTCGTGCATGGGCTTCCCCAAGTACACCGGGCCCGGCGACGTTGAGTCATTCACGCGTTCACTCGTCGAAGACTCGGGCGTGCTGCTCCTCCCATCGACGATCTACAAGTCCGATGTCGGGCCGAGCATCTCCGACCGGTTCCGCCTGGGCTACGGCCGCCGCGGCTTGGACGAAGGCCTTGCCGTAATGACCACGCACATGGAGAAGACCTTCGGGTGATCTTTCTCGAACGAGACGAAATCGCTGCACTCGTCGACATGCGGTTGGCGGCACCGGCGATCGAGGCCGCGTACCAAGCATCGACGGCCAACGAAATCGAGCTTCCCCCGGTCGGGCACATCACGTTCCCCGACCATAACGCCGACTGCCACATTAAGTTCGGCCACCACCGCAGCCAGCCCACGTTCGTCATCAAGGTCGCAACCGGATTCCCAAACAACGACCCGGCGCGTGCTCCAACTGGGAACGGCGTCTCGATCGTCATGTCGGCCGAGACCGGCGAGACCCTGGCGATCCTCTACGACCAGATGCTGCTCACCGATGTCCGCACCGCGGTCGGGTCGGCAATCGCCACTCGGCTCCTCGCCCGACCCGATGCATGCAAGCTGCTTGTCGTCGGCACGGGCGCGCAAGCCGGCCAGCAGATCAAGGCGCATCGCGAGCTCCTCGACCGTGAGCTCGACATCTCGATCTGGGGACGATCGCCCGAGAAGGCATCAGGGATGGCAGCCAAACACGATGCAGACGTCGCAACCGACCTCGAAGCCGCATGCCGCAACGCTGACATCATCGTGTCGGTCACCGGAGCTCGATCGCCCATCATCGCCAGCGACTGGATTCAGCCCGGCACGCACATCACCGCCGTCGGCGCCGACGCGCCCGGCAAGCACGAGCTTGCATTCGAGCTCATCAACCTGGCCGACCACCTCGCAGCCGACAGCATCGAGCAATGCCTCGACCACGGCGAGTTCTCGATGCTCGAATCGAGCCGACACGGCGATGTGGTCGAGCTCGGCACGCTCATCACCTCTCCCCCGGTGCGCTCCGACGACCAGCTGTCGATCGCCGACCTCACCGGCACCGCGGCCCAAGACATCGCCATTGCGAACTGCATCCTGACTGCCCACGCCGAACAAGGCAGCTAGCGATGAGCCGATGGACGACGATCCTGTTCGATCTTGATCACACCCTGCTCGACAGCGATGCGTCGGAAGCTCGCGCGTTCGACGTAACCCTGCAGTCGATCGGCATCGATGACCCAGCCGCGCACCTGCCGGCGTATCGCGAGCTAAACACTGCTCTCTGGAAGCAGGTCGAACGCGGCGAGCTCAGCCCAAACGACGTCAAGCACATCCGCTGGGCCCAACTTCTTGATCACCTCGGCCTCGACGGCGATGCGCACGTGATGGGCCAGACCTTCCTCGACGGGCTCGGCGCCCATGGCGAGCTCTACCCCGGTGCACTCGACGTGCTCGCGGCCTGCAGCGTTGCCCGCCTGGGCCTTGTCACCAACGGCATCGGCTCGGTGCAGCGCCAACGAATCGACCGCCTCGAAATTGCGCACTACTTCGACGGGCTCGCCATCAGCGGGGAAGTCGGAGTGTCCAAACCCGACCCGGCCATCTTCGATCATCTGGGGTTTGGTGACCTCGACCCGACATCAACGCTCATGATCGGCGACAGCCTGACGTCCGATATCGCCGCCGGCAACAACGCCGGTTTTGCGACGTGCTGGTTCAACCGCCACGGCGTTGATCCGGACACGCTGCCCGAAAACACGAGCGCACCGACCATGACGGTCGGTGCGCTGAACGACATACCCGCTGTAGTCGACTGGTGACGGCGGGCGCCGTTACCCGAGGGTGACGGCGCTGATCTTCCCATCGTCGATTTCGAAGTTGAGACGCCCAGGCCGGAGATCTTCGGTGACGGCAAACCACTCGTCGTCAACACGAACGACTCGTCAGTCGATGATGTTCTCATCTGCGATCGCCGCAGCCTCGGCCTCGGTGAGACCAATGAAGTCGTCCGTCGACAAATCGGGGGTGACCAAGACCGGCTCATCGCCGGCAGGCTCTGCCTGAACCCACGCAATGCTCTTGCTCGTCGCTGGCTCGTTGAGTGGCACGTTGACCCGAAGGTTGAATTCGCCAGCGAGGCAGCTCTTCACCAGGGCATCTTCGGTGATGCCGACAACGAGCTCGATCTCGACGACGTCAGGGGTCTCGGTGATGATCGTGACGTTCGCTGCCGTACACGGAGCGGCCCCGCCAACGAAGCGCACCCACAGCTCGCTCTGATCGTCCGGGTTGATCAGCACCTCGGTTGGCGTGACCACCTTCGGGTCGACCGGCTTGTTGTCGGTGATGACCTCGTCGTCTGCGGGATCGGAGATCGGGAGATCATCGGGGATCGGGCCGGAGCCGTCGCCAATGCCACCGTCAGGCTCAACCGGGATGGGGGCATTAGGGTCGGCGGGCTCTTCGGGTAGTGGTGCGTCAATTTGGGCGCCGGTGCCAACTTCGTTCGTGGTGTCACCACAGGCCGCAAGCACAAGGACCATGAGGAAAAGGGGGGTTAGTAGGCGTTTCATACTGGTTACACGCTCTCCATGCAGGTTCGGTTCCCACGTTTGCCGAAATTTCTTGCTGCCATCCTGACCGGTTCGGGCGTACGGGTTGTCGAGGCGATGCTGGGCGGGATAGACGAGTAGGTAATGACACTCGGCCTTCTTCTCACCGCTCTCGGGCTTGGTCTTCGACATGGCGTCGATTGGGACCACATCGCAGCGATCTCCGACTTGAGCGGTACTGCACCGAACCGGCGGCGCGGTTTTGCGTTGTCGATGACCTACGCGATTGGCCACGGCGCGGTCGTGTTCATGCTGGGCACGCTGGCGATCTTGTTTGGGCTCGCCATTCCGGACAGCCTCGATATGTGGATGGGCCGAATCGTTGGCGTCACGCTGATCATGCTCGGAGGCTGGATCCTGTTCGAGTTAGCCCGCCGCGGCCGCGACTTCCGACTTCGCAGTCGCTGGATGCTCGTCATCGACGGCACCTTCGCTGGCCTCCGCCGCGTTCGCAACGGGCTCACTGGCCGGTCGATCAGCGTCGAGCACGACCACGATCATGGGCACGACGACGACGTGATCGACCTCACCCACGACTCAGCCCCAGCACACGATCACGCCCATGTCAGCGAACAGGTTGCCGTGCCGGAACCAGCACTTGCCGCCGCACCTACAGCCCGACGTACCTGGCGCGAACGATCTGCACACGGCCATTCGCATGGTCACACCCACAGTCATCGCCACAGCCACGAACTGCTCCTCCCAGAAACTCCCGAAGCGAGCTACGGCCATGGAACGGCCACCGGCATTGGCATGCTCCACGGCGTCGGCATCGAGAGCCCAACACAGATCGCGATCTTCGTAGCTTCCTCTGCAGCAACCGGCGTGGGCTTCGGATTGGTTCTGCTCGGCGCGTGGGTGCTCGGGCTCATCGTCGCCAACGCAGTTCTGGCGCTCATCGCAGGTGCCGGCCTACTCAGCGCCGAACGAAGCTTCCCGGTGTACGCAACCTTGGCCGTGATCGTCAGCGTCTTGAGCATTGCGCTCGGCACCCTCTACCTCTTCGACCTCGACATCCTTCCCGCCCTGTCGTGACATCGACTCCGGCCGGCGGGGTGACCTGCGCAGCCTTCCTCGGCATGAGCCTCGACGGGTTCATTGCGGGCCCGAACAACGACCTGGCTTGGCTGGACGAACCAGCGAACCCAACTGAGTCCGACTACGGCTTCTTTGCCTTCATGGATTCCGTGGATGCGCTCGTGATGGGACGCAACACGTTCGACTTCGTTGTGAACTTCGATGGTGATTGGCCGTACACAAAGCCGGTCCTTGTTGCGTCGAGCTCGCTGACCGAAGTGCCAGACAAGGCTGTGGACTCCGAGATCGTCACCGGAACTCCGGCCGAGATCATTTCGCTGGCCGCCGACCGGGGTTGGACCAAGCTGTACGTCGACGGTGGAGCGCTGGTTACAAGCTTCGTCAACGACGGTCTTCTCGACGAGCTCACCGCCACGATCCTGCCAGTCGCCCTTGGCTCAGGCGTGCCGATCTTCGGCGAGCTCGACGCCTACGCCTGGTTCGAACATGTCAGCACCGAGGTCATCAACGACCTTCTCGTCCAGACCACCTACCGGCGGCGCACCGACTCCTAGCTCAGAACAGCGAAGGTCGAACCGTCATAGGCCCGAACCTGGCCCGAGCCAATGTCGTAGACCCACCCATGAAGCTCGATCGAACCCGCGTCGAGGGCTGCCTTGACTGAAGGGTATGTACGAAGACGGTCGAGCTGGACCAGAACGTTCTGCTCGAGGAGCTCCGGCAACGACTCACCATTTGCAACGACGCCGCTGCGATCGAGCCACCGGGCCACCGAAGGCAACGAATCGACAAGTTCGGGCTGAGCCACGGCAGTCATTGCGCCGCAGCATGAATGACCGCACACGACGATGTGCGCAACGCCGAGCGCCGCGACTGCGTACTCGATCGACGCTGCCGTGCCGTCGTTCGATGTCTGGTCATCGTCGAGGGCAGGAACAATGTTGCCGGCATTGCGGACAACGAACATATCCCCCGGATCGGTCTGGGTCAGGAGCGATGGGTCGATCCGGGAATCAGCACACGTGATGAACAACGTGGGAGGCGATTGCCCATTCGCGAGCGCACCGAAGAGTTCAGCCTTCGTCGGCATGACCTCATCGTGGAAGCGTCGCAAGCCTTCGATCAGTGGTTCGTTTGTCACGAGCCCAGTCTAGAAGTTGCGTGTCGAACACTCGAACAACTTCCCTACTCACCGAAACATTTCGCACTAATGTCTCGTGCAATTCCCAAGTTCGGGCGCGGCGGCACTGCGCACCTCCGATTCTTGACCCTGTAAGGCGTTATCTCCACGCGACTTTTCGTCGCCTTCCCCCTGAGGAAACCTCATGTTCAAGCGACCTCTCATCGCCTTTTTCGTGATTGCGTTCGGAGTACTAGTCCCGGCAGCAATCGCCCAAGCAATCGTCCCCGAGCAGCCTCGACGCGACACACCCATCGTGCTCGACGGCGAAGTCTGGGACGTCGAACAGATCGGCCAGCAAGTCGTTGTGGCCGGCAACTTCACCCAAGTGCAGATCACCCGCGGTGGAGCAACGGTTACCCAGCCCGGCCTTTTCTCGTACGACGCGAATACGGGCGAGTTCAATGCCGACTTCCGGCCCATCATTCGCAACAACGGCGGTGACCCCGAAGTCCTCGATCTCGAAGCTGCGGCTGACGGCCGAAGCGTCTACCTCGGCGGCCGGTTCACCACGATCGACGATCAAACAGATGGCCGAGTGCGATTCCGTACTCGTATGGCGCTGATCGACACCATCAACGGTCGGGTCGATCGCAACTTCGCGCAAAGTGGTGTTAACGCCAAGGTTCAGACGATCGAACGGTTTGGCGACGACATCTACTTCGGCGGCAACTTCGTCACGGTGTACGACAAGCAGAGCGGATCGCAGATCAACCGGCCGGTTCGCGGAATGATCCGGGTCGACGCCGCGACAGGCGCCTACGACCAGAGCTTCCGCTACGAGAGCCGGAACGACATTGGCCGAGACGGCACGTTCGGTGTGTCGAACATCGAGATGCGTCCTGATGGACGCCGCCTTGTGGTGGCCCATCGCGGCGCCGAGATCTTCGACGTTGCCCGCGGCACAACCACCGACGCTGGAGGCCTAGCGATCATCTCGATGAACACTGATGGCCAGTCGCACAGCGTCACCGGTTTCGAAGCGCTCTACCCCGACCCGAACGACCCAATCCAGGAGTTCTTCCACGCCGGTCAGTGCAACGACCGCGGTACGCAGATCCGCGATATGGAAGTCAGCCCCGATGGACAGTTCATCGTGCTCGTCAGCCAGGGTGCAGACCTTGGGTTCCAGTGCGACACGATCACCCGATTCCCGCTCAGCGACTCACCATCGCGGCCAACGTGGGTCTCGCGTGCATTCGACTCGGTCTTCGCCGTCGGTATTGCCGACGATGCCATCTACGTCGGGGGCCACTTCCGTTACCTCGTCCACCCGAGCGCCCCGAGCGCCTACCCCGGCGACAACGGGCCCAACGGTGAACGTCCTCCGCGAGGACAGTGGTACATCGCAGACCCCGAAGATGATCGCCCGGCCGCAATCGAGTTCGTCAACGACTTGTTGAACCCGGGCTACGTCTACCCGGCCAACCAAATCGGTGCGCTCAGCATCTCGACCGGCAAGGGCATTCCGTCGTGGGAACCAGGGTCCGACGCGTTCAAGGGAGTGCTGGCCCTCACCGTCACCGAACGAGGCCTACTCCTCGGTCAAGACAACGGACGAGTCAACGGCATCTTCACCGGACGGTCAGCGTTCTTTGATGACAACCCGAATGCCGGCAACCCGAACTGCCAGGTTGCGCTCAACGCGGGCGGACGTCCGGTTATCAGTTGGGTGAACCCTGGTGGCGTGAGCTCGTGGGACGTCGTCGGCAATGGAACGGTCGTGGGCTCGACGACCGGCACGTCGCTCACCGACACCTCCTCGGCAGCCGGAACGTCAGTGTCGTATGAGCTTCGCTACGTGCGAGGCGGTACGAACCAGGTCGCGCCGTGTGGCTCAGTGAGCATCCCGAACGTCTCCTTCACGTGCACTGCGCAAGTCGTTGGGGACGATGTACAGATCAGCTGGAACGACCAAGGCTTCACCCGAGTAGCGGTCCGACGCGACGGCAGCTATCGAGCCATGGTTCGCAACGGCGGCACCTCATTCGTCGACTCACCCGGGGTCGGAACCTTCTCCTACGCGCTGCGAGGATTCGTGGGAACAACTCGCTTCGACGCCGACTGCGGATCGGTCACGATCGACGATGGCGGCAACGGCGGGCCGACATGCACGGCAACTATCGCCAACGGCCAGGTCACACTCAACTGGACCGATGTCGGCGCCAGCGAATATCAGATTCGCCGAAACGGCAGCTGGCGTGCGGGCGTAACCGGAACGACGTATACCGAGCCGAACATCGGGGCCTCTTACATCGTGCGGTATTGGCAGGCCGGCTCTCGCAACGACATCGCCTGCGGCTAATTCGGTGGGAGTGCGGCCCCTGTTCAAATGAACAGGGGCCCTCTCCGATTTTGTAGGAGCGGGTAGCGTTCGCGCATGGCGATTGATCAGGTTGGGCTGCTGTCTCTGGCAAAGACGGCACGCACAGACATGTTGGCGGCAATGGACTTGCTCCCGATGACGACGCCGGTGGCGAACGTGAGAGGGGTACCGTTCGTCATCGCCCAGCACGCATCGGCAGCCCAGCAGGTGCTGGTTACCGATGCTGATTCGTACAAGAAGCCCGGAGTGGTTCGCCGGATCATTCAAGAAGGCCTCGGCCAGAACCTGTTCACCGCGGAAGATGCCGACTGGCTGACGCGACGAAAGACCGTGTCGCCGGTTTTCGCACTGCACAACGTCGAAGCACTCGCCGACACGATGGCAGCAACCACCGCACAGGCGGCGCAACACTGGCAGGCAGGCGACCTCGACATCCAAGATGCTGTCACCGACCTGACCATCCGGATTGCGCTGCGAGGCCTCCTAGGCGCGACCAACGAGACCGCCGATGTGGCAGCAGATGTGCGGCGCGAGTTCGAAGAGATCCTCGACTGGGTCGCGTACCGGCTGAACAACCCTGCGTCCCTCCCCGCAACCGTGCCGACCGGCCGAAATCGTAGGCATCGTGCGGCGCTCGGGAGAATGCAAGCGTCGATAGCGAAGCTCATCGAATACCGCCAGGCGAACGATGACGGCTCGCTCGACATCCTCAGCCAACTCGTTCGAGCACAGCAGGACGACTCCACCAACCTCACGGACGAAGCGATCGTCGATGAATGCATCGGCTTCATGTTCGCTGGCCACGAGACGACCGCCGCCACGTTGACATGGGCGTTGTTCGAGCTCTCCCAATATCCGACTCTTCAAGCCGAAGTTGCTGCCGAGGGAAGCCGCCTGCTCCAAGCCGGATCGGGTGAACTCGTCGAAACCGTCCAGTCAATGCAACGGACGAGCGGAGTGATCGAGGAGGCACTGCGTTTGTATCCCGCTGGCATCTCGATCGTGAGAACAGCGCGTCGTGCTACCGAGCTCGAAGGCACAAAGGTTCGCCGTGGCACGATGGTCATGATCCCGGTGTATGCCATGCAACGCTCGTCGTTAGTCTGGCAAAGCCCCAACGACTTCAACCCGACCCGCAACCATGCTGACGCCGGCGCTGGTTTTCTGCCGTTCGGCCTTGGGCCACGGCGCTGCCTGGGCGCCCGCTTTGCTCGCACCGAAATGCACATTGCGCTCGGCCTCATCTGTGCAACGTGGCAGATGAGTTACACCCAGAACACGCCACCGAAACCGATCGTTGCCCCATCGCTACGCGCTGATGGCGGGCTCACACTGCATCTGAAGCAACGCACCTAACGACGGCACATAGCAACCGGGTATGGTGCAGCGGTGGCTGTGCTGTTCGGGCTTCTGACCGCCCTCTTCTTTGGTTCAGGCGACTTCTTCGGCGGCATCTCGGCCAAGAAGACCTCGGTGATCAACGTCGTAGCGTTCTCGCACCTGGTCGGCCTCATCGGCGTGGCGATCCTCACCCCGTTTCTTGCCGATGCGTTCACCTGGACCGACTTCGGCTTGGGCATGGCCGGTGGAGCCCTCGGCGGTGTCGGCGTGTCGCTTCTCTACCGCGGCCTTGCTGTCGGCCCGATGGCGGTAGTGGCACCGCTCACTGCCATTACGTCGGCAGCAGTCCCTGCGATCTGGGGCGTCGCTGGCGGCGAGACGCTCACCGCTATCGCCTGGATTGGCGTGGCTGTGGCAGTTGTTGCGATCGGCCTGTCATCGATGCCGAACGAGAGGGATGATGCCCCGGTCACGGCGCGGGTCATCGGAGAATCGCTCCTTGCCGGAGCGTGCTTTGGCAGCATGTTTATCGTCTTCGATGCCACGGCAGAAGCAACCGCGCCATGGCCGGTCGTCGGCGCCCGCGTGCTGACGAGCGGCCTATTGCTCAGCTACATCCTCACGCAAGCACGCAACGGATTGGCAACGGCGCGCCCAGCCCTCGGAACGATCGTCCTTACGGGCCTATTCGACACGGGGTCGAACATGCTGTTCCTCTTTGCGACGAAGATGGGCGACCTTTCGGTCGTTGCGGTGCTCAGCAGCCTCTACCCGGCAATCACCGTGGTGCTGGCGCGACTCGTCCTCGACGAGAAGATGTCGAGAACCCAGCTCGCCGGGCTCGTGGGAGCTATCACGGCAAGCGTGCTGATCGCTCTCGGTTAGATAACGACGTTTTCGTAGAACGGTTCGTTCTTAGCAATGCGCTCGTAGGAGAGCATCGACATGTCGATGGTGCGGAACTCGCCATAGGTGATGAGCTCGTTCACGGCGCGACCAACGGCGGGACCCTGCTGCAGGCCGTGTCCGCTGAAGCCGTTCGCGAACCAGAAGTTCGTGACCTCGGGTGAGTTACCGATAATCAGATTGTGGTCGAGCGTGTTGTAGGCGTACTGCCCACCCCATGCCGTGACCTTGGCGATCTGATCGAAGACCGGAACGTATTTGGCAACCGTTGGCCAGATCTGCTCTTCGAACTCGTCGTGGCGTATCTCCCAGTCGGTGTAGTCGATCGCGATGTCGGGGTCGGGCACGCCACCGGTCATGAAGTGATGCTGCTCGCGGCGGAAATGCACCCCCTCGGGAGTAATCGTCAGCGGCACGTTGTGCTCGATCTGGGTCCGACAGTCGAAGACGAAGCTGGTGCGAGCTCTGGGCTCGACGGGAAGATCAAGCCCAACCATGTCGGCAATCAGCTTGGCCCGTGGACCCGCGGCATTCACGATGTGGCCGGCGGCGATGCGACGTCCCGACTCAAGAACAACCGCCGTGGCCGTCGTGCCGTCGGTCTCGATATCGACAACCCGATCCTTGATGTAGTCGGAGCCGTTGTGAATGGCGCGCTGGCGATAGCCCTGGAAGAACGCCCAACCGTCGAACGAGCCTTCCTTCATGGTGCCCATGCGAGCTCCGGCGATCTCGCTGACATCCATGTAGGGGAACTCGGCGAGGGTCTCTTCAGGAGTGAGCATGCGCGTCATGGCGCCGCACTCATGCTGGACCCTCATCTGCGCTTCAAAGTTCTCGAGGTCGTTGTCGTCTCGAGCGAGGAACAGATAGCCGGTGCCGCGATAGTTCAGCTCGGGTGACTCACCCTCGACCTGAGTGTTCTCGTGGAAGTTCTCGATGAAGTCGAGGCCGTACTGGCTGATAGCGATGTTGACCGGCTGGCTGAACTGCTCACGGATCGAGTTCTGCGCCCGTGAGGTCTGAGCGAGGTCATAGCTCGGGTCGGGTTCGATGACCGCAACGGTCCCGTCGAAGTCTGGGTTCTCGGTGAGGTAGTACGCAACGGCACTTCCGATGGCAGCACCACCGATGCAGATCACGTCATAGGTGTCACTCACGAAACGTACCCCTGTTTCTTATCGTTTTCGGCTGCGGCGGCGTCGCGCTCGCTCGGGTCGCCGAACCCACCGCCGCCCGGCAGCTCGAGGATGAGCTTGCGATCGGCGGGAACGAGTTGCTTGCCCTTGGCCGAGAACGGCGTGCCGTCGTCGAGGTAGACCTTGCCTGCGGCGCCATCGCCGCCACCAGCACGGCCACGTGCGGGGTTGTCGACCCGGTCGAACATGGCCGAGAACTCGAACTGGTAGCCGTCGGTTGGGCCCACTTCGATGATCTGACCCAGACCGCCGCGGTACTTACCAGCACCGCCGCTGTTCTCGCGGATCTCCTTGCGCCAGATGATGATCGGACCAACCTGCTCGGTGGCTTCGGCGCTCATCGTCATAACGCCCGATGGGAACGCGGTTGCAGTGAGACCGTCGAGGCTCGGACGAGCTCCGGTGCCGCCGCTGTTGAACATGAGCATCTCGACCGGTGGTAGCAACGCTGACGGATCGGCTGAGCGAGCGCTGGCTTGGAAGTTCCACAACGCACCAGCACCCTCGGCCGGAACGACGTCGGGTAGCGCCTGGGCGATTGCGCCGAGGCACAAGTCGGTGACGAAGTGGCCAAGCACGTGACGGACCGACACGGGGTCGGGGTCTTGTGCGTTGAGGATCACACCGTCGGGGGCGCTCACGGTGAACGGGAACAGCGACGCGTAGTTGTTTGGCAGCTCGGGGGCGAGCGCCACCAACATGCCGTAGGTGAAGTACGCCTGGGCGTAGACGATCGGCACGTTGATGCCGAACTGGCTGAGCGGTGACGTGCCGGTGAAGTCGGCATGCATACCTTCGTCGGTGACGGTGAGCTCGACGACAAGGTCGACGGCCTCTTCGTATCCGTCGACGGTCATCTCGTTGCGGTAGACGCCCTTCTCGACTGGAGCGAGCGCGGCCATCGTGGCTTTGCGAGTACGATCGAAGATGAACTCGGCGAGATCATCGAGGTTGTCCATGTTGAACTCGTCGAGCATCTCGAGGAGGCGACGGCGACCGGTTTCATTACAGGCTGCGAGGCCGTGAATGTCGCCAAGCACCTGGTCTTGCTCACGCACGTTGTTACGCAAGATGTTGACGAGATCGTGGTTGAGCTCCCAGCGCTCGGCCCACTTCATGATCGGAATGCGGATGCCCTCTTCGTAGATCTCCATACCGTCGGGGCCGTAGCCACGACCGCCAACGTCCACCACGTGCGCCGTGCACGCAAAGAAACCAATCAAGTTGTCGACACTTCCGGTCGACGACCCCACACCGCCATCTTGGTCGCTACGCGAGCTCCGCTCCCCTTGAGCGCTTTCAGAACGTTCCTGTGGGGAACGTAGCGAAGCGGAGTGACCATGTAGGTCTCCGCGGATCTCCGCCGGAAGTGCGGAGCGAAATACAGGTGTAACGACCGTGATGTCGTGAAGATGGCCCGTGCCCTTCCACGGATCGTTGGTGAGGTACACGTCGCCGGGGTAGATGCGCTCGGGGCCGATGTCGTTGATGAAGTGCGGAACTGCCGCGGCCATGGTGTTGACGTGACCGGGAGTCCCGGTGACCGCCTGGGCGACCATCCGTCCTTCGCGGTCGAACACGCCAGCGGACAAGTCGCCCGCTTCACGAACCGACGTACTGAACGCGGTACGCACAAGCGTGAGTGCCTGCTCTTCGAGAATCGAGATCAGTCGATTCCACATGATTTGGTTATGGACATCTGTTGCGCTCACAGGAGGTCTCCCAACGAGGCGGAACCCCTAGTGACGAGGAGGGTTCCGTCGGTTTGCATGACTGCGACATGGTGCGAGCTAAGCACGGTCGTGGTTTGTTGTTCGACGATGACGCCGGGGCCAGCAACGGCATCGCCCGGTGAAAGGTCGTCGCGTTCGATGACGAACGAGTCGGCCATATCGCCGGTGACCGGGTCGAAGATCGGGCGGGTGTTGGAGGCTTCGATGCGGTTCTGCTCGCTCGTGAGCTCGAGTGCGTCTGGAAGCTCAAGCACCGAAGCAACTCGAACAGCCCAGCTGACGGTCTCGATGGTGAGGTCGTCGATGGCCCGGCCGAAGAATTCTTCGTAGGCTTTGGTGAACGTGGCGCCCAAGCCTTCAGCCGCGAACGCATCGAAGTCGCCATCGGGCAGCTTGACCGGAATCTCCCAGCCCTGTCCCTTGTACCGCATGCTGACCTGCCTTTCGACCACGAGCTCAGCATCGGTGCCTTGGCGGACAAACGTCTCAGCTTCGTTGGTGAGCTCGGCCAGAACCTGGTTCACCGCGTCGAAGTCGAAGTCTTCGATTCGGGTGTAAAGGCTTCGGACCGCTTCGTAGGCGAACGGTGCCCGGAGGAAACCAATCGCCGAACCAACGCCGGCGCCGGTTGGGATGAAGAGCTCGTCGAGCCCGAGCTTGTCCATCAGGCGAGATGCATGAAGCGGAGCGCCGCCGCCGAAGGCGATCATCGAGAAGCCAGCAAGGTCCTTGCCGTTCTCGACTGCGTGCACTCGGGCCGCGTTGGTCATGTTCTCGTCGACAACCTCGGCAATGCCGACGGCTGCGGTCTGGTCGTCCATGCCAAGCGGTTCGCCGATTGCGGTGCGGATAGCCACGGCCGTCTTCTCGGGCGACAAGGTGATGTCTTTCGCTCCAAAGTTGTCGGAGTGCAGACGTCCGAGCTGAAGGTTGGCGTCGGTGACGGTGGGGTCGACGCCGCCACGGTCGTATGCGGCCGGGCCAGGTTCTGAACCAGCACTGTGTGGGCCGATGCGGATCTGGCCAAGCGAGTCGACGCTAGCGATCGAGCCACCGCCGGCACCGATCTCGATCATCTCGATAACCGGGATCGAGATGGGCATGCCACTGCCCTTCTTGAAGCGAGTCGTGCGAGCAACCTCGAAGGTCTTCGCGGTCTGTGGCGTGTAGTCCTCGATCAGCGCGATCTTGGCGGTGGTGCCACCCATGTCGTAGCTGAGCACCCGGTCGCGGCCGTACCTGGCGGCAAGATCGGCGGCAAAGATTGCGCCACCGGCTGGACCGGACTCGACGAGGCGAACCGGGAACGCTGCTGCGGTCTCGACGCTGACAAGGCCACCGCCAGAGTGGATGAGGTAGAGCGGGCAGTCGGCGCCACGAACCTTGAGCTGTTCGGCGAGCTTGAACAGGTAGCTCGCCATGAGCGGCTGGACGTAGGCGTTGGCGCACACGGTGTTGAAGCGTTCGAACTCGCGCATCTGGGGCGAGACCTCAGCGCTGATCGACACCGAGATGTTCGGCAGGCGCTCGAGCAGCATCGTGCGAAAGCGTTGCTCGTGCATCGAGTTGCGGTAGCTGTGCATGAAGCCAACAGCGACCGCCTCGTACTCACGCTCGGCGATCGTGTCGATCACCGCAGACGCAGCGGCCTCGTCGAATTCGATGAGCACCTCGCCGCGAGCGTTGAGGCGCTCGGGGACGGTGAAGCGATCATTGCGCTCGATGAGAGGCGTCGGCAAGACGATGTTGAGGTCGTACTGCTCGAAGCGACCCTCGGTGCGGGTCTCGATGACGTCGCGGAAGCCTTCGGTCGTGACGAGTGCGGTCTTGGCACCGCGACGCTCGATAAGCGCGTTGGTTGCGAGCGTCGTGCCGTGGATGATCTGCTCGACGTCGGCCATGTCGACGTCGTGCTCGGTCGCAATGCGTTCGATACCGAGCAGGATTCCCTCGTCGGGGCCGCCGTGCGTGGTGAGCACCTTGGTCGACTTGAACGAGCCATCGTCCAGCTCGATTACGACATCGGTGAACGTGCCACCGACGTCAGCACCAATACGGACTCCCATTAGAGGTCCTCGACTTTCGGGAAGTTTGCGGGTGGACGGATGTCGACAGTTGCTGACCGCTGCTGAGCGAGCATGCCTCCGTCGATCTTGATGACGTCGCCAGTGATGTACGACGCATCGTCGGAGGCAAGAAAGAGCGCTGCGCCAGTCATGTCCTCAGGCTCGCCAACGGTTCCCATTGGGATGTTGACGCCGCTGATCTTGCGGTATTCCTCACCTTGGCTGTTGGTGTCGATCGAGCCGGGCATGAGTGCGTTGACCCGGATGCCGTAACCAGCAAGGTCGATGGCCATTGCCCGGGTGAGTGCTTCGATGCCGCCCTTGGTGGCGTCGTATGCGGTGAAGGCACGGTGTGCCCGGGTTGCGCCGCCGGAGCTCATGTTGATGATGCAGCCACCACCTTGTTTGGCCATGATGCGGGCAGCTGGGTGAGAGACGAGGAAGTGTCCGGTGAGGTTGACGTCGACGATGCGGCGCCACCAGTCCTCGTCGGCTTCGAAGAAGTGAAGCATCGGGCTGACGATGCCAGCGTTGTTGACGACGACATCGATGCGGCCGTGTGCCTCCATGGTGGCATCGATCATTGCTTGGACCTGGTCGGACTTGGAGACGTCGGCGATTGCGGCCATGGCGTTGCCGCCGCTGGCGTTGATGGCGCCGACGGTTTCAGCGACGATCGCCTCGTCGATGTCGTTGATGACAACCGGGCAGCCCTGCCCAGCGAAACGCTCGGCGATTGCTCGGCCGATGCCCTTGCCGGCGCCCGTCACGATGACGACCTTGCCGTTGAGTGAAGCGTAGGTGTTGGTCATGTTGTGGTTCTCTTCCTAGAGGTGGTTGGCGATCTGACGGGTGAGGTCTGCGATCGCTTCTTCGTTACGGCGGTAGTAGGTCCAGCCCTTGCGGGAGGTGGCGATGACGAGGCCAGCGTCGGTGAGCACCTTGAGGTGTCTCGACGCTGCGGGCTGGCTGACGCCAAGCTTCTCGACGATGAACTGATTGCACGCGCCATGCTCATCGGGGTCGCCATGTTCTTGAGGAGGGAAGTTCTCGGATGGGTCTTTCAACCAGTCCAAAATCTGCAGTCGACGTTCGCTGGCCAGGGCCTTGAACATGACTTCGAGATCGATTGAGACTTCTTCAGCAAGCGACATAGCTATATAACTAACCTGTTATACGAACGAAGTCAACCCCGGCCGCCCAGACCTCAATCAAGCATTGAGGGAACCTGGTACCTTTCTCGAAACAGGTGCCACGTTCCTTTTTGCGATTGGGTACCTGGTACCACGGGTTAGGCATCTTGGTTGGCGTCGTAGTAGTTGCCGGTGCGCGAGGCGAGGAACGCATCCAGCGGGATGTGTTCTTGGTGGAGAAAGCCGCTGTTCGGCAGGTTGCCGGCGGCAACCATCTCGATCACGCCGACGAGCGACGCGGCCGTTGTCCAGGCAATGGCCGTGCGCATTTCGCCGGCGATTTCCATCGGCATATACGAGCGGACGAACTCCTTGCGGATCAGACGTCCGTCGACGGTGCCTTCAGCGGCAACGTGCACATGCACGACGTCGGCCTCAACCGGCGGCTTCGCCGACGTGAGTATCTCGGTGGCTTTGGCCCGGTCTTCACGCATGAGCAGTTCATGGAAGAAGAAGTTCATCTGCTTCATATGGCCCGGATAACGAAGCGATTTGTAGTCGAGGTTCTCGACGGTATCGATGAGCGTTTCGCACATCGTGCCCAACCCACCCGATGTCGTGAAGGCCTCGAGCTCGGTGCCGTTGAGGTAGATCGTCTCGTGCCATTCCATTGGCGAGACGAACTTGCGAACGCCTTCCTCGATGACCTCGCAATCGTTGAGGTACTCGTTGACGACACCCTCGGCCGACCAGTTGAACGCGTAGCCCAACAGGCCGGTTGGGTGCTGGGGCAGCGCGCCAACACGCATCTTCAGCGAACGACACGTGTCGAGCTCGGCGGCAAGCGATGCACCCACGATGCCAATGAAGCCTGGAGCGAGCCCGCACTGCGGAGCCATCAATACATCGGCGTCAGCAGCCAAGGCGCGAATGTGGTCGGTGGTCGGTACGTCTTCGGTGAGGTCGAAGTAGTGCAGACCCTTCTCGGCAGCGACATCGGCGATGGCGATGTTCAGGCTGTACGGAAGGCACGAAACGATCGCGTCGCATCCGTCGACTGCGTCGGCAATCGCCGTGGGGTCGCCAAGGTCGGCAGCAACGACCGTTACCCCATCGACTGATCGGCTGTCGTCGACGTCGACACCGCGCACGGTGAAGCCGCCTTCAACCAGGAGAGTCGCAACGAGGTTGCCAACCTTGCCTAGGCCGAGCACGGCAATCGTCGAAAGTTCTGTCATGAGATCTCCTCTAGGGAGAGGCCGAGGGCCTCGAGGGTTCGGGTGAGCGATTCGTGCTGTTGGGCGGCATACAGGGCGTACGGATCGTGCAACGTTCCAACGGCTTCCCGTAGTCGATCAGCGTCGTCGAGGCGCGCGCTGGTGTCGTCGACCTGCGCTCCGTCGTGGGTGAGGTTGGACGCGAAGATGCCTGCGGCACTTGCTGGCAGAAAGTCTTCGTATGTGATCGGCGCAACGGTGATGCACCCGGCTGCGACGAGATCGTCAACGGTCGCCTGCCCATCGACGGCGCTGACACCTGGCTGATATTCAACGTAGGCGTCGCCCGCCGCTGCGAGCGCCTCGATCGTCGAACCGAGGGACGCGTTGAGCTCGGCGCGAATGATGTCAAGTCGTTCAGCTTCAGTCGCGGGGGCGGCAGTCTTCGCGACATCCATCGCTGCGTCGACCTTCGCCCGACCCTGCGGCGTGAGCGCGATGCCCCGCTGCTCGACCTCGCCGAACCGGACACGCACGACCTTCTCCGCCGCATGCCCATCAGCGTCGATAAACGAACGGGTCTCGTCGAGCGCCCGGAACGACGTCTGCCGCAAGAGCACATCGGGGCCGTCCCACGACGGTGGACCTTGGATGCGGTCGATCATGGTGACGCCCTCGGCTTCCATCAACGCATGCAGCGCAGCGATGTCGACGACGCGCGGCGTCAGGTGGTTGAGGTGTGTCCCGGCTGCGGCGGCGATGTCGGACGCCACTGGCGACACGGCGTCGAGCTGGGCATGCCATGCCTCGTCGATCGGTTCAGCGTTCAACCGGAAGACATCGACAGTGAGGGCAACGAATCGAGCAGAGTCAGCTTCGGCTACTCCCCCAGCAGCGACCGACGCGTCGACCAGATCGACGAGCTCGTCAGACACGAGCGTGCGTTCGGCGATGCGACGAGCGAGCTCAGCTTGCAGGTCGGAGGAAAAGAAGCGCTCGTCGTCTGCGACAAGCGTCGAGGTGAACATGCGAAACGGACTCGCGGCAAGGTCTCCTACGGCGGTCGGGCGAAACGCCGTCGACACCACAGGGATCGGCGTGCCACTTGTTCGCAGGTCGTAGTAGCCGACAGCCTCCATCCCGAACAGGGAGAAGATGGCCGAGATCTGTTCGAGCTCGTCGAAGCTCGCCACCCGAATCGCTCCATGACGCTCGGTGCCAAGCCGGTCGGCATCTCGGGTATCGCCATGGTTTGCGTTGATCCGGTTCGTGGCGTCGACAAGATGGCCGTACTTGGGAACCTCTTCGGCGTACATCGCTGACAACCGCGCAGCCAGAGACGCTCGCATGTCGTTTGGGGATGCGAGTGGAGTCGAACTCATGCGGGGGCTCCTTCGAGGTGACGGCCAGCAACAGCAGTCACGGTCTCGAGGACAGCTTCTTCAACACGACGCCCGGTGGTTGACCACCGCATTACGGCATGCAGTGAACGTTCGGCGTTCGGCATTTCAATCGGAAGGACCATCGTGTTCGGCGCGGGGTCGAACAGCGCAAGGCGTGGAAGGATAGTGATGCCGAGCCCACCCGCTACCGACGTGCGAAGAAGGAGCAGGTCATTGCTCTCGAGCACCGATTGCGGATCGAAGCCAGCTGTTCGGCAGAGGTGGCGAGACGCCCGCCCACACGATGCGGTCTCGGGGGCGAGCACCCAAGGCTGATCGGCGAAATCACTGAGCGACTGCCCACCGGTAGCGCCATCGAGCAGGTTCTTGGCGCCGAATAATTGCAGTGGTTCGACGCCGAGGGCGACCGACCGAACCGAGTCAGGCAATGGGTGTGGGTCGGATGCGTAGGTGTCGACGATGGCCATATCGATGCGTTGGGCTTCGAGCGCATCGAGGCTCTCGTTGGTGTCGAGGTCGCGGATGCGGAGGTCGATGTCGGGTGCCGACGCTGCGAGCTCTTCCACCACTTCGGCGAGAAAGGCCACCGCGACGGTCGGAAGTGCCGCGATGGTGAAGGTGCCTGACAGCGAGTCACGCGAGCGTTCGGCTGTGGCTTGGGCGCGTTCGAGCTCATCGACGATTCGCTGACCATGCCCGACGAGCTCGTGGCCGAGTGCGGTAAGGGAGATCGGTCGGGTCGAGCGATCGAGCAGGTCGGCTCCAACTTCGCGTTCGAACGCGGTGACTTGCTGCGACACCGCGGAGGTTCCGATTCCGAGCGACTTCGCGGCGGCGGTCAACGACCCAGCTCGCTCTACCGCGACGAGAACCCGTAGCCGGTCGACGTTCACGCTTCCCCCTAAGTGTTGTTCTTCTAAACCGATTCTGCCTACAGGTTTATTCGAACGCAACCCCTGTTTCCCTGAACGATCGTCCAGTAAGGTGCGTCGATGGCAAGCGAGCAGCTCATACTCGCCCTGTGGGCAGTACCCCGATCGACGTCGACCGCCTTCGAATGGATGATGCGCCAGCGCGGCGACTTTCACTGTCTGCATGAACCGTTCGGCGAGGTTTGGTATCAGGGCGAAGACCCTGACTGGCCCCGACTCCAAGAAGACAGTGTCCGAACACCGGGGCTCACGTACGAATCGACATGGGCCGACATGCTGGCGCTGGCGAAGGACGGACCGGTCTTTACGAAGGACTTCCCGCATTACATCACGAGCCTGTGGACTCCTGAATGGCTGGCGAACTTCCGTCACTCGTTCTTGATCCGTAACCCGGCCAAGACCGTCACGTCGATGTTCAAGCACTGGCCTGACTTCGATATCCGGGAAACCGCGTTTGCCGAGCAGCGCGAGCTCTTCGACAAGCTCACCGAGATCCACGGCACCCCTCCCCCGGTAATCGACAGCGACGATCTACTCGCCGACCCACACACCATGGTCGAACGCTGGTGCAACGCGGTCGACATCCCGTTCGTCGCCGAAGCGCTGAGCTGGGAACCTGGAGCTCGCGACGAGGTGAGCTGGTGGGATGGTGGTTCGTTTCACGAGAACCTGCGAGGCTCCGATGGCTTGAAGCCGCAGCCCAAGACCTCGATCGACATCGCTGACGCTCCCGACCGGGTGAAGGCCGTTGTCGATGAGTTGATGCCGCACTACGAACACCTCCACGCTCACCGGATCAAGCCGTAAGCCCAATCGAATGGACATCATGTCGACACCGACCGAGTACACGAAGTCCGAGCACTGGAAGGACCCCAACAACAAACTCTTCCCGCATCAGGTCGGCTTCACCGGTCCGCCACACGACTTCGACGCAGCACCGTCAGACTTTCTGCGCATAGCGCCTCGCAGCGTCGGCGTGCACGGACGGATGATGCACGCTCCGGTCTATGCCCACGAGCTGACCCAGCGCGTCGACAACTTTGCGTTGATCGAAGAGTTCGTCCATTGCATGGCGAACAACGGGTGCGACGCTGTCGGCCAGGTGGGATCGAACTGGGTCCACGCAAGCGGCACCGATGCGAACGACATTCGAGAGTTCACGGCCCGCATCAGCGAGACCTACGAGACGCCGTTCCACATGGCTGGCATGACGCTGGTCGACGCCGCCCAGGAGCTCGGCGCCGAAAAGATCGCGTTGAACTCGGTTTACTACTGGCCTGACTGGCGCGACGGGCTCGCCCGGTTCTTGCGAAGCGCCGACCTCGACGTGCGGTACGCCGGCAACTTCGTCGACCTCGGCATGCTCCCCAACCAAGAAGACTGCAACAACCGGCACTGGTGCTTCCCGGAGAGCTTTGCTGTCGAGTCGGTAGTCCGCACCGCCGAGCGAGCGCCAGACGCCGACATCATCGTCATCAACGGCATGCCAAACTTCCGCCGTGACGATGACGGGATTGCCGAGCGAGCACTGCATCACATCGAGGCCATGGAAGCCGCCGTAGGCAAGCCGGTCATCGCATCGGACACCACCTTGTACTGGGCGATGTTCAAAGAGATCGGCGTCGCCCCGATCGAGGCTCCGGGCGAACTATTGGGACGCCTCGTCTGAACGAACAATGAACACCCCGCCCACGTCGCTTCCCCGGTCGTCGAGATAGTTACCCTGTCGAGGTGCGACTGATCAGCTACATGTCACCGGGCTTTCCGCATTCGCTCTTTGAGCGGTTGGGTGAGGTCATCGGCGCCGAGGTGACGTTCGACGAAACCATGTCGGGGCCTGCTCCAGGTGAAGATCCGTTCGCTGACGAAAGCACCGACCTCGGGTGGATCTGCTCAACGTCGTTCGTCGACCTCGCGACGCGTGCCGATGATCCGAGCATCACGCTCACCGGTGTCGCCTGGGTTCCCGACGACCCCGATGCAAACGGCCGCCCCATCTACTTCGGCGACCTGATTACGCGGCCCGACTCGGGGATCACCTCGTTCGACGACCTCTCCGAAAAGACCGTTGGCTGCAACGACCCGGTCAGCTTGAGCGGCTATCACTCGATGCGCTTCGCGCTGCACGATCGGGGCCTTCCGGAAGACTTCGCTGACCTCACCTTCACCGGTGGGCATCATCGGTCGATCGACCTACTTCTCGCTGGTGAAATCGATGCGGCCGTCGTCGACTCGGTGGTGCGCACCGGGCGAGCTCGTCTCGACTCTGAGGTGGCCGATCTGCGAATCCTCGAGCGCCTTGGCCCATGGCCGGTGCAGCCTCTTGTGGCCCGTTCAACCATGAATTCAGAGCAAATCGACGACATCCGGCGACGCTTGCTCGAGGCGTCATCACACCCAGACGTTCAAGCCGAGTTGAAAGCGGCATCACTGTCGCACTTAATCGAGGTAGGGGTCGACCATTATGACGACGTGCGCAAGGCCATGACCCGTCAGATCTAGGCCGTCCTGCCCGATTTACTAGCTTGCCTTTTCACGTTCCGGAAAGCGCCGATGGTGGTGGATGCCGGGACCCGAACAGCCACGTTCAGCCACTACCGAACTCACTGCTGAGGACATTGAACGAGTCCATACTGCGTTCTTTGCGCAGCACAACATGTCGCTGCTGCTCGACCAGCTCCCCGTTGCTCTGTGGGTCAAAGATGCGCAGGGCCGCTATGTCGGAGCGAACCAGCAATGGCTCGATGACGAGGCGTTCGACTCCGTCGCCGATGTTGCGGGTAAGAACGACTACGACCTGTTCGAAGCTGTTCGTGCGGCCGCGAGCATTCGCCGCGACTGGGAGATGCTCGATGAGGGACGTCCGCTGATCACTGCCGACATCGTCGAGCGCAACGGCGAAGCTCAAACACTTCGCACCACCCGGATGCCGATTCGTGATGCCGACCAACACATCGTTGGCGCGCTCGGGTTCACCCAAGCGACCGAGCCCGCACCAACCGAGGCACCAACGCCGGAGACGCCGCTCGAGATCGACCCGATCACCGGCGTCGGCGTGAAGGCAGCGCTGATCGACCGCTTGTCCGAGTTGATCGACTCCGAAGAACCCGGATCGCTCGTGCTCTTCTCGCTGGACGACCACGGCATCGTCAGCGACTCGCTCGGTCTCGAGTTTGGTGACATGTTGCTTCGTGCTGCGGCACGCCGATTGACCACTGCCTTTGGCCCGCTTCTCTTCCGCAACCGGGAGGATGAGTTCGCGGTCGTCCTCCCGACGACCGATCCCGCCCAGCTCGCCGACATCGGCCAGATGATGTTGAACAAGTGGCGTCAGGCGCTGGTCATCGATGGCAACCACATCTACGGCAGCATCAGCGTTGGCATGACCTCGCTCGCTGATCGCACTCGCGCCAGCCTTGTGCTGCAAGATGCAGAGCTTGCTGTCAACGAAGCCAAACGCAGCGGCGGAAGCCAGGTGGCTGTGTACTCCCCCGAGCAGCGCCGCAATGCTGATGACCAGCTCGCGCAGCAGATGCTCGTTCGTCGTGCCGTTGCCGACAAGGAGTTCAACCTTCATTGGCAGCCCATCGTGAGCTCGATAAGCGGGCGAACGGCGGGCTTCGAGGCCCTCCTCCGCTGGCGGCCGGCTGGAGGCTCGCAGATTCTCCCGGCTGCCGAGTTCTTTCCATTCCTTGAACGTTCGGGCTTGATCGTCCAGCTCGGACAGTTCGTGATCGAGGAAGCCTGTCGTCAGCACATTGCGTGGCGCGAACACAACTCGATCAAGGCTCCGATTCCGGTCCATGTGAACGTTTCCGCTCGCCAGTTCATGAGTGGATTGCTGGCCACCGACATAATCAGCACGCTCGAGAACACTGGTGTCAGTCCGGACATGCTGGTCATTGAAGTCGTCGAGTCAGCAGTAGCCGATCCATCGATGGAGCTACTCAAGGACCTAGCGGCGTTGCGCGACGCCGGCGTGCGGGTCGCCATCGACAACTTCGGCGCCAGTCACTCGTCAGTGTCGAGCGTCGAGAACCTTCCAATCGACATCGCAAAGGTGGATCGACGACTCGCCAGCCGCATCGTTGCCGGCAACGACGAACCAATCATCGACGCGCTCGGATCAGTGCTGTCGACCCAGGGCATCACGCCGATTGTCCAGGGCGTCGAAAACGAACTTCAGATGGACTGGCTGCAGAGCCGCGGGTGGGATCTCGTACAGGGATACCACGTTGGGGCCCCGCTCGATCCCCATGACGTGACGACGCTGCTCACCGCGCACGTGTAGGTCAGCTAGATCGACAACCGATAGTTGTAGCCAGCCTTGGTCCGGCCAACCTCGTCGAAGAACCCGAGCGCCCGAAAGCAGTAAGCGATCTGGCGGGCAGTGTCCCGATCAAACGTGCCAGCTTCGGCCATGTCGGCGGTCGTGAAGACCGGAGGCAAATTGTCGGGAAGCAGCTCAAGTAGGTCGGTTGCGGTACGGAACCGGTGGCGCTCGAGGATCTCGCGCAAAACCCGGTCGGTCGTCCGCCATCCCCCTCGCCCGCGTCGGGCCTTCGGGTCATGGACCTGCATCTTGTCGACCGATACAAGAACGATGTCGAGGGTGAGGTTCGGGTGATCGAGCAACGTTGGGATACTGACGAGCTCATTGAACAGGCTGTAGATCGACCCTCGCTTCGGCGATCGGCGAGCTTTCGCACTCGGTCGGGTGAGGTAGGACTCGACAGCGATCGGATGGACAAGCAAAATCTCGTGCTCTTCGAGGAGTCGGTCGAGCTTCTTGCCCATGGCACCAAACGAGCTCGTTTGGATTTCGATGAGCAGATCTGGTCGCCGAATATCGATGACGAACCCGTCGAGGCGCACCTCAAACTCATCACCGGGTTCGGCGTATAGCTGCTTCAGCGCAGCGTGGAGCGAGCCTTCGTTGAGCGTGCCGATGTGGGGATCGGCCGGAGTGTCAGTGTTCGTAGCGATGTGTTGACACTACGCAGCGGGCCCCCATGGGAGGTGGAACTCACTCAGCATGTCGGCGTAGTCGGCAATGGCGGCCGGTTCGATTCCGTCGAGCGACAGGATCGCAAGCGCAAGCTCGTCGCGGGTGGCGTTCGGCAGCGTGGTGCTGATCGAGATTGGCGGAGCTGGCCAATCGACGGTCGTGTCGAGAATCTCGAGCTGGGCGCAGCTGGGGTCGAGGGCAGCCCGATAGTTCCATACCGACGAGTCGATGCTGGCAATGTCGGCCTCGCCGTCGAGCACCGCGTTGATCGACAACATGTGTCCGCCGGTCATGACGTGATCACCAACTACGTCAGCGGGAAGGCCTGCCCTTCGGACGTGATGCTTCAGGCAATGCCACCCAGACCAGGATCCGTATTCATTGACCGCAAGGCGTAGACCACTTGCCTGATCGAGCGACCCGATTGCGTGGTCCTTCTGGCCGATAATCACGGATCGGTAGACCGCCTCGGTCTCGCCATCGAACACCGGCCGGGCGACGATTTCGCGCTGCGCCCCGTCGTAGATGCTCTGAATACTCAGTAGCCCGCACGCGAAGACAAGTGCGGCATCGAGCGGACGATCACCTCCGGGTGAACCTTCAAGCTCGAACCCGAGGTCGCGCAGCAACACCAACCACTCATCAAAGAGCTGGTTAGCCCCGTCGGCCAGGTACGTCGTCGCAGAGAGTGCCATCGCTGTCGGTCGGTACTCAGGAGTGTGTTGGAGGCAACACGAACCGAGCTCGAGCCTCGGGCGTATCGAGCTCGCCGTTGGGGTAGAGCTCTTTCAGTAACGAGCTCGGCCATTCGAAGAGGTCGGGGTTCGCGTCCATAAACGCCATCCACTCGTCGTCGGGTTGCGCGGCAACGCGTTCGCCCATCACGATGCCGAGCGCATGGGTGATCGTGGCGTGATATTTCTCGGGGTGCCCTTCAGCTTCGGTGATGCGCTTCAGGCACGTCTCGAATTGGGCGATGCCGCCGAGGGTTCCGCGCGAGCGAACGAGCGACCAGATCACGTGGATGTGCTCGGGATGGCTGAACTCGCAATTGTCGATCGTGCCATCTTCGAATGAAGCGACAAGTTCGGCGAGCTCGCTTGGGGAGAGTGAGAGATGTGGGGCCACGAATGCAGTATGTCAGTCGGTGAAGTTGGCCGGGTCGCGCCGGCGACGGTCGACGTTGAGCTCGAGCACATCGGGTCGGCTGTAATGGCCGGTCGGGTCGAAGTTCTGGCGTTCTTGCCGCACCAGGTCGAGGTCGAGGTCGGCGTAAATGATTGTCTCTTCATGCTTGTCGGCTTGGGCGAGAACCTCACCGGTTGGGGCGACGATGATCGCTCCGCCACTGGCGAACCGATGATGGATATCGAGCATCTGCTGACGAACAGGAAAGTCATCGGGCAGATGATCGTCACGTAGCACGGCGCCCGAGCTCACGACGAACAGCCGACCCTCCATGGCAACGAACCGACTGATGTCGAGGCTGATGGCGGGCGAGCCGGGCCAGGTGGCCACATGTACTTGTGGGCCCTGGGCGTACATGGCCGCTCGGGCCAGCGGCATCCAGTTCTCCCAGCAATTGAGTCCGCTCACTCGGGTGCCGTTGAAGTCGTGTGCGCGGAGCCCGTTGCCGTCGCCGTCAGCCCACATCATCCGTTCGCCGTAGGTCGGCTTCAGCTTCCGGTGCGTTCCGACAAGACCGTGCTCAGGATGGATCGCGGCGAGCGTGCAGTAGATCGATCCCGACGACATCGACCGTTCGGCAATGCCCAAGTAGATGAACGTGCCTGTCGCCGCTGACGCCTCGACTACCGGATCGAGGTCGCCTCGGGCTACGTCGACCGCAGAGTCGAGGTACATGCTGAAGGCACGCTTCTGGTCGGGGTCGTCGAACGCGGAGGCGTTCGAGAAGTCAGCCCACGACGGATACCCGGCAACGAACGTCTCGGGGAACGCAATGAGCTCAGCGCCGTTGCTGGCAGCTTCGTGAATGAGCCCGACCGATTTGTCGATCGTGGCATCTCGATCGAGGTAGACGGGTGCGTGTTGAACCGATGCAACCAACATGTTCGAACCGTACTCCACTCAGCTATCGCTGGAACGAGCCCACAGGTTGATGCCGGTGTCGGTCGCGTGCTGGTCGATTCGAGCGAGCTCGTCGTCGGTGAACGACGTGTTGGCTGCAGCCGCCACGCACTCCTCGATCTGCGAGAGCTTGCTGGCCCCAATGAGCGCCGAGGTCATCGTGTTGTGCCGCAGCACCCAAGCGATCGCCAACTGCGCCAGACTTTGTCCGCGATCGCTGGCGATCTGGTCAAGTGCCCGGATGTGCTCGAGGGCAGTGTCGGTGATGAGGTCAGGACTGAGCGATGTCCCCTTGGTCGCCCGCGATCCCTCCGGGAGGCCGCCGAGGTACTTCTTCGACAGCATTCCCTGCGCCAGCGGCGAGAAGGCAATGCAGCCAATCCCGAGATCGCCGAGCGTGTCGAGCAAGTCCTCCTCAACCCACCGGTTGAGCATCGAGTACGACGGCTGATGAATGAGGCACGGCGTGCCGAGCTCCTTCAGAATCGCCGCGGCCTCCGCCGTCTTCTCAGCCGAGTACGACGAGATACCGACGTACAACGCCTTGCCCTGCTTCACGATGGTGTCGAGTGCACCCATGGTTTCTTCGAGTGGGGTCTCGGGGTCGTAGCGATGCGAGTAGAAGATGTCGACGTAGTCGACGCCCATTCGCTTCAAGCTCTGGTCGCAGCTGGCGATCAGGTATTTGCGAGATCCCCACTCGCCATAGGGTCCAGGCCACATGTCGTAGCCCGCTTTGCTCGAGATGATGAGCTCATCACGGAGGCTTCGAAAGTCGGTCGCCAGGATGCGCCCGAACGTCTCTTCTGCCGAGCCGTACGGCGGGCCGTAATTGTTGGCTAGGTCGAAGTGCGTGACACCGAGGTCGAATGCGCCTCGCAGCATTTCGCGTGCATTCTCCTCGGTGTCGACGCCGCCGAAGTTGTGCCAGAGGCCAAGTGACACTGCCGGAAGTTTCAGCCCGCTGCGGCCGGTGCGGCGGTAGGGCATCGAGTCGTAGCGGTCTGCTGCTGGCAGGTAGTCCATGTGTTCTCCTCTGTGACTATCTCAGTCTGGCTCTCGTTCAATCATCACGACGTCTCGGGCGTTTCGGCGACCCCACACAAAGATCACCGCCGCCAGGATGAACGGAGCGACGAAGAGGAGCAGCTCATCCCAGGTCGTTACGCCGTTGTGGGCAAGAAGATTCTGTACGAGGAGATTCTGTGCGAAGAGGCTCATGAGATCGATGGGCTGGCGTTGGTGGCGGGGTCGTCGACGATCTTGAGGCCGACGTACAGGCTCAGTGCGCCGTAGATGAGGTGTAGGTAGTTGTCCGGCTCAGCGGCGTTGTCGATGTTTAGGAAGAAACCTCCGCCGAACATGCCAACCACGAATGCTGCAAGCAGCGCTCCCCCGAGGGCGATGTTGCCAAGCTTGGCATTTGCTGCCGTGCGAGAAGCGGCGAACCACGCTCCGGCGAAGACGAAGTGCACGATGTTGTGCAGCGGGTTGACGCCAAAGATGAGCAGCTTCTCATCGGTGTCGCCAGCGAAGTCGTCGAACCCGGTCACGAGGAAGCCGGAGGCTCCAACGAGGAGGTAGATGACGGCAGATGCGAGGGCGAACTGCTGGTTGCGGGTGAGTGAGGTCATGTCTCTGTCCTTGAATCAGACGCACCCATTTCGGCACGTTCAAGGACTAAGACCACCCAACGGGCCGACCGTTACAGAGAAACTCGAAAAAAGTTGAGCAGCTAGTCAGTGCGCTTCTCGTCGAGCGCAGCAAACAGGGCGTCCATGTTCGCCGGCTCGACAGGAACGGTGAGGTCTTGCGTCTGGCTGGTGAGCGTCACCGTCTTGCGAATCTGATCGACGAAGACCTGGCAGCCTTCGCACAGGCCGAGGTGTACTTGGAAATCGTCGAGGTCGCGAGGAGCCAATGCGTCATCGAGGTAGTCGGTGACGAGTTCGACCGCGTCAGCGCACGCGATTCGCAGATCGTTCTTGATGAACTCCTGATCGTCGGTCATGACAGATACTCCTCGACCGCTTCTCGCACCGCGACTCGACCGCGATGAAGTAGCACTCGTTGATTGACTGATGAGATACCTAGAGCGTTACAGACTTCTTCGGCAGACCAACCCTCGATATCACGCATTGCGACAACTTCTCGTTGCGCTGCTGGCAGCGCCTGAATCGCGGCGTGGACCCGCTCGAGGGTTTCCTTTGTTTCGACTCGCTCGTCTGGAGCGGTATGCCAGCGCACGGGAGCCTCTGGCCAATAGCCCTGTCCGAGGTCGGGGTTCATCAGCCGTTCGGGCTCGACCGATGGGCGGGCATCATCGGTTTGGGGGCCAACCGAGGTGAAGGGAACGATCTTCGCTTCTCGGACGGCAAGCGTTCGAACCTTGTTGAGCATGATGCGGTAGATCCAGGACTTGAGCGACGATCGGCCCTGGAAGGTCTCGATCGATTTGATGACCGCCATCCACGTCTCTTGCACGATCTCGTCGGCGAGGGCCTCGGGCACGTAACTGCGAGCGAGTCGAGTCAGGCCCGGGTTCAGCTCGGTCACGATGCACGTGAACGCCTCGCGATCACCGCGGCCGAGCGCGGCGACCGTGCCTGCGTCGGGGTGATTCGGAGGGAGTACGTTCGTCAAGAAATCTCTTCGGTACCTGTAACGGATTCGTATTTCGCTGGTCTGTGTGGTGAACGCCCATGGGGCTCGCCTACTACGACCGGACATCAGACTATGACCGATCTACGCACGATCGAAACTACGCCCATCCGTACGCCTCGCAACGACCGGCCTGACAAACCACGAAAGCCATGGCGCCGACTGCTGTCGTTGTATTCGTCCGGTGTTGGTCGCAAGTATGTGATGGCACTGTCGGGGTTAGCGATTGTCGGCTTCGTGATCGTGCACCTGGTCGGCACGCTGAAGATCTTCCTCGGACCGGAGGAGACCAACGCCTATGGCGAAGCGCTCCGAAACCTGGGCGAGCACCTCGTACCACCAAAGCATGTGTTGTGGATCTTCCGCATTGGCTTGATCGCTGCGTTCAGCGTGCACATCCACGCAGCGTTCAGCCTCGACCGGCGCAACCGCAAGGCGCGGGGCGCGGGCCGTCGACTCTCTCGCCAGGAGCACATTGCATCGACGTATGCGTCGCGGACCATGTTGTGGTCGGGTGTCATCGTTGGGCTGTTCATCATCTTCCATCTCGCCGACCTGACGTGGGGTGCGACGAACCCAGACTTCGTTCACGGCGATGCCTACGCCAACCAGATCGCCAGCTTCCAGACGCCGTGGATCAGCGCGATCTACCTAGTCGCCGTCGGCGCACTGTCGATGCACCTCTTCCATGGGTTGTGGTCGGTGTTCCAGTCGGTTGGCGCCACGCCGACCGCTCTCGACGAGCGATCGAAGCGACGCCTGGCGATGGCCGTCTCGGGCGGAATCGGTGTTGGATACGCCTCGATGCCTATCGCTGTGCTCACTGGCATTATTGGTTGACCCGAAGACGTTGACTCGCCGGTGCGTGCTTGACTGTGAGGCGGACCAGGGGGCACATGATGGATGCACGCGAAGAATTTCGACAGGGCCTCGAGTACCTGGCGACGGTGACCACGCTCTTGCAGCGGATCCGTGTCGATCACCCGACCGAAGGACACTACGAGGCTGCTGAGCTGCAGTGGTTCTGGTCGATCCCTCGGTCAACCGACACACTCGACCAGCTGTTCTGGTTCGACGATGCTGGCGAACCGGTGGCTGCGGCGATCCTCGCCGACTTCGGGAACAAGACCTCGGCGCTCTACACCGCTCCGGTGATGATTCCCATGGTGATGAACAGCGCGACTGACGAGTTTCGAACGCACATCCTCGAGCGCGGGCTCGCCCATGCAGCAGCCCACGGCATCGAGAGCGTCGAGCTTGAGGTCGACCAGGCGGACGAGCTCACTCGCAGCACGCTGTTGGCACGTGGGTTCGAGGTACAAGGTGAAGGGCTGACGCTGTGTGCTCTCGTGGCCGACCAGCGACCCGAGATCACCCCACTCGCAGAGGGCTACAGGTTGCTGTCGCGTAGCGAGACCGCTTCAGACCTTCCACACCACATGGCCGACGAACGGCGACCTGATGTTGAAGAACGACTCCGGCAAACGTCGCTCTACCGACCGGACCTCGACCTGGTGGTGCTCGACGCCCACAACAACACTGCCGGCTACGTGCTGTTCTGGTACGACCCGGTAACAACGATGGGCGTGGTCGAACCGGTGCGCACCGAAGACGAGCATCAAAAGCGTGGCATTGCTCGGCACCTGCTGACCACCGGCATCACCCGACTGGTTACGGCCGGAGCCACGATCATCGACGTCGGGTACGAGCCAGAGAACCCGGCCTCGGGTCCCCTGTATCGCAGCCTTGGGTTCAAGCCGCAGCTGACGACCGACATGATCTCGGGCCCAACCACCTAGCGACCGCTCGGCACGTATCCGCGCGGCATGTGCGGCACACCTCGAACTGCTCGATAGGCGTGCACAACGAGTGCGGCCTTACCCACGAGGGCGAGCGGTATGGCGCCGCTGGACGCCACGATCACGCTGCACTCCTGAGCTCGTTCGAGGGCGGCAACAAACAGATGGTTCATGACGGCCCGCCCAGAGGTTCATCGTCTTTCCAACGGGCCGCAATCACGGTGATGATCACTGCACCGGTGACCTGAAAGGCGCCGAATACCAAGTCGTCGGGGTCCTTCGGCCAGCTGGCCATGACGCCGGCGATCATCATTGCTGCGGCGACGAAGTTGACTCGTCGGTTCGATGCCCGCGGAAGCACTCGGGCAAGAACCACAACGGCGCAGATAAACGCCAGCACGATGCCGGAAATCAGCAGCGTGGTGTCGGTGACTTCGTTGCCATAGACGGTTTCTTCGTTTGCGAGCTCGGCAATGAACCCGGGTCGGAGAATCTCGTGGACACCCCGAAGCACATCGGCGAAGAGCACCGATATCCACAGGAGGGAAAGCAGCGATGGGATGCTGATCGGTTGACCCACGAGCTTCGAAGAAGGGGTGTTCTGGTGGGTGGATGGGACGTTTTCGTGCACTGTACGGTTATTCATGAGATGAAAGGTAGTACGCTGTACGGAAAGTCAACCGTGTCAGTCGACACGGAGGGAGAATGTTCGTTGGCACGACCGAAAAAGGTGAGAGAAGGCGACGCCGTGCTCACGTTCGAACACATCGTGGAAGCCGCAATGGCCATGGCCGATGCCGATGGCATTGCCAAGCTCAGCATGCGGCGACTTGCAACCGAACTCGACTGCGGCGTGATGTCGCTCTACCACTACATCGCCGACAAGGAAGCCCTCGTCGAGGCCCTCGTCGACCAAGTGGCGAACGAAGTCGCTGTCCCACCTGCAGACCTCGACTGGCGCCAGACTGCCCAACACCTCGCGAGATCGACCCTCGACGCACAGCTACAACACCCGTGGGTCGTGCCGATCTGGTCGACGACGTGGCCGGGCCCACATCGATTCGCTCTCGTCGAGCTTCTACTCGAAACACTTGCCGACATCGGGTTGCCACCAGATGTCGCCGACCTCGGCTTTCACGCCTTGAGCAACCACATACAAGGCTTCGCCCAACAGCAGATTTCCTTCGAGCAGCTCGCAGCGCGCGCGGCGATCACCGGCGCCCGACTCGAAGAGCTCCTCGCAGACGACAAGTACGCACGAGTTCGCGAGCACGTTGAGTTCCATCGAGCAGGCCACGACACACCAGATGAGTTCGACTTCACCCTCAACCTGATCCTCGACGGTCTCGAGCGAAGTATCGAGACCTGATCGATCAGGCAGCAGCCCTGAGCTCAGGGTGCGAATAGGTGAAGTGCGACGCTGGTATCGCCCTGGACGTCGAGGTCTGCAGCGCCCACACCAAGGCGACCCCAAAGTGCGAGCAACATCGCCTCGGCATCGCCAACAACCTCGGCTTCCGCTCCGGAGTCTGGACCGGCGATCACGTCGATGCGGCCAGGCTTCTCGGCTGGGCGAAGTGTCCACGAGCGACCGGGATCGCTGGTGGTCAGCACGAGCGTCGTGTCGAGAGTCTGCTTTCCGCGGGTGCGAACGAAGACGTCGAGAAACTCATCGACCCCATCTGCAGCGAGCGCAGACTCGATAGGCCTCGTCTCGCCGAACGATGCCTCCATATCCCAACGATGGACGGCGGTCTCATGCGCTTGGCGTCGGGCCCACCACGAGAACACCTTCTCCGAACCGGGGTTGAAGTTGGGGCACGGACCATGAGGGTCCTTCGACTCCAGAGCGGCCACCAACGCCTCGGCACCCTCTTCGAACCAGTCGCACAACTCGACGCCGTCGAGCTTGGACTTGCGAGAGCCAGGTCCATCCATCGAGGACGTGTTGACGATTTCGGTCGCCCAGCGGTGAACCCCGCCGAGGTGAGCCACCAGGTCGCGGCGCTTCCACCGGGGTAGGTGGCCAATCGATTCGGACAAGTCACCGCTTCTTGCGAGCTCAAGCACTCGAGTCGAGTCGACCTCCACCGCCGCGAGAAAGGATGTATCGCTCCAACTGCTGGTCATCTCACAAGTATGAACGCCAACATGGTCATCGACTGTCAACTTCTTCGAAGAGCTCAGCGATACCGGTGCGGGTGAATCCCATGTGCCGACCGGCGTTGGCGATGAGTTCTCGCTCTTCAACCCGGAACTCCTTGTCAGAGTTCGCAATGAGCATTGCTCCTTCGAGCAAGAGTCGGCGACGACCGAGCGAAAGGTGACGACTCGCCTCTCGCAACACATCAGCGAGGTCGCCAAGGACTCGCTTCGACTCGTTCACCAGCACATCCATGTCGTACTCGACCTCGTGGCGAGCGAGGAGCTTCTTGGCCATAGCGAGCTCGGGCTGCTTCACCACCCCGTCGGCAATGATCATTGCCGAGAACAGCAGGCTGAACGCCTCGTGCAGTGACGTGGTTTGCCCGGACTCGCTCTCGTTGAGCACCTTCGGCGGAAACTCTGATCCACACGATCGACAGAGGACGAATTCACCAAGCTCTGCGTCATCAAGCACGACCCGCTTGACGACATACGACGCGCTTTGTCGCTCGACAGGACAGGCGAACTCTCCCCTGGCAACGACCTTTTCACTGGCCTCCACTCCACCAACTTCTGTCATCAGCCGTTTGAGGCGAGCCACATGAGCACCGCCTTCACTCGAGAGTGCGAGTCGGGCTCGTCGCCGAGCGAGAGCTTCGAGAAGATCGAGTTGATGTGCTTGGCCACGGCCTTCGGGCTGAGCACAAGTGCCTCGGCGACCGAGGCATTGTTGCGACCTTCGGCGATGAGGCTCAGCACTTCGCTCTCGCGTTGGGTCAGCGCATCAACTGGCGACTGCTGCTTCATCCGGCCGGCGACCAACACCTCGACGATCGCCGAGTCGACGGCCGAGCCGCCGGTGCTCACTTCGGTGATGGCTCGCTGGAGCTCGCCTCGGCTGACCTTGTCCTTTAGGAGATAGCCCAGGCCTTGGCTGCCGTCGACGAAAAGCTCGAGCACGTACTCGGGTTCGGCGAACTGCGACAGCACGATGACACCGGTCGACGGGTGCGATTCGCGAATCGCTAGTGCCGCGGCGACACCCTCATCGGTGCCGGTGGGCGGCATCCGGATGTCGGTCACGACCACATCTGGGCCGTGCTCCTCGACTGACGCCATCAGGCCGGGATAGTCGACGCACTCGGCAACGACTTCGACTTCGTCGATCGTGTCGAGTAGGGCGGCGATGCCGCGTCGGATCAACTCGTGATCATCAGCTAGGACTACCCGCGTCGTCATGGCTGCCAATCGTAGGTGCCCAGCCACGCCTGCGAAATTTCGGCGGGGCTGAGGAGGGATTTGGGGAGGAACCCGGCTGCTCCGCTGCTCTGCGCCGCAGGGGGAAGATCGGCCTGGGCCAGCGTCGAGATCAAGATGATCTTGACCTCTGGCCACCGACCCGCCAGCTCGGTAGCGGCGTCGACCCCGCTGTCGTCGCCGAGGTTCACATCCATCAACACGAGATCGGGCAATGACGTGCCCGTCTCCAACTCGTTGACGGCGACGGCCCAAGAAGACGCAGTTCCAACAAGCTCGAACCCATCAGTTGCGGCAAGCACCTCGGCAACGAGCGACCGATAGCCGGCGTGGTCGTCGATGACGAATACGTCGACATCGCCGGTCGGGGAGTCGGTGTTGGCCGCTGTAGTCGCGTCGTGAAGTGGGTTCGTCATGATGAGCTCTGCAGTCATTGTCCTCGTTGAGTGCATTTAGGACAAACGTGCCTGGTCCCAGATCTTGGGGGTGCCTGCACCCCCCCCTATGACGACTAGTAGTGCGCAAAGTAGTGTGCACGCATGCGGGAAATCGAGGGTGCTGACGAGTTGGTGTACGCACCATCTGCGAGAGAGTCACGCGAGGCCGTCAACACAATCAGACCCTTTTTGCGATTCGATCGAATCAGCGCATGCATTGGGCTTGTCGTCATCCTCGGGGCGTGGGTGCTCGGCCTTCGCGAGGGCGGGCTGTTGTTCTTCGCCGCTGGAAGCATCGCCGTCTTGATCGTGTTGCTCACGATGGCACTGCAGGCGATTTCGCTCGACGACGTGCTCCGCTCGCTCACCTTGGCCACGGTGGGCAACTGGCTGGTTGCGATAACGATCGCCTGGGTGGTGCCGCAGCTTTGGCCCGTGATGATCATGACCGTGCTTATGCCGGTCGTACTGGCAACGCCGTTCCTCGAGACCCGAGCACTCGTGGCGCTCCTCATCGGTGCGGCCGTCGTTGCATCGCTCGTGTCTGCCGCCGGGCTCTTGAACGATGACGGTGGCGTCGTCCCCGACCTGGCCGACGAGCTCGAACTCGTGCTGGTCATCTCGGCCGTCATTGCGTTGACCATTCCGATTGCGTTGATCGTGCGCAACAACAACGAACTCCTGCAAGGTCGGCTGCAAAGCCTGAGCTCGGTGAACGCCGAGCTCGATCGATCTCGACGTGAGCTCGCTGCTTCTCGACGACGTGTAGTCGAGGCCGGCGACGCCGAGCGGAGACGGATCGAGCGCAACCTGCACGACGGTGCTCAGCAACGGTTGGTGTCGCTCGGCGTTCGGTTGCGACTGCTCGACTCGATCACCGGCCCCGACCACGAGCTGAACGACAACATCAATGCGCTCATCACCGAGGCTGACGAAGCCATCGAAGAACTGCGCCGGCTGGCGCAAGGCATTTACCCGCCGCTACTCGAGACGAGCGGTTTGGTTCCAGCGCTGCAGGCCGCGGCAAGACGCTCGGGTCTTTCGATCGACACCGACCTGGCCGACATTGGCCGCCTCAATACCAACCATGAACGGGCGCTCTACTTTGTGGCGCTTGAGGCGTTGACCAATGCGGCCAAGTACGCACCCGATGCTGCGGTGAAGCTTCGGCTGGCGCAGAACCCTGCTGGCGTGGAGCTAACGGTGAGCGACGACGGACCCGGATTCGACATGGCAGCGGCTGACCACCGCCACGGCACGCACAACATGGGCGACCGCATTGCGTCGGTCGGCGGTCAGTTGAGCATCGACTCGTCTCCGGGGCACGGAACGACCGTGTTCGCCCGACTCCCCAACCACGGCTGACCCCAATGTTGGGGTGCTAGCACCCCCACGACTTGGGGTGAAGGTGCGCTCCCAAGACACTCCCGTGCGCCATCGCCGCACGACCGGTCCTCGTTCACGGTTGATGTATGACAACGAACCGGAACACCCAACCCAGCAAGCGCCGCCGCCTCGGTGGCTTCGGAACCCTCATCGCCGGAGCTCTGGTGCTCACCGCATGCTCGCTGCCCGACATCCAGATCACAACAGGTGAACCGCCTGAACCAGTACCTGCTGAACAAGGCAACAACGAGACGATCAACGAGGGCGGCGAGCAGATCGATTCGACCACCACGACCACGGTCTTTGTCGAACCCGACCCTGGAGATGAAGAAGAACCCAAACCCAGCAACACCGCCGAGCTCGATGCACACCTTGCAACGCTGCAATACAACTCGGACGACACGTTGAACGTGCAGGAGATTGCCGGTGGTGCTCCGTCATCTCGGGCGGCTGGCGAGGAAACCACGTCCGAGAACCGGGATCGCAACACGCTCATCAAGTGCACCACCACGCCGTACAACCTGCAGACGAACTTCAGCGAGGTTGCGATCTTGCGCCCAACGAACGGTGTCGTCTTCCCCGGCGCACTGGTCAAGGCTGACTCGTCGCTGCTCGATGGTGTGCCGGTAGCCCTCGGCATTCCGCAGGGTCCGGTGACGTTGAGCGTCGACCTTCCCGGCATGGGTGACGCTGGCGTGCTGCGAGTCGAGAACCCAACCAACTCGAGCGTGCAGGCCGCTGTCGACGGTGCCCTCGGCTGGTGGAACAACAACGCCTACATCGACGGCTACGTGAACGCCTCGAACTCGTCGTATCAGTACAAGACGGCTTACAGCTCGGAGCAGGCAGCGCTCGATGTTGGCCTCAACGTGGCGTGGGCCACGGGAGACTTCGCCGGTCGCCTGTCGATCGACACCGAGTCCGAGCGTCGCACGACGATGGCCACGTTCAAGCAGGCATTCTATACGGTCAGCGTCGATACGCCGTCTTCACCAGGAGCGATGATCTCGCCAACGGTTGAAACTGACCGGGCGATAGCCGCACTCACACCAGCCAACGCTCCGGCGTACGTCGCATCGGTTGTCTACGGGCGAATCCTGATGGTGCGGATGGAGAGCAGCCGAAACGTCTTGGCAGTTGATGCCGAAGCTGCCTTGAACTACGCCGCTGGCGCCAAGGTCGAGGGCAAGGTAAACGCCGAGTACGAGAAGATCCTCGAAGAGTCAACGCTCGAGGTCATCACCCTTGGCGGCAACGCCGCAGTGCAGTCGAAGCTCATCGACCCGTCGACTCTGCCCGAGGTCATCCAGGGAGACAACGCCATCTACTCGACCAGCAACCCTGGCGTGCCGATTGCGTACTCAGTCCACAACCTCAACGACAACTCTCTTGCGAAGCTCGGCTACACCACCGACTACACCGCAACCGAGTGCTCAACCGATCAGGTTGGAAGCACGGTCAAGGTGACGCTCGTTCGCTTCCAGGCGGTCCGAGACTGTGATGGAGTTGAGGGCGACGGCGACTTCTCGTTCGGAGCATCGGTGCTCGATCGGAACCTGAACACGATCGCCAACTCACGGGCCAGCAGAAAGCCCGTGCTCGGCGATGGCGAGTACGTGAACCTCTTGCACGAGGTGGTGTTCGACATCGAATGGGAAGAGGGAGCGGCGTTCACCGTGTCGTTCACCGGCTCCGAGGTCGACCTGCCGGTCATCGGCAAGGCCTACAACGACAGCCGAATGAATGGCGCCAACCGCCGCCAGACCCACATCTACAACCCAGGGGCGAACTCCTGGTCGAACCTCGACCCACAGTCGACCGGCCTCGGCGGCAAGTGGCCCCAGACCATGCAGCTCTCGGTAGGCAGCGGCAACTGCATCGCCGAGCTCCACTACGTGGTCGATTTCATCTAGATCCCCCCAGACGGCGGGAAGACCGGGCTAGATCCAGCGACTGGCGGAGTCGCAGGGTCTAGCCCTTCTTCGCGTCTGGGTTAACGGCTACGGATGGACTACCGCGCATGGAACTCACCGTTGCTTGCGAACGTAGAAGGCATATGGATGAATACGAGAGCACCCTCGAACAACTCAACCGCAGAGCAGCCCGTCGGACTGTCATGGTGCTGTGCTTCGCGTTGATCGTCACGGCATGCGGGTCGATCTCATCCAACGGTGCCAACCAACCTGGCTCTGAGCAGACCGAGGCTCCCCAGTTCGAGGAGTCAATCAACAAGCCACCCTTGTCGAGCCTCGACCAAACGCTTTCCTTCTCTCGGCCGATCGAGCCCTTCGATGGCACTGTTGTTGCCATCGTGGATGACGGTCGAGTCAATATCGTCGAGACCACCAGTGGAGAAACCCTGGCGTCCCACTCGATCGATGTTGAAGGCAGCTTCCCGGAGGCCGCCTACGCCGACGGAGCGATCTACATCGTCGACGGTCGCGATCCCGGCGAACATCAGCTCTTCCGCATCGACGCCGGTGGCGTCGAGGTAGTCGGATTCGAAACAGGCGGTTGGATCGAGCATCTCCATGAGACGCCACAACCATCGATGGTCGCCGTCGACGATGACTACGCCGAACTCATTCGCATGCACCCCGACGGCCAGATCGATCGGCACATCTTTGAGAGCGGGATCTTCGTTGAAGGCGTTGGCGACACGATCCTTCTAACCACCCGCGACTACACCGGCGAGATGTGGCTGATGGACCAAGACCTCGCCGTCATCAACGGCTTCTCCGTTGGCAAGCTTCAAAACCGACCGATCCTCATCGACGAGGCCACAGTGCGAATAGCGACCAACACCGGCAGGTACAGCATCGATCTTGCCACCCAAGATCTCGAGCCCTACCCAAACACCGAAAGGGCGCTCGACCCACTGATCAGCGAGTTCGCTGAGGGGTGGATCGCCGAGCTCATCACCGGCACGCTCACCGTCACCGACCCGGGTGGTGTGATGCAGGTCGAACAGGTTGTTGAGCCGGCGACCCGCGTCTCGAGCTTTGCTCACCCGACGGAGAACACGGCTCTCGTTGCGCTACGAAGCTGCGCCAACGTCGACGGCGACATCTGCGGCGAACCATCGGACGGTGACGCCGAGAGCAGTGGGGACTCCGACGAAGCCGGCGATGAGATCTACGTGCCGCCTGGCTTTCTCAACATCTTCCAGCTCGACATGGACACTGGGACCCTCGTCGAGCTCGAGATCGGACAGTTCACGTCGATGGCTGCACTCGCAGTCGATTCGGGCTGGCTCGCGGCAGGCGTCGACGGCTCGACAACCAGCATCATCACGATCGATCGAAGCAGTGACGCCCAGATTCTCGACGAGCTACCGAACAGCGGATACGACTTCACACTGGAGTACGTCGCACCGGTTGGGGAGCAGGGCCTCGCTCTCCTCGATCGGCGCGTCGGTGAGATCGTCATCCTCACAAACGATGGCCTCTTGCGAACCACTGGAACGGCGCTCTCGAACGGCAGCGTGTGGCGAGGAACCGCCGACAGCTTCAGTCACCTGGGGTAGCAGCAATCACAGCCTATGCCAGCTGAGGTTGAGCTCTGAGGAGCGGCGGAAGGCGAAACCGTTGGGCTGGGGCGCCGAGACGAGCGCCAGGTTCGGAAAGCGCTCGAGCGTTGCCCGCACCGCAATGTCACCTTGGAGGCGAGCCAGGTTTATGCCGAGGCAATGGTGCGCACCGAGACTGAATGCGAGTTGACGCGTGGTGTTCTTGCGTCGGACGTCGAACGTTGCCGGGTCTGGAAACAGCGCAGGGTCGCGATTGGCCGCCACGGTGGATACGCCGATGAACTCACCGCGACCGAGCTCGACCTCACCCAACGTTGTCTCGCTGTCGGTCCAACGCTCGATGAATGCCACGGGTGGAATCAGTCGCATGCCTTCTTCGACCGCATTGCTCGTTAGGTCTAGATCGGAGCGAACCGCTTCCATTTGGTTAGGCGCACCCAACAGCAGATACAGCGCGTTGGTCACCATCGACTCGACGGTCTCGATCGCTCCAAACAAGATCACCCGAAGCTGAGCCACGAGCTCGTCGTCGGTGATCTCGAGGTTGTCGGTATTGGCAACGGTCGAGGTCACCGATGCATCAGGTGCGGTCCGCAGTCGCTGCACCTGACCGTGAAGGATCTCGTTGAGCTCGGAGCGGGCCGCATCGGCCAGTCGTTGAGGCTCGGGGTCGCCGTCGTAAACCATGGCACTGGCGAAGGCGTCGTAGAAGCCTTGGATCTTCGGCACGTCGTCGAGCGACAACCCGAGCGCCTCGGCCGCCGAGCCGATCGCGAAGGGCTCTGCCACCGTCTTCACGAAATCGGCAGTGTCGCTTTCTGAGGCGGACGACAACAGCTCGTCGATTCGAGACCGCACACCCGCTTCGAACCGGGCCCGAACTTCCCTCACGCGGAACGGTTCATCGAACGGAGTGCGCAGACGGCTGTGATCGGGCGGGTCGGTCGTGAGCATCATCGAGCCCAACGACGCACGCACCAGGTTCGTGTCGGCTTCGACCGTGAAGCCAGTGCGTCGGCGCAGCACCTCGCTGGCTAGCTCATGCGAGGTCACTAACCATCCTCCAAGGGCGGGGACCCAAGAAACTGGCTCGGCATCACGCAAAGCATCGAGCGCTCCTAGACGAGCGTGCTCCTCAAGGTCATCAAACTCGATCGTTGCCCCAACAGGAAACCGTTGCTGGCGAGCGGTGTCAGCTGCCTCGTCGATCTCAACCTGCTGCACGAACCCGTCGGTCATCCTGCTCGCCCCCCTGTCGCGATGCATCGCAAGCTAACAAGGATGCGTGGCATGCGCCGTCGTGGTCGCAACCGGGGCGCTCGTCAGTCGGTGTCAGTCACAACTAAGGCGAGCGCCGTCGGGCCATCGATACAGAGCAAGCCCACATCCCAAGCAACGTCGTACGCCCACTCGGGGTCAGGGCGAAAGCCGAACCACTCACACTCTGGGACGCGCTCGAGAATGGAAAGAAACGTCGCACCGGTCGAAGTACGCGAGGGGAACTGTTGCGCTCCAACAAAGGCCGAGAGTGCTTGCCCCATTGCGAACCGTGCCTCCCAAGCATTCCGAGATGACGAATATGCACCCGGGCTAACAGCGAACAGCTTGGCTACCGCATGGAACGGCTGTAGCGCAACGGCATCGCAGTCGTAGTTGATGCCTTCGCTTGTCCGACTTCGGGTTTCCTGAAATCCGAAAGAAGCCACCTCAGCCTTACCGTTCGATTCCGAAATGGCTGGCTCGTGCGCGGAATAGATCGCTCGGCCAACGCGTCGTCGATCTCGGAAGAGGGAACGTTGCGACAGCACTTCTCTCAACGTCCCAACCACTTGATTGTTCTCTGCCCGCGGCTCTAGTTCCCGTGAAGGAATTCTCTGGTCTCCTGAGTGCATTAGTTGGCAGCGAAGATCATGTTCAAGAGGGTGCAGTTCGTCTGGCAACCAGCCGATTGGGAGGCCAGCGAGACGAGCTTTCTCATGTAGAAGGAGACCACTAGCCCCGCTGCTGTGCCATCTCATCAGCCGCTCTTGGTTAATTTCGCTCCCCACTTGGACGGCGAGTGAGTCTGAAGGATCGAGACTGTCGAGGAACTCATCCACCTGTGCCGCATCGAGCTTCCCGATCAAGAAGATCAGTTCTCGACCCATGTAGTTAACAATTTCTTCGTCGGTGCAGGCTTCACGCACGACGTCCCAGTACCCCGAAGCAATCATGTTCAACCACATTTCTCGGGCGATGGAACGCCGCTGTGCAACGTGACGAGGCTCTGTCTCACGAGCGAGCGCCAGGGTCGCGTCAAGGGCCTGCTTGGGAATTTCGAGCGTGATCTCCAACAATCGTGCGCGGGCCTCGGCATAGCTTTCTCCGGTCGACGCTTCCTTTGCCAAGACTTCGAAGTTCATGACACGAGCCTCTCACATAAGCAGAATTATTAGACCCACGAAGTGTCCCTCGCTGAACCACCAACCTCTCCACCCCCCCGACCTACAACAGCTCTTGAAAACGCAGCGAGGCCGCCCCAATGGGGCGGCCTCGGACGAACCCAGCGTTTCAGGCTCTAGCTTCTACTTTCTCCAGTACTCCCACCCGACGCTCCATGCGCCGCCGGCGATGCAACCGCGAAGCACAACTTTCGCTCCAGTCGTCGTCCAGTCTTGCACGCGCTTCGGGGCCTTGATACGGACCCTTGTCCTCGTATTCGGGTCCCACTTTCCCGACATCGTTACTAGCCCGCCGGTGCAACCACCAATGAAGGCCCACATCCATACCCCTGAGTCGACGCTACTTGGGCAGGCGTTGTAGCCGTATGTGAAGCACTGCTTGACTTTGTACGTCGTGTTGCACTGTCGCCCATACGAGGTGTAGTAGCAGCCAGCATCGGCCGCGCCAGCGAAGACGGCCTCGGACACCCCATCAGGGATGACCGCGCCAAGAGCTGATTCTTCGACCGAAGATGACGGAACCGTGAGCGAAACCGAAATCATCGCCACAATGAGGACAAAGGACAGAGCCTGTAGCGATCTACGCCTTCTCCTAAGTCTCGACAAGTTGTCACCCCTTGCCTGTTCCTTTTCTCTACTTTGAAGAATCTCGTTGCTCACACGCCACTCCTTTAATGGGTAGTAATTGCACATTTGTAGTATGAGTGAGGAGTTCTTGCAAGTACTTGTGTGTTCTTCATCGGCGCGGGCTGGCCGCCACTACCGGACCCATCCATCGCGATCAGGTTCCGTCGTGCGCTTCAGCCTGCGCTTTTGGATATGTGTTCTACATCTCTTACTCCAGGTACCGATTGGTAGCGATGTCGACGTCAGAAGAGCTGCTACATCTCGGCCCGAGGCCGGAACTCCTTACAGATTGCGGCCCCTCGAGCGTAGGTGGACCATAGAAGTGCGCTCGTTGTGCGAGGAGCTAGGAATCATCAAATAGTGCCCCTCACTGAACACTGACCTGTCCAGCCGCCCGACCTACAACAGCTCTCGAAAACGCAGCGAGGCCGCCCCATCGGGGCGGCCTCGGCCACGAAAAATTGGCGGAAGGTGAGGGATTCGAACCCTCGGTAACCCGAAGGCTACAACGGCTTTCGAGGCCGCCCCATTCGTCCGCTCTGGCAACCTTCCGTGGACGAGGCTAGTGACCGTCGTGGGTTGCACCAACGTGGCCGTGACCACAAACGCAGTTGCCATCTCACGGCCAGCAAACTGCTGCAAGACTGACGTCATGTCGCACGACGATCATTCCCACGATCACCACTCGCACGGTCACGAACATGACCAAGGCCTCAAAGGCATGTTGCGGTACTTGCGGTTCGCTCCGCAGATGTGGAAGTCGGACGTGAACACTGCCGTGGTTGGGCGAATCGGTCCGCAGTCTGGCGAGACGGTGATGGACATCGGCGCCGGCATCGGTGCGGGAACGATGGTCGCCGCGGCGTCGGGTTGCACGGTCATGGCGATCGAGCCGACCAACTACATGCGAACGATTCTCGGGCTCCGCAGCCGCATGGCACGCGGGTCAGGCCGAGTGCAGATCGTTGATGGTACCGCCGAAGCCACAACCGTTGCCTCGGGCTCGGTCGATGCCGCGTGGGCCGTCAACACCATGCACCACTGGATGAGCATCGACGATGGCATTGCTGAGCTCGCTCGTGTGCTGGCGCCGGGTGGTCGTGTGCTTCTTGTGGACGAAGAGTTCGACAATCCTTCGCATCCCGACTTCGAGAGCTTTGGGTCGAAGAGGGATGACGAGCACAGTCATCACTTCCACACAGTCGATCCCGACCAGGTCTCGGCGGCGTGTTCGTCGGCAGGGCAGCGTGTGGTCTTCGCCGGCCATGACGACATCGCTGGCCGTCCATCGATCGTGATCGAGGCTGAACGCGCCTAACCGATGGCGAGCACCCGCTCCATGTAGTCATCGAATCGTCGCGACACGTCCGCCGGTTCCTCGCGTGTCCGCTGCGCGACGTAGGCCTTGATCGCAGTCAGCAGGCTCCCGGTCAAGATCTCGGGCAGCATCCAATCATCCGCATGCTCGGTCTTTGCGAGGTAGTCCGACCAGCTGGCCACGAGCGACCGGTGGGTGTCGGCCAGAATGTCGGTGCCGATGCCTTCTTGCCCGAGGAGTCTTCGAAGGAACTCGGCCTGTTCGTTCACGTGCTCGAACAACTCGAGGAACGACGGCTTCTCACCGTCGAACGACAGCTCGAGCTTTGGAACACGATCGATAAGCAGTTCGAACTTGTTTCCGTAGTGGGCGTAGAACGCCGACCTGCTGATGCCGGTGTGATCGAGGATGTCTTGCACCCGGATCTTCTCCCACCGGTTGTGCTGCAGCAGCTCGAACAGGCCATCGCCAAGCACGTTCTTCGTGCGGGTGACTCTCGGGTCAATTCGATCGTTCGGCATGTCGCTCGTCCTTTCGGACACTTTGACGGATCTGTTCGGTAACGAACACCAGGGCGATTCTGTCTCTGGATACCACTTCGGCACATCCGTACGGTTCAGAACATGATGTTCGATAACTCTCCCCCAGAGTCTCCCTCAACGTGGCAACAAGTCAAGGCCCATCTACCGCTCGTCCTCCTGATCGGAGGTGCCTTCACGCTGTTCATCACCATGCACACCGGCGCGTATGCAATCGCGACCGTGGCCGCAGTCCATGCCGCAGTCGGGCTTGGTGCGTTGCTCGTGCGCAGCGCCGGATCGAGCGATGGAGCCAACCAATGAGTGCCCTCGAGGTCCGGGAGTTGTCGAAGCAGTTCGACACCGTTCATGCCGTCAACAACGCGAGCTTCAACGTTCCCTTCGGCGCCGTGACCGGCTTCATCGGAGGAAACGGCTCGGGCAAGACAACGACGATGCGAATGTCACTTGGCCTCACTCGCCCCACCGCCGGAACCGTGCTGATCGACGGCACCGAGTACGGGTCGCACCCTGTCCCCCGTCATGTTGTTGGCTCGGCGCTCAACCGCCTTGGCGCTCACCCTGGTCTCTCAGCGCGGCGGCACCTCACGATGATCGCCGCGGGCATTCGTTTGAGGCGCAGCCACGTCGACCGTGTTCTCGACATGGTCGGCTTGGGCGATGCAAGCGACCGCCGGGTGAGCACCTACTCGACGGGGATGAAGCAACGGCTCGCGCTCGCAGCAGCACTACTCACCGACCCACCAATCCTCGTGCTCGACGAACCGGCGAGCGGCCTCGACCCGTCCGGGGTTCGATGGTTACGTGAGCTCCTGCGCGACCGGGCCGATGACGGGGCTGCCGTCTTCGTCTCAACCCACCAGCTGGCCGAGCTCTCGACGATCGTCGACCACGTCGTCGTGATCGAGCAGGGCCACATCACTGCGAGCGAACCTGCAGACGAGCTCCTGCGCCGCACTGGCACATCGCGTCTCGAGGACGCCGTCTTCTCACTCGACGCTGTGAATCTTCGGGAGGTGTCATGACCACGACCACAACGGCGCCACGAACCGTCGAGCGATTGGCATCGGCCGCACGAGCCGAACGGTTGACCGCACTGGCTACCCCGGCAGCAAGGCTGTTGCTCGTGATGTCGATCGTGATGGCTGTGCTCTCTGTGGTCGCGAACCTTGCAGCTGTTGACGACATCACCGACGACAGCATCGTGCAACTGGCAATGCACGCATCGACGGTGCCGACGCTGATCTTCTCGATCTTGGCCGGGCTCTATTCCTCCACCACCGACCTTCGCTTCGGGCTCATGGACCAGCGCCTCCTCAGCGAACCGAACCGAGCCGTTGCGCTGTGTGCGAAAGCGATCACCGCCGCACAAACCGGATTCCTGTACGGACTACTCGGAGCGATCACCGCAGTGGTTGGCGCCACCGCGTACTACGCGGCGAACGGTGAGTCCTTCGATGTCGGGTCGCCGTTCGTCCGAGACGCACTCGTCGGAGTGATCATCGCCGCTCCGCTCTTTGCGGTGTTGGGCGTTGCCATCGGCATGCTCGTCGGAAACCAACCAGCCGCCATCGGAGGAACGCTTGCGTGGCTGTTGGTGATCGAGCCGATCGCCATCGTTGGCGCACCCAGCTTCGGGAAGTGGTTTCCAGGGGCGTCAGGCATTGCGCTCACCAATGACCCTGGTTCACTACTCGACCAGGTACCAGCTGGCCTTCTGCTCGTCAGCTACGCCATCGCCGCGGTCGCACTATCGCTGTGGCGATTCGAGCAGGCCGACGTATGACGTTGGCTAGGCCGCAGTCGAGCGGCGGTTCTCGGCCTTGTTCTCGTACATGTTTCGATCGGAGCGGCGCAGCCAGTTGGCGATTGTCTCGCCCGGCTCTCGTTGGGATGCGCCGAGCGAACTGCTCGATGCGATCTCCAGGCCTTCCTCGACTTCGAACGTGCGGTTCACCAGCGCTCGAATGCGGCTGAGGCGACGCTGAAAACCGAGCTCGTCGGTGTCTCGCGTGATGATGGCGAACTCATCGCCGCCGATACGGGCGATCAGGTCGTCGGGCTTCGCAATCGACTGAAGCTCCTCGGCGAGGGTCTGCAGCAAGGTGTCTCCTACGACGTGTCCGTAGGTGTCGTTGATCGACTTGAAGGCATCAACATCCATGATGATGAGCCAGGCCTCCAAGTCTTCGTCTTCGATGCGTTGCATCTCTTGGTCGAAGCCAGCGCGGTTCGGCACACCTGTGAGCGTGTCGGTAATGGCTTGCACCTGCAAGATCTCCGACAGCTCCTCCAACTTCTGCGTGCGTTCGAAGTGCTCGGTGACGTTGCGCTCGACGACGTAGTACTTCTGATCGCTGTACGAGAAGCTCACCCGAAGCTCGAGGTGGACGAGCTCACCATCGTGACGATACGCCGTGAGATGCATGCTGTCGGTCGTGTCTTCGCCGGCGAGATACATCGCTGCGGCCGTCTCGACCATCACATCAGCGCTTTCCGGTTGCAAGAGCTCGATGACGGCAGTCCCAAGAAGGTCTTCGATCGTCGTGCCGTGCAGTTTTGCTGCGGCTTCGTTGACATCGAGAATGTGTCCCGCAGAGTCCAGAACGATCAGCACGTCCTGCGCGAGGTCCATGAGGCGCGACCGGTGGAGCAGTCGCTCATATTCATGATCCTCGATTTCCATATCCCGAAGTTTCGGCGGCCGGGAGAGCTCGCTTAAGTGTGTTTGGGCACAGATCCCAAAGTAGGTCCGGCTGACCTAGGTGACGAGATTTCCAAATCGATGCAGTGTCTTGCTGATCGCTTGCTCTCGCACGTAGTGCAGCAGTTCGATGCGGCCAACGGGTGACACCGGCGCGTTAGCAATATGGATGCCTGCCGCATTGGCGATTGAGTAGATTTCGGGCGAAACCTCATCACCCACCACCCGCAGTCGTTCGATAGCGAAATGCGCCAGGCGAACACCAAAGTCGGCCTCGGATTCGGTGGCCTGGTCCGACTCGATCAGTCGCACTCCTGCCGTTGCCGCGGCCTTGCGGACGAGCTCGATCTCGCGCTCGGTCGCATTCGGCTGGATACGGAACCCAACTGCTGGGCTGGGCCGATAGCGGAAGATGTTCGATTCGCAGAACAGGTCGGTCGGGTCGTGCTCGATGGCGAAGTGGGTCGCCCACTGCTCGGCGAAGTCATCGGCACGATCGATGTCACTCGACCAGGTGCCGAGCTGGGCCACATAGTTCGGGCCTCCGGCCTTCGCGCCCGGCCCAACAGACGACCGCTTCCAACCACCAAACGGCTGGCGCTGCACAATGGCACCCGTGATCACGCGGTTGATGTAGCCGTTGCCGACCTCAACCTCGTCGGTCCATTGGTCGAGCTCGGCCGGGTCGAGCGAATGGATGCCGCCCGTCAACCCAAAGTCGCTCGAGTTCTGAATGGCGATGGCCTCGTCGAGGTCCTTGGCGAACATCAACCCGAGGACGGGGCCGAAGCACTCGGTCGAGTGATACCACGACCCTTGGGTGACGCCGTCTCGTACGCCGGGCGACCACAAGATCTTGCCGTCAAGTTCGTGGCGCTTCGGCTGCACCACCCACGACTCGCCCGAGTCGAGAGTCGTGAGTCCGCGTTCGAGGCGGTTGTTGAGCTCGCCGATCAGCGGGCCCATCGTGGTTTCGATCGCCGTTGCCGGACCGACCTCGATGCTCTCGACCGCATCGATCAGCTGTCGTCGAACTCGAGGTGAGTCGTACACGTCGCCAACCAAGATGCCGAGGCTCGCCGCCGAGCACTTCTGACCCGCATGGCCGAACGCCGACTGCACCAGGTCGGCAACCGCCAGGTCGATGTCAGCGTTCGGGGTGATGATGAGCGAGTTCTTGCCGCTCGTCTCGGCGAACAACCGCAGGTCGGGCTTCCACGAGCGGAACAGGTCGGCCGTCTCGGACGCTCCGGTGAGGATGACCGCGTCCACCGAGGTAATCAGGTGCTGGCCAACTTCGTTCTCGGGTACCTGCGTGAACTGCAGAATGTCTTTGGGAACGCCCGCCGCCCAGCACGCCTCGGCGACGAGCTCGGCGCAGCGAGGCGTCTCGGGTGCTGGCTTGAACAGCACGGCGTTGCCAGCGGCGAGGCTCGCCATGACGCCACCGGTTGGGATGGCGACCGGGAAGTTCCACGGCGGCACAACCGCAACGACGCCAAGCGGGGTGAAGTCGGCATCGACAGCATCGAGCTCGACCGCAGCATCGCCGTAGTAGCGAGCGAAGTCGATCGCCTCGGCGATCTCGACGTCGGCCTGAACGAAGGTCTTGTTGCCCTCGGCGACCATCGTCGCAATCAGCTCACCCTGTCGAACGGCGATCTCGTGCGCAGCCCGGTGAAGGATGGCCTGACGTTCGGACTTGGGGGTCTGACCCCATTGCTGCTGGGCGATGATCGCATTGGCGAGCGCTGTCTCGACCTTGGCGATGCTGTCGAGCACTGGCGTGCGCACGGGTGCTGGGTCCGTCGCCATGACCTGAGCGATCCACTTTTGATTGTTCGCGAGGGTCGGGTCGGTTTCGGGTTCGTTGACGAACGGTTCGCCAACTCGATACGGCGGCACGGGTTCGGCGAGGCGGTCCTGGGTTCGCCGAGGACCGGTCGACACGTCGTTGCGCTGGGCCAGCGAAGTGCGGAAGATGGCCTCTTGCTCGGCAAACGCAGTCGAGCCCGGAGCGAGGTCGAAGAGGTGCCGAAGGAAGTTGTCGTCCGATGCTGTCTCTTCCAGCCGGCGGAAGAGGTAGCTGATGGCCACATCGAAATCGGCGTCAGCGACGGCCGGTGTGTAGAGCAGCATCGGGCTGACGTCGCCTGCGCCCGCTTCGGTGGTTTCACGGACGGTTAGCGCCTGGGCTGGAGCCATGCCTTGCAGCATTTCGAACTGCACTCGTGAGGAAACGCGGCGATCGGCCGCGAGCAAATGCGTCCACGCAACATCGAACAGGTTGTGGCTTGCGAGACCGAGGCGAACGCCCGACATTCGCTCGGGAGTGAGCAGCCAGTCGAGGCAGCGCTTGTAGTTGGCGTCGGACTCGACCTTTGAGTCGTAGGGCGCTTGCTCCCATCCATGAATGGCCGCGTCGACCTTCTCCATGGCGAGGTTCGCTCCCTTCACCAAACGCACCTTCACCTGGCCGCCCGAACTGGCATGCCGTTCGTTCGCCCAAGCGACCAACGTCTGAAGAGCGGGGAACGCATCGGGGAGGTACGCCTGCAACACGATGCCTGCGTCGACCGCGGCGAGATGCGGTTCGCTCAGCACCGACATGAACGCCGCGAGCGTGAGGTCGAGGTCGTGGTACTCCTCCATGTCGAAGTTGATGAAGGTCGGAGGCGAGGCGGCTGCAGAAGCCTCGACCAAGATCCGGAGCTTCTCGGTGACGCGTCGAAGGCTGTCGTCGTGCGCATAGTGGTTGAGCTGCGACGCCACGGCAGAGATCTTCACCGACACGTAGTCGATGTCGGGCTGGGCGACGAGGGTAAGCAGTTCGTCGAGGCGACGCTTTGCTTCCCGCTCGCCCAAGACGGCTTCGCCGAGCAGGTTCACGTTCAGTGCGAACCCGTCGCCGCGGTTGCGGGCAAGGTGCTCAGCGAGACGCTTCGGTTCAGCCGGCGCGACCAGGTGTCCAACGATCGACCTCATGCGACGCCGGGCAAGCGGCAACACGATGCCGGGAAGCAACGGGCCAAGCGTCGCTCCGCTGCGCAACAGGGTCTTGTCGATACCGGTGAGAAAATCGGGAAGGCGTCGCTCCTTCACCACCGCAGCCAACTGATCGGCCGCAACGCTGTTGTCGTCGGGCCGAACCACCCGGTCGACAAACTGCATCACAAAGCCCACACCGTCGTCGTTGGTGACGATGTCTTCAAGCTGAGACATGGTCTCGGCGCTCTCCGGGGTCTCGTGGCGAGGGGCGGACCGCAACCACTCCTCAACGAGGGCAACAGCGGGATCAGCAAGAGCATCTGCAGACATACACCAATCGTGTCGAGTGCACGCCAAGCGGTCTTGTACGATGCCGACCACAATGGCAACGGAATCTTCCAATCGGCTGTTCTCGTGCCAACCACGGCTGGTTGAGCTCCTCGAGACCCTCGTAGACGTGATGTTCTGCGCCAAGGCCCTCGACGGCACCTATGTAGAGGTGAACTCGGCATTCGTCCGCAGAACAGGTCGAACGTCGAAGCGCGATGTCATCGGCGCCCAAGCCAGCGAGCTCTTCGTGGCCGAACTTGCCGAACGCTACGAAGAGCAAGACACGCAGCTCTTCGCCACCGGCGAACCAGTGCGTGATCAGCTCGAAGTGATCCGCCGAACCAACGGCGAGCTCGGTTGGTATCTGACGACGAAGCTGCCAGTACACGACGAAGAGGCCGAAGGTTCGCCGGTGATCGGGTTGGTATCGGTGAGCCGCGACTTGAAGGCGCCGAGCGAGGAGAACATCACGTTCGAAGGGCTCCAGAACGTAGTGACGCATGTTCGCCAGAACCTTGCGTCGTCGATTCGTGTTGGCGAACTCGCCGAGGTTGCGCAGTGTTCCGAAGCCCAGCTCGAGCGTCGGATGCGGAAGGTATTCGGCGTGACTGCCACGCAGTACATCTTGCGGGTGCGAGTTGAGGCAGCAGCGAAGAAGCTCCGCCAAACCGACGATTCACTCGCGTCGATTGCTACCTCCTGCGGGTTCTACGACCAGTCCGATTTCACCCGTCGCTTCGCCCGGCTCACCAACGAGACCCCGGCGCAATTCCGCTCGGCGTCGTGACGGTCACGCTCACCTCTGACGAGGAGGCAATGCTCGACGGCGGTTCGGGTGAAGGCGTGGCGATGGCGATGCGGTTGGTCGTTCGCCTGGCCGAGGCCATGGGTGCCGCATCGTTGTTGCCCGTGACGAACGCCCACATCGATTCGTGCCTCTATCACGGCCAAAGTGGCCTCGACTTTGTGAACCGACTCGTCGAAGGTGCTGCGCAGGTAACCGTGCCGACGACGCTCAACGTGTCGAGCCTCGACCTGTTGCACCCCGAGCTCTTCCTCGGCGACGACGACACTCGTGTCGCGGCAACAACGTTGATGGACGGCTACGTGGCCCTCGGCTGCGAGTCGACCTGGACCTGTGCGCCGTATCAGCGTGAGGTTCGACCATCGCTTGGCGAAGACATTGCGTGGGCCGAGTCGAATGCCATCGTGTTTGCCAACAGTGTCCTCGGCGCCCGAACGCATCGCTACGGCGACTTCATCGACATCGCCGCGGCGGTGACCGGTCGGGTTCCGGCAGCGGGGCTGCACCTGGCAGAGCATCGTCGTGCGAGCGTCGTGCTCGATGTCAGCCAACTGTCCACCACGTTGCTGGCGACCTCGGCGGTTTACCCGATGATCGGGCTGTTGGCGGGGCGTCTTGCGGGAAACGACATCCCAGCCATCGTCGGTCTGCCTGCAACCACGACCGAAGACGATCTGAAGGCACTCGGTGCTGCCGGCGCATCATCGGGCAGCTTGGCGATGTTCCACGCAGTCGGTCTCACGCCCGAAGCACCAACCCTCGATGCCGCTACCGGCGGTGCCCCCGCACGGACCGTCACCATCACCGCCGCCGACATTCGCGCGGCGCGAGACGAGCTCTCGCAGACGACGTCAACCACGCTCACCAGCGTCAACCTGGGCACGCCTCACTATTCAGTGTCGGAGATCGGGCGACTCCACGATGCGCTTGCGGGCCAGACCGTGCACGAGTCGATCGCGTTCTACGTATCGACCGGTCGAGAGGTGTTGGCCGAGGCCGGCCTCCGTGGCTGGGTCGAGCCACTCGAAGCTGCGGGCGTCACCTTCGTCACCGACACGTGCACGTACATCACCCCCATCGTTCGCGACACGACCGGCGTGTCCATGAGCGACTCGGCCAAGTGGGCCTACTACGCACCCGGCAATATCGGCGTCGAGTCGATCTTCGCCAGCCTTGACGAATGTGTTGCATCGGCCGTCGCCGGTCGCATCGTTCGAGATGACGAGCTGTGGTCATGACGGCCGAAGTGACACCAGTCGTTCCGGGCACGGCAAGCGGGCCAGCCATCGTGCTCGACGAACCGGTGAGCTTGTGGGGCGGATTCGACGCCGAGACCGGCTGCATCATCGACCGCCAGCACCCACAACTCGGCGTGTGCCTCACCGGCGCGATCGTGTTCATGCGGTCGGGCCGAGGGTCGAGCTCGGCGTCGTCCGTCCTTGCCGAAAGCGTCCGGCTCGGAACCGCGCCAGCGGCATTCGTGATCGAACAGCCCGACGAGATCCTTGTCCTCGGCTCGTTCGTCGGCGAGGAGCTCTACGGCATCACGACGCCGGTGGTCATCGCCGAGCCAAGTCTTTCCGGTGACATCACTACCGGAACCACGATCACGCTCGATGCGAGCACTCTTCGCTGGTCGCTGCCGTAGTGTTGGGCCATGCCTGAACTTGGCGCCATTGCTGGAAGTGGTTGGGCCTCGGGGCTCAACTTGTGGGCCGTCGGGCTTGTCGTCGGAATCGCTGGACGACTCGACCTCTACGACGCACCCCCAATTCTCGAAGAGAACACCACGCTCGCCATCCTCGGCGTGCTCTACGCCATCGAGTTCGTTGTCGACAAGATCCCGCTGCTCGATAGCGCATGGGACACCATCAGCACGATCATCCGACCAGTGGGCGCGGCATTGCTCGGCATTGCGATCGCAGGCGAACAGGACACCTCGCTGATCACCGGCGGCCTCACCGCTGGCGGGCTTGCGTTGTCGAGCCACGCAGCCAAGGCCACCACCCGAGCGTTCATCAACCTCTCGCCCGAACCGGTGACCAACATCGTCGCCAGCGTCACCGAAGATGTCGGTGCCGTCGGGTTTGTCGCCTTCGCCCTGGCCTACCCACGCGTGGCACTCGGTGTTGCGATCGTCCTCGGGATCTTGGCCGCAATCCTCGCCATCATGCTGTGGCGCTTCGTCCGCCGACTGCGCGCCAAGTGGCAAGAGCGCAAAGCCGCCCGCACCGGCGGGCCCAGCCTGCAGATCTAGCGGTCGCTGCCGCGATCGCGATACCAGTCGCGCATCAACCCGATCTCGGCTGCATGGTGAACGAACTCGTTGCTGGCGTGCATTGCCATGTCGGCCACACAGCTCTCGGCCCAGTGTTCCCAATTCGGTCCAAGCTGATCGAAGAAGTCTCGACTGGCAATGGTCGCTCGATAGGCCTTCCACTTCTCGTCGACAAGAGCAATGGCCTCATCGGGGTCGAAGGTCCAGCTAGCCGGAGCATCACTGTCGTCGCCACCAAAGCGTCGGGTGTAGTCGTCGAAACAGTCGATGGCGATGTGCCAGAGCCGCCACGCAATCGTCGGCATCGGCGGAGGATCAGCTTCCCGATCGCCAGCCCCGTCGACCACCGGCTGACCGTCGATGTCTCGCACCGACCACATCCCGCCGACCGGCTCCCACAAGAACTCTGCAGCTGTCAGCCCATCGAGACGCTGAACCAATTGGCCATACATTCGATCCATCGACGCAAGGATGACGTCAGAGATCTCGGTAGTAGGACGGTCGCTCACTGCCATACCCCCAGTCAACCACGCCAACCCACGCCGATTCTCAAAAAGGGGGCCTGACCCGTTTTGAAAGTGGCGGATTGGGGACTGTCCCTACTCCGCCACTTCAGCTCTGGCTCAGAAAGGGAGGTCAGGCCCCGTTCTGAGCAATGGGGTTCAGACCTCTTGGTTTGGCGGGGTAGTTTCACGAGATGACGATCGTCGATAGCCATGTGCATCTCATGCCTGCAGCGCTTGCTCGGGCCATCCGCCGGTTCTTCGAAGAACACATCGGCGACATGCTCGTGTACCCGGCCGACATCACCGAGGTACTCGATCGTCATCACGCTGATGGCGTGTCGGCGGTCTGGAACCTTCCCTACGCCCACAAGCCCGGGATGGCCGATCGGTTGAACGAAGGCATGGCCGAGGTTGCCGCGTCGACGGCCGATCATCCGGTCGACGTCGTCACCGGTTGCACCGCCCATGTAGGCGACGACGCTCCCGGCGACACCGTCCGGCGGGCTCACGAAACGTCGGGGGCCCGGGTGGTCAAGCTCCACTGCTCGGTTGGCGGCTACGACGCCGACGATGCCCCACTCGACCCGGTGTACAAAGCCGCCGGCGAACTCGGCATGCCAGTCGTCGTGCACGTTGGCCACGACGTCACTGGCCACACGCACAGCCACGAGCTCGACTCGATCAGTACTGCAGCACAGAGACACCCAGGCACCACGATCATCGTGGCCCATTGCGGGCATCACGGGCATCGAGAAACGCTTGACCTCATGAACACGCACGCCAATCTGTGGGCCGACCTCACGCCGGTGGTCTACGAACGGCCCGGCTTGTCCGCTGACGACTTCGCTGACTTCGGCGATCGCTTACTGCTTGGCACCGACGCACCGAACGTCGGTCTGACCCTCGCATCGCACCTCGAATGGCTCACCGAGCTCAACCTCGCCGACGACACGATGGCCGCCGTTCTCGGCGGAAACGCCGAGCACCTCATCCCCCGCACCTGACCCCTTCTTGAGGCAGACCTGAAGTAGCTGCCCAAGTGGCGGATTAGGGACAGTCCCCAATCCGCCACTTTCGGAACGGTCAGACCCCTTTGTCTTCGTTTGGGAGGTGGTCGACGCGGACCATGACATCTTCGAGTGGCTTGCGGGCGAGGTCGGGGACCTGCACCCCAGGGAGTGGGCGACCGATCGGGAACAGTACGAATGGGCGCTCGTTTTCGGGGCGGCCGAGTGTCTTGGTGAGAAAGGCCATCGGCGAAGGGGTGTGCGTGAGCGTGGCGAGGCCCATGTTGTGGAGCGCGGCGATGAACATGCCCGCAGCGATTCCGCAGCTCTCTTTGACGTAGTAGTTCTTGCGGCGTTCGCCGTCGGGGCGTTGTTCGTAACGCTGTTCGAATAGCACGACGATCCACGGAGCGACTTCGAGAAACTCTTTGTGCCAGTCGGTGCCGATCGGGGCGAGGGCTTCTTGCCACTCATCGTTCATCCGGTTCTCGAGATAGTTGACCTTCTCTTCTTCCTCGGCCGCAGCCCGAATGGCCGCCTTCACCTCGGCCGAGCTCGTGGCCACAAATGTCCACGGCTGCTTGTGCGCACCCGACGGGGCGGTCGACGCGGTCATGATCGCCTGCTCGATAAGTGAGGCATCGACCGGTTCGTCCGAGAACAGCCGCACCGATCGACGGCTCTCCATGAGCTCGTAAAACGCAGCGGCCCGCGCGGCCATCTCTTCGGCATCGAACGCGGGTGCGTGGTACTCGACAAAGGGATGCTCGGCCGCGAGCGCAGCCGACGGATAGGGGTGCTCGTACAGCTCGCTCATGTGTCCTTCGAATGGGTCCGACCGGCCCCGGTTAGCCGCTTCAACTACATCCGCTTTGGTACACGTCGACCCGTTCGGAAGCCGTGATGTTGTTCACGGTCACGGTGCCGGTGAGTTCGGCCGGTTGCGTCCCAGCCCAGTGGGTCTTCGATGCTGGACCGATCAGCCGCATCGGAGTCGTCTGCGCTTCTTCCCACGGCGACATGATCGTCATCTGGTACTCACCGTCGAGGTCTTCGCCCGCCTGGCTGATGAGGCGACATGCCCGAGTGGCTTGGGTCTCGCCCAGCACGATTCGCTCGAGCCCGTCTTCAGCGCCACCGTTGGGATGGCGAGGGTCGCCAGGAGTGACCCGGTCGCCCGTGGCTGCGTCGGTGAAGACGTAGTCCCAGCCTGTCTCTCGCAGCTCGGTGTGCTCAAGTTCGAAGATCTTCTTCGGGTCGTCGTCGCTGTCTTCACACTCGATCGAGATATCGGGCTCGATACGAATTGTCGCCGCACTAAGGACCGTGCCGGCGTCGGACAGCAGAACGATCTTGCTCTCGCCCACGAACCGTGGAGTATGCGAAGCGTCGATCGGCGTCTCCGCTCCGTCTGGCCAACCCAATGCGTGGCCACCCGAAGCGCTGCACGAGACGGGTGAGCCGTACTCGACGGTTGCGTCGCATGTGAGTGACGGGGCTGCGAAGCTCGGCGCGATTTGGTACGCGCCAACGACTGCAAGCGCGGCGATGAACACCACGGGCACCATGCGTATTCGTCGCGATGAGTCTGAACTCATAGCTGAACGGTACTGCACCTACCCGGAGCGAACCATCCTTGCGAGTGTGATGGCCTCACCGCGGCCAGCCCAAACCCCGCTCAACGACAGCTCGGTGGTCGGCACGCCTTCTTCGAGCACATGCGGGATCATCACGACGAACTCGCCAACGTCGACGACTGTTTGAGCATCGCTTCGCACTGGGCTGACGTCGGGCGAGACTTCGATTGATGCTTCACTTTCACCGCTGCCTCGGACCTGCACCGTGGTCGCCCGAGGCACCTTGCCTTCGGGCGTCTCGACGATTTCGGCGGCTTCCACATCACCGGTGAGGATCACGCGAACGAGCTCGTTGAGATAGATGGCATCGAAGCAGGCGTCGTAGACCCAGCGCGTGCCGAGCACTGAGTGCTCCATCGTCCCAACGAACCAATCGGCGGCTTCGGGCATCTCGTCGTTGCGGTACACGAGCGGCACCTGGAGGTGGGAACCATCAGTGGTCTTAAGGATGTGCGTCTCGATGCCAACCTGCCCAGCAGGATCGTCGAAACGGTACGCACCGACCTGCTCGAGGTCGCTGCCGACGTGTTCGCTCAGCGCCGGCCACGCAGCGATGTACTTCGAGAGCACGTCGAGCTTCGACGGAGACAAGGTTGCTTGATGAATGATGGCCATCCACCGACCGTAGCTCTCGCCGATGGACCGAGCACCGCAGAAATTGCAGCACTAGAGTGCGTGCACGTTCACGTTCAACAAAAGGACACGAAAATGTTCAACGTCATGGCAGCAGTTGCCAACCGTCTCCCCGCCGACGAAGTCAGCGCTCACTGCGACGGCCCGTGTGGCGTCTACGACCCAGCCTCAGCACGCGTTGCTGCAGAAGCTGTTTTGTCGATGACCAAGAAGCTCGTCGACGCTGGTCCGGCCACCACGCTTGAAGCGCAGAACACCCAGTCTCGCTACATCGCGATCAAGGAGCAGCAGGCTCACCTCGCAAAGGAAGAGCTTCTCGTTCTCTGGACCGACTACTTCAAGCCACCACATCTCGAGGCATACCCCGATCTTCACACCACCTTTTGGAACGCAGCGAAGCTCTGCTCCGAAGCCAAGGTTCACTGCAGCGTTGAGGTATCCACCAAGCTCCTCGCAGCTGTGGAAGAGATCCACAACATCTTCTGGGCCACCAAGGGCCGTGACGACGCTTGGGTAACCGCAAGCTAAGTCATTCGAACTTCGTGCAACCGGGCGCTCGACTTCGGTCGGGCGCCCGTTGCCGTTTTCGGTCTCGTCGATGAGCTCGCCCCACTCTCCCCAACTTCCAACCGCAAGCACCCCTGACCTGGTGCGGTGGATCCTTCGTCGTCGGCGACGGGTTCGAGTGGTGGGGCCGTCGATGGAGCCCACATTGACCGAGGGAATCGTTGTGCTCGTCGACCCTCGGGCCTACACACACAGCACACCGGCCGACCTTGACATCGTCGTGGCACGACACCCTCAGCAACCCGAGCTCGAGATCATCAAGCGCGTCGAATTCACCACCAACGAAGGCGCCTACTTGCGCAGCGATAACGCCGATGCCGGTGCTGCCGACTCGCGTCGGTTCGGCATCGTGCCGTTCGAGCTGATCACCGGCAAGGTCGTTGCCGTCGTCGTGAACTAGTAAGTGACATCTGACGTTTTTCTGAGCGCTACCCACGCATACCGTGCACCATGCTCAGAAGAACGCCGAACTAGGCGGTGTTGAGAACTCGGTAGCCCTCGGCAATGCGGTTGTTCGGGTCGCCCGCCTCAGCGTTGTCGAAGTGATCGATACCGAGCTTTGCCGCGCTGTGGGCCAGGCGCTCGCCCCATTCACGCATGAGCTTCGACAGGTCGAACTCGGCATCTCGCTTGGCCACCTGCGATTGATGGGCGCGCAGTGCCTCCAGCTTCACGTCGAACGAGTCGGTGATATCGACGAACAGGTTCTGTTCGGTTGACCCGATCCACACGTGCGGAACCATGTGCGGCTCGAACCCCTCCTCGAGGAGCTCTGCGGTGAACGCACGCGGGTTCCGTGAATCGGGGTACACGGCGCGCAACGTCGCCTCTGCGGTTTCAATGTGGTCGGGGTGGCTGCCGTAGACCGAGTCGTAGTTGCGCTCGGGCGACTGAGTGATAACAACGTCGGGCTTCTCGATGCGGATGATGCGAGAGATGTCGCAGCGCAGCTTCATGTTTGCCTCGACCATGCCATCGGGGTGACGCAAGAAGTGCAGCGTGTCGACGCCGACCTTGGCCGCCGCTGCCGTCTGCTCACCTTCACGCAGTTCGCGCAGTTCGTCCGCCGACACGGTCATATCGTCTTCGCCCGCTTCGCCTGACGTGACGAGGCAGTACGCCACATGGCTGCCAGCTGCGGTCAGTTGAGCGACGGTGCCAGCCACACCGAAGTCGATGTCGTCGGGGTGCGCCACAATCACGAGCACTCGCTCGGGGATGTCGATCGGGCCGTCAGCGGTAAGGAAGTGCGGGCTCATAGCTTCACGTTACGGTGAGAGAGAAGCGAGGAGATGCCATGAGCCACGAACCGCCAAACGTCACTGATGCTGTAGCGAAGGATGTCAACCGACGTCAGTTCGGTGCGAACGCCAGCAACTATGCAACGAGTGTTGTGCATGCCAAGGGCGCCAGCCTGGCCCGCCTTGTCGAGCTCGTTGAGCCACAGTCGGACTGGGCTGCTCTCGATGTGGCTTCGGCGGCAGGACACACCGCCTTCACGTTCGCCCCGCACGTTGCGTCAGTCGTCGCCACCGACCTCACACCCGAGATGGTTGCATTGGCTAGCGATCGAGCAAACGAGCTCGGCCTCGACAACGTCACAACACAGATAGCCGACGCTGAATCACTTCCGTTCGACGACGACACCTTCGACCTCGTCACCTGTCGGATTGCACCACACCACTTTCCGAACCCCGACACGTTCGTTTCCGAAGTGGCCCGAGTGCTTCGGCCAGCGGGCGTCTTCGCAATGGTCGACAACGTCGTGCCCGACGATGCTGCGGTGGCCCAGACCTACAACGACTGGGAACGCCGACGCGACCCAAGCCACATCGAAGCGCTATCGATGGATCGATGGGAAGCATTCTGCCGAGCAGCCGGGATGTCCGTCACCCACGCCGAGACCGCGCCCAAGCGGATGGGGTTTCAGTTCTGGGTCGACAACATGAGCGTGCCCGAGAACGAGCGTCCGGGGCTGCTCCATGACCTGCTCAACGCCAGCGATGACGTGCGCGCGTTTCTCCAACCATCCGGAGACGCGATCGACAATGCCGAGTTTGTGTTGACCGAAGGACTGATCGTCGCGGCCAACAGCTAGCGACTGGCGCCGTATCTAGCCGAAGAGCGCGTCGACGTCGGTGGTGACATCGACGGCCTCAGGGGCATCGATGAACGTCGTGGTTCCGTAATCGTGGAACTCCTGCCAGGTGCTGAGCACGATCTGCAGTCCATCCGGACCGAAGAGTGCGCCGAGGTCAACAGCGGGTGCGCCATCCTCACCGGCGAGCTCTGGAGAGTTCGCGAACAGCGACACGACGAGCTCGGTGACGTTCATGTCGCTTGCGACACTGCGAACACGGCCGTCGGCGTCGATAGCGACCAATACGTCGAGATCGAGCTCTTCAAGCGCTGGCACGATCTGTGCGATGTCGTCGCTCGTCTCGTCGGCGATCGCGATGCTCTCGACAATGCCGAGCTGGTTCACGACGCTGGTTCCCTGAGCTGCGTAGTAGTCGCCGACCTTCACGGTTGCGACGTACTCGGTGACCGATTCCGTGCCGAGGAAGCCGGCACCTTTCTCGGTCATCGACTCGAGGCTGCCGAGCGCATCGAAGACAGCGTTCGGGTCGCTCGCGATCGAACCTTGTCCGAACTGTCGGACGATTGCGTTCAAATCAGCAGCGTCAACTGCTGCGATGTCGACCGAGACGGGGCCGTTAGCGACAGCCTCCACCTCTGATTCGAGCGTCGGAAGGTTCTGGAGATCCAAGGTGACCGTCGAATCGTCGATCCACACGTCGAAAGACTGTCCGGTCGGAAGGTCTGGACCAAGACCGAAGCTCGCAAGGCTAGACATTGCCTGACCAACGAACTTCTCAAGGTCGACGCGCACGTGGGTCTGACCATCGGCGACCTCACCAAACGCGTACGGCTCGGTCTGCGGGAATGGCACACCGGCTGGGCCGAAGTTGATGCCGAGGCCCTGGGTGAAGGTGTAGCTCTCGTTCTCGGCGGCGTTCAATGCAAAGGCGAGTGTCTCGGGGACCTGACGGCTCTCGGCTGCGGGAGTATCCGTTGCGGCTGCTTCGGTAGCGCCACCGCTGGTTGCATCGGTCGCAGCAGGTACCGACGACGGTGTGGTTGCCGACGCGGTGTCCGCAGGTTCGGCAGTTCCGCCACCGCAAGCGGTAGCGAGCAGCCCAAGCACCGCAGCACCAGCTGCAGCACGACGAGCGAAATCAACGTTCAAAGACATGTAGGGACCTCCGACGGTCATCCAACTATCGGAAGTTGCTGCAATCTCTTGAGATTTCGCCACCCCGCAGGTGACGAAATGGGTACCTCGTTCAGCTAGGCACTTTCGAGGGGTGTGAGCCACCCGTGAACGTCTTCGGCCTTGCCGGTCTGGATGTCGGTGAGGGCTTCACGAAGCTTGAGCGTGGTTGGCCCAGGCTGGCCGTCGCCGATCTGAATGTGTTCGCCGTGGGTGATGACGTTGCCGACCGGAGCGATAACCGCCGCGGTTCCCGACAAGAACAGTTCACCGTGCTCGGCAAACGCTTTGAGCTCGGCGACCGGGATCGACCGCTCTTCAACTGTCAGGCCCATGTCCTTTGCTATCTGGATGATCGACTTGCGGGTGATGCCGTGGAGGAACGAATCGTCGAGGTTGCGGGTTATGAGTCGCTCGGAGTCGCAGAGGAAGAAGTTGGCGGCACCGGTTTCGGTGATGTCATCACCGCTCGCGAACAGCACCTGATCAGCAACGTGGTCGCGCTTGGCGTCGAGCGTTGGGCCGAGCGCCATGACGTAGTTGGCGCCACTCTTGACCGAGCCGAACTGCGGCGTGGTGCGCGGCATCGTGGTCTCGATGAACAGCGTGAGCGGACGGATGCCACCGGCGAAGTAGTCGCCAACCGGCGAGTTGATGCAGTACAGCATCGCCTCGCTACTTGGGGTAGCAGCAGCACCGATGTTCGCTGCAGTCCCGATGAACGTCGGTCGGATGTACAGCGAGCCGGGAGGGTCGGGCGTGAAGGAAGCGTTGGCCGTCGTGGCGTCGACGATCAGCTGACGCAACATCTCAAACGAAGGTGGAACCATCCGCAGCTTCGCAATGCTGTTGATCATTCGGTGGACCGAATCGTCGAGCCGGAAGATCGCGACCGAGCCGTCGGCCTGACGATGTGCCTTCAACCCTTCGAAGCACTCGCTTGCGTAGTGCAGCACGTGGGTTCCTGGGTGAAGCGAGAAGTTCTCGAGCGGCACCGCAGCGCCGGGGTAGTCATATTCGCCGTCGACGTAGGTGGCCACTGCCATCTTGTCGCCGAAGAGGGTGCCAAACGGTGCGCTGAATGGATCTTGCTTCTCGCTCATCGCCTATTTGTACTCGGTTCGAACGGCTTTCGCCATGACGCATCTAGATGTACGGTCGCGCGATGACGTCTGCGATCTCTACAACCGTCGAGAACGGAATCGCCACCATCGGTGTCGATCGGGCACCGGTGAATGCACTGCCGCCCGGTGACTGGGCTGAGCTTCGTGACGCGGTTGCCGCGGCGTCCGCCGACCTCGACGTTCGCTCCATCGTGATCGAGGGCGGGAAGGGCCGATTCTGTGCCGGGGCCGACATTCGAGTCCTGACTGAACCACAGGACGACCCGGCCATGATGCTCACGATCGTCGCCGACGCCGCCCAAGCAATTCGCAACTGTCGGGTTCCGGTCATTGCCGCAATCGACGGACCTTCCCACGGTGGTGGCCTCGAACTCGCGCTGGCCTGCGACATTCGCATCGCGTCACCCGAGGCCACCTTCTCCGCCTCGGGCATCAACATGGGATTGGTCGCAAGCGTGCAGTCGCTGGTCCATGCGGTTGGCGATACCCGTGCCCGCCTCATGTTGTTCACCGGCGATCGCTTCGACGCAAAGCTCGCCGAATCGTGGGGGCTGATATCTGTCGTCGACGAGCAACCCTTCGGCGCCGCAATGGCGATCGCTGAGAGCATCGCACGAAAGGCGCCGCTCGCCGTCGAGGCCAACAAGACTGCGCTCGCCTCAGCCGCCGAAATGGATGGAGACAAGCACCGCGAGCTCATGACCGAGCTCTTTGGCACGCTCGCCGGAACCGAAGATCACCAGGAAGCCATCAACGCGTTTCTCGAGAAGCGCCCTCGCAACTTCACTCGCAAGTAGCAGTCCGCACCGGTCAGTCACATCCGAAGGTCTCGCTTGAGCGGACATAATCGATCGACACATCTGTATCGACGGCAGTGATAGTCAGATCATCATCACCTGTCCGTTCAATCACGAGATCGATGCGCTGAGAATCGCTCGACGTCCAGCCATCTGGCATCGGGTCGATACCGCTCATCACTGACGGATCAGCCGCCAGCCAGGATGACCCGTCGATAGTGCGAGCAAACGGATTTATGCCGCAGTGTGTGGATACGTCATACGCGATCCGTGTTTCGCCAATCGGGATCGCACCGTCTGCAGCGAGTGCTGGAAACTCAGCCCCTGGAGTCGTCAATTCGCCAGCGGCAAAGTGGACGACGTTGTCCTCACAGCACGATGGGGGTCGGTCGGGCCCAATCCATGCCGAGAACGAAGTTTCCGGCAAGTCGTCTCGGTCAACTGAGATGATGACCCGATGCGGGTTCGCATCGCCTTCGCAACCGAACTCGCCAATGTTCTCGACCTCACCAAGCATGGGTACGGTCGGGTAGAGCCGTCCCTCCGGGACGTGAAAGCGCAACTCGCTCATGGGTTGAAGTTGACAGTTGGGCGAACTCGACTCAGCAAGCGTAAAGACGAAGACAACCGATGAGCTGAAGTCGGGCTCCTCGGCAGCAACATCCAGTGACGCCAGTTCGGCCGCCGACGTGATGACGTCGACCGCGAAAGGCTCGCCAACAGAGAGTCCCTCGGCCAACACGTCATAGGGAATTGAGAGTTCGTCGCCAGGCTCACCACCGCATGCGGTGAGGGTCGTGAAACAACCAACGAGCACAAATAGGAGGTAAGTGGTGATCCGTTTCATTGCAAGATCCTTTAGGTTGCGATACTTCTCTGACGATCTGTCAACCGTGGCAGTTCCAGGTCTGCCCGAACTTGGCAGTCCACTGCCACGGACATAACCGTGCCAGCTGCACGTGGCAGTGATCTGACAGATTCGAACATCGTTGCGTGCGCCAATTCCCTAGAGTGAACGCATGACCGAAGTTCGAGAGACCAAGCTGCCCGGAGTTGGGGTTCGTCACGAGTTCACGACTGGTGAGGGCAACGACATGGCGG
>CAKZVC010000008.1 GCA_937922235.1 uncultured Acidimicrobiales bacterium | reverse complement strand
GAAACGCGCCGCATCGTTGCGCAAGGCCGACATTCACAGCGTGCTCGACCTGCTCCGCTACTACCCGCGCCGCTACATCGACCGCACCCGTGAGGCGTCAATCCGTGATTTGCGTGAGGGTGAAGAGGGCATGGTGCTCGGCAAGGTCACAAAGGTTGAGGTTCGTCGCATTCGCGGCAACCGCACGATGGTGACAGCGAAGGTCAGCGATGGCACAGGCACGCTCGGCGTGACGTTCTTCAACCAGCCGTGGCGAGGCAAACAGCTCTACGAAGGCTTGCCTGTCGTGCTGTTCGGCAAGGTCGAGAGCTTTCGTGGCAACCCGCAGATGTCATCGCCCATCGTCGATCTCATTGGCGACCAGACGGGAAAGATCGTGCCGGTCTACCCGCAATCGGAGAAAGCAAAGATCGGCAGCGCCGACGTTGCCCGGTGGACGGCTGAAGCGCTGCGCCGCGCAGAGCCGCGGAGGTTGGCTGACCCGCTGCCTGAATCCGTGAGGTCGACCCAAGGATTCATCGGCCGTCACGAAGCAACGGTGGCGATCCATCAGCCCGAGAACATGGCGTCGGTTGCCGAAGCTCGCCGCCGGCTCGTCTTCGACGAGCTCTTCGCCATCCAGCTCGAGCTCGTCCGCCAGCAGCAGCTGCGTCACGAGACCGAGGTTGGCGTCGACCATGGGGCCACCGGCGTGCTCACCCAGCAGATGCTCGACTCGCTTGGCTTCCCGCTCACGGGAGCCCAGCTTCGGGTGATCGGCGAGATCACCGACGACATGCACCGACCGCATCCGATGCACCGACTTCTGCAGGGAGACGTCGGCGCTGGTAAGACGCTTGTTGCTGTGCACGGCTTGCTCAGCGCGGTTGAAGGCGGTTTCCAAGGCGCTCTCATGGCGCCGACTGAGGTTCTGGCCGAGCAGCACGCCATCGGCATCAAAGCGTTGCTGAGCGGTTTGATGGTCGAGGACACGATGAGCTTGCTTGCCGAACGTCCACTTCGGGTCGAGCTACTGACGAACGGTGTGCCCACGGCCGACCGCAAACGAATCTTGGCCCAGACCGTTTCGGGCGAGGTCGACATCCTCATCGGCACCCACGCTCTCATTCAAGAGTCGGTTCACTTCTTCAACCTCGGCATGGTCGTGATCGACGAGCAGCACCGTTTCGGTGTCGAGCAACGAGCTGTGCTTAAAGCCAAGGCGCAGGGTGAGAAAGAACCCGACGTGCTGGTCATGACGGCCACGCCGATTCCTCGAACTGCGGCAATGACCGTCTACGGCGACCTCGACGTGAGCGTGCTCGACGAGCTCCCTCCGGGTCGAACCCCGATCGTCACCAAGTGGGCTGCGGGCCCGATGGAAGAGGCCGCGATGTGGGAGGACGTCCGAACACAGGTCGCCGAAGGACGTCAGGCCTATGTGGTGTGCCCGCTGATCGATGCGAGCGAGAAGATCGAAGCTCGCTCAGCTACCGAAACCTATGAAGATCTCACCGGCGGCGAGCTCTACGGCCTCAAGGTCGCACTACTGCACGGTCGAATGACCAGCGCCGAGAAGGAAGAGATCATGTCTGCCTTCCGAGCCGGCGACACCGATGTGCTCATCGCCACGACAGTTATCGAGGTCGGCGTTGATGTGCCGAACTCGACCGTCATGGTCATCCTCGATGCTGGCCGCTTCGGCATCGCCCAGCTACATCAGCTGCGCGGTCGAGTAGGTCGAGGTAAGCATGCATCGACCTGCTGGCTTGCGGGTGAAGTCACGACGTCGGATGGTGAAGCCCGCATCGAGGCCCTGGTTGGTTCGACCGACGGCTTCGAGCTCGCCGAGATCGACCTCGAACTTCGCGGCGAAGGAACGATCATGGGGGAGCGCCAGAAGGGACAGAACGATCTGCGCCTCGCCAGCCTCCGCCGAGACAAAGACACGGTCGTGCTCGCCCGCGAGGTCGCAATCCAACTGCTCCACGATGACGACCCAGCGCTCGACCTGCTCCTCGACGACAGCGCCGTCATCCTCGGCAACACCGACACCGAGTTCCTCCGCAAGAACTGAGTTTCTTAGTCGCCAAGGACTCCGTCCTAATTTTGGCGACACGAAACTCAGTACTGTCATTCTCCGCACTTCCGGCGGAGATCCATGGAAGCTGACAGGAATCTCCGTCAGCGATTTTCGCCACACGAAACTCAGTATTTCTTTCTCCGCACTTCCGGCGGAGATCCGTGGAAGCTGACAGGAATCTCCGTCTAATTTTGGCTTACTGGCCGCTGGTGTACCTGGCACCAAACGGCGACCTGGTGCCGGGTACAACGCGACGAAGTCGAGTCGGGCCAGACCGCAATTGGCTGCGGAATCGACCGGTGCCCAACGGGTTGCGGCCAAGCGTCATTGAAATGGTGCCTGGCACCCCTGGTCGCCCTTTATGCACTGATGGTGGCAAAACAGCTACAAAACGGTCTCGTTTCGATGCGATGGCAAATGGCAGCACTGAATGTGGCGATGGGGTGGGGTGGAGCTAACGTGCGAAGCGATGGAATTCGAGGTGCCACTCACGATTGAGTGCGTCGACTGTTTAGGGACGTGCCACCGGCTGCCCCGCGAGCCAGAGGGCGGATTTGCTCCAGGCGAGGTCATTCCTTACCGATGTGAAGATTGTCTCGACCGATGGGATATCCAGTTCGGTCCCGAGGAGGCACACCCGTAATGAGAGTCGTCGCTGGAGAATCCCGAGGTCGCCCGATCGTGGCGCCCGAAGGCAATCGCACCCGTCCCACGTCGGACCGCGTGCGTGAGTCGATCTTCAACATGTTGTTCAGTCTCAAGGCAACCGAGGACTCCGCGATCCTCGACCTGTATGCCGGTTGCGGTGCGCTTGGCATCGAAGCGCTGTCACGCGGAGCCCGTCATTGCACGTTCGTCGAGCAAGACCGTCGAGCGGTTGAGTGCATCCGCAACAACCTCGAGAACCTCGGTTACACCGACCGCGCGACGGTCATCCAAGCTGACGTCGTGACCTGGGTTGACCAGTCAAACATGAAGTTCGATGTCGTCTTGGCCGACCCGCCGTACGCCGACGACAGCTGGAAATCGTTGCTCGATACCGTCGAGAGCCGCTGGCTTGTGGCCGAGGCCGGAGACACCGTCGAACAGCATCCGCGGTGGGATGTCGTTCGCGAGAAGACGTATGGGACTACCGTGGTGACCGTGTTCGCCAGACAAGGATTCGCCCAGTGACGACCGTGCTGTACCCAGGATCGTTCGATCCGGTACATAACGGACACGTCGAAATCGTCGAAACAGCCGCAGGGTTGTTCGACAAAGTCATCGTCGCGGCTATGCGGAACCCCTCAAAGGGCGAACCATTGCTGAGACTCGAGGAGCGCGAAGCTGTGCTCAAAGAGACGTTTGCGCACCTCGACAACGTCACGATCACGATGTTCTCGTCGCTGGTTGTGGATTTGGCGCAGGAGCTCGAGGCCGACTTCATCGTGAAGGGCCTTCGGGCCGTGAGCGATTTCGAGTCCGAGCTTCAAATGGCACAGATGAACAAGGCAATTTCTGGAGTGCAAACGCTGTTTATCCCTTCAGCGTCGTCACGTTCATTCTTGGCATCACGTCTTATTCGAGAGATTTCACGCTTCGGCGGCAATGTTTCGTCGATGATTCCAGAGCCCGCTCAGCGGGTATTGCGGGAGAAGCACTCATCATGAGCTCACACAGCGTTTTCACCGATGACAGCGAACCGATCGACCCGTTCGCTGACAACCACGCGCCGCCTCAAGCGCACTACGAAGAGGCCGAGCGACGTCAACAACCCGCCGCGCCTCGTCACCAGGTGCCCGAAGTTCACGAGCTGTTGGCCGAGGCGATGGAGATCATCGAAACCGCCCGCCCCGTGCCACTCTCGACTGCGGTCAAGATCGACGCCGATCCCGTGCTTGACATTCTTCACGAGGCCATCGAACGCCTTCCCCAGGAGCTTCGCGAAGCCCGCTGGCTGCTGCGGGAGCGCCAGGAGTATCTCGCCAGTGTTCGCCGTGAAGGTGACGAAATCACGAACATTGCTCGATCTCGCGCCGAGCGGATGGTCGAACGCACTGAAGTCGTCAAGTCGGCCGAGCAACGAGCGCAGCGGATCATTGCCGATGCTGAAGCACAGGCTCGCCTGATGCGTCGTGAAACCGAAGACTTCTGCGATGCCCGCCTGGCGTCGCTCCAAGATGTGCTCGACCGGACTCGAACGGTCGTTGTCACCGGACGTACCCGTCTCCAGGGAACCGCGCCGATCGACTTGACCCAAGAGCCAGAGCCGGTTGTCGTCGCCGAAGAGCGTGCCCCGGTCTTCGATCAAGACTTCTCGTGAGCGACTGGTCTGCGCTTCGCATCAATGTCGCGCGCCTGAGTCAACGTCAGAACCTCGCTGAGCTCAAACGGCGGTCGACGAACGATACGTCGATCCCGATCGACGCGACGGTTACGGCGAAGGGCATGGAGATCACGACCAGTCGGATTCCTGACGGTTCGAAGATCGTTGTTGTTGGCTCGGCTGACACGACGCTTTCGGGAATCGAAGTTCGGGCGAAGGTGACCTCGACGTGGGAGGGGGAGTGCCGCCGGTGCCTCGATCCGGTCATCGAATCGGTCGAGCTCGACCTCAATGCGCCGTTCCTTCCGGCACACAAGGCCAGCGAGGACGCCGACGCGTATGCGATCGACGGTGACGTTGTTGATGTTGGCGAAGTTGTCCGCGAGGAGCTCATGCTCGCCCTGCCGCTGACCCCGCTATGCCGTGAGGACTGTGACGGCGCCGACCCCGAACGCTTTCCGACAACGGCGCCCGTGGACGAGGACGAAGCTGAGGAAGACGACGAGCCCGCAATGGATCCGCGTTGGGCGGCATTGTCTGGCCTCACGTTTGATGAAGACCTAGAAGAACCAGATACGCTGTAGCGCTTGTGCGCCAACCGCTTTGGCGACAACTACTAGTTCTCTCATCAGGGTGACGTCATGGCAGTTCCAAAGAAGAAGACCTCCAAGTCCAAGAGCCGCAGCCGCAAGGCATCGGCATGGCGAATTCGCGCAACCGGCCGCTCGAACTGCCCACAGTGCAGCGCTGCTAAGCGTCCGCACACCGTGTGCAACAACTGTGGCCACTACGCCGGTCGCCAGGCCATCGAAGTCGACTGATCGAGGGCTCGAACATGTTGCCCATTGCCGTTGATGCAATGGGGGGCGACAACGCCCCATCAGCGATCATCGCCGGCGCTCGCCGAGCGGTTGAAGAGCGCGGCATTCCCGTTGTCCTTGTCGGGCGTGCCGACAAAATGGGCGATGTTGGTGACCTGCCCGTAATTGAAGCGTCCGAAGTCATTGCGATGGACGCCGACCCGGGTGCAAGCGTCCGGAACATGAAGGACTCGTCGCTCGTCCGTGCAGCTGAGGCTGTTCGTGATGGCAACGCCTCAGCAATGGTGAGCGCTGGTAACACCGGCGCCACAATGGCCAGTGCCTTGCTTCGCACCGGCCGCATCAAAGGCGTCTCGCGCCCCGCAATCGCCACCGCCATCCCAGGCCCGAGCGGCACGCCAACGGTGCTGCTCGACGCTGGTGCGAACGCCGAATGCAAGGCCGAGTGGCTGGTGCAGTTCGGCCAGATGGGCGCCGTGTTTGCGCGCGAACGTTTCGGCGTCGACAAGCCTCGCGTCGGTTTGCTCTCGATCGGCGAAGAAGCCGGCAAAGGCTCGCCGCTCGTGAAAGAGGCCTGGGGTCTCCTCGATGCCGTCGATTGGGCAGCTAACGGAGCCGAGTTCATCGGCAACGTCGAAGGTCGCGACCTCATGGGCGAAGAAGCCGACGTCGTTGTCACCGACGGCTTCACCGGCAACGTTGCCCTGAAGACGCTCGAAGGTTGTGCGAAGAACATCATCAGCGCGCTGCTCGAAGCATTCGAGTCAACTCCCGAAGCCGAGGCCGCGTCCGAGCAGCTCCTTCCGGCCCTGCTGCCGCTCTACCAGCGCTTCAACGCCGACACCTACGGCGGCGCAATGCTGCTGGGAACGAAGGGCCCGTGCATTATCAGCCACGGCTCGAGTGGCGACGAAGCCATGGTCAACGCCATCTCCGTCGCCGCCGAAATGGTTGAAGCCAACCTCGTCGACAAGCTTGCGGACGCCGTTTCGACTCACCTCTGACGAGGTATCGGCTCAGCCCTGGCGGGCTTCCCCGAACCCGAGTTTGCCGCTGACGCTTCAAACATCGCTAGGTGAAAGCGCTCAAGGCCGGCGTGGGGCTCGAAACGTCGACCTGTTTGCACTTCTCAGGCCGAGCCTTCGAACGGTTTGAGGGTCTGACCCCAAAACTGTTCGAGAGCCCTCGTGCAACAGAATAGGGCCTAACCGCACGACGCGGAGAGCGGCCCATCGCGTCGTCGAGGGTCTGACCCTATTGGACGCGATCATTTGTTGCGGACGCCGCTAACGCCGCTTGTGATTGCGCTGTGGGGGAGGGAGCGGAGCGTACGACCACGTCGGTGGCCGCGGATCTCGGCGGAAGTCCGAGCGAAACAGACTACAGTGCAGCGCGTAGCAGCTACGGGAGTGCGACGTGTCAGACACAATTGGGCGTGACGATGTTCTTGGAATCATCAAGAACCGTCTTGCAGAGATCCTTGAGATTGAACCAGCCGACATCGGCGAGGGCGATTCGTTCCAGGACGACCTCGATGCCGACTCGCTTGCGTTGATCGAACTGGTCGAGGCCATCGAAGAAGAACTCGGCGAGCGCGGTATCGAAATGCGCATCGAAGATGACGACCTTGATGACTTGAAGACCGTACGCGACGCAGCCGATTACGTCGTCGGTCGACTTGGCTGACCCTGCCCGCACGGACGAGAACTACCGAGAGCTCTACGACGCACTCGGATACGTCTTCTCCGACACAGGCTTGCTCGACCATGCCCTGACGCACCGATCATGGTGCGCCGAGAACGCCGGCCGGACGTCGAACGAACGGCTCGAGTTTCTTGGCGATGCTGTGCTCGGTATGTCGATTACCGAGTCGCTGTACACGAACCGGCCCGAACAAGCCGAAGGTGACCTGGCCAAAGCGCGTGCCGAGGTCGTCAGCACAGCCAGCCTTGCGGCCATTGGCCGCTCGCTCAAGCTCGGCGACTTGCTGTTCTTGGGTAAGGGTGAAGAACTGTCTGGTGGGCGCAACAAAGACTCGATTCTCGCGGATGCCACCGAGGCCACATTCGCAGCAGTTTTCTTGGACGGCGGCTGGACTGCGGCACGAGATGTGGTACTACACCTGTTACGAGATCGTGCCGATGAAGCACAGATAACCCCAGGGGAACGAGACTTTAAGACACGATTACAGGAGTATGCGGCAGTGAATTCGATGCCCGCTCCGCACTATGAAATGACAGCGACCGGACCAGATCATGGCCGGCAATTCGTGTCAATCGTCTCTGTGGGCGAGACTGTTGGCGAAGGACACGGAACTTCAAAGAAACAAGCTCAACAACAAGCAGCTCAAGCCGCGCTTGCGCTGCTCGATGCGGGGACCTCGTCGAACTCCGGCGAAACTGGTGAAGCGGCACCCCCTGATGCCGCGGAGGAACAATGAAAGCTGAACTACCCGAACTTGAAATGATCAAGCGCGATCTTGAGCGCGAGGTCGTTGGTCGGAAAGTCAAAGAAGCGTCAGCGGCCGGGATGACCGTGCTGCCCCGCTACAAGAACCGTAAGAGTTTCTCCAGCCAGCTCGAGGGTGTGAAGATCGCCGGCGTTGTTCGCCAGGCCGACTACATCTTGTTCCCGCTCGACAGCGAGGACATTCTTGTCGTCAAGATGGGCAACGGCATGCTGCGCCGTAACGCCAACAAGGACAAGGAAGAGAAGGGCACCGAGGTCGTCATTACCTTTACCCAGGGCGGCCAACTTCGGTTCGTTGACCCTGACGGCACTGGCGAAATCGCGGTCGTGCCCAAGGACGACATCATGAGCGAGTTCAAGCAGCTCAACGACCCGGCGATCGACCCCATCGACACGCCGCTGTCATGGCTTGCGTTCCGTGATCTGATCGAGGCTCACCCAACCACGCTCAAGGAACTCCTGATCGACGGCAAGGCGCTCGTCGGGATCGGTTCGATGTACGCCGATGAGGTGCTGTTCGACGCTGGCCTGCGCTACGACCGCCAGTCGACCACACTGTCGACCCAGGAAGTCCGCCGCCTCTACCGTTCGCTTGTGGAGACGCTTCACAACGTCATCAAGTACCGCGGCACCACGCTCGAAGATCGGCCATGGGCTGATGTGTTCGGCGAGCCGGGAATCTTTGAACAGCACCTGCAGGTGTTCGGCAAGGACGGCGACCTCAGCCCCCGCTCCCGAACCCCAATCCAACGCGCCAAGTTCAAGGGCGAGTGGACCTACTTCTGCGAGACGCAGGTTTGATCTAAGCAGCAAGCGGCTCCGCCGCTGATTTTTGCTGCTTTGATCAAACCTTCCAAGCTCCCTTTCAGGGGGAGCGTTCAAGCGCCACGCAGGGCTGGGCGCCCGAGGCGCAGTTTGTTTTGTGGCAGCCCGAGAGGCTGGGCGCCCGAGGCGCAGTCTGTTTTGTGGTGGCTCGGGATTTTTATGGGGCCTGTCCCCGTAAAGACGCGTTTATGGGGACAGGCCCCGTTGGTGAAATCGTTGAGTTTGCTGGGGTAGCGCAGCGATTGTTCCGAGGCGGGCTGGCGTCATCGGTGAGATTTCAACGGCGAATCGTTGGGGACAGGCCCCACCTGGTCGTCTTTATGGGGACAGGCCCCTTTATGTTGGGGTGAACCAGGGGATTGCTGTTTGGGCTTGGGTGAGGGCTGCTTCCTTGGTGTCGTAGCGAGTGCTTGAGAAGCCGCCGATTGCGGTCCACCGGCCGTGGTCTTCGGGGTCGCTGCGCAGGTGTTCGAACCCGAATCCACCTTGTGGGTGCTCAAATATGTCGACGCAGAACAGTCCGTCGAGGGAGCTGTAGCTGTCGAGAACGATCCAGCCTCGGTGGTTCGGGCGAGCCATGGACTCACCATAGGCGTCAGCAGATTCGATCGAATCGGTCGCTGAACAGGGGGCTGGCCCCAGATTGGGTGTTCGCGTAGCAGAGGCTGGCCCGAATTACGTGGATGTCATTTCTCGCGCTACTGTCCTGGGAGACGGCGCAATGCTCCGCGCGCCCAGGAGATCTCTGTGTATTTGAAATCGCTCACCATGAAGGGCTTCAAGTCCTTTGCGGACTCGGTTGACCTCAGCCTCGAACCCGGTGTCACCGTGGTTGTCGGGCCGAACGGAAGTGGCAAGTCGAACGTCGTCGACGCAATAGCTTGGGTGCTTGGCGCTCAGGCCCCGAAGTCGGTCCGCTCCACCAAGATGGACGACGTCATCTTCGCCGGCACGTCAAACCGTCCGGCGCTCGGAAGGGCTCAGGTCACCCTCAAGATCGACAACTCCGATGGTGAACTCCTTACCGAGTTCTCCGAAGTCGAGATCAGTCGAACCTTGTTCCGTTCCGGCGACAGCGAATACCTACTCAACGGTGTGCCGTGTCGCTTGCTCGACATCCAGGAGATGCTCAGCGACTCGGGTGTTGGCCGCAGTCAGCACGTCATCATCAGTCAGGGGCAGATCGACGCCGTCCTCAACGCTCGCCCAGAGGAGCGTCGCCTCATCATCGAAGAAGCCGCGGGTGTTCTCAAGTTCCGCAAGCGTCGTGAGAAGGCCCAGCGACGCCTCGTCGCAACCGAAGCGAACCTCACCCGTATCCAAGATCTGCTCCGGGAAGTTCGCCGCCAGCTCCGTCCGCTCGAGAAGCAGGCCGACGCTGCTCGCCGTCACGGCGATGTTGTTGCTGAGCTTCACGCCTGTCAGGTCTGGCTTGCCGGCCGCCAGGTGGCCACGCTTCGCAAGAAGATGGAAAGCCACTCGCAGAATCGCCGCGACTTCGCTGCTCGCGACCGAGAGCTCCGTTCGATGCTGTCGACGCTCGACACCGACATCATGGCGATCGAGAGCGATCTGTCAGCCCAGGGCGCCGTCGACCTTGGCGATGCATTGGCCCGTCTCGAAGGTCTGAGCCAACGTGCCAGCGGTGCCGAAGACTTGCTTGGCGAGCGTCTCAAGGGCATCGCCCGCGAGCGTCAGGCCACTATCGACGGCGACGTTGTGGCAGCGTTGCGCGCTGAAGCAGCCCAGCTCGGCGAACAGCTCATCGAAGTCGACGCCAACGTCGAGGCAATGACACCAGAACACGACGAGCTTGTTCGGGCAGAAGCCAGCCTGTCCGAGGACCGATCGTCATTCGAGATGGCGCTTACGTCCATGTCGGGCGAGGGCGCTGAAGCTGCAGCCGCTGGACGTGCCGCCGAGGTTCGTGGCGAGCTCGCTGCGCTGCGTAACTCGATCGCCGCCGCCGAGAAGGAACTGGCCAAGATCGCCGAGCGCACCACCGCACTCGACGCTCGAAAGAGCTCACTTGACGAGCGCACCCTCGCCGAGCGCGAGAAGCTCGACACCGCAGTCCAACTCGAAGAAGAACTAGTCACCGCAGCCGACGTTGCCGCCACGGCTCATCAGGCAGCGCAAGAGCGCATTGCTGCGCTTCGCGAAGAGCGCGCTGAAGCCGATGCTGTTTGCCGTTCGGCCGAAGCCCGGGTCTCGGCGCTCACCGAAGCACTCGACTCGGCACGTGCAGCCGCTGGCGCCGATGCGTTGAGTGATGCTGAAGGCCTCATCGGCACGTTGCTCGACGTGGTCGCGATTGCGCCCGGTTGGGAAGATGCCGTCGAAGCAGCGCTTGGCGAAGCGCTCTCCGCTGTGGTCGTTGAGAACAGCGATGCAGGCCGCCGAGCTCTCGAGCTCTTCGAGCAAGGCCGGGGGAGCGGAGCGGTCATCGCCCTCGACCCCATGTTGCCGCCGGCACTTCCAAACGAGAATTCGGTCCTTAACCACGTCAAGCCGTTGCGCAGCGATGTCAGCGGCGTGCTCGGACGCTTGTTGTCCGACATCGACGCAGTCGACGCTGACTGGCGCACTGCGCTCGACCGTTCGGTCGAGTCCGGCCGTGTGGTCGTGACCAAGTCCGGCGACCGGATCGGTGGTGGACTATGGCGCATCGGCACCAGCGGTGTCGGGGCAACCCAGGCTGCCCTCGACGAGGCGATCGCCGCGTCCGCCGACGCAGCTGCCAACCGCGACCGTTGCGATGCCGACCTGGTCGCGTCAACGACCGAGCTCGAATCGCTCGTGGCCGCTGACAAGGCAGCGTCGGCTTCGCTCGACTCGAACGACGCCGACCTCACCTCAACCACTGAAGCCCTTCACCAGATTGACGCTCAGGTTCGCCAGATCACGATCGAGCAAGACGCGCTTACAACCCAACATGGCGAGCTCGAGATCCGATTTGATCGCGAGTCGAGCCGAGCAGGCGAACTCGAAGCACTTCTACCTGGCCTCGAGTCTGCAGAGGTGCAGTCCGCCGAGCGAAACCGCGAGCTCGAAGAGACCCGCAAGGTGCTCAACGACCGCGGCAACGTGCTCGTGCAGAAGCGTCGTGATGTCGAAGTCCGCACAGCATCGCTCGAAGAGCGCCGCGGCGTACTGCGTCGCCGCCTCGGCGAAGTGCAAGACCGCCTCGAACGTCTCGCAGTCGAACAGACCGAAGCCGAAGGCAAGCGGGTCATCCTCGATCGCACCGAAGCCTTGGCCAAGCGTGTCCAGGTAGTGCTCGCCGCAACGATCGGCGATCTCAACGTTCACCTCGAGGCTCGTCGTGAAGAGCGGCGTGAGCAGTCGGCAATGGTTCGCGAGCTCACCGAAAAGCTTGACGCCATGCGTTCGACCCGCTCAACCACTGAGGTTGAGCTGCGCGAGCTGGCCGAGAAGACGAACCGCATCGAAATCGACGAGGCCGAAACCCGCCTTCGTCTCGAGACGACTACCGAGATGATGCGTCGCGATCTCGATGTCGACCCGAACACGGCTCTCAACGCCGCCCAGCCAGAGCTCCCCGAGAACGTCACCCCCGCAGCCCGAGCTCGTGAGCTCGAGCGTGACCTCAAGCTCATGGGGCCGATCAACCCGCTGGCGCTTCAAGAGTTCGAAGCGCTCCAGGAGCGTCACGAGTTCCTCAACGGCCAGCTCGACGACATCCGCTCGACTCGACGTGAGCTCAACAAGGTCATCAAAGCGATTGACGAAGAAATCGTCACCGTCTTTGCATCGGCGTATGCCGATGTGGCCGACAACTTCACGACGCTGTTCGAGCGTCTGTTCCCCGGTGGCAAGGGCTCACTTCGCCTCACCGACCCCGACAACTTGCTCGAGACCGGTATCGAGGTCAGCGCAAAGCCTTCGGGTAAGAACGTGAAGAAGCTGTCGTTGCTGTCTGGTGGTGAGCGTTCGCTCACGGCACTCGCATTCCTGTTTGCCGTGTTCCGCAGCCGTCCGTCGCCGTTCTACGTGATGGATGAAGTCGAAGCTGCGCTCGATGACGTCAACCTTCACCGCTTCCTGAGCCTGGTCGAAGAGTTCCGCACCGAGGCACAGCTCATCATCGTGTCGCACCAGAAGCGGACCATGGAAAGCGCCGACTCGTTGTACGGCGTCACCATGGAGCCAGGTGGTTCGTCGAAGGTCGTCAGCGAACGGTCCGAGGTCGAACGAAACTTCGGCACCGGCGCCAAGCGAGACGAAGCCCTCGCCGACTCACTCGTCAAGTAGTCCGAAGCCTCCGCAGTCAGGCTTCGCCTGATTTTGACTGCTCCGGGTTCGAACTACTTCTTGCCGTCCCCTCCGGGGGCCGTTCAAGCGCCACGGAGGCTGGGCGCCGGAGGCGGTCATCGGAGATTGCGAGCTAGGTCGTAGGCGCCAGGAGGTGCGGTGGCGCCTCAGGTACTGTTGGCCTTGTGCGAATTCTTGTTGTAGATGACGAAGTCGATCTGGCGGATGCCGTAGCCACTGGGCTCCGGCGCGAGGGGTACGCCGTCGATGTTGTCAATGGCGGAATCGAAGCGCTCGACCGACTGTCGTTTCAGCCGTATGACCTCCTTTGCCTTGATCTGACCATGCCCGACATGGACGGGCTTGAGGTGTGCACTCGGCTTCGGGCCAACCCGCCCGAGGGCGGCGCTCCCCGAGTGCTCATGCTGACGGCTCGCGACGCCGTTGACGAGCGCATCCTCGGCCTCGATAGCGGAGCCGACGACTACCTCGTTAAACCATTCGCGTTCGGCGAGCTGTCAGCTCGAATCCGAGTGCTGCTCCGGCGTGATGTTGATCAAACCTCATCGGTGCTTTCGGTTGGCCCGCTTGAACTCGACACGGCTCGTCACGAGGCGACCAAACACGGCGAGGTCCTCGACCTCACGCCAAAGGAGTTTGCCCTGCTGCGCTACTTCATGACCCATGCTGGTCATGTGCTCAGTCAGGAGCATCTGCTCGAACACGTGTGGGATGAGAACGCCGACCCGTTTACCAACACGGTTCGTGTCACCGTCGGAACGCTTCGCCGCAAGCTACACACCAACGGAGACGAGCTCATCGAAACCGTTATCGGTTCGGGCTATCGTCTGCTCGATCGGGTGGAGTCGTAGGTGACTGCGCCGCATCGACCCGACCCCGGAGGCATCACCGGAGACTTCCGCCCGCCTGAGGTAGAGGCGGCCCGCCAGCAACGCCCGGTTCGTCGTCCAATGAGCGCCGGGCTCGACACCGACCGCTACTTGCCGTCGATCTTTGGGTCGATCCGCTTTCGCCTCGCACTGCTGTATTCGGTGCTGTTGTTCGGCCTTGCCGCAGTCGTTGTTGGTGGTTTGTACGCCGGGCTCAGCCGAGAGATCGGACGCACAATTCTCGATGAGGTCGGGCTCGACTACGACATCAGTGGCGCTGAGCTCAGCCGCACCGTCGATCCTGCTGGCGAACTCGACATCGATGTCAAGACGCTTGAAGAGTTCGAGGCCGAAGTCGACAGGCAGGCACTCGGCGTGCTCCGGCGCTACTCGTTCGCAGCTCTCGCGCTGTTGTTCTTTGCCAGCCTCGCCGTTGGTTGGTATGTGGCTGGCATCGTGTTGCAACCGATCGAACGAATAACCGCGGTGGCCAGATCGATCAACGCCACCGACCTCACCAGACGCATCAACCTGTCGGGCCCCGACGACGAGCTCGGCCAATTGGCGGGCACCTTCGACGACATGCTCGACCGGCTCGATATGGCCTTTAGCGCGCAGACACGCTTCATTCATGAAGCTTCGCACGAGCTGCGAAATCCGTTGGCGGTGATCAAGACCAACCTCGAAGTAACCCTTGGTGACGACAACGCATCGGTCGACGACCTGCGCAAAGCCGGCGCTGTGGTGTCTCGCTCGGCCGACCGGATGACCACACTTGTCGACGAGCTTCTCGACCACGCCAGGGCCGAGACTCGGTCATCCAGTGTCGAGGTTGTCGACGTGGCCGCGGTCGTCAGCCACGTTGGCGAAGAGTTCGAAATTCCTGCAGCGAAAGACGGCGTGTCGCTCGTTGCCGCCACCGAACCTGAGCTTCTGGTCGAAGGCGATCCAGTTGCGCTGCGACGGGCACTTGCGAACCTTCTCGCAAACGCCATCCGCCTTGCTCCCGAAGACAGCAGCATCTCGATTCGGGCGGGCGAAGTTGAAGACTGGGTCTGGATGGGTGTGCAGGATCAGGGCCCTGGCCTTTCGGTCAGCGATCAGCAGCGTGTGTTCCGTCGACTCTGGCGTGGCGACAACACCGGTACGATGAAGCGAGATGGTCGCTCCGGGCTGGGCCTCGCAATCGTGAAGCAGATCGCCGAAACACATGGCGGAACGGTTCGAGTCGAATCTGAGCTGGGGGAGGGGTCGACGTTTGTCATCTGGCTCCCTCGCCTCGGTGCCGTTCATTCGCCGTTCGCTCAAGAACCTGGCGAGGACGAAGACACCCAAGCAGCTTCGCCAATGCGGCAGAGCGACTTCGATTTCCCCCACCCAGCCAGCCTGTCGTCCGACTGACGCAGGCGTGTTTACAAGGGCTTTACATCGCCTCGAATAGGTTCGTTTCGTAACGAGCCATCCGGTGAGGATTCTCCCCTCCGCCTCACCGATGTGGACACAGTCAGGAGCATGGTGCCCGGTGAGCCGTCCTTCCTCGGGCGCCAGCTCCTGACAAATACGCTCGGCTAGCGTTTGGCTATGGATTGGCCAGCAACCTTCAGCCCTGAACGGGGATTTGTGGTTCTTGACGGCCTCCTCGACGACGCCCTGCGTGAACGTGTGCTCGCCGAATGCGAGGCACTCCTGGAGATGCCTCCCGCCCAACGTCACGCTCGAGATCGCATTGCCCAGGGCACGCGCCACCTCGCTCAGCTCGCCGATCGCAGTTCCGCGGTTGCTGAGGTGCTCGAGCTCCCTCGTCTCATCGAAGCGGTAACCAGCATCATCGGACCGCAGTTCATGCAAACCGATGTGTCGTTTCGGGCGCCACAACCAGGGTTCGGTGAGCAGAAGCTGCACGCCGATGACGTGCCGAAACTCGACAACGGGCCCGACCGCGTGGCCACGGCAATCGTGGCGCTCACCGACTTCACCGAACGTAACGGATCGACTCGACTCGTGCCCGGAAGCCATCGTCGCCTCGACTTGCAACGCCAGGCGGGGTCGCTCGATAGCCACGCAGACGAGATCGCCCTGACCGGCACGGCCGGGTCGGCGTTCGTGTTCTCCGGACACCTCCTTCACTCGGGAACAAAGAACCAGAGCGATGCCGATCGTCCCGCACTCCAACTGGTGTGGCGTTCGGCGTAGCGCCGATGCCTCGCAAGCGGGGCCTAGGATGATTCGGCTATGGATCCTGTGCTTCTGATCGTCTTGATCGTTCTCGCCGTGCTCGTTGTTGGCGGTACTGGCTTTGCCCTCCTTCGTGGACGCGGCACCGATCACATGCCAACGCTCGACCCCAAGGTCACCGACGAGGCAGATTCGATTCTGACCAAGCCGAAGGCCAAGGAGCCCGTGACCGTCGAAGGGGCTGACACCGGCGTCGACGTCGACGCGCCGGTTGAGGTCGAAGACGAGCCACTCGTCGAGGTTGAGCCCGAGCCCGAAGCCAAGCCCGCTACCTTCCGCGAACGTCTGGGCAAAGCCCGCACCACCATGTCGGGCTACCTCAGCTCGGTCATCTCCCGCGGTGATGTCAACGCCGAAACCTGGGACGAGCTCGAAGAAGCGCTCATCCGAGCCGACGTTGGAATCAAGTCGACCACCGAGATCCTCGAAACCGTCCGCACCAAAGCCGACGACGAAGGCGTGAAAGACGGCGCAGCGCTCATCGAGCTCGTCAAGGACGAGATGAAGTCTCGCCTAGGTGGCCAAGACCTCACCCTCGCCGAAGGCGGCGACCCGTCCGTTTGGCTGTTCGTTGGCGTCAACGGCGTGGGCAAGACCACGACCATCGGCAAGATCGCCAGCCGGGAGGTGGCCAACGGCCGCAAGATCACCCTTGCTGCAGGCGATACGTTCCGTGCCGCAGCTGCCGAGCAGCTCACCATGTGGGCCGAACGTGCCGGCGCCGACATCGTTCGTGGAGCCGAAGGCGGCGACCCGTCATCGGTGATCTTCGATGCCGTGGAGAGCGCAGCTGCCAACGGTGCCGAGATCGTTCTCGCCGATACTGCGGGCCGTCTGCACACCAAGACCAACCTCATGAACGAGCTCTCCAAGGTTCGTCGTGTTGCCGAGAAGGGTGCAGGCACTGTCACCGAGACGCTCCTCGTCATCGACGCAACCACGGGCCAGAACGGGCTCATTCAGGCTCGCCAGTTCACCGAAGCTGCCGATCTCACCGGTGTTGTGCTCACCAAGCTCGACGGCTCGGCCAAGGGTGGCATTGTCGTTGCGGTCCAGAACGAGCTCGGCATCCCGGTCAAGCTCGTTGGCCTCGGCGAAGGCCAGCACGACCTCATCGAGTTCAACGCCGACGACTTTGTCGACGCCCTCTTCGATACGAACTAGCTACGAACTACGGCGCCAGGTCAACTCGGCTAACGCCGCGTCGGAATCTCGGCGAGATATGACTCGAACGGAATGCTGTATGCAGCGCCGCCTCGACCCGATGTATAGACGACGAATGGGGTTCCTGGAACTACGTGGATGTCGAAGATGGCATCCGGGCCGCGGCTCTCTGAAACGGCTGTAGAGAAGTCCCGTAGCTCGGGGAAGTGGCTTATGGCCACGAAGCTCTCGTCGGCTGGGTCGTAGACAAATAGACGGACCGGTGGATCCGAACTCGACCATGGTTCGACGGTGGCGCCCTCGGGCAAGTTAATGCGCCTGCCGGTCGACTCGACTTCTTTGTCGGCATTGAGCGATCCCCGCACGAGGACTCTCCCGTCTGGCAGCTCGAGATGCGGGTCGTTGAACGATTCGAAGCCTCGGAGCTTGGGAGGGCTGGGGTTGTGGGTAAGGAGCGTCCCCGCAATGACGTCATCCAAGAAGACTCCGTCCAGGTCGGTCACTTCCGCCCCGGTGAGATCGAAGTACTTCAGTTCGGGCTCGTTTTCGCTCCGAATGGTTTGCTTGTTCGCAAGGATCGCGATCTCGGCGCAGCAACGGCCGTCATACTCGGCGAGGAGAATCGGAGCGATGACGGGTTCGATCGGCGTCTTGCTTTCCGCTACCTGGCCGGCTTCGATCGAGGACGACGTCGACGGGACCAACAGATGTTGTTCAGGATCTGGTGTCGGCGCCGAATCATTGCCTTGGAACAAGAAGTACGCCGAGGCGCCGATAAGGCAAGCCCCTATCAATACTCCAGCCAATCGATTCGACATCGTCACCCATCAGGTCTGTGTAGCAATAGGGTACGTGAGACGACTTCCGGACTCGGGTCGCCACATGATTCGCCCGCCGTGTCGTTCGTATTGAGGCCGCTGGCTGGCAGACTGATGCCTGAGTAAGGAATACGGTGTTCGCCGGTATTGCTATGTCCTTCACGACTGCTGCCGACTAGACACCATCTGCACTCTTTTGGCCAGATCGCTGGCTTAGCGAGACACACGACCGAATAGCCCGCATCATCCCCGTCCCTTCCGCCGGGCTGGGGAGAGTGCCGGGGATGGAATACACAGGAAAACCATGTTCGATACCCTCACCGACCGCTTCGATGGCATCTTCGGCAAGCTCCGTGGCAAGGGCAAGCTCAGCGAATCCGATGTCGACGAAGCGCTCCGCGAGATCCGCCTGGCACTGCTCGAAGCTGATGTGAACTTCGAGGTCGTCAAGAGCCTCGTTGGACGCATTCGCGAACGTGCGGTGGGCGATGAGCTCTCCAAGGCCCTTAACCCAAGCCAGCAGATCGTCAAGATCGTCCTCGAGGAGCTCACCGAGAGCCTCGGCGGCGAGGCCATGCAGGTCACCTTCGCTGCGAAGCCGCCAACCATCGTGCTGATGGCTGGTTTGCAGGGTTCGGGTAAGACGACGAACACCGCCAAGCTCGCAAACTTGTTCAAGTCGCAGGGTCGCAACGTGCTCATGGTCGGCGCCGACCTCGCACGTCCGGCCGCGGTCGAGCAGCTTCGCACGCTCGGTAAGCAGATCGACGTTCCGGTCTTCTCCGAAGCCACCGACCCGGTCTCCGTTGCCCGCGCCTCGCTCGAAGAAGCCAAGAACACCGGCCGCGACGTCATCATCTGCGACACCGCCGGCCGTCTCGCCATAGATGAAGAGCTCATGGAGGAGGTCCGCCAGATCTCCGAGGTGCTCGACCCGCAGTACACGTTCCTCGTCATCGATGCGATGACCGGTCAGGATGCGGTCACCGTTGCCGAATCGTTCCACAACACTCTCGCCCTCGACGGTGTCATCCTCACCAAGCTCGACGGCGACGCCCGCGGTGGTGCGGCGCTGTCGGTCAAGGAAGTTGTCGGCCGGCCGATCGCCTTCGCTTCTACCGGCGAGAAGATCGACGAGTTCGAAACCTTCTACCCCGATCGTCTCGCCAGCCGCATCCTCGGCATGGGCGACATCGAAACGCTCATCGAGAAGGCCGAAGCCGCATTCGAAGAGGAAGAGGCCGAAGAAGCAGCCCAACGCCTCATCGAAGGCACGTTCACCCTCGACGACTTTCTGCAGCAAATGCAGCAGATCAAGAAGATGGGCTCGCTCGGCAGCATCATCGGCATGCTTCCCGGCATGCCGAAGGAAGTCCGCGACGTCGAGATCGAGGACAAGCAGGTCGACCGTCTCGAGGCGATCATCCGCTCGATGACCACCGAAGAACGTGCCAACCCGTCGATCATCGATGCCTCCCGCCGCGGCCGTATCGCTGCTGGCTCGGGCATGAAGCCACAAGACGTTTCCGCTCTCGTCACGCAGTTCAACGAGATGCAGAAGATGATGAAGAAGTTCGGCATGGCCCCACCGAAGGCCAAGGGCAAAGGCCGCAAGAATAAGAAGAAGAAGCGTCGCGGCGGCCGCACAACCTCCAAGGGTCCGGCACCAATGGCCGATCCGAGCGTGCTGATGAACGAGAGCCTCGACGAGATCAGCAGCTTGCGTCTTCCCGGACTGCCTCAGCCCGACGATGAGTAGGCCGTTACGGGCGGGATGAAACCGCCACGGTGAACGTGTCGTCATCATTCGACACGACCGCAAAATCAACGGGCAAGAACCGGCTGATGATGTCGATGTGCGTGGTCGAGTGATCGGTGAGCTCGCCCGTTCGGAACGACCCTCCCCGCTTGGTCGTTGGGTCGCCGAACGCTGCACTCAGCGCGAGCGGCATCATGAGCTGATCGGCAAGATGTGGCCCAACGGGCGCGTCGCCATCGAGGTACGCATTCGCCTCCTTCACCGCAGCTTTGGCGACCTTCTCTGACGCGACACCCTTCCGTCCGACGGCCATGACGAGCTCAGTGGTGTGTTCGAATTCCATCTCGATCATGCTCACCGTGCCGGGCCCGGGGGAGCGCACCTCGGTGACCGTCGTGTTCTCGGCCGGCACCTGGCGCATGAGGCGGGCGATGGTCTTCATCTGCCGTTCGCCAATGTCGACGGGCATTCGCGAGACCAGAGCTTCTGCACGGCACGCCACTCGTTCGCCGCGCTCGATCAGGTCGAAACCGGCGAGTGGGGCGGGCGTTATGTGGGCGATGACCTTTCCGCCGCCGGCAGGGTAGAACCCATGCTGTTCGAGCGTCAGATCGACCGTTGCGCCCATGTGACGCACGAACGGCAGAAAGCATCGATCGAGGAAGTCGAACGGGGGAGCCATGTCGTTGTGAGTGCCGCCTTCGACGACGACCGTCGAGGGTCCGTCGGCCATCAGCAGAATCGGCAGCACCGTTTGGAGGACCAACGTCGAGCTGCCCGCTGTCCCGACGCTGAAGTAGTACGTGCCTGGAGAAATCGGCCCCGGCGTGAACGAAACCTCGCTCGAGTTCTGCTCGTCGCCCGCGAGCGTTCCCGCGCAGACCTCGGCCGCGGCGCGAATCGACGTCAGATGTTGACGCTTCAAGCCTGGCTTCTTCCGGCCAGCACGGATGTTGGTAATGGTGATTGGAGTGTTCGACAGCACCGCCAACGCCATGGACGAACGGAGAATCTGCCCGCCGCCCTCGCCTTCGGAACCATCGATCGTCATGATCGACATCTGCTCAGTGTGCCGGAACAACACGTGACAACACTCTCAACAGCGAGTTGGGTTTCAGTTGTCGCATAGTCAACGGGTGCCGATAGCATCTATCGGTCGAGTCTCAACTGTCTCCGAGGCTCCAAAGAAGAGGATTTGTTGTGGCTGTAAAGCTTCGTTTGATGCGAATGGGCAAGAAGAAGCAACCGACGTACCGCGTTGTCGCTGCGGACTCGCGTTCCCCACGTAATGGTCGGTTCATCGAGATCGTGGGCACCTACCAGCCCCGTCAAGACCCGTCCGTCATCGAAATCGATAACGAGAAGGCCGTTCACTGGCTCAAGCACGGCGCTCAGCCAACCGAGCGTGTCGCCAAGCTTCTCAAGATCTCGGGTGCATGGGAAGAGTTCACCGGTGTCGCTCCGGAGATCCCACCAACCCCAGCGCCAACCCCGAACAAGGGCTACACCGCACCTGCTCCTGCGAAGCCACCAAAGGCTGTAGAAGCACCGGCTGAAGAAGCTGCAGAGGACGCACCAGAGGCCGAGGCTTCTGACGATGCACCAGCAGCTGAGGCAGCCGACACTGCTGAGGAGACGGCAGCAGAGGCACCAGCCGAAGAGGCTGCAGCTGAAGAAGCGCCTGCTGAGGACTCAGACGCATGAGCGATGACACTGCCGAAGACACTGCTGCCGACGAGGTAGTTGAAGAAGTAGAAGACGCAGTTGAGGTCGACGAGGTAGAAACCGATGACGGCGGCGCAACCGCAGCCGACGTGCCCACTGCAACCGCAGTACTCGAGTACATCGTTTCGTCACTCGTACAGGATCAGGACGCTGTCGAAGTTGGCGTCAACGACTCCAAGCGGACCCTTCAGCTCGAGGTCCGTGTCGGACCCGACGACATGGGACGCGTCATCGGCCGCCGTGGCCGCGTCGCAAACGCGATCCGCACGCTCACCCGTGCCGCAGCTGCACGTGACGGCGTTGAAGTCGACATCGAATTCCTCGATTAACAGACAACTGGTGTCTCTGTCGCTATGACTGACACCGACGATCTACTTACCGTCGGCCACATCCGGAAAGCCCATGGGCTGAAGGGTGAGGTCGTCGTGCGTTTAAGCACGAACCGCGACGAACGAGTTGCCAAAGGTGCTGTTCTTGTCGCAGGCGAGCGCGAGCTCGTCGTCAAGGCATCCCGCCCAAAGGATGCCGACTTCCTGGTGCTCTTCGACGGCGTTACGAGCCGCGAAGATGCCGACGAGCTCCGGGGCACCGAGCTCCGAGCCGAACCCATCGACGACCCCGACGAACTGTGGGTACACGAAGTCATCGGCGCTGTGGTCATCGACCACGACGACGTCGAGCGGGGCACCGTCGTCGAAGTCGAAGCCAACCCTGCCAGCGACCTGTTCGTGCTCGATACCGGTGCGCTCGTGCCAGCGATCTTTGTGGCTGGGTTCGAATCAGCCGACGGCGACACGCCTGCCAAGCTCTTCGTCGACACGCCTGACGGATTGTTCGATATCGAATGAGCGCCCCCGACCGTTCGCTTCGCATCGACGTGTTCAGCGTTTTCCCCGAGCTCGTCGACGGCGCCCTCTCGACGAGCATCATCGGCCGAGCCCGGAACAACGGTCACCTCGACCTGCGATTGCACGACCCACGCGATCACGCCACCGACGTGCACAAAAGCGTCGACGACAGCCCGTTTGGCGGGGGAGCGGGCATGGTCATGCGCCCCGACATCCTCGCTGCATCGATCACCGCAGCCGAACCACCTCGGCCGCTCATTGCGCTGAGCGCATCGGGCGAACGGTTCGACCAATCGATCGCTCATGAGCTGGCCGAAGGCGATGGCTTCTCGCTGCTGTGCGGCCGCTACGAAGGCATCGACCAGCGCATCCTCGACACCTACGTCGACCGCGAGATCTCGATCGGCGACTTTGTGCTTGCCGGGGGAGAGGTCGCCGCTGCGATCATCATCGAAGCCACAGTTCGGCTTGTGCCTGGCGTGCTGGGTAATGCCGACTCGATTGCCGAAGAGTCGTTCTCGAACGGTCTTCTTGAATACCCGCATTACACCCGCCCGGCCGAGTTCGAAGGCGTCGAAGTGCCACCGGTGCTTCGCTCAGGAAACCACGGTGCGGTCGACCGGTGGCGCCACGCCATGTCGCTGAAGCGCACGCTCGAACGCCGCCCCGATCTCATCGAAGCCCGCGGCGGACTCACCGAGGACGAACAGAAACTCCTCGACGAACTCGACGAGTAGCTCCTGAGAACGTTGCTAGGGGCATAGGCCAAAAGGCTTATGTCGCAGTTGGTTGTGCCGATGGATTGGCATGCCTACCGAACTGCAGCTTGCAACCGGGACCCAAACCTGGGACGACGTGTCGACTTCGTTGACCGAGAGCTTGCGCGGTCTGTTGGCAGAGGAAACGTCATCAGTGTCGGTTCGTATCCCACACACTGGTCAACACATCGAAGCGCACCGTCTCAACGACGGGCAGCTCCGCTTGGCTGCTGCTGGTAACGACGAGCTCGAGGGCGGCAATCGCCTGACTGTTCGAGACGAACGAGCGGTCATCGCCGTTGGTTTCTCGGTGGCTTCCTCATCATGGGGCACCTTCTACTGGGATTGGACCGCACCGGTCGACCAGGCAGCCGTGGCGTCTGGAATCATCCGCACGATCCGCGATATCTACAAGGCAAACCCCGCCGACGTCGAAGTCTCCGCAGTCTTCTAACCTGAGTGGCGAATTAGGGACAGTCCCTCATTCGTCACAAGTTCTTCTCACGCAGTTGGCGCGTGGAGGCAATGGCCGTAAGATTGGCGGCTGGCCTAAGGCCATTCGGAACGCAGGAGCACCGCGAATGAACATCACCGATCTTGTCGACAAGAAGAGTCTTCGCGACGACATCCCTCATTTCAAAGCAGGCGACACCCTCAAGGTGCACGTCCGCGTCGTCGAGGGCAACAAGGAACGTGTCCAGATCTTCGAAGGCGTCGTTATTGCACGCCGCGGATCGGGCATCACCGAGTCGTTCACCGTCCGCAAGCTGAGCGAAGGCGTGGGCGTCGAGCGTACGTTCCCACTGCACTCGCCAATCATCTCGAAGATCGAGTTCATGACCGTCGGCGATGTTCGCCGTGCGAAGCTCTACTACCTGCGTGACCGCGTCGGTAAGGCCGCAAAGGTCCGCGAGAAGCGCGACTTCTAAGTTCTCTTCATCGAACGCCTCTCCAACTTCGGTTGGGGAGGCGTTCTTTGCGTTTTGGGTCAGAGCCTCACGGGGCAGCGTGTGTGGCCTAGTGTTCACGGGATGAGTGATGCGGGGACGCTTCTTGATCGGGCACAGGCCGCGCTCGACCTGGGCCGCAATGACGAAGCTGCGGCGTTGGCGAGTCAGGCGGTTGCCAAAGAACCCGAGAACAGTTGGGCCCACGTGATGTTGGCATGGAGCCTTCTCGGAACGAACAACGGCGAAGCGCTGGCGTCGGCCCAGCGGGGCATCGCGCTGGCCCCCGACCGTCCGGGTGGGTTCGACGTGGCGGCCATCGCAGCTGGCCGGGCCGGCCAGAAGGACAATGCGATCGCATACGCCCGGCAATACGTGACTATGGCGCCAAACCAGGCACGGGCCCACCGTCGCCTCGCAGAGACGTTGGCCTACTACGGCAAGAAGAAGGAGGTCGGAAACCAGGGGTACGAAGCTGCGCTCGAAGCGATCAAACTCGACCCCGACAATGCCGCCAACTGGAACGCCATGGGCACGGTGTATTGGAACCTCCACGACGACAAGAAGAACGCCCGCCTCTCGTATGAGAAGGCTCTCGAGATCGACCCGCTGAACTCGACGGCGAAACAAAACTTGGCCGATTCGGTGTCCGCCGGTGGAGACAAGGCCAACGCCCTTGCGCTAGTTCAGTCGGTGATTGCGCTCGATCCAACCAACAAGAACGCCCGCCAACAACTCGACGACATCGTCATCGGCTTTATGTCCGACCTGCTGTGGTTGATGCTGTTCCTATCCTTTCTCTGTGCCATCGTCATCGGCGTGATTCGGGCGACCTGATGCAATTCGTCTTCGTCTACTACCTCCTCAAGCGGATGTTTCGCGCCGTGAAGGTCTTCGTGCTGCTCATTCGTCGACGTGATCTGGTGAAGCAGCTTCCCGGCAGTTACCTGCGAGATATGGCCACCTCGAACCGTTGGTTCCAGATGCAGCTCCTCGGTGTCGTTGCGTTCGTGCTCTACACGTTGAGCTTCATCTTCCTGCCAGACGGAACTGCCGGGGGACTGCGGGGCATTCTGTTCCTCATTGGCATCCTTGCGATGACCATGAATATGGCGCGGTTAATCGTCAACCGCTGACCCTGCATCGGGATCGTGTCACACCCCCTTCGTACTGTCTCGGTCATGACATATGCACGACAAGAACTTGGGCGGCAAGGCGAGGCACTGGCAGCTCGATGGTACGAACAACGAGGCTGGATCGTCCTCGATCAGAACTGGCGAAGCGGTCGAGGCGAGCTTGATTTGGTGGTTGGCCGTCGAGGAACGGTTGCCTTCGTTGAGGTGAAGACTCGGTCGTCAGGCCGCTTTGGCAGCCCGGCAACTGCGGTCAATGCAGATAAGCAGGCTCGGGTCCGTCGGCTGGCGATGGCGTGGCTCGGCGAGCAACGCCGACGGCGTCAAGAGCTGCGCTTCGACGTCGTTGCGGTCACCGGCCGCCAGGTCGACGTGCTCGAGGGAGCGTTCTAGCTAAAGAACCCGAGCGCCCAAAACAGCAGAGCAAGGGCGGCAATTACCGACGCGGCGACAAAGAAATAGTCGAACGGCGTTTTGCGATGCTGTCTGGTCGGGTCAAGCCCCATAGCTCTCAGTATGGTGGGCGTGTGCCACTTCAACGACGTCTGCTCCTTGGACTGTTCTGTGCCTTCTCAGCAGTGCTTAGTGCCTGCGGTGGAACCGAAGTGGTTCTACCCGACGATGCTGACGAGCAAATTGTCGAGGGCTTCGAGATCTACAAGGCGCACTGCGCCCGATGCCATGGTCAAGACGGCGGCGGCGGGATTGGGCTGAGCTTGCAGCTCATCGAGGACCGGCTCTCCGATGACGAGCAGCGCGAGGTCGTCGAACGGGGCCGCAAGCGCATGCCTACATTTGGCACAAAGCTCACAAGCGACGAGATCGACGCCGTCGTTCGCTTTACCCGAGAGATCCTCTAGGCCTACCGTCACCGATGACACCCGTGAGTGCAGAGGTGTTGCTACGCTCGCCCGAGGCCGGGCGGCTGACGGGAAGTCATATGCACGAAATTCGTCCAACACGCTCGCCACTGCGATCCTCAACAGCGCTCGTAGCCGTCTTCGTGCTGATCGGCGCGCTCCTCGCAGTTCCAGCTTCCGCAGACACAGCGCCAAAGCGCTGCGACATCGTCGGCACAGACGGCCCGGACGTGCTTGTGGGCACGAGTGGTGACGAGGTCATCTGCGGCCTCGGCGGCGACGACGTCATCTACGGACTTGACGGAGACGACGAACTGCTCGGCGGTTCCGGCATCGACAAGCTCCTTGGCGGCAAGGGCAATGACCGCATGGTTGGCGGCGACGGCACCGACACGCTCTTCGGTGGCCCAGGAAACGACGAACTTCGCGGCGGTAATGATCCCGACCAACTTGTAGGTGGCCCAGGCGATGACGTCCTTCGAGGCGGAAATGGGGGAGACACGTTGGCAGGCGGCAATGGAGCCGACGTCCTCCGCGGCGGAAACGGCAACGACATCGAACGAGGTGCCGGAGGAAACGACACCCTCTGGGGCGGTCCCGGTGACGACATCCTTCGCGGCGGAGCAGGCAACGACAAGCTCCGTGGCGGCCCGGACGCCGACATCTGTGCCGACAGCTTCGTCAAGACCAATGGCATCAACTGCGAGTTCGGACGTGGCGGAGATGACCGGCCCGTTGCCGTCGCTGGCCAGCTGTGGGCGCTCAACGGCAACAACGAGTTTGTTTACGAGCTCACGATCACCAAGCCCTGCCCCGACCCAGACGACTGTGGCGTCTCGGCGTTCGCTGAAACCATCCATGTCACGGGCGAGACTGCCAAGGCGTCGTTTGGCACGCCCGCCTTCACGGCCGCTGAGCTCTTCGACGTGGCCGCAGATGCCGAGGCCAGCGGGCGCAAGGTCAGCTACGACCTCGTGCACGGTCTTCCGTCGCGAATCGACAATGCCGAAGGAGGGACGCTGGGGATTGCCGAAGTCGGCCTTCGAGACGAACTACGGGCCGACTACGAGGCTGCCCTAGTCCGCTGGGAAGCAGCCGGACTGTCGACCTACACCTACACCACGAAGACGACGTGCTTCTGTCCGCTCATCCTGGAGATGCGGGTGAGCGTTGTGGATGGCGTTGCTACTGCAGAGCCCCTCGAACCCGGCTCAGCCGTCTGGCCCGGCAGCGACACGACCATCGACGAGCGCCTGGCCGAACTTGGTGAGCTGCTCGATGGGCTCGCCATCGAGGTCGACGCCGAGTTCGATGAACTCGGTGTCCCGACGCGGATATCGGTCGATGAGAACCGTCAGATCGCCGACGAGGAACGCTCGATCAGCATCTACGACTTCGTCTTCCCACTTGTCGTGGAGCCTGAGGTTGTTCCCGACGAAGTTGAAGAGGCTCCGGTTGTGGCCGAACCGGACGACGATCCCGTTCCAACTCGACAGTTGCCCGACATCGCGATCGTCGAAGTGCGCGGCATCGAAGTGAACCAAGTGATCGCCGAGCAGGTCGAAGCGCTGCTAGCCGCCGCCGATGACGCAGGGTTGTCTCTGTCGGGCGGTGGTTTCCGTGATCCTCAGCGTCAGATCGAACTGCGCAAGAAGAACTGCGGCACGAGCGACTTTGCCATCTTTGAGATGCCTGCGAGTCAATGCAGCCCGCCGACTGCACGGCCAGGCCAGTCACAACATGAGGTCGGTCTGGCGATCGACTTCACGAATGAAGGCCGACTGGTCATCAGCCGAGACGACCCGGCCTTCATCTGGCTTGCGGCGAACGCTGGCAGGTTTGGTTTCATCAACCTGCCATCCGAGCCGTGGCACTTCAGCACCACGGGCAACTAACCTGAGGCGATGTCCGGCCGCCTGAACATCACGATCGAGATCACCGACCCATTCTCGACCGATGCGCAGTTCTGTCTTCAGTCGTACTTCGACGAGCTCGCTGACCGTTTCGATGCTGGATTCGACCCCGGGGCCTCGAGCGCCCCCGATGCCGGGGCGTTCCAAGAACCAAACGGACTGCTGCTCGTGGCGCGAGCTGATGGCGAGCCGGTGGGCTGCGCCGGGCTGAAGTTTCCCGGCGACGACACCGCCGAGGTGAAGCGTGTGTGGGTGAGCTCAACCGTGCGGGGCAGGGGAGTGGCCTCAACGCTCATGGCCGAGATTGAACGCCAGGCGGGCGATCGGGCATCGGTCGTGCGGCTCGACACAAACAAGACACTCACCGAGGCCATCGCCATGTACAAGCGCCTCGGCTATCACGAGATCGATGACTTCAACAACGAGCCCTACGCCCACCACTGGTTCGAAAAGAAGCTCTGACTGCGAAGGAGGCAGCGGCTCCGCCGCGATTCTGCCTCCTTCCAGTCAGAGCCTGTCTTCCCTCTGGGGGCCGTTCAAGCGCCACGGAGGCTGGGCGCCGGAGGCGGTGTTTGCCGGCGCGGCGCCATTGCCAAGAGCGCGGCCGTTGGGGTCTGACCCTGATGGTCATTCGGTTGAGGGGAGGGAGCGTTCAAGCGGCACGCAGCCTGGGCGCCGGGGGCGGTGTTTGCCGGCGCGCGGCCATCGCCAGCGCGGAGGCGAAGCTCGCGGAGCGACCATGGTGGTTTCCGCGGATCTCGACCGGAAGTGTCGAGAAGTAGCTGTCGAGAAGTTGCTGTCACACCGCGTTGGTAGGTTGCTGGCACGGTTCGTTTGGCTACCGAGAAAGCCACTCCGGAGATCGCCATCTTCTGGAGAAACAACATGCTTGCCATCGTGCAGTCCGCCACCATAAGCGGTGTCCGCGGCTACCCGGTCGACGTCGAAGTGCACGTCGTGAACGGCATACCCGCGTTCAATATCGTCGGCCTACCCGACGCGTCATGTCGTGAAGCCCGCGACCGGGTGCGGGCCGCCTTCTTATCTGCAGGAGAGGAGTGGCCGAACAAGAAAATCACCGTCAACCTCGCGCCGAGCGATCTGAAGAAGAACGGGCCCAGCCTTGATCTCGCGATCGCGGTCGGCGTCTTGTGCGCCCTTGGCCGAGTCGACGTGGTTCGAATTGAGAAGCTCGGGTTCCTCGGGGAGCTCGGCCTGGACGGCTCCATCCGTGGGCTTCGCGGCGCCCTGCCCATGGGGGATGCCATCGAAGCCCCGGCGATTGTGGCATCTGTCGACAACAGCGCCGAGCTCAGCCTGCTCCAACACGAGGTTCGCCCGGTTGCAACCCTTGGCCGGTTGATTGCGTGTTTGAACAGTGAAGAACCCTGGCCCGACCCGCCAGAGGTGAGCCCGCCAACAATTCGTCGCGAGCCGCTCGACATCCGCGACATCCGTGGTCAGCACACCGGCAAGCTCGCGCTCTCGCTTGCCGCTGCAGGCGGTCACCACTTGTTGATGGTCGGCCCGCCGGGGGCGGGTAAGACCATGCTCGCTAAGCGCCTCCCAGGCTTGCTGCCCGATCTCAACGAACGCGACGCCCTCGACGTGACCCGGATTCACTCGGCGGCGGGTGAGCTTCGAGCAGGCCAAATCCCGATCATCGATGCGCCGTTCCGAGCTCCGCATCACAGCGCCTCAGCCGTGTCGCTCGTCGGCGGTGGGGCCAAGCTGATGCGTCCAGGCGAGATCTCCCTAGCGCATCGTGGCGTGCTGTTTCTCGATGAGTTGGGCGAGTTCGGACCCGGAGCGCTCGATGGTCTGCGTCAGCCACTCGAGGAGCGCGTGGTGCGGGTGAGCCGAGCACACAGCACGGCTCGCTACCCGGCCGACGTCTTGTTGGTGGCATCCATGAACCCATGCCCGTGCGGGGAGTCGGGTGCTCCGGGAGCATGTCGCTGTAGCGACGCGTCGCGTTCTCGGTATCACCGAAGAGTTTCTGGGCCATTGCTCGACCGGTTCGATCTGCGTATTGGGGTGCAGCGGCCTGACGCAGCGGAGTTGTTTGGGGTGCCATCTGGTGAGAGCAGCAGCGAGGTTGCCGAGCGTGTCGCTGCGGCACGCCAGCGGGCACTCGCCCGCTCCGGGTGCGTCAACGGAGCACTCGACCAGTCGGCGCTCGACCACGTTGCGCCGTTGTCCGAAGGCGCACGGTCGATCCTCACCTCGGCGGTCGAGCAAGGCAGGTTGTCGGCTCGAGGGGTCGGTCGTGTCCGCGCCGTCGCCCGCACCATCGCCGACATCGAAGACAGTGGCGAGGACACCGTTACTGTCGAGCAGCTGTGCCTGGCGATGTCTCTTCGCGTCGACCCGTTTGGATTCGGCCGATGAACACACGCACTGACGACCTCCCGTACGAGGCATGGATCGTGGCGCTGTTGAGCCTGCCTGGCATGGGACCCGCCCGACTCTCGCAGATTCTCGAGCACCACGACGCGGCTGCGGCATGGGAACGGCTGCGCTCGGGCAAGCCCCTAGGTATCGACACGGTGACAGCCGATCGCATCGCCAAGTGGCGATCTGCGGCCAGCGCACTGTCTATCCCCGAGCACTGGGCGGCGATTGACGCCCTTGGTGTAACCGTTTCCGAGCTTGGATCTTCGAGCTACCCCGAGCGGCTTGAGAACGACATCGAGCCGCCGCAGCTGTTGTTCTCGCTCGGCGAGCGGCTGAAGCAGGGCCCGACGGTGGGCATTGTTGGCACCCGCCAGTGCTCTTCCTATGGCAAGCGCTGCGCGTTCGAGATCGGAGCTGCACTCGCCAATGCCGGAGTCCACGTCGTCTCCGGGCTAGCGCTCGGTATCGATGCTCAAGCCCATCACGGTGCGCTATCAGCAACGTCGGAGCATCGAGGGCGACCGATCGGGGTCGTTGGGAGCGGACTCGACATCATCTACCCGAGAAGCAACGCAAAGCTCTGGGCGCAGGTCGCCGCAGAAGGAACGCTTCTCAGCGAAACCCCGCCAGGTATCGGGCCCGAGAAGTGGCGCTTTCCGGCTCGCAACCGGATCATCGCGGCCTTGTCCGATGCAGTCATCGTGGTCGAGTCGCACGAGAAGGGAGGTTCGTTGCTCACCGTCGACGAGGCGCAGCTTCGTGACGTACCCGTCGGAGCAGTACCTGGGCCGATCACCTCCAACTCAGCAACTGGGACAAACCAGCTTCTCGCCGACGGGGCACTGCCAATCCTGGGAGCTGACGATGTGCTGGCGATGATCGGCCACGTTCCACCAGCGCCGCTCGACCCGACCGATCCATCTGGCGTGAGCTCAGCTGTGCTCGATGCGATTGGGTGGACTGCTCAGACGTTCGACCAACTGTGCACCCGAGTGCCTCTCAGCCCGAGCGAAATCGCCATCGAGATTGAGCAGCTCGTGGCAGTTGGGCTCTGCAGTCGTTCGGGGCCGTGGATAGAGCGATTGCGGTAGAGCACCAGGGGGTTCGGGTTGGGGCGGAACGGCCGTACTATGCCTACTCTTGACGTTGGACGAGATGTGCGGGGGATGTATGAACGTTCGAGACCGTGGCCTTGCTCTACGAGGGGTCATTCGAGCTGCATGAGCAGGGTCAGTGATCGTCCAGCCAATTCCCCCGACCTCCCGGCCGGCAACGTGACATTCTTGTTCACCGATCTCGAAGAGAGTTCGGCGGCGTGGGAACGACGTCCCCGCGAAACAAGGGTTGCGCTCCACTATCACGACCGTGTTGCGATGGAGCTCACGCGTGCCAACGGTGGCGTGCTGATCAAGCACACTGGCGATGGGGTGAAGTCCGTCTTTACGACGCCAGCCGATGCCCTCGCCGCTGCAGTCGCGATGCAGAAGCAGTTCCAGCAGGAGAGTTGGAATGGTGAAGAACGAATGCGCGTCCGGATCGGGCTTCACTCAGGTCCAGCGCAACCTGATGGCGATGACTACTACGGCGGGGTAATCAATCGGGCAGCGCGCGTTGCGGACGTTGCAAACGGCGACCAGATCGCGGTGACTACTGCCGTCGTCACACAAGCAGAATCATCAAACGCTGAATTTGGGTTCGTTGACTGTGGCGTTGCTCAACTGAGGGGTTGTGGCCAGGAGCGCGTGTTTCTTGTAGAAGCCGATGGGTTGATCGTCGACGACCGCCCTCTCCGAATCCGTCGCACGCTTGCTGGCAGCGCGCTGCCTCCAGAAGGAGGTCGCCTCATCGGGCGAGAGCTCGAAATGCGTCGACTTCAGGCGTTTCTCCAGGACCGTAGGCTGACTTCGGTAGTTGGCTTGGGCGGAATGGGAAAGACGCGACTGGCCGTCGCTGCAGCTCGTGCTCGGAGTTCAGATTTCGCTGACGGAGTCGTGTACTGCCCGCTCAGCCCGATAGCGGCCGAAAGCCCGAACATCGAGGCGAGCGTGCTCGCCGCACTCGCTGAGGCGCTGGGTGCTCGTCGCCAACCGGGACATGACCTCTCGTCGAGCATTGTGAACTTTGTGGAACGACGAGATGTCCTCGTTCTTCTCGACAATTGCGAACACGTAAAGCCAGCAGTCAGAGCGATCGTTGAGCGCGTACTCTCGGTCGACGGCCCGACGGTCTTGGTCACCTCTCGAGAGCCCCTCGACTTGGCAGGCGAACAGCGCCTGAACCTCGACCCTCTCCCCACCGATTCCGACGCGATCGAGCTACTCATCGAACGGGCCATCGAACGGGATCCAGCATTCGACATGGCCTCCGACGAAGCGACTCTTCGAGAGATTTGTCGGCGACTTGATGGCATCCCGCTTGCACTCGAGCTCGCCGCAGCCCGCCTCCGAATCCTGACGCCGGACCGTCTTCTCGAAGGGCTTTCACGCGGCCAGCGTGTTCTGGGAACAACGGCCGGTTCAGAGAACGGCCAGCTGCATTCCACCGTGGCGTGGAGCGTGGATCAGCTCGATGATCGGCAGCAGCAGGTTCTTGAACGATTGTGCATTTTCTCTGGCGGGTTCACGCTTGAGGCAGCGTCAGCGATTCTCGCCATCGACGATGACGTGACGTTGCTCGACGACCTGACCCACTTGGTTGAGCTCTCGCTCGTGAACAACCGTCCGGGGCAGGGCGATATTCGGTTCTCGATGTTGGAGACGATCCGTCAGTTCGGCATCGAGAGGCTTCGCCAACGCAGTGAGCAACTGGGCCGTCCGATCATCCACGATCTTTCGGTCGCACATGCCAAGTACTACAGCGACTTCGCAAGTGAATGCGGGCGAAACCTGATGACCTCCGCTGAGGCTGAAATTTGGACCCGGATCGATTCCGATAGCGACAACATTCGAGTGGCTTTCGAACATCTGGTGAGCACGGAGATGCCCGGGGACGCTGCCGAGGTGGTGGTCGATCTTGCGTGGTTCGCCACGCTATCGATGCGGATGGAGATCTTCGCATGGGCCAAACAGCTGCTCGAACTCCCCGATGCGGCGGACAATGCGGACCTCTGGGCTGTGCGATCGATTGGCCAATACCTCAGTGCCGATAACGACTCACAACGCTCGGCGCAAAGGAGCTTGCAGCTCGATCCATCGGATCCGACAGGTCTCGCCTCCACAACGTTGGCATCGGTTGGGCTCAACAACACCTTCGACCCTGAACTCACGGACAAGGCAACCGACGACTTGCTCTCGTACCCCAGCGACCGGTCAAAAGAAAAACGAATCGCCGGGCTGGGACTTCGTAGCTTCCATCTTTGTCTGCTCGCTCCGAGTTCGGACGCTGTCGAGATGGCCCGCATTGCTGTCCGCGAAGCCGAGGCGACGGGAAGCGCAAGCGCAATGACGATTGGATACTGGGCCCGCGCCGTATCGAATCTGCTGCTGGACACCCCAACCGCGAACGAGTCGATTCATCGCGGCCTCGCCATGGCGAAGTCGCTCACGGAAAACCATCTCATCAGCCATCTTCTCAACGGGCTTGTCGTTCATTTCGCGTCACTCACCGAATCGGTGCATGAGGCTGCAGCCACGACGGCCACAGAGATCCGAGCCACGATGGACAAGCACTACTTGGTCGGGGCAAGCCATCTGCTGGGAGCGGCCTCGGTCGTGCTCTGTCGCGCCGGCAGGCCAGATGACGGGGCAGCGTTGTTCGGGGCGATGGTGAGCAACGGGCACCGTCCCCGTCGCGAGATTCGGCAGACGGTCGAATCGGTGTTGGGCGACAGCATGTCAGCCGCGATCGCAGTGGGCGATGGTTGGTCGATCAACGAGGCCGGTCAGCGGGCAGTGCGATGGCTCGATGAGGTTGCTGCGGCCGAGGCGGCGCCATAGGCGTCTCCGGTTGTTCATAGCGGAATAGGCGTGTTACGTTTCGCCGATGGTGAGCGGGGCGAGTGGGGTTGATGACGCCTGGACGGGGCCATTGCGCAGGCTCGTTCTTGGCCACTTTCTCTCCGCTGCAGCTGAGTGGGCGGTGTACATTGCCGTCTTCGTGTATGCCTTTCAGCGGGGAGGCGCACCGGCGACGGGACTCGCCTCGATCTCTCTTCTCGCGATCACCGTTGTGGCCTCGCCGCTGGCGGGATTAGCGGTATCCCGACTGCAACCGAACACCGCACGTCTCATCTCGCTCGTCGTCCAGGCGATCGGCTGTCTTCTCGCCGGTGTCGCCGCTCTTGGCGAGTGGTCGTTGGTGGTCGTTCTGTTCGGCTCGTCGCTCACATTGTCGATCTTTACGATGCTCCGGCCGTCGCAAGCCATTCTGGTTCCCTTGCTGTGCGAACGACCGCGGCAGCTCACCACCGCCAACCTGTGGGTCGGCCACTCAGATAGTTCAGCGGCACTGCTCGGGCCGTTGGCATCGACCGGCCTGATGCTCATCGGCGGTCCAGGGGCGGTGTTGGTGGGGTTCGGACTTGCGCTTGCCTTTGCGGCTGGCCTTCAATTCGTCGACCGGGCGGCGGGCCGATCCTCGCGGATGGCGGCCGTCGAGGCGCCGTCATTGAGCGAGGTCGTTACCGCTCCATTCAAACAACTGCGGGCGCGTGGCGGGTTGCTGGCGCTCATTGGTCTCATCATGTTCCAGTACGGAATGGTCGGAGCCCTCGACATTCTGTTCGTTGTCATCGCCCTCGAAACGCTTGGCCTAGATGAAGCCGCATCGAGCCTGTTGACGACATTTTTTGGCGCAGGGGCGGTCGGCGCCGTCGTGTTGAGCTCGCTCGCCCATCGTGCGAACCGGCTGGCCGTAGCGCTTTCTGCTGGCTTGCTCGTATGCGGGCTGGTTGTCGGAGCTCTCGCCGTGATTCTTGCAGGCTCGGCCGCATCGATTACCCCGCTGCTCATCGGCATGCCGATTCTGGGTGCGGCCCGCTTCGTTGTGGTGGTGGTCTCTCGTGCGCTGCTTCAGCGCTCCGCCGACGATGACACGGTCGGTAGTGTCTTTGCGCTCATGGAGTTCGGTTCGGGCATCGGAATTCTGGTCGGATCGATCGTCGCACAGGTAACGCTGGCCATTTCTGGGCCAGCATTGACGCTCGGCGTGTTCGCCGTTGCGTACGTTCTGATGCTGATTGGTTCGTTCCGGTCGGTTCGCAATGCCGAGTCGAGTGCCACCGTGCCCATTGTTGAGATGGGTCTGCTTCGGAAGGTGCCGGCATTCACTCCGCTACCGCCGATGACCCTCGAAACGGTGGCTCGTCAGGCCGAAGTGGTCGAGATCGACCCAGACACGACAGTTATTGCTGAAGGCGAAGCGGGCGACCGATTCTTTGCCGTGATGAATGGGGCGTTTGACGTCGTCATGGACGGCGAGTTCGTTCGGACAATCAACCGGGGTGGATCGTTCGGCGAGGTGGCTCTTCTTGCCGACGTTGAACGGACGGCAACAGTTACCTCAACCGAGGCCTCGACGTTGCTCGCGATCGATCAGGAGTCGTTCTTGCGAGCTATTGCGTCGCACGACTCGGCCCGCCAGCTCATGTGGGGAACGATTTCCGAGATGGAGTTCGGCGATCGCGAGGTCCATATTCCAGACCTCCCCTTGTCTTCCGGCGAGCGGGACGAATAGCGGCATCGTGGATGTCTCGTCGGCAGTAGGCGCAGCTCCGGTTGCGAGCGACCTGTACTCGTTTGATCTCTGTGTTCTCGCCTACCAGCTCTACAACCAGTCGCTTATCTGGCCCCTCGACCCGTTCTACGAGGAATGGGCCCGTCCGGGGTCGCGTCGGCGAGACAACGTCATGGCACTGGTTCACAACGCTGTCACTGGGGTCGCCCACCTTCGCGGGCCTGGCTCGACTCGCGGCTGGGCAACGAACCCCGAACTTGATCCAGTACTCACCAACTACAGCCGAGTCGACCCGAATCGTGCCGTCATTACGAACGATGGAACCCGTCACCGACTAATGCAGTCGCACGACTCGGTCGTTGGAGATATCGCTCAGACGACAATTGCCGAGTATCAGACTCTTCGCCACGGGCAACCAGCAGACCCCTACTTCGCCCACCAGACAGACCATCGAAGGGCAAGCGCTAGCAAGTATCTCTACGGCTTCGAGGGGGCGACCGGTTCGTTCGACGGACGCCCACCCGCATGGAGCCTCCTCGGTCTTGTGCTCGATCAGGCCACCGCCGACGGCTACGAGGTGCACGTTGCGTTCCGCGGAAGTCAAAGTGGTGATGCCTACAGAGCTGCATATCAGGGCTTCGTTGCCGAGGCCGGCAACCCTGATTGGGTGACCGATATGGAATTTCTCCAGACGGTCGCCGACCAACGAATCTCGCCGGACGGGCGCGTCACTCTCGGCCTTCGCGATTCGGTTCTCGCGTCGTTGGGCACCCTGGTGTATTGCCTCGAAGACATTGCGCGCCGGCGAGGCCGTCCGCCACAAACACTGCACATCACCGGCCACAGCCTCGGCGGTGCGCTCGCTGTGCAACTCGCGTCTGCGTTGAGCGTCGGGTCCGTTCGCAGCGCTCTACCCGAGAGTCTGAAAGCCTGGCCCCTCGACCACATCCACCTCACGACGTTCGGGGCCCAAAAGTCTGGAGATGCCGCCTTTGCACGGGTGCTTTCGCCTCGGGTGGCAGCGCGACGTATCTGGATCCACGGAGACCCGATTCCTGAATTCCCGGCGAACGAACATGTCGGCATGCCAGTTCGTCTCGAGAATGGGCGGGTAGGACCCGTCAACCACGAAGTCGGCGTGACCAGGCGAGCCCTGATCGACGAGTTGCATTGGCAACGGCAGCCGCTTGATCCCGCCATTGCTCAGCACCAACCGTGGCAAGACTTCGACGACCTCGGAACTGCACTGCATGTGGCAACAACGAAAGGTCTTGAGTTGGCAGACCTCTTCGATGTCGACGAGGAGGCTGACAGGCTTCTCTCCGACATCGTCGCATCGGCGATTCGTGAAGCGAGCTCCTACAAAGTTCCGTGGACCAAACCACCGGCTGAACGAAAGCGGCGAAGCCGACGGGTGATCGAGCGTATGACGGCCGCGTCCAGCTCGCTGGACGACCTCGCTGCTCAAGTAGCGCGGATTCACAGCGTGCAACCTGGCTCTGCCGAGACCTACTTGCGCCGGTGGTTCGTCGTCCGTGAGGGGGTCACGAATGGCTGGCCGATTGGTGAAGTCCTGAACGATCGACGTTTGGCAAGAGCGCTCGGAACGTATCGGCGCGTGGCTGCCCAGCCCGACGACAACGGCCGCGACGTGGCCCTCGCGAGCGGGCCCGAGGTCGAACCCCGAGATGTGTTGCGGGTGAAGGCAATTCTCGCGATGCGAACGGTGCATCGCCGGACTGTTCACGAGGGCGCGGAGTCGAGCTACCGGCGACGTGTTCCGCCGATCAGCGGCATGCCGAAACTGGTCCGAGCGTGCGGGCACTACAAGGGCCTCGAATGGTTGCCCAAAGAACTCATGGTGCCAGAATCGATCCCGGCCGAAGGCCAACTGCCGCTGATCTACAAGGCAAAGTACTACGGCCTAGGAAAGCTCGGCTTTGCTGGCTACGCCCGTTCACCCATTCGAAAGGACGTGCCCTGGCATCCGGAGTCGCCGTGGAGGACCGCATTTGTTCCGCCCGAAGATGGCTGGTCGGAACCAACCAACGACGACACGTTCGTCCGACTCCGGCTCCAGGGGCCGAACCCGTTCGACCTACGCAAAGAAGATGATGGCTTCGTTCTCGACTTTGGCGACCTGTTCGACGGGGTGCTCCCTCGGATCGCGGCAACCTTTGACGTGCAGGACGGAGAGCTTCGCCCTCGCCAGATCGACATCGGGCGGTTTACGCATCGCCCGAACGACCCCACCTGGGACCGCGCAAAACGAGTAGTGAACGCTGCCGACATTCGCGTAGTTCCATTCTTGCGGCACCTACTCGAAGTGCATTTCATTGTTGGTCAAGCCTTTGCGCTGGGCGCGTTTAGCCTGCCGACCTGGCATCCGCTGCGACCCTTCATGCACTTCTTCAGCTACGGCACGCTTCAGGTCAACGATTTCGCGTACCAGGCGTTCTTTGTGCCAAGTAGTTACTTCGTAGCGTCTGGGTTTGTGACTGGCGACGCGGCAGCCACACTCCTGCGAAACCGAATAGACACATTCAGCTTCGACTCGTGGAACCCCGTCGAGGACATTGCGGCGAGAGGCCTCGACGAGATCACCGGCCACCCATATGCAGAGGATGCTCGGCGGATCTGGCCCGAGTTCGTCGAGTGTGTCAGCAACTACCTCGATGCCATTGGTCTCGATGATGAGGCCGTCCGAAATGATGATCACCTCGACATTTGGTACCGCACGATCGGCATGCTCATCCCCAACTTTGATGCACGCGAAACCCCGCTCGACCGAACCCTGCTCGTCGAGATCTTGAGCTCGTTCCTGTACAACAATGTTGTGCACGAAGTGTGTGGTGACCTGTCGCCAATCCTTCGCTCCGACGATCCGAATGACAAGGCCATCACCAACCTTGAGCGTCTTGCCGAGGCTGTCGGTGAGGGCAGACTCGATCGCCCGATTCCTGCCCCAACCATGAACGATGTCTTCCTCATGGACCAAGCAAGCGATGCCAGTCGCTTCAACGTTGGCGGCAACAACCTCCTTCGGATTACGCCAGAACGTTGGATCGATGAGCCCCAGCTCTCCGACGCAGTGCATGAGCTCCAGTCGGCGCTTACCCGCCTCGACCTCGAACTTGAGGAGCGAAACCGGACTCGGTCAGTTCGCTTCGGCCGAATGCAGCCCCGCCACTGGGAAGCGTCGATCAGCTTCTAGCGGGCCGGTCAGCGGCGATCGCTCGGATCGTGAACGTGTCGGAAGAACAACCTGTCTCCACCATCGCTCGACACAAAGCCGCTCTCCATTCTCAACGAACCAACAGGGTGAGTCTTCGAACCAACAACACCGTCGATCTCGAAAAGAGTCGTTCCGGGTTCGAGTTCGGAAAGCACCAATCGGAAGTCGACCCCGGCCTTGTCGGTAAACGATGCCGCCGCGCCGGTCGTTGGACGAAAGATGAGTCGGTCGGGACTGTGAGGGGTATCGACCACCACGCCGTTGTTCGTCTGCGAAGCAAGATGTGTCGAGACCATTCGGCGAGGCTGTCGAGAAACCCGCCGAAACAGCACCGACATGACTCGTTGGGCTGTCCGGAGCTCGTTATGGGCATTGGACAGGTCGTTGGTCATCGTGTTTGCAAACGGGTTGAAGTCGCGGCCTTGTCCAACGGTGTGGTTCATTGCAAGCACATCAGCCGAAGGTGAACCGTCGATCAAGAGCTTCAGCGCAATTGCCGGGGTGTATGCCGCATCGCCAAAAACTCGAGCGACCATCGACACCCTGATGAGCCCGTGAGCCCCACCGAGTAGCCCAGACGACAACAGGCCGGTGAACGGCGATTCTGCCGATGGGACGAGTGAGACTCGGGCAACTGCCCCTCGCGCATGAATCACCTTGGGTCGTCCCGGCTCCATGACATCGGAGACCCGGGTGAGGGCCTTCTCAAGTTCGGATCGACGTAGGACAATTCCGGCTTCGGTCAACGGGGATGTGCGGAACGGCAATTCGAGTGACGGCAATGCTGTCCGGTCGTGCGCTGTTCCCAGAATGAGGCGAGACCAAAGCCATTCGGCCTTTTCGTCGGCCGACCACTGCACATAGCCGTCGGGTTCGCGGAATGATCGGGAAGCGAGGGGCGGCATGCTAACGGCCCCTGGGAACTCGGCAGACGGCTCCCATCAATATGGACATGCCGTATTGTCGCACGTTGGGGCGAGGTACGCAGCTACTGGTGGCTCCCTCGAAACGAGGTTGGTTCGGGCTACCGTCGAACCCGTGATCGAGCACATCGAGGCGTTTGCCAAGTCGTTGACCGGGGTAAGCCCGGCAACCGCAAGCGTCTACGCCCGCGACCTCAACGCCTTCGGCGAATGGGCGACCGAAGCCGGCGTTTCCTCGATCACCGCGATCGATCGACGAGTGGTTCGCCGCTATTTGGCGTACCTCGACCAAAAGCAATACGCCCGCCGCACAATCGCCCGCAAGATGAGCGCCATCCGACGGTTCTTTCGGTGGGCCCGCATCGATGGCCTGGTTGACGATGACCCCACGATCGGTCTCTCCACACCGTCGGCACGAGCTCACTTGCCGGACATCCTCACCGATCGTCAGTTGGGTGAACTACTCGGCGACGACCCCTCGGCCCGCGCTGAGGCAGATGATGAATCGCCTCGTCGCAAGCGTGACGATGCAGTACTCGAATTGTTATATGGCTCGGGACTTCGCGTTAGCGAGGTTTGCGACCTCAACTCTGACTCGGTCGACCCGCAGGCAGGCACCGTTCGAGTGTGGGGCAAAGGCGAGAAGGAACGGATTGTCCCGCTCAGCGCTCCGGCGATCGAGGCAATCGCTGCCCATGTCGAGGAGCAGAAGGGGCTCGATGTCGAGGCAGGCACTGGTGCCGACGAAGTAACACCACTCTTCGTGAACCAACGGGGAAACCGACTCGGCCCACGAGATGTTCGGCGAATTCTCGACCGGCGATCACCAACACCCACACACCCACATGCATTAAGACATACGTTTGCTACTCATCTTTTGGACGGAGGTGCCGATCTACGCACGGTGCAGGAGTTGTTGGGCCACTCAGATCTCTCGACCACACAGATCTACACGCATGTGAGCAAAGAACGCTTACAGCGCGTACATCGGTCGAGTCATCCGAGGGCGTAACACGGCGGCAAACAGCCAGGGGATCGAAAAACGTGGACGAACAAGAAAAACTACGCGCCGAAGGCTTGTGGCGTGATTACACGAAGAAGCCGACCCGCGAGGTGCGCGATCAGCTGATTGTTCACTACTCGCCATTGGTGAAGTACGTGGCATCACGAGTCGCTGCTGGCCTTCCGCAGAACGTTGAACAAGCCGATCTTGTCTCGTACGGCATCTTTGGCTTGATCGACGCCATCGACAAGTTCGATCCGGGTCGTGGCTACAAGTTCGAAACGTACGCAATATCGCGCATCAAGGGCGCAATGCTCGATGAGCTTCGCTCGATGGACTGGGTTCCCCGTTCAGTCCGCAGCAAGGCAAAGCGAATCGAACAGGCAAACGCCAAGCTCGAAGCCAAGCTCGGCCGTGCGCCATCCGACGAAGAACTTGCCGACGCCCTCGACATCAGCACCGACGAGCTCGAGACGATGCTCACCAAGATCTCCTTTGTAGGTGTCGTCGCTCTCGACGAAATGCTCTCAGGTGGGGAACGCGGCGACTCGATGACGCTCGGCGACACGATTCCTGACAAGCAAGCTGGCCCAGTGGGCAGCTTCGAGATCGAAGAGATGCGTCAGCTCCTCGCTGAGTCGATCAACGGCATGAGCGAACGAGAGAAGATCGTTCTGACGTTGTACTACTACGAAGGTCTGACCCTGGCCGAGATCGGAACCGTCCTCGGTGTAACCGAGAGCCGTGTCTGCCAGATCCACACCAAGTCAGTCTTGCGCCTCCGAAGCCGCCTCGCCGCAAACGAGTACAGCCCGGCATAGTTTCGCTGGGACTTCCGCCCAGATCCGCGGAACCCGACATGGTCGCTACGCGAGCTCCGCTCCCTGTTTCGCTGGGACTTCCGCCCACATCCGAGCCCCCACGTTTTTGTGAAGGAAAAGGTACCTGACAGGGTCCAAATCCTTCACAAATCTCCCGGTTGGTGGGATCGGGGAGCTGACAGGTAGCGTTTTGGTACTTCCCCCTGTCGTTTCTTTCGATTGGGAGTTCCCCGATGCAGCGTCTTGCCGTTGCTATTGCCCTTGCACTGATCGTCCTCAGCGTGACCTCTGCGCTTGGCGCTGACGTCGCCGCGTCCCGACCAGCGCCCAGTCAACAGGTGCCGCCTGACCTTCACGATCCGCCGGTCGATGCTCCAATCATCGACCCGTTCCGCCCGCCCGCAGGCCCGTACGCGCCTGGCAACCGCGGGCTCGAATACGACACGACGCCCGGCCAGACCGTTCGCGCGTCGGCAGCGGGCACGGTCACGTTCAGCGGACAAGTAGGCGGACACCTCTTCGTTACGATCCGACACAGCCCGTCGCTACGAACAACGGTTGGCTTCGTCGACTCGGTCGAGGTGTCGACAGGGGAGCGCGTGACAAAGGGACAGCGCATAGCGACGGCCGGTCACACCATGCACTTCACCGCCCGACGCAACGGCACCTACATCGACCCCGAGTCGCTTTTCGTGCATTACAAAGTCGTCGTCCGCCTGGTCGCGACACCCGACTGAAGATCTGTGCCCCGTTTCAGACCTGGTGGGTCCGAAACGGGGCAGAAATCCCAGGGAGAGATGGGGCGCGGAAGCCGGAGCGATCCCGATAGCCTTGCTCTGGGCAAAATCTGCCCAACGATCGCAGCCATGTGATCGGCGAGAGATTCCCGGCTAGCTCGTCTGCGGTCGCCCCCGGCGCCTGAGCTACCCGTCCATCGAAACCGCAGGGAAGGTTAGACAATGGCAGTCATCTCCATGAAGCAGTTGCTCGACGCGGGCGTTCACTTCGGTCATCAGACCCGTCGCTGGAACCCGAAGATGAAGCGTTTCATCCACGGCGAGCGCAACGGCATCTACATCATCGACCTCAACCAAACGTTGAACCGTCTCGAAGATGCCTACACGTACGTTCGTGACCTCACCGCAAACGGCGGCACGATTCTCTTCGTCGGCACCAAGCGCCAGGCTCAGGACTCGATCCAGAGCTACGCCGACAAGTGCGGCATGCCCTACGTCAACCAGCGTTGGCTCGGTGGCATGCTCACCAACTTCCAGACCATCTCCAAGCGCGTTGCGAAGATGAAGGAATACGAGCGCATGCGCGAATCGGGCGAGCTCGACGCGATGCCGAAGAAGGAAGCGCTCATGATCACTCGTGAGCTCACCAAGCTCGAGCGCAACCTCGGTGGTATCCGCAACCTCACCAAGGCGCCAAACGCAGTCTTCGTTCTCGACACCAAGCTCGAGCACACCGCAGTAACCGAAGCGAACAAGCTCGGTCTGCCACTTGTTGCGGTCGTCGACACCAACTGCGACCCTGACCTTGTGCAGTACGTCATTCCTGGCAACGACGACGCAATCCGCGCTGGCGAGCTCATGTGCCGTGTCATCTCTGACGCCGTGCTCGAGGGCCGTTTCATCCGTGCGAAGAAGGCCGAAATGGCTGGCGTTCCTGTCGAAGCCGACGCCGCTCCTGCAGCTCCGGCCGCACCCGCTGCCCGTACTGCTGAAGAGCAGGCAGCTCACGACGCCAAGCAGGCTGAGGCTCGCGCCGCAGCTGCAAGTGCAGCCGCCGAGCGTGAAGCTCGCATCGCCTCCGAAAAGGAAGCAGCAGCTGAGGCAAAGGAAGCGGCCAAGGACGCAGCCGCCGAAGAAGCAGCGCCCGCCGAAGAAGCTGCCCCTGCAGCAGAAGAGGCCGCAGCTCCAGCAGAAGAGGCCGCAGCTCCTGCAGCCGCAGAGGCAGCACCAGCAGCCGCCGCCGACCTTCCTGACGGCGCCCACGCCGCAAACGAGGACGGCTCGATGCCAGCAGGCTTCGAGATCAAGGGCAACGCTGACTCATTGAAGTTCCACCAGCCTGGTGGACGTTGGTACGAGCAGACGGTCGCCGAGATCTGGTTCAGCACCCCTGAGGCAGCAACCGCAGCTGGCTACACCGAAGCCGGCAAGTAGCTGTTGTTTTCTCGGACTTCCGCCGAGATCCCACGACTACCTACAGATTTCGCACCCGCCGAGATCGCACGACTACCTACAGATTTCGCACCCGCCGAGATCCCACGATTACCTACAGATTTCGCACCCGCCGAGATCCCACGACTACCTACAGACCTAGAAGTGAAAGTTGAACTGACATGGCAGATATCTCTGTAGCGGACATCAAGGCCCTCCGTGACGCCACGGGCGCCGGCATGATGGACGCAAAGAAGGCCCTCACCGAAGCAGACGGTGACGCCGACGAAGCCCGCAAGATCCTTCGCGAGAAGGGCCTTGCTAAGGCCGCAACCCGTAGCGATCGCGACAACGCCGAAGGCGCCGTTTCGCTTCTCGAGGCCGATGGCGCAGCCGCCATCGTGCACCTCAAGAGCGAGACCGACTTCGCGGCGAAGTCTGAAGAGTTCATTGCTGTGCTCGACGCCATGGTGGCCGACGTGCTTGCCAACGGCGCCGATGCTGCTGCGAACCACCAGGCAGCAATCGAAGAGCTTCAGATCACCAAGAAGGAAAACATCGAGCTTGGTCTCGTCACTCGCGTCGAAGCCGCTGAGGGCAACCTGCTCGACACCTACCTGCACAAGCAGGACGGTCGCGGCGTGAACGCCGTCATCGTTGAAGGCTCCGGCGTCGAAGCTGGTCGTCTCCACGAGGTTGCTCTTCACATCGCATTCGCAAAGCCGCTTGGTCTGTCCCGTGACGAGATCGACCCGGCGATTGCGGCAACCGAACGAGAGACCCTCGTCGAGCTCACCCGCGCTGAAGGCAAGCCAGAAGACATGATCGACAAGATCGTGGACGGCAAGCTCTCACGCTGGTTCGGCGAGCAGGTGCTCCTCGAGCAGGGCCTGAACGGCGACAAGACCTCCGTGGGCGACTCGCTCGACGGCGGCAGCATCGTTGCGTTCCACCAGGCATTCCTGGGAAGCTAACCTCACAGGTGCGGGCCTCCCCGGAGACCCGCACGAATCAATCCCCCGCATAGGAGCGTCACCACATGTCAGACACGAACAGCAAAGAAACTCCTCGGTGGGGGCGGATTTTGCTGAAAGTGTCAGGTGAAGCCTTTGCGACGCCTGAGGCGCAGATCGACGGCGACACCGTCCAATCGATCGCCAACAACATCGTGGCCGTTCGTGAGGCCTTCGATGTGAGCGTTGGCATTGTGGTCGGCGCTGGAAACATCTGGCGTGGGCAAGCTGGCGCAGGCGCTGGCATGGATCGTTCGCAGGCTGACTACATGGGCATGCTAGCCACAGTCATTAACGCCTTGGCGCTGCAGGATCGGCTCGAGCGACGCGGCCAGCCAACCCGGGTCATGAGCGCAATCCATATGGCTCAGGTAGCCGAGCCGTACATTCGGCGCCGCGCTATACGTCATCTCGAGAAAGACCGCATCGTGGTCTTCGCTGGCGGATCTGGAAACCCATTCTTCACCACCGACACGGCCGCGGCGCTTCGTGCTGTCGAAATCGAAGCTGGCGTCATGATGAAGGGCACACACTCGGGCCTTGGCGGCATTTACACCGCAGACCCAAAGCTCGATCCCTCCGCCACCAAGATCGATGAAGTCACCCACATCGAGGTTCTCCAGAAGGGCCTCAAGGCAATGGACTCCACAGCACTCACCCTGTGCATGGACAACGAACTGCCGATCGTGATGTTCGATTTGATGGGCGAGGACAACGTACAAAAGATCCTGCGGGGCGAGTCTGTCGGAACGCTCGTTCAGAGCTGACCCCGAGATTGATGCCATCAAGTAGCCGAGTGGGCTGCTGATGGGCAAGAATGACACGACCCGCGAGTTGGAGCTGTTGAGATGAGTGAAATGATCGACATGGTCATCGAGGACGCCGCGTCCAAGATGGAAGGCGCCGTGAGCCACACGCGCAAAGAAATGGCCACGATCCGTACCGGGCGTGCCAGCTCGTCGTTCATCGAGAAGCTGCAGGTCGAGGCCTATGGCGTCCCCATGACGCTGCAGGAACTTGCGACTTTCTCGGTTCCCGAAGCTCGCTCACTGATTATCAACCCGCACGATCTCGGCAACGTCGAAGCGATCGAGCGGGCCATCCGTAACTCCGACCTCGGCCTGTCGCCGACGAGCGATGGCCGAACCCTTCGCCTGTCGTTCCCGCCGCTTACCGAGGAACGCCGTAAAGACATGGTCAAGCTCATCAACGGCATGGCCGAAGATGGCAAGGGCAAGATCCGCGGATTCCGTCGTTCTGCCCGCAAGGACCTCGACGAGATCGACGGCGTGGGCGAAGACGACATCGAGCGCGCTGAGAAGACGCTCGACGACCACACGAAATCAAGCGAGAACAGCATTGACGCTGCTCGCGATGCCAAGGAAAAGGAACTGCTCGAGGTTTAGTTGCTGGGGAAGTCCAGCAACTACTCTCGCTGCGTGGAGGAATCTGGCGTGGATAACGACAACGAACACGAAGACGACGGCGCGAGCCGCTCAGTCTTTGGTGACGAACCAGATCTTGGCTCGCGCTCAGTTTTTGGTGACAGCGACGAGCTGCCCGAAGCGAGCTCAGTCTTCAGCGATGCCGGCGACGAGCTGCCCGACTCGAGCTCGGTCTTCGGTGACGCCATCGACCTTCCCGAGTCGAGCTCGGTCTTCGGTGATGCCGAACCCGAGCTTCCTCTCGGCGGCATCGACAGTGACGAGCCCGATCTCGATGCCCCCGACGTTGGCGGCTTTGGCGACAAGGTCGGCGACGCAACGGAAGCGCTCGAAGCGGCCGACATTCCCGATCTGCCAGAGGATCCGGGCCTTGACACCGTGATCATCGGCGATGCGGACGGCCCGTCCAATAGTGTGTTTGGCGACTCTGGCAGCACGAGCAGCGTGTTCGGCGACGCCGGAGATGATCCGAGCTCACTCGATATCGACGACGAGCCCAAGACGGCTTCGCTTGATGACTGGACGACTCCAGCAGCAAACGATTCTGTCTCTATCTCCGAAGACACCCCAACCGGCGAGGCGATTGCGCTCGACGTCGAACCTGGCGACGAAGACGACCTCGAAGCCTGGTCCGATCTGTCAGCTTCAGCTCCGTCGTGGGGCGAAGGCGAGTCCGCCCCACAACCCGAGGCATGGGACCCTGGTCCAGCTCCAGCACCCGACGAACCAGCAATGGTGCAGATCGGTGCGGACTCGGGCGAACGCTTCTTCACCTACGACGACCAGAACGAGTTCGCCGCCGAAGACTTCGGCGAAGAAATCGGTACCGGGAGCGACATGCAGTCCCGCATCATCACCGGTGTGGCGCTGCTCGGCATCGCAATCGTGGCGCTCACTATCGGCCCACTCCTGGCGCTTCTGCTCATCGTGGTCATCGTCGCTCTTTCAGCGGGCGAGTTCTACAACGCCCTCCGGGTCGCTGGATACCAGCCCGCAACGCTGCTCGGATTGGCCGCATCGATCTCCCTTCCGCTAGCGGTGTACTTCCGCGGCACCCAAGCGGTCGCACTCGTCATGGCGTTGTCGGTGATCTTCGGCCTGCTGTGGTTCCTGTCTGGCGTGTCTACCGAGATGCCCGTGATGAACCTGGGTGTCACCTTGCTCGGCGTTGCCTACATCGGCGTGCTCGGCAGCTTCGGCGCCGCCAGTCTCGAGATTGCAAACCGCTGGGGAATCAACGGCGATGACGGCACTGGGCTTCTGCTCGCAGCGATCATCGTGACGGTTGGCTACGACGTCGGTGCATTCTTTGCCGGCCGAAGCTTCGGTCGAACCCCGCTCGCTGCAGTGAGCCCCAACAAGACCGTCGAAGGTCTTATCGGTGGAGCGATCGCCAGCTTTGTTGCCTCGATCGTGTTCATGGGCGTGCTCCGCGACCTGATGGAGCCGTTCGAATCGCTTGGTGGCTACCGCGAAGCTGCGATCCTCGGACTCATCGGCGCCGTTGTGGCGCCACTTGGTGACCTAAGCGAATCGCTCCTCAAGCGAGATCTCGGCATCAAGGACATGGGATCGATCCTCCCAGGACACGGTGGATTCCTCGACCGCTTCGACGCACTCCTGTTCGTCCTGCCAGCCGTCTTCTACTTCGCCGAAGCAGTCTTCTACAAAGTCTGATCGTTTCGGTGGCAGCGGCTCCGCCGCGATTTTGCCACCTGCACGATCAGACATCACGTCCCCTCCGGGGGCCGTTCAAGCGCCACGGAGGCTTCAGGCCTTAGCCGCCAGCGACTTCGTCGCCGATTTTGGCGGCACGGTCCTGAAGCAATGTCACTCCCTTCGGGGAGCGTTCAAGCGGCACGCAGCCTGGGCGCCCGAGGCGGCGTTCGATTGCTGGCCGGAGGCCGCGTCAGCTCGAACCGGCTCCGCAGCTTCGAGCTCAGGCCGCGATTTTGCCACCCGGTAGTGGGGTCGAGCCTCAACAACTAACAAGTTGGGCTTGGGGTCAGGCCTCAACAACTAACAAGTGGGTCGAAAACCCTTCCAGAACAGGCTCGGGCGTTCGCCGAGGGGTTTGAGGCTTGCCGTGCTCGATTTCTGGCGCGTTTGTGGAAACCCTGCACAATCAACGATCTCGCTGGGACTTGTTAGTTGTTGAGGCCTGACCCCGCTGATTACTTGTTAGTTGTTGAGGCCTGACCCCAATTGGGGGAGGGGTACGATGCGGGTGTGGCTACTTCTGTTTCGGTGATGGGTTCGACGGGGTCTATTGGTACGCAGACCCTCGACATTGTGCGGTCATCGGACGGGCGCTTTGATGTGCAGGCGCTTGGTGTTGGATCGTCCGTTGAGGTCCTTGTCGAACAGGTCGCCGAGTTCGAGCCCGAGGTCGTCGTCGTTACCAACGTCGATCGAGTCGCCGATGCGCAAGCGGCGATCGCTGGGCTCAACCTGGCATCTCCGCCCGAGATCCTGACGGGTGACGAGGGCTTGCGCGCTGCAAGCTCGACTGCCGACGTCACCATCAACGGCGTCGTGGGTTTCGCAGGCCTGGCCGTGACGCTGTCAGCCCTCGAACACGGCAAGCGCCTCGGCCTCGCGAACAAAGAATCGCTTATCGCCGCCGGCCCAATCGTGCAGAAGGCTCGTCTAACGCCAGGAGCCGAGCTCCTCCCCGTTGACTCCGAGCACTGCGCGCTCCACCAATGCCTCCGTGCCACCGAAGACGGCCAGGGCGTTGACCGCCTCGTGCTCACGGCGTCGGGTGGACCGTTCCGGGGTCGCAGCAAAGCTGACTTGGCAAGCGTCACCGTCGAGAACGCCCTGGCGCATCCGACGTGGTCGATGGGTCCGAAAATCACCATCGATTCGTCGACGCTCATGAACAAGGGACTCGAGGTCATCGAAGCCCACGAGCTCTACGGAACTCCGTACGACAACATCGATGTGGTGGTGCATCCCCAGTCGATCGTGCACTCGATGGTGGCGTACACCGACGGCTCGACCATTGCCCAGCTATCCCAGCCCGACATGCGGCTGTGCATGGCCTATGCGCTCACCTATCCCGAACGGTTCGATGTGCCGTACGGCGAGATGGATTGGTCACAAGCCATGACACTCGAGTTCGAACCACCAGACCGAGACGCGTTCCCATGCCTCGACCTTGCGTTCGAAGCCGGGCGCCAAGGCGGCACTGCACCTGCGTGGCTAAGTGCAGCCAACGAAGTAGCCGTTGAAGCATTTCTTGAGGGGCTTATTCCGTGGACCGGAATAGCCGATGTAAACCATGCGTTGCTTCTACAGCACGACGGTGCGCCCGCTGACTCACTCGAGGCCGTACTCGACGCCGACAACCGGGCACGCGAAGCCACCTGGACACATATCCGTGGGAACCTATAACGAATGACTGACCTCCAAGATCGCCCCATCGAGGCAGCGTTGCGCGCCCCGGTCGAACCCGAAGAAGAACTCGGATTCAATGCCCCGCGAATGGTCGGGCTTTTTGCCCTTCTTGGCTTCCTCGCGTTCATCGGCGGATGGCAGCTGCTCGTCATCGTCGGGGCTTTCGTCATCTTCTTGATGATCCACGAGTTCGGCCACTACAGCGTGGCGAAGTGGTCGGGCATGAAGGTCACCGAGTACTTCATTGGATTCGGACCACGAGTCTTCGCGTTCAAACGTGGCGAAGTCACCTACGGACTCAAAGCAATCCCTGCCGGTGCGTACGTTCGCATCGTCGGTATGAACAACCTCGAAGACGTCGACCCCGAGGATGAGCCACGCACCTACCGTCAAGCGTCGTGGCATAAGCGCATGCTCACGATCGCTGCAGGACCGCTCTCACATTTCGCAATCGCACTCGTGCTCGGATTTGGCTTGCTCTTCACCATTGGCCAAGCCTCCGAGACGGAGTGGGAGGTCGGGCAGGTCGTGCCATTCGGCGCCGCCGAAACAATCGGTGTCGAAGAAGGCGATCGCATCGTCTCGATCGGCGGCGACACAACCGCAAACTTCACACAACTCGCAGAGGTTGTGTCGAGCAACCGCGGTCAAGAAGTCGATGTTGTCATCGCACGCCCAACCCTCGACGGCAACGGCGACTCGGTCTTTGGATCTGACTACAACGACGAGACGATCCCCACCGTCCTTGGCGAAGTATTGACCGACAGGGGTGCCGGGTTTGTTCGACAACTTGGCAAGAGAGGCGAGCACGAAACGGGCCTCGACGGCAAGAAGATCTTCGTTCTCGATGAAAATGGAAAGCCCATCGATCGCATCTCCGGTCTCTACGACGGCGACATGGTTCGGTCCGTTGGCGGCACTCCGGTCACGACCTACGAAGAGTTCCTGGAAGCAGCTCAGCCTTTCGTCGGCGGGCAGGTCGAGGTCGAAGTCGTCTATGGACGTGAGCTTCACACAGAACTCATCACGATCAACCGTCTCGAGCAAGACCCAGTGGTTGCCGCCCGAGGGTTCCTTGGCATTGGCCGTGAGGACTTCCGTGAGGCTCGTCCAGTTCTCGACTCGGCAACCGGTAGCGCCGAGATTGTTTGGGAAACCACGTCGCTCATCGCCGTCGAAATGCCAAAGCGTCTTGCCACTCGAGCAGGCGTCCTCGGTCTGTTCGGCTTCTCCTCGGAAACCGACGTCGAGCCCGAGATCTCTGCGGGCTCCGACCTCACCGAGCTCCGGCCAATCTCGGTCGACGAGAACCGCCTCGTCTCGATCATTGGCGCGGTGCGCATTGCCCGTCAGCTCGTCGACACCGGCTGGGCTGAGGTCGTTGGCTTCCTGCTGTTGATCAACTTGTCGTTCGGCATCCTTAATGCATTGCCGATGCTGCCACTCGACGGCGGACACATGGTGATGGCGACGTACGAACGAATCCGTTCGTTCGGCGGCGAGCGCTACTACGCAGACGCAGCAAAGCTCCTACCGGTCACCTACGCGGTGATCATGTTGTTTATGCTCATCGGAGGGATCGCCATGGTGCGCGATGTCATCGATCCCATAGTCATTCCGAGCTAGTTCGCCAACGAGGGACACGACGACGACACATGCAATTCGACGGAGTATTTCCCCGCAAGGACACTAAGCAGATCATGGTCGGCAACGTGCCGGTCGGTGGGGGAGCGCCCATCACCGTCCAGTCGATGACGATCACCAAGACGGCCGACCATGAAGCGACACTGCAGCAGATCTACGCCCTAGCCGCAGCTGGCGCCGACATCGTGCGCTGCACCTGCAACAAGCCCGAAGCCGCCGAAGGGTTGGCTCGCATCGTGCCCCGTTCGCCGGTGCCGATCGTCGCCGACGTGCACAACAGCCACCGCATGGCCCTTGCTGCGCTCGACGCTGGCGTGCACTGTCTGCGTCTGAACCCGGGCAACATCACCGACCCAACCAAGATCAAGACGATCGCTCAAGAAGCCAAAGACCGCAACGTGCCGATCCGGATTGGCGTTAATGGTGGTTCGCTCGATTCGTCGCTCTACGACGAAGAAAAGGGCGTAACCCCCGAGGCGATGGTCGAATCTGCGTTGCGCGAGGTCAGCTACTTTGATGAGGTCGGCTTCGACCTGGTGAAGATCTCGGTGAAGGCGTCGAGCGTGCCCCTCATGATCGAGGCCTACCGTCAGCTATCAGAGGTCACCGACTACCCGCTCCACCTCGGAGTAACCGAAGCTGGGCCGCCTCCAGCCGGCACCATCAAGGCCACTGCTGGCATCGGCGCTCTCTTGGCGGAAGGCATTGGCGACACCATTCGCTACTCGCTCACCGCCGACCCTGTGCTCGAGGTCAAAGCAGGACGAACGCTGCTCGAAGCACTGGGCCTGCGTGAACGAAAGAACGTCGACCTCATTGCGTGCCCAAGCTGTGGCCGTGCCGAGATCGACGTCTACAAGGTGGCCGAAGATGCGGTGAAGGCCTTCGAAGACAAAGAGATTCCACTACAGGTCGCCGTGATGGGCTGCGTCGTGAACGGCCCGGGCGAAGCCCGAGACGCCGACCTCGGCATCGCCGCCGGCAACAAACGTGGCCACCTCTTCGTCAAGGGCGTGAACGTCGCTGTTGTGCCAGAAGACGAGATGGTCGACACTCTGGTCGAATGGGCGATGTACCTCCACGAAGAAGGTGTGGAAGCCACGATGGCCCGTGCTGAGTCAACCCGCGGTGCTGCCCGCAAAGCAGCAGAAGAAGACCGGGCCCGCAACCTCGACGAGCGTGGCGAAGATGCAAACGCATCCGAGACCGCCATCGATCTGATCCGCAAGCGTTAGCTATGTCGTCATCGCCATCAGATGACGCACACGGTCAGCCCGACGACGTCGACGGTGCATCGGTCGTCGTGCCGCTGGCGATCGCTACGCAAGGTCTGCCAGCGATCTGCGCGATCACTGGTCATGCTGCCGACGGCGCGATTCCGCTGCGGGTCGGACGGTCGCTCACCAAGTGGCGGGCACCGGTTGTCCGAGTGCCGTTGAGCGAGGAGATCTTCACTAAGTGGTCGAGACGCAAGAACATCCACATCAAAGGACGAGGCCTCGCATCGATCGTCACAGCTGCCGGGGTCGTGGTTGCGTTCCGTAACGGATTGCTCGCCGCCGCGATATTGGCCGTTGCCGTCGCCATTCACCTCGTCGATTTGTGGGCGGAACGGACCGCAAACGCGGTTGAACCACAGCTCGAACGGCAGGGAAGCGATGTCCGCATTAGCGGCGTCCACGAGTCGTTCGCGAAAGCAGTTTCCCAAACAGTGCCGTAGTCGGGTCGAACCCGCTAGAGTTTGATCGCACGCAAATACGGGCCGTTTACGCCTGCACTCGCGAGCGTGGGCTTTCGAGTCCACGCTTTTGCTATTTGTTGGGCCACTTTGGTCCGGCGAAGAGCAGGGTATTTGCACGCAATACAGCGATTTTTTTGGCACGTGAATATGACGGTCGGAGGTGAACATGAGCAGTAACAAGAACAAGACCGAATCGGGCGACCAGCACAAGTTGGGCGCGGCGCCGAGCGCTCTCGTCACCAAGGTCACCGCGCTAATCGAGCCAATCGCCGACGATTTCCACTGCGAACTTGTCGACGTCGATATGAACAATGGCGTGCTCAAGGTCATCGTTGACGAACCCGGCGGCCTCAACAGCCAAACGCTGGTCGAAGTTACCAAGGCCGTGTCGCGCATGATCGATGCCGAAGACCCAATTCCCGGACGCTTCACCATGGAAGTCACCAGCCCAGGTGTCGAACGTCCCCTCAAGAAGCCCGACCACTTCCGCCGCTCGGTCGGTGAACAGATCACCGTCAAAACCATGCCCGACGTTCCTGGCGAACGCCGAGTAGACGGTGAACTCACGAGCGCCGACGAGTACGGAATCACCATCGAGAACGAAACCGAGACACGCACACTTCGCTACGGCGAGATCCGCAGTGCTCGAACGATCTTTGACTGGGGACCAACGCCCAAAAAGGGCGGCAAGAACCCCCAGAACGCAAAGAAGAACACCAAGAAAGGCCAGCCAGCATGAATGCCGAGATGCTCGAAGCTCTCCAAGCGCTCGCACGTGACAAGGGAATCTCTGTCGACGCGCTGTTCGCAGCCCTCGCCGACGCCCTCGAGTCGGCCTACAAGCGGATGCCCGACGCCGAAGACTATGCGTGGGTCACCATCGACCCTGAGTCCATGGACATCCGTGTCATGGCCCAGGAAACCGACGAGGACTACAACCCAATCGGTGAAGAGTACGACGTAACCCCTGAGAACTTCGGCCGTATCGCGGCCCAGACGGCTCGTCAGGTAATGACGCAGCGCATTCGTGAAGCTGAGCGCGAGCTCAAGTACGAAGAGTACGCAGGCCGCGAAGGCGACATCGTCACCGGCATGATCCAGCAGACCGACGCTCGCTACACCCTCCTCGACCTCGGTCGTGTTGAGGCGTTGCTTCCGCAGTCGGAGCAGGTCATGTTCGAGCGCCCCGAGCCAAACGCACGCCTCAAGGCCTACATCGTCGAGGTTCGCAAGACCGCAAAGGGCCCGCAGATCGTCGTCAGCCGTACCCACCCCGGTTTGGTTCGTCGCTTGTTTGAGCTCGAAGTTCCCGAGATCGCCGACGGCATCGTCGAAATCCGTGCATGTGCACGCGAACCGGGACACCGCACCAAGATCGCCGTCTACTCGAACGACTCCAATGTCGATCCGGTCGGCGCATGCGTTGGTGCACGTGGCGCTCGTGTTCGCCAGGTCGTAACCGAACTCCGTGGCGAGAAGATCGACATCGTTCCCTTCTCCGACGACCTTCCTGACTTCGTCATGAAGGCGCTTTCACCGGCAAAGGTGAAGGAAGTTCGTATCATCGAAGAAACCGGCACCGCCGAGGTCATCGTTCCCGATTTCCAGCTGTCGCTGGCGATTGGCAAGGAAGGCCAGAACGCTCGTCTCGCCGCCCGCCTCACCGGCTGGCGCGTCGACATCAAGAGCGAATCACAGCTCGCGCAAGAAGAAGCCTACGGCGATGTCGATTGGGCGGAAGGTGAATGGGTCGTCGACCCAGAATCCGGCGAACAGGTTTGGAAGCCAGCAGACGGCGGCGACGCCATGTCAGCTGAGGACTGGACAGAAGCAGTTGATGACGAGGAACCCCTGGCTGAGGCCGATGCGGGTGACGAAGCTAACGCTGCAGATAGCGCCTCTGAAGAAGAATAGGCATAAGCTGTTGTGCTGATCACACTGTGTGTGGTCTCGCAACTCCACAACGAAAGAACCCATTGGCAGCAAAGATTCGCGTCTACGAACTCGCACGAGAATTGGGGCTCAGCAACGCTGAGACCCTGGAACTCTGTGACGCGCTCGGGATCGGGGCAAAGAGCCACTCGTCGAGCATCGTCGATGCCCAGGCTGACCGTGTCCGCCGTAAGGCCGACCGTGAAGGACTCATCCGTGAGGTAGCTCCCGAAGAGGAGAAGCCGAAGGAAGAGGAAGTGAAGGCTGAAAAGCCTGCACCCGTCTCCTCCAAGAAGCCGCCTGCCAAGAAGAAGGCAGCTGCAAAGAAGGCCGAGCCGGTAGCTGAGGAGCCACCTGCTCCGGTCGAAGCTCCAGCTGAGGTCGAAGCCCCAGCGTCGGTTGAGGAGCCAGTCGAAGCCCCGGAGCCAGTGGTTGCCGAGGCTCCTGCGGTCGAGCTCGATAGCGACATGGAGATGCCAAAGGGCCCCGTGTCGTCCAAGCGTGAGCGCCGCCCGGTTGCCGATGGCCCGGTTCCGCCGCCGCCAACGGCAACGCCGAAGCCTGCTCCGAAGCCCGACGAGGCGCCTACTGCCGAGGCTGCGCCTCCCGCGCCATCGATCGGCAGTGATCCAAAGAAGGACGGACCTCCTGCTGGTGGTCCACCTCCGGGAACCCCACCTGCGGGTCCTCGTTCGCAGTCCGGTAAGCCAATCCCACCACCTCCTGGACCGCCTCGTTCGCAGTCCGGTAAGCCAATCCCGCCACCTCCGGGTGTTCGCCGCGGCGGACCAACCGGTGGTCCTGGTGGAGCGCGCCCTGGTGGCTACAGCGGTGGTCCTCCTCGAAGCGGCGGCGGCAACCGTCCTGGTGGCGGCCCGCGCACTGTTCCTGGTGCTGGTGGTCCTCCTGGTGGAGGCGGAGGTCGTCCCGGTGGAGGCGGTCGTCCCGGCGGTCCAGCCGGACGTCGCCCACCAAAGCGTCGCGGAAAGCGTCGTCGCAACCGCGAAGAACTTCAGCCAATGAACGTTCCGAGCTACAGCTCCGAAGACGCTCCAGTCCCAACCGGCACTGTTGTCATTGAACGCGCAATCACTCCGCTCGATCTCGGTCCAAAGTTCAACCGTACGGTTGCTGATGTTGTGAAGTTCATGATGCAGCAGGGCGAGATGGTTACGGCCACCCAATCCCTTAGCGATGAGCTCATTAACAAGTTTGCTGACGAGCTCGGCGCTGACATCAAGCTCGTCGATCCTGGTGAAGAGCAAGAAGTTGAGCTCCGCAAGATGCTCGGCATCGAAGACGCTGATGATGAGGAGAGCGACGACGACACGCCGATTCGCCCACCGGTCATCACGATCATGGGTCACGTCGATCACGGTAAGACCAAGCTGCTCGACCAGATCCGCAAGGCAAACGTCATCGATGGCGAAGCCGGCGGTATCACCCAGCACATTGGGGCGTACCAGACGGTTCGCAACGATCACACGCTGACGTTCATCGATACCCCGGGTCACGAGGCGTTCACCGCCATGCGTTCCCGCGGTGCAAAGGCAACCGACATTGTCGTGCTTGTTGTTGCAGCTGACGACGGAATGATGCCGCAGACGATCGAAGCGCTAAACCACGCCAAGGCAGCCGATGTCCCAATCATCGTGGCGATCAACAAGATCGACCGCGAGAACGCCAACCCAGCTCGAGTGCTCACGCAGCTTTCCGAGCACGACCTCATCCCTGAGGCGTACGGCGGCGACACGATCACCCAAGAGATTTCGGCGCTTCAGAACATCGGCATCGATGAGCTCCTCGACCACATCATCTTGGTCGCCGAGATCGAAGATCTCCGTGCGAACCCTGACGATCGTGCAACCGGTGTTGTCCTCGAAGCCAACCTCGACATTGGTCGTGGCCCCGTTGCCACGGTCCTTGTGCAGGAGGGCACGCTCAAGGTCGGCGACCCGATGGTCTCCGGCGCAGCGTGGGGTCGCATCCGTGCTCTTATCAACGACAAGGGCGAAAGCGTCAAGACCGCTGGCCCATCGACACCAGTCCAGGTGCTTGGTCTGAGCGACGTTGCCGAAGCCGGCAACGAGTTCAACATTGCGCCGAGCGAGAAGGTTGCCTCCAAGGTCGCCGACACTCGTGAGCACTGGCATCGTCAGTCGAGCCTTGGTCGCGATGCTTCGGCAACCAGCGGCGGCGCTCGTCTCGAAGACATCTTCGAACAGATTCAGCGTGGCGAAGCTGCGAACCTGAACCTGATCATCAAGGCCGACGTCAACGGCTCGCTCGAAGCAGTCACCGACTCGCTTCGCAAGCTCGAGACGCCAGAGGTCAAGCCAACGTTCGTGCACCGTGGTGTTGGTGGAATCACCGACAACGACATCGCACTTGCGTCGGCATCGAACGCCACGATCATTGGCTTCAACGTTCGCCCGGACCGCAAGGCCCGTGCCAGCGCTGACGCTGAGGGTGTAGAGATCCGTACGTACGAGATCATCTACAAGCTCCTCGAAGAAGTCGAGTCAGCAATGATCGGCATGCTCGCACCCGAGTACGAAGAGGTCGTCACCGGCGACGCCGAAGTTCGCGAGATCTTCGGAGTGCCAAAGATCGGCAAGATCGCTGGTTGCTACGTGCTCAACGGTGTCATCACCCGAGGCTCCAAGGTCCGCTTCATCCGCGAAGGCAACATCCTGTGGAAGGGCGAGATCAAATCGCTTCGCCGCTTTAAGGACGACGCCAAGGAAGTTGCTGCCGGCTACGAATGCGGCATTGGCTTGTCGGACTTCCAGGACCTCCGTGATGGCGACATCATCGAGACCTACGAAGAACGAGAGATCGCTCGCACGATCACGGGCTAGTTCGAAGCATGCATGTGCTTGCCCTCGATCTACGTCTGCGATTTCCGCAGGTACAGACGCTGAAGGAGAAGCGATCGATGGTCCGTCCGATCATCGATCGTCTCCCGAAGCTTGGCGTCAGCGTGTCTGAAGTTGCCGACAACGATGTGCTGCAGAGCGCACGGCTCGGGGTAGTTGTGGTGTCCGGTACGCCTCGTCAAGCAACCGAGATCATGGACGAAGCCGAGCGGCTTGTCTGGAGCCGACCCGACCTCGAGGTTGTGGCTGCCGATCGAACCTGGATGGAACTAGAAGGATGAGTGCTGAGTCATGAGTTCACGTCGTCGTCATGTGCAAGGCAATCGCCGCGATCCGGGAGCTCAGCGAAGCTCGCGTTTGAACGAGCTGCTTCGCGAGATCATCTCTGAGGAACTCACCCGCATCGACGATGAACGTCTCGATTGGGTGAGTGTCACTCATGTCAAGACCGACCGCAGCCTCGATCGCGCAATCGTGTCGTTTACCGCAGCGCTTGGTGACGCCGACGATGAACAAGCGCTCGTTGCGGTGTTTGAAGAACACCGCAAACGTCTGCAGGGTGCGATCGGGCGTCAGACCACACTTCGTCGGACGCCTCCGCTGAGCTTTGAACCAGACGCACAGCTACGAGAGGCCAACCGAATCGAAGAGCTGCTCGCCGCAGATCGAGCCCGCCCGGGGAATCCGGAAGCCTCCGACGAGGAGGAGTAGCCGTGGGCAAGAAGCGCGATACCGGTCCGACCGGTTTCGCCATCGTTGATAAGCCGCGTGGATGGACGTCGCACGATGTCGTAGCGAAGGCTCGCGGGGTGTTCAAGACGCGCAAGGTCGGCCACTCGGGAACGCTCGACCCGGACGCCACCGGCGTGCTGCTCCTTGGGGTCGGCAAAGCCACCCGTGTACTTCGCTTCCTCGACGGTGTCCCAAAGGCCTACACCGGTGAGATCCGGTTCGGATCCGAGACCGACTCGCTCGACTCAACCGGTGTGGTCACGACCACGCACGAGATGGATCCGATCGATATCGAGGCAGCGCGAGCTGCTGCATCGGCACTGACAGGAGCAATCGATCAGATCCCACCGATGGTCAGCGCGAAGAAGGTCGACGGCAAACGACTGCACGAGCTTGCCCGCGAGGGCATCGAGATCGAACGCAAGGCCGTACCGGTAACCGTCTACCGATTCGACTTGGAAGCAACCGACGACCCAATGACGCTGCGCTGCACGGTCGAATGCTCGGCGGGCACCTACATTCGCTCGCTTGCCGCCGACCTCGGCACCGCGCTTGGGGGAGGGGCACATCTGCATGGGCTTCGCCGGACCGCCATTGGCTCATTCACCGACGACATGGCGGCTCCACTCGAGACCGTCGAACTTCGCCCAGCGGCAGAGTTCGTTGCCGACCTCGGCCTGATCGAAGTAGCTGATGACGTGGCCACCGACGTTCGCTACGGTCGCGTATTTCCCGCCGCCCGAATTGGGGCCACCGGCGACGGCCCGTACCCTTTGGTCGACAGCGTTGGTGAACTGCTCGCCGTATACGAACCCCACAAGAGCGGCACGATCAAGCCAGCAGTCGTCCTCGCTGAACCCCCGCCCAAGACCGTCTCGGAGAAGGACCAGTCGTGAAGATCATCCGAGACAGCGACGATCAGCGCGTCGATGGCTGCGTCCTCACCACCGGCGCGTTCGACGGTGTGCATCGCGGTCACCAGACCGTGATTGGCGAGGTCATTCGCCGGGCGAACGACAGGGGAGTGGCGTCGGCGGTTGTCACCTTCGACGTGCACCCCGCCACGGTGGTTCGCCCCGAGTCGGCGCCGAAGCTGTTGACCCGCCTTCCTCGCAAGCTCGAGCTTCTCGAGTCGCTCGGCGTCGACGTCGTCTACGTCATCGAGTTCGATGCCGACCGCGCCTCCACTACAGCTGCAGAATTCGTCGATGACGTGTTCGTCGATCGGCTTGGTGCGAAGGAAATTCTCGTCGGTTCCGATTTCAACTTCGGTAAGGGCCGCGAAGGCACCGTTGCGTTCCTCGAATCACAAGGCGAGGCACACGGTTTCGATGTCGAAGGACTCGAGCTCATTCGCCGCACCGAAACCGCAACCGAACCTGTCTCGTCCACGGCGATCCGTCGAGCTCTTGTCGGCGGCGACGTCGAAGGTGCCGCCACCATGCTCGGGCGTCCCTTCGAAATGTGGGGCGAGGTGGTCAAGGGCGATCAGCGCGGCCGCACGATCGGGTTCCCAACCGCCAACGTTCCGTGGCCCGAAGACCTGGCCCGGCCGGCAAACGGCGTGTACGCCTGCCGCTACATCCGTCCCGATGGAACCGAATATGCAGCGGCGGTCAACGTAGGAGTCCGCCCAACCTTCTACGACAACGCCGACACCGCGGTCCTCGAAGCACACCTGCTCGATTTTCCGGCGGAAGGCGAATCGGGCGATCTCTACGGTCAGCTGGCCAAGGTCCAGTTCCTGCATTTCCTGCGAAGCGAACGCCGATTCAACGGCATCGACGAGCTCAAATCCCAGCTCGACGCCGACATCGCCGAAACCCGCCGCCTCTTGCCATAGCCGAATCACACTCGCTGTCCCCGAAGACGAACCTGTCCACCTTTCTTGAAAGCAGCGCGCGACAGCGTCGATGATGGGATGGCGATTCGCCAAAGGAACGTGGTACCTATTTGGAAAAAGGTGCCAGGTTCCAAGTCGCCCAAAGGAACGTGGTACCTATTTGGAAAAAGGTGCCAGGTTCCTATCCATCGTGGGGGACGAGATGGGCGCCTACAGCGCGGCTGATTCTTGGCCGATACTTCCGGAGCGGAGGTCGCATCGGGTGGCCGGGATTGGACGGAGATGTCGCTAGGTCGTGCGTTCGGGAGCGGAATTCGCTCTGGTGCGCGGGCGGGCCTCCTGGCGAGCTGGGCGTTTGGTGTCTTTTCCACATTCTCAGAAGCTGCGGCCGGCAACGTGGGCGGCGCCATCGTCGGGATCATCGGTAGCGCAATCGGTGCCCTGACTGGTGCGTGCATTGGGGCAGTGCTTGGACCGATCTTCGCTGTGACCAACACGGTCAAGCATGCGAACGTCATCACGGCGCTTCTTTTGCTCAGCGGATGGATCGTGATCGTCGGCTCCTGGTTGGTCGGCAGCGTTCCCGGATTTGGCCTCGAGCTGCTCAAACACGTTGGCGTTGGGGTCGGTGTTGCCGGAGGGCTCGGCCTGCTTGGGTTTGATGCCGGTCGAAACTTCGAAAAGCGCTACGACCGGAGCATTCCTCCAGAGATTCGCAATGAGCTCTTGGCATTGCACGACGCAGGTTGTCGACTTCCCTTCCACGACTACACGTGGACGCAGCGAGGCACCTACACCCATATTCCTCGTGCAGCAGAAGAGTCGCTGCGAGTCGACCATTCGCTGCTCCTCATCAGCGAGCAGGAAGCGTCGACTCGGATCCGGGAGGAAGTTCAGGCCAGAGATCGACTCCGAATCATCCATCCGAATCGCTTTTGCTATGCAGGCGCCCCGACCGGTGCGTCGTCAGCTTCGTTGACCGATGTGGCGTTCACCTTCGCTGCGTTCGAAACCGGTACACCCATGATCGCCCGCCTGTCCGCAAAGGTAAGGCTCGTGACGGAAGGCGACCCCGAGTACAGCGAACTTGCACCGCTTGTCATGCCAAAAGAGGTCGACGAGAACCAGCCCCTCGAACTCGTGGTAGCACGAGTCGATCATGCAGTGATTCTTGACGGCAACGCCGGTGGCGCAGGGCAGGCTGTCGACGTGCTACGCAACGAATGGAAACAGCTCGCACAGCTTGGCCAGGTCGAGGTTCACGACGATCTCGACAGCGCCTCGTACGGAACCGCAGGCTCGCGAAATCCACCCCTCGAGCCATTCGCTTAAGCGAGCTCGTCTACAGGCCGATTCCTATGGGGCAGCGCGCATGGTGCGCACGGCGGGGAGAAGATCATGAGTAGTAACGGACTACTACGGCGAGGACTTGCCGTGTCGGTGCTGGCGGTTGCGCTAACTGGCTGTAGCCAGGTCGCCGAAGCCCTTTCGACCGAAATTCCGCGTGATGCGGAAGGCAACGTGTTGGAGCCGAAGAGCGTTGACCCCGACAAGCTGCTGCCCGGTGACTGCTTCAACGACGAAGAGAACGATGATGCTGAGGGGTTCGTGTTCGAGCTCGTCGCGGTTCCCTGCGATGGTGAACACGACGGCCAGGTCTACGCCCGGGTCAACTTGTCGAAGGACGACGGCTTCCCGCTCGATATGGACAGCCTCGCCGACGAAGCGTGCTCGGGTGACCACTTCACGAACTTCGTCGGCGTCGACTACGACAACTCGGTGATCTACGGCGGGTTCTTGACCCCGACCGAGGAGTCGTGGTCAGCTGATGACAACCCAAGCATCATGTGTTACCTCACGGGCGAGAACGCCGGCGACAAACTCACGGGCGACCTGGAAGGCGCGAACATATAGGTATTGGTTCAGCCCTGGCGGGGTATCGGCTCAGCCGAGTTTCTCGCCTGGGGCCTCGAAACATCGCTGTGGGAAAGCGCTATGGGGAGGGAGCGGAGCGGACGACCATGTCGGTGTCCGCGGGTCTGGGCGGAAGTCCCAGCGCAAACCTGGGCGGAAGTCCCAGCGCAAACCTGGGCGGAAGTCCCAGCGCAAACCTGGGCGGAAGTCCCAGCGCAAACCTGGGCGGGAGTCCCAGCGCAACAGTGCGGAAATTCGTGGGTTGGCGTTAGTCTTTATGAGTCCGCAATTCGCGGGCGTCCGCTCTGTAGTTCGAGTTGGGAATCCGAAGCCTCGTGCTTCGAGTTTCGAGCGCGGCGAACGGGGCAGGGTCCTACACCCAAGGAAGACACATGGATTCTGTACTCCCACCAAAAGAAGAAACGATGGCAAGTGTCCGCAAGGCCTTTGGTCTTGCTGAAGACGACACTGGTTCTCCCGAGGTTCAGATAGCGCTGCTTACCGCACGTATCTCACACCTCACCGAGCACCTGAAGGATCACAAGAAAGATCACCACAGCCGTCGTGGACTCCTGATGCTGGTAGGTCAGCGTCGTCGACTCCTCGATTACGTTATGAACAATAACGTCGAGCGATATCGCGATCTGATCGCACACCTCGGCATTCGCCGGTAACGAGTACGGAACGAGCGGCCCAGCGGCCGCTCGCTTTCGCGTGTGGGCGAAGTCTCTGCTGCAGTACCGCCGAGATTTCCTCACACATGAACACCACGGGCCGACCGTAGGTGTAAGGATCTGATTCCGGGAAACCCCTGGGATACAGAAAGACCAGGGAAACCCTGGATTCCGGCTACGGCCGGGAAACCGTGAGCTACGGCTCACAGCAACGAATCGAGCCGAAGGTCGGCTCGACTAGTCCGGCAAGGTGCCGGGCCATACAACCCGAAGCTTTCTTCGGGTGAAGGAGAAGCCAATTCATGGCTGAGAAACATTCCGTCAGCGACGCCGTTATGGGCGCGCCTGACAAGATTATGTCGTTCGAAACGGGCCAGCTTGCTGGTCTTGCCGACGGCGCAGTACTTGCCCAGCTGGGCAACACCATGGTCCTTGTGACCGCAACTTCAAGCGATAAGCCACGCGATGGCGCAAGCTTTTTCCCATTGACCGTCGACATGGAAGAGCGCAGCTACGCAGCTGGCAAGATCCCCGGATCGTTCTTCCGTCGTGAAGGCCGTGCCAGCGAGGCCGCAATCCTCGTTGACCGTCTCACCGACCGTCCCCTCCGTCCGAACTTCCCAGACGGATTCCGCAACGACGTTCACATCGTCGGCACCATCTTTGGCGCCGACATGGAGAACCCCTACGACGTTCTTGCGATCAACGCAGCGTCAGCCGCACTGATCATTTCCCGCATCCCGTTCGAGTCGCCGATCGGCGCTGTTCGCATTGCGTACACCGTCGACGGTGAGTGGATTCCTCACCCGACCTACCAGGAGAGCGCCGAGTCGACCTTCGAGATGGTCGTTGCTGGTCGTCTTCTCGATGACGACGATGTCGCCGTCATGATGGTTGAAGCCGGTGGCACCGACAAGACCTGGGGCGTTCACGAAGCAGGCGGCCCAGTCGTCGACGAGACCACCCTCGCTGGTGGCCTTGATGCATCGAAGAAGTGGATCCGCCAGGCCATCGAGCTCCAGGAACAGCTCCTCGAGAAGGTCGGCGCTCCAGAGAAGATGGACTTCCCAGTCCTCGGCGACTACAGCCCAGAGATCCTCTCGGCTGTCGAGTCGGGCTACGGCGACAAGATCGCTGCAACCCAGACCATCAAGGACAAGATGGAGCGCCAGGGTGCCGAGAACGCACTCAAGGACGAAATCAAGGAAGCACTTGCTGCGCAGTTCCCTGAAGAGGGAAGTGCGATCAGTCAGGCATTCCAGTCGGTCAAGAAGGCCGCAGTCCGCAAGCGCATCGTCGAAGAGGGCCTCCGCATCGACGGTCGTGGCACCGCTGACCTTCGCCCGGTTTCGTCTGAGGTCGACCTCATCCCAACCGCTCACGGTTCTGGCTTGTTCCAGCGTGGCGAAACCCAGGTCATGAACATCACGACGTTGGGCATGGGACGCATGGACCAGATGATCGATGGCATCGACCCGATCGATCGCAAGCGTTACATGCACCACTACAACTTCCCACCGTTCTGCACCGGCGAGCCGGGCTTCATGCGTGGACCAAAGCGTCGTGAGATCGGCCACGGAGCGCTCGCCGAGCGTGCAGTGTTCCCGGGTATTCCGCCGATGGAAGAGTTCCCGTACACCCTCCGTCTTGTCTCTGAGGTTCTTGGATCGAACGGTTCGTCCTCGATGGCGTCGGTGTGCTCATCGACCCTCTCGCTGATGGACGCTGGCGTGCCGATCAAGGCACCTGTTGCCGGTATTGCAATGGGCCTCGTCAAGATGGACGACAAGTACATCACCCTCACCGACATCCTCGGTGCAGAGGACGCCATGGGCGACATGGACTTCAAGGTCACCGGCACCGCCGACTTCGTGACTGCGCTTCAGCTCGACACCAAGATCGACGGCATCCCAGCTGACGTTCTTGCGAACGCGCTGAACCAGGCCAAGGACGCACGTCTGAAAATCCTTGCGAACATGACCGAAGCCATCCCTGCTCCACGTGACGAGGTTGGCCCGACCGCTCCGAAGATCGTTTCCTTCGAAATCCCGATCGACAAGATCGGCGAGGTTATTGGACCGAAGGGCAAGGTCATCAACGCCATCCAGGCCGAGACCGGCGCCGACATCTCTGTCGACGACGACGGCATGGTCGGCATCGTGTCGGTTGCATCGTCTGACAAGGCCAAGGTCGAAGAGGGCGAGCGTCAGATCCGCCTCATCCTCGATCCTCCAACCGCAGAGGTTGGCGAGGTCTACCAGGGCAAGGTTGTGAACATCACCAAGTTCGGTGCGTTCGTCAACATCCTTCCCGGACGTGACGGCCTCGTGCACATCTCGAAGCTCGGTGGCGGCAAGCGCATCGACAAGGTCGAAGACGTGCTCAGCCTCGGCGACGACATCGAGGTCAAGGTCGAAGACATCGATCCGAACGGCAAGATCTCGTTGCGTCCAACCGCTGATGGCGGTGGCGACGACGACGGTGGATCCAGTGACGATGGTGGCAGCGACCGTGGCTCTCGTGACAGCGGTGGTGGCGGTGGCCGCGACCGTGGTGGACGTGACGGTGGCGGACGTAACCGCGACCGTGGTGGCCGCGACTCTGGCTCCAGTGATCGTGGTGGCAGCTCCAAGAGCGATGACCGTGAGGTCGCCTCGTTCGAGGACAGCTTCGATGCGTCACTCGCTGAAGACCTCGGCGATCTTGGTCCAGCACCAAAGACGAACCGCGGTGGACGCGGACGTCGCCGGTAATTTCGGCCCTGGCGGACTTCAGTTACCCGAGTTTCTCGTCTAGGGGCTCGGAACTCGCCGGCTAAGAACAACGAAGAGAGGCCCTCGAGTGATCGGGGGCCTCTTGTCGTTTTGGCGATCTGTGATGGCTGATGGGCGGCTGAGGCCTACCAGACCTCACAGATTCACGCAAGATGGCACCGGTATGTCTACGCTACGACGAGCCCATGTCTGATCCCGTACAGAAAACCACACTCGACAACGGTCTACGGATCGTCACGGAACCTGTTTCGGGTTCTCGCAGTGCCGCAATCGGGGCCTGGTTTGCCGTTGGATCCCGTGACGAGACCTCCGACAAGTCAGGCGTCTCTCACTTCCTCGAGCACCTGCTCTTTAAGGGCACCGAAGACCGCTCGGCTCGTTCGGTTGCCGAGGCCATCGACGGCGTCGGTGGTGACATGAACGCGTTCACGTCACGAGAGCACACGGCGTTCTACGCCCGAGTACCCGCGACGTCTCGCAAGATGGCGTCGGATCTGCTGTGTGATGTTCTGCGCCGTCCAGCGCTGCGCTCATCCGACGTCGATGCCGAACGGCAAGTCATCAACGAAGAGCTCGTGGCAGCGTTCGACACGCCCGACGACGTCGTACACATCGCGCTCTACGAAAGCCTCTTTGCCGACCATCCGCTCGGGCGTGAGGTCCTGGGCGAGACCGACACGATCGACGCGATGAACTCTGCCGACATCGCCGACTTCCACGGCCGTTGGTACGGCCCGGCCAACACGGTGTTCGC
>CAKZVC010000007.1 GCA_937922235.1 uncultured Acidimicrobiales bacterium | reverse complement strand
GTAATTGCCTTACGCACGTGCGTGATATTCCTGCAGTGAGCGGACCTGCATTGGTGATGCGAGCCACTCTTCCATGCCACGCGCTGCAGCAACAGCAGCCGCGCCTGTGGTGAGCAGTGGAACGCCGGCGGCACCGGCAGCGGCACGGATGTACGCACCGTCGGCGCGTGGGCCTCGGCCACGGGGGCTGTTGATCACCAGCTGGATCTCGTCTGCCTCGATGAGGTCAACTGCGGTCGGAGCATCGATGTCGACGCCGCCGTCTTCGGTCACCTTGGCCATTCGGCGGGCGACGGTTACACCTGCGTCTTCGAGCGCCTTCGCGGTGCCATCGGTCGCGACGATGTCGAACCCGAGGCCAACGAAGCGACGTGCGGCGTCGATGCCAAGTGGCTTGTCCCGGTCGGCCAACGACATGAACACCGTGCCGCTCTCGGGCAGTGTGCCTCCAGCAGCCATCTGGCTCTTGGTAAATGCCAGCCCGGTTGTGGCGTCGATGCCCATGACCTCTCCGGTCGAGCGCATCTCTGGGCCGAGCAGTGGGTCGGCGTCAGGAAAGCGGTTGAACGGAAGCACGGCTTCCTTGATCGACACATGACCAGTGACGGGGGGACGCACGAGGCCTTCGGTGCGGAGCTCGGCAATCGACGCTCCCATCATGACCCGGGCGGCGATCTTTGCGAGCGGCACGCCGGTGGCCTTCGCGACAAACGGCACGGTACGTGACGCACGAGGGTTCGCCTCGATCACGTAGACCTCTCCGTCCTTGACTGCGAACTGCACGTTGATCAGTCCAACGACTTCAAGCTCGGTCGCAATTCGCGAAGCGTATGCCTCGAGCTTCGAGATGACGTCGTCGGTGAGGTACGGAGGCGGAATGACACAGGCACTGTCGCCACTGTGTACACCGGCTTCTTCGACGTGTTCCATTACCGCACCGATGAGCACTTCGCCTGTCGTGTCGCGGATGGCATCAACGTCGACCTCGGTTGCATCTTCAAGGAAGCGGTCGATCAGCACAGGACGTTCCGCCGACAGGCCCCCTTCGCGCCCAAGCGTGCCGAAGCTTGCCAGTTGCTTCATCGCGGCACGAAGTCCCTCATCGTCATAGACGATCTCCATCGCTCGCCCGCCAAGCACATACGACGGACGGACGAGTGCGGGGTAGCCAATGCCGCCGATGATGTCGAGTGCACCCTCGGTCGTGGTCGCCGTGCCACCCGGAGGCTGCGGGATTTCCATGCGCACACAGAGGTCGTTCCAGCGTTCACGGTCTTCGGCGAGGTCGATCGACGTGGGCGAGGTGCCCGCAATGAGCTCTGCTGGGAGATCGTTCGCAAGCTTGAGCGGGGTCTGTCCGCCGAGCGACACGATGATGCCGTCGGGCTGTTCGGCTTCGATGATGTTCGATACGTCCTCGAACGTGAGCGGCTCAAAGTAGAGCCGGTCACTCGTGTCGTAGTCGGTCGACACAGTTTCGGGGTTGCAGTTGACCATGATCGTCTCGAACCCTGCATCGGCGAGCGCGAAGCTTGCATGGACGCAGCAATAGTCGAACTCGATTCCCTGACCAATGCGGTTCGGGCCAGACCCAAGGATCATCACCTTCTTCCGATCGGACTCGCGGACTTCGGTGGTGTCTTCCCATGTCGAGTAGTGATACGGAGTTTCTGCGTCGAACTCGGCGCCACAGGTATCAACCGTCTTGTACGTGGGCTCAATGCCAACGGCCTTACGGGCGGCACGCACGTCTGCTTCAGGCACCTTCCAGAGATAGGCGAGCTGTGCGTCGGAGAACCCGAGCTGCTTGACGCGCTTCCAGCTCCGACGAGTCATCTCGGCCATCGGTGTTGACTCGATCACCTGACGTTCTTCGGTAATGCGGAGCATCTGATCAAGGAACCACGGATCGACCTTGGTGAGCTCGTGCATCTCATCGACGGTCTTTCCGCGACGCAGACACGCTTCGAGTTTCCAGATTCGATCGGGGGTTGGGATGTTCGACTCAGCGAGCAGCTGGTCGAGCGGCATGTCGTCGTACGCTGCTTCGCCCGGGTCGGCGTTCAAACCGTTGCGTCCGAGCTCAAGGCTTCGAAGCCCCTTCTGCAGCGATTCAGGGAACGTACGGCCTATCGCCATCGCCTCACCCACTGACTGCATCTGGGTGCCGAGGATGCCCGAGGTACCGGGGAACTTCTCGAACGCCCAACGCGGCACCTTGGTCACGACGTAGTCGATCGATGGCTCGAAGCTCGCTGGTGTTTCTTTCGTGATGTCGTTCTCGATCTCGTCGAGCGTGTATCCAACGGCCAATCGTGCTGCGATCTTCGCGATCGGGAAGCCCGTGGCCTTCGATGCCAAGGCTGACGAGCGCGACACACGCGGGTTCATCTCGATGACGACCTGACGGCCGTTCTCCGGATCAACGGCGAACTGCACGTTCGACCCGCCAGTCTCCACACCGACACGACGCATAACAGCGAACGCCGCGTCTCGCATGTCCTGAAGCTCGACGTCGGTCAACGTCTGCGCTGGGGCGACCGTGATGCTGTCGCCGGTGTGCACGCCCATGGGGTCGATGTTTTCGATCGAACACACAACGACCTGGTTGTCCATATGGTCACGCATGACCTCGAGTTCGTATTCCTTCCAGCCCTTGATCGACTCCTCGATGAGGATCTCGCCAATGGGGCTGGAGGCGATGCCATGGGACGCGACCTGCTCGAACTCTTCAGGGGTCTCGGCAATGCCGGTGCCCTTGCCGCCCAGGATGTAGGCGGGACGAATGATCACGGGCAGGCCGAGCTCATTCATGATCTCGCGAGACTTCTCCATGTCGTGCGCAATGCCCGACTTCGGCACGTCGAGGCCAATCTCGATCATGGCCTGCTTGAACTTGTCTCGGTTCTCGGCAGTATCGATGGCGACAGGGTCGGCGCCGATGACTTCGACGTTGTACTTCTCAACGATGCCCGCTTCGACGAGCTCCATCGCCAGGTTCAGTGCCGTCTGCCCACCAAGGGTTGGCAGGAGCACGTCAGGCTTCTCTTTAGCGATGATCGCTTCGAGCACCGTGACATCGAGCGGCTCGACATAGGTGGCGTCGGCAAAGTCGGGGTCGGTCATGATCGTGGCGGGGTTCGAGTTCGCGAGGATGACTCGGTAGCCCTCCTCACGAAGAACACGACAGGCCTGGGTTCCCGAGTAGTCGAACTCACATGCCTGACCAATGACGATCGGGCCGGAGCCGATGACGAGGATCGAGTTGATATCAGTGCGTTTTGGCATGGTTAGTTGCCCCCGTGAGAAGCCATGAGCTGCTCGAAGTCGTCGAAGAGGTAGCGGCTGTCGTGTGGTCCGGGGCCGGCCTCCGGGTGATACTGGACGCTGAACGCTGGAACGTCGGTGCAGCGCATTCCCTGGACGGTGTTGTCGTTCAGGTTGATGTGGGTGAGCTCGGCGTTGACGCCATCAGCTGAGAGCGATTCTTCAGTGACCGCGTAGTTGTGGTTCTGCGACGTGATCTCGACCTTGCTGTCGCGGAGGCGCTTGACGGGCTGGTTGCCCCCGTGATGACCGAACGGAAGTTTGTAGGTCGTGGCGCCGACCGTAGCGGCGAGCAGCTGATGTCCCAGGCAGATGCCAAAGACAGGCACCTTGCCGAGAAGTTGGCTGATCGTTTCACGGATGTAGCCAAGGGGTTCGGGGTCGCCGGGGCCGTTCGACAAGAACACGCCGTCAGGGTTGTGGGCCATGATGTCGGCGACTGACGTCGAGGCAGGCACCACCTCAACAGTTCCGAGGCGCTTGAGTTGATTGAGGATCGATGTCTTGATGCCGAAGTCCATGGCCACGATCGTGCGCGGGCCATCTGAGGTGATGGTGTACGGCTCGTCGCATGTCACGGTTGCAACCAGGTCGATACCGTCGGTGCCAGGCTCGGCCTTTGCCGCTGCCAAAAGCGAGTCCTCGTCGGCGGTACCAAACGCTCCGGGCATTGCACCAAGGTCGCGAATATGGCGGGTGAGGCGGCGGGTGTCGATGCCCGCAATGCCCGAGAGATTGTTCGAACGCAGGAAGTCGTCAAACTCGCCCTCGCTGCGATAGTTGCTGGCTCGACGGGCCGGGTCGCGAATGATGACGCCGCGGCAGAACGGTGCACGCGACTCGTTGTCGACCGAGTTCACCCCGTAGTTGCCAATGTGGGGATAGGTGAACGTGATGATCTGACCGGCGTAGCTCGGGTCGGTAATGACCTCCTGATAGCCGCTCATGACCGTGTTGAAGACGACTTCGCCGGTGCTGATTCCCTTTGGCGCATCAGCACCGATCAGCTCACCTTCAAAGATGGTGCCGTCTCGCAGCACCAACGCTGCTTCTCGGATACTCATCGGGTTGCCTTTCCTTGTTCGACTGTGAGTTCGCCTTCGAGGAACGTGTACTGGACCTTGCCCCGTACGGTTCGTCCCTCATATGGCGTGTTGTGACTGCGACTCGCCATCGCTGCCCCCGCGACCGTCCACTCGGCGTTCGGGTCGACGATGGTCAGGTTGGCTCGCTGGCCGGTTTCGACCGGGTTGCCGTGCCGGTCGTTGATCCCGGCGATTTCGGCTGGGCGAGTGCTCATGAGCTCGACGATGCGCTCGATGGGCAGGTCGAGCTCGGTGAGGGCGAGCGCCAGTGCGCTTTCGAGTCCGAGCATGCCGGCTGGGGCCTGGTCGAACGGAAACTCTTTGGTGTGCGGCTCGTGAGGCGCATGGTCGGTCGCAATGCAGTCGATGGTGCCGTCGGCGAGGCCGAGGCGAAGCGCTGCCACGTCGGCGTCGGTGCGCAGTGGCGGGTGCACTTTGAAGACGGGGTTATAGCTCGAGCACACGGCGTCGGTGAGTGTGAAGTGGTGTGTCGTGGCTTCGGCGGTGATGGCCAGGCCTTCGGCTTTGGCGGCACGGATGATCTCGACGCCCTCGGCAGTCGACACGTGCTGGAAGTGAATGCGGGCGCCGGTCCGTCGGGCGAGCGCGATGTCGCGGATCATCATCAGCGTTTCGGCTTCGGCGGGCTGACCAGCCATACCGAGGCGGGTCGACCACTCCCCTTCGTGCATGTGGCCGCCCGAGCTAAGCGCTTCTACTTCGCAGTGCTGTGCGAGGACGACTGGCGCTCCGCCCGTTATGGCTTCGAGGCCGGTGGCGTACTCCATAATCGAGCGCATGAGGGCCGGGTCTTGGACGCCGCGCCCGTCGTCGGTGAAGATCCGCACGCCCATGGCTGCGAGCTCACCCATCGGCGTAAGGAGTGTGCCTTCGCGTCCAACGGTCATTGCGGCCGACGGCACGATCTCACAGAGTGTGCCTTCGGCGATTGCGAGCACATCGCGAACGATCGATGGCGAATCGGTGGTGGGGTCGGTGTTCGGCATGGCGATCACGGCGGTGTAGCCGCCGAGCGCTGCGCCGCGAGCACCGGTTTCGATGGTTTCGGCTTCTTCGTTGCCGGGTTCGCGCAGGTGTGCGTGGAGGTCGACGAGGCCGGGCATGACGATCTGTCCGCTGGCATCGATGTGGCGGGCACTGTTCGGCACGGGAAGGTCAAGCCCCACCGCGACGATCGACGAACCAGTCACGAGGACGTCGGCGCGTTCAACGCCCTTCGGGCCAACGATCGAACCGCCGTGAATAAAGAAGCTCATGCGTCGCTCCGATCGGCGCCGGCGGTACTCAGCACCAGGTACAGCACTGCCATGCGGACGATCACTCCGTTAGTGACCTGGTTGAGAACCCGGACCCGAGGGTCGTCGACGACCTCAGGTGAGATCTCGATGCCGCGGTTCATTGGGCCGGGGTGCATGATCAGCGCCGAGTCGGCCAGCTTGCGGGCTCGATCTGGCGTGAGGCCGAAGGCGCGGTGGTATTCACCCAACGAGGGCACGAGGGCCTGATCCATACGTTCGTTTTGCATGCGGAGCAGGTAGAGCACATCGGTGTTCGCGAGCACTGTGTCGATGTCGTGGCTTACCTTCGCACCGAGCGTTTCGACGTAGGGAGGCAGGAGGGTAGGTGGCGCAACGAGGGTCACTTCAGCGCCGAGCAAGGTGAACGCTTCGATGTTGCTGCGAGCGACCCGGCTGTGGCTGATGTCGCCCACGATGGCGATGCGGAGGCCCTCGAAGCTGCGGCCTTCTTCACGAATCGTGTAGACGTCGAGCAGAGACTGAGTTGGGTGGGCGTGCCAGCCATCGCCGGCGTTGATGACCGATGCGTTGGCCCAGCGACTGATCTGTTGTGGAGCGCCCGACGAGCGATGGCGCACGATGATCGCGTCGACGCCCATGGCTTCGATCGTCTCGACGGTGTCGCGGAGCGATTCGCCCTTGTTGACCGAAGACGACGATGCGCTGAAGTTCATCACATCGGCGCTGAGGCGCTTAGCTGCGGTCTCGAACGAGGTCCTGGTGCGGGTCGAATCTTCGAAGAACATCGACGCGATAGTTTTGCCGCGCAGTGCTGGCACCTTGGGGATCGGGCGTTGACACACTTCGGCGAAGCTGTCGGCGGCATGCATGATCTCGTGGATGCCATCCGCGCCGAGGTCAGCAATGGTCAGAAGGTCCTTCACTGATCACTCTCCCGCGTGCCCTGTTCAAGCACTTCACGACTCCCAAGCTCAACACCGTCTAGCGAAACCCGAACGCTCTCGTTGCGTGACGTCGGGAGGTTCTTGCCGATGTAGTCGGGACGGATTGGAAGCTCACGGTGGCCGCGGTCGACAACGACGGCGAGCTGGATGGTTTTTGGCCGACCGAAGTCGGTGACGGCGTCGAGGGCCGCCCGAACGGTTCGCCCGGTGAAGAGCACATCGTCGCAGAGCACGACGTGCTTGTCGGTCACGCTGAACGGGATGCGGGTGACTTCGGGGAGGATGTGTGTGGTCGAGATGTCGTCGCGGTGGAAGCTGGCGTCTACCGACCCGACCTCAACGTCGACGTTCTCGATCGAGCTAAGGGCTTCGCCGAGTGCTTGGGCGATTGGTACGCCGCCGCGTTCGAGACCGATCAGGACGAGGTCGTCGAGGCCGCTGTTGCGTTCGATGATCTCGTGGGCCATGCGCTTGAGCGCTCTAGCGACGTCGTCAGCGGTGAGGACGGTGGTGTGGGGAACGAACCGAGTCATCTCGCCTCGTCCGAACCGACTTGCACGTGGGCGCCGAAGCTCCGCGTCAACCATCTTGCCTCCCGCTCGTACGAGCCTCACGGGACTCGTTTCACGAACGAATTTCACCGTAGTAGTTCTGCGGACGACTCCCACCATCCGACACCCACTTTTCCGAAAATCTGTGCCTCGCGTGCCAGGCACCTCAACGCTCCCAGGGTGCCTGGCACCAAACCACACCTCGCAACCAGCCGCATCACCGGTTCGCTGCGCCTCACTCCGCAACACTTCGCTTTGGTGCCAGGTACAAATAGGGTGGATGCATGAGGGATTTTCGACAGGTTGATGTGTTCACCGCAATTCCGCTCAAGGGGAATCCGGTTGCGGTAGTGATGGATGGCGACGGGATATCGGACGAAGACATGGCCCAGTTCGCGAACTGGACGAACCTGTCGGAGACGACGTTCCTCGTGCCACCGACCGACCCGACAGCTGACTATCGAGTTCGGATCTTTACTCCGGACGTGGAGCTGCCGTTTGCCGGGCACCCAACCATTGGCACCTGCCATGCATGGCTTGAAGCTGGTGGCGTGCCAAAGACTCCGGGCACGATCATCCAGGAGTGTGGCGTTGGATTGGTGACGTTGCGCCATGCGAACGATCGGCTGGCGTTCGCTGCTCCCCCGCTGATCAAGGGCGGGCCAGCATCAGAGGACGACCTGGCCCCGGTGTGCAAGGTGCTTCAGATCGATCGGTCCGAGATCGTTGATGCCCAGTGGGCCGACAACGGCCCCGGGTGGATCGCGGTCATGTTGAAGGACGCCCAAGCCGTCCTCGACTTGACGCCTGACTTTGGTGCGGTCGACAGCTACGACATCGGCGTCGTTGGCCCAACCCCTCTGGGCGTTGTGGGTCTGGCCAACGGGGAGCGGAGCTCGCGTAGCGACCATGTCGACGACGTTGGGATCTCGACCGGAAGTGTCGAGAACAGTGCCGACATCACTCTTCGCGCCTTCTTCCGAGCTGGTGGAACTCCGGCGGAGGATCCTGTCACCGGGTCCCTAAACGGTTCGGTGGCCCAGTGGCTTCTCGGCAATGGAACGCTGACCGCTCCGTACGTCGCAAGCCAGGGCACGGCAATGGGCCGTGATGGCCGGGTCTACATCGACGAGGCTGATGGCGACATCTGGGTCGGCGGAGATGCCGTCACGGTTATCACCGGGGAGGTCGCCCTATGAGTTTCGTTTCGCTTATCTCACTGCTCGTCGACGACTACGACGAGGCCATTGCGTTCTTCACCGAGCTCCTCGACTTCGAACTCGTCGAGGATTCGCCAGCTGAGACCAACGACGGCAAGCCCAAGCGGTGGGTGGTCGTTCGGCCTCCAAACGCCGAGACGGGCATCTTGCTGGCAAAGGCCGACGGCGCTGCCCAAGACGCCATCGTGGGCGACCAGATGGGCGGCCGGGTTGGCTTCTTCCTGCGGGTCGATCACTTCGACAGCACACTCGCCAAGTTGCAGGAGGCAGATGCCGAGATCCTCGGCGAGCCTCGCAACGAGCCGTACGGCAAGGTTGTGGTGTTCCGAGATCTCTACGGAAACAAGTGGGACCTACTCGGCTAGTCTTCGATTGCGGCGAGCCACTAGGCGGGAGTCCGATAGGCGAACGCCCGACGTTCGCTCGTGGTTGGAATCTCAACCCAGCCGGCTCGTGCGAGCAGCCCAAGGGCTGCGTCGTTGTCCGCATGCACCAACGCAATCAGGCCTCGAAGCTCCAACTCGCTCGAAAGCTCCTGCGCCAACGTCAGCATCGTTCGGCCAACACCCGAGCCACGAGCGCGATCGGTGAGCCAGAACCCAACCTCGGCAATTACCTGCTCGACGTCGATCTGCAGTCCGATCTCACCGAGCACGTCGTCGTCGCGTACAAGCACGACGTCGATTCCGACGCTGGCCTCGTTCTGAGAAGCGGTTCTGCGAATCCACGAGTCGGCCAATGCCACCGTCGGCTCGGGTGGCACTGGGTTCCAGTGCGCGATCCGTTCGTCGTCCCACGCGTGTAGGAGCACGTGGACGTCTGCTGGGGCCCAGGGTCGAAGTGAGACGCCGTCGATTGCTTCGATCTGATCGCAGACCTCAGCAATTGACCGAGGTGCAGGATCGGTCATTACGAACTAGTGGCGATGGGTTGCTGCGAGCTTGACCAGGATGCCGTTGATGAAGGGCGCAGACTTCTCGGTCGAGTAGTCGTTGGCGAGTGCAACAGCCTCGGACACAACTGCAGTGGTTGGCACGTCGGTCGAATACAACAGCTCCCATACGCCCATGCGCAAGATCGAACGGTCGATTCCGCCCATCCGCGAGACCGTCCAGTCTTCGGCAACCGCGTCAATTTGCTCGTCGAGCTCAGCAACCGTGTCTGCCACACCAACAGCGACGGCGTAGCCGTACTCATCATCGTCGGCGTGATTGCGATCGAGGACATCGGCCATTGCGTCGCCGGTCATGTCGGACTCGTACAAGTAGCCGAGTGCGGTCTCGCGGTCTTCGCGCCGAGAAAGATGAAGCGGGTTATCGATCACGCGCGTGACAGATAGTCGCCGGTGCGAGTATCGACCTTTACGACGTCACCGATGTTTACGAACAACGGCACCTGAATGCCCTTGCCCGTCTCGAGTGTTGCGGGCTTGGTGCCACCCGACGAACGGTCGCCCTGCACGCCTGGCTCGGTCTCGGCAATGGTGAGCTCGACCGATGGAGGAAGGTCGGTTCCGACGATTTCCTCGCCGTACAGCAAGACATTCGCTGAGCGGCCTTCGATCAGGTAGTCAGCAGCTTCGCCGAGGGTCTCTGGTGGCACGTTGCGCTGGTCGTAGGTCTCGGTATCCATGAAGACGTAATCGGCGCCGTCTTTGTAGAGGTACTGCATGTCGCGCTTGTCGATCATGGCTCGCTGGACCTTCTCGCCGGCACGGAAGGTGCGGTCGACGGTCGATCCGGTGCGGACGTTCTTGAGGGTGGTCCGCACGAAGGCGCCGCCCTTGCCAGGCTTCACGTGTTGGAATGCAAGAACGTTGACGAGGTCACCGTCGAGGTCGAGGTGCATTCCGTTCTTGAGGTCGTTCGTAGTGATGGTCGGCATGTCTTCTCCTTGGCCTACAGCTCGATGAGTGGCTGCTTTGGGCTGCGAGTGAGGGGCGTGACCCCATCGGTGGTGACCGCAACGGTGTCTTCCCAGCGCACTCCCCCAACATCAGGGAGGTAGATGCCAGGCTCGACGGTGATGATGTGGCCAGGGGCGAGCGTAGCAGTGGAGGAGCTACTCACCGACGGTGCCTCGTGGATATCGAGGCCGACGCCATGACCCGTTCCGTGGGTGAAGAACTCGCCGTAACCAGCATCGGAGAGCGAAGTTCGGCACGTCGCATCGATGGTCGATGTCTGAACGCCTGGCCGCACTGCGTCAACTCCGGCCTGCTGGGCCACCATGACGACCTCGAGCATCTCGTGTTGTTGTGCTGTTGGTGTACCGAAGACGAACGATCGGGTCATGTCCGAGCGGTAACCGTCGACGGTGGCGCCACTGTCGATAATGAGTAGATCACCCGGAGCGATCACGCGGTCGGTGGGTTCGTGGTGAGGCTTCGACGAGTTCGGCCCGCTGGCAACGATGATCTCAAAGCTTGGAACCGCTGCACCGTGCTCGAACATGTGCTGTGCGAGCCGACGCGAAACCTCGACCTCAGACAGACCCGGACGGAGCTCGGGAATGAGCAGTTGTAATGCCGCATCGCCAACGTCGGCGGCAGCTTGCAGTTTCGATACTTCGTCGGCGTCTTTGATCTCGCGGAGCGCCTCAACCAACCATGTTGTAGCGACGACGCGGCTCTCGCCGAGGTCGGCCCGGAACGCTTCAGCTTCTGCCCACGAGATATGTCCTGCTTCAAGGCCGACAGCGTTCGCACCATCGAGCAGTCCGAGGACTTCCTTGCGACCAGCGCTCGACGCGATGACCACCTCGGTGTCGGGAGCATTCGCGGCGATCTCCTCGGCAGCCCACGCGGTGTACCGACGGTCGGTGATCAGCTGGACACCGTCTGGGCGGACAATCACCGTGCCGTTGCTACCGGTGAACCCGGTGGCGTATCGAATGTTGGTTGGCGTCGAAACAACGAGTGCATCAAGGTTGTGCTCGGCGAGAGCGGCGCACAGTCTGGCTGATCTGGACGTCGCCTTGCTCATGCGACAAACCGGGCGTAGCTGGCTGCGAGGATGTCCACATCGACACCGGTGACGACCTCACAACCGTTGTCACCATCGAGGATGAACGTAATACCCTCGAGTGCCTTCTTGTCTCGGGCTAAGAGCGGGGCGATGTCGTCGAAGCTCGGCGAACCGGGCGGGAGCATCGGCAGGTCGTAGCCGGCGAGAACAGCTCGGTGTTGGGCCACGCGTTCTGCATCGATGCGTCCCATGTCGAGGGCGACCTCAGCGGCATACGCAATCCCGATTGCGACGGCCTCCCCATGGAGCAGCTCGTGGTTACCGAGAGTCTCGAGCGCATGGCCGAGGGTGTGTCCGTAGTTCAGAAGGGCTCGACGGCCACCCTCGCGTTCGTCCGCCATGACGGCATCAGCTTTTAGTTGAACTGAAGCCACGACCCGGTCGATGAGATCATCGGCGCCAAGGCGCCCGTCAACGAGCTCAGCCATCGAGAGCTCGTTCATCTCTCCGTCATCGAGAAAGTGATACTTCGCGAGCTCACCTAAGCCAGCTCGATAATGGCGTGCAGGGAGGGTCTGCAAGGTCTCAACATCGCAGAGCACCGCCGACGGTTGCCAGTAGGTACCGACCAGGTTCTTTCCCTCGGGAAGGTTCACTCCCGTCTTGCCACCGATGGCCGCGTCTATCTGGCCGAGCAACGACGTCGCTATGTGAACGACCGGGATGCCACGGTGGTACACCGATGCGGCAAACCCGGCAACATCGGTCACGATGCCGCCACCAATGCCAACGACCACGTCGTTGCGATTCAGACCCCAGGCGGCCCACTCGCGAGTGAGCTGCTCGATCGTTGCGATGGTCTTGTGTTCTTCGCCCTGGCCGATCGTGAAGACGCGCTGTTCACGTCCGGTGTCAACCTCAACGCCGATCGAGTCTTGAGTCACGATCGCCACTCGCTTTGCTGTGGCTGGCAGGTGATCACCCAGACGGTGGCGGACACCTGCTCCGATTTCAACTGGGTAGCTCCGGTCGCCCAGGTCGACGGTGACGGTTTGAGAGTTCACCCGTTCAGCTTAGGCCTGAGTCGCTTTCTGAGCGCTCAGGCGAGGATGCTGGCGCCGTCGAGCAGCTGGCTCGAGAACACGACAAGAATCAGCGCGCTAGCAGCAAGCGCTGGACCGAACGGCATTTGCGTCTTGAGCAACGGCAGGAGCTCGCCGTCGACCTCGGCCGGGAAGTCCGGGTCGGGCATGAAGTCGGCGCCGAATACTCGACGGCCCAGGCCAACGAAAAGGCCGGTGAAGATACCCAGAATCATCCCCAAAAGGAATGCCCATACGGCGAGCCTGGCTGCGCCGATTCCAGAGTCGGCAACCCATCCAAGGAAGAGCCCCAGCAGCAGTCCTAGCTTCACGTCGCCAAACGCCAAGCCCGAAGGCATTACGAGGTTCGGGATGAGGAGCGCAAAGCTGTACGCCAACATCACGATCAGCCCGCGGACGAAGTGGTCGACGGAACCGGTCGCAAACGAGAAGACGCCGAGCATGCCGATGGCGATGTACAGCGAGGGAAACACGAGCTTGTCAGGAAGACGGAAGCGAGCAAAGTCGACCGCTGATAACGCGATCAGACTGGCGGAGAGAAACAGCAACGGCAGCAGCTGCCACCGCGCACCGACTACCGAACCAACGATCGCAAACACAACGCTCGTTGCCACAGCCACTGGAAGTCGACCGGCAGACACGGCGGTGCCGCAGTTCGGGCACGCTGAATGGGCCGAGCGGATTGGCGATAGCCCAGCAGAGCCGCGTGGCGCCTTACAGACAGCACACGTCGTTGGGCTGTGCCCTCCTCCCCCGTTGTCGGGAACGAGTTCAGCAATGAGCGCGAGAAGCGCTCCGCAGACAAGCCCGCCAATGGCTAACAGCGGGACGAGCAGCATTAGTCGCGGCGCAAGAACTTCAGAACGCTGCCACGGTCCTCGTCGCTCTCTTCGCCTTCGAGGAGGCTGTCGAGCGCACCGAACGGGTCCTCATCGGCGACGGGTGCAGCAGCTTCTTGTGCATCAGCAGCGAACGTGTCGTCGAGCTGCCAGTTCGCTTCGGCCGGAGCGTCGAGCTGGTCGCTCAAGGTTGCAAGGTCGTTGAGCACCTCGCCAGCGACGGCGGTGGACTCATGCTCTATTCCAACGGGTGGAACGGCATTGAACATCTCTGCGCCTTCGTGCTCGCGTGGTGGCTGCGGCATCGGGGCGAGCTCCGGCGAAGGGGCCGGAGTCTGCACCATGGGAACCGGGGCAGCAGGTGCCGCGAACGCTGCGGGGCCAGCGTCGTAGGACGGCGAGTGATCGCTTGCCCAGCCGTCGTCGTCGGTAGCAACAGGCGCCACAGCGGGTGCGGGAGCAACCTCGGCCACCGGTGCTGGCGCTGGGGTCGCTTCAACTGGCGCTTCCAAGGCAGAAGCAGGAGCAGGAGCTTCAACTGGCGCTTCGAAGGCTGGCTCGAAGGTTTGTGCAGGAGCTTCGACGATCGGAGCCTGAGGCGCTGGCACCTCTGCGACAGGCGCTGGTTCGGCAACTGGAGCGGGTTCGAATGCGGCTGGGGTTACCTCAGCTACTGGTGCAGCTTCGGCGACCGGAACCGGAGCAGGTGCCACCTCGGCAACTGGCACAGCTACGGGTGCGGCAGCGGCCGGTGTCTCGACCTCTGTTGGAACAACGACAGGCTCAGCTGCGGGCGCAGGTACAGCTTCATCAGCTGGTTCAGAGAAGCTCATACGCGGTTCGTGCGATGTTGCGGCGTGGTCGCCCGGTGCGTTATCGCCGAGCGCCATGTCCGGAATTGCTGGAACTTCCGGAGCGGCAAGAGGCTCGACCTCGATCTCGGGGGCCGCAGCAACCTCGGCCACCTCAGGTGCCGGTTCGACACTTTCGACAATCTGTTCGGACGCAACTGCTGTTGCTACCTCAGGAAGATCGAGCGACATGGGGTCGATTTGTTCGACGTTGAGTAGACCTGCGTTGGTCATGTCGAGCACCAGCAACGACGCCTCGAGCAGGCCCTTTTCAGTCGCTGCCGCAATCTGGAGCGAGGTCTTGCCATCGCCGATTACCTCGAGAGTTTTCCACCACTCGGGTTGGATGGTGACAGACCCATCAAGCTCGGTGTTTCGCACCAGCAAGTGGTTTGGAGTGGGGATCTGATCTTCTACTTCGCCCCACTTCTCGGCGATCTCGGCGGTGCGACTAAGCACGGACGCAACATCTTCAGCGTTCTGAACATCGATCGGCTCTTGATCCTCGTCGAAGAAGAACGTCCCGTCGAGCTCGGAAACGACGTAGTACGTCGCTTCGGCGGAATCGCCACCAGACTCACGGATGAACGAGTACTCGCATTGAGCAACATCACCTTCGGAGAAGAGGTAGGTAGCGGTGCCCATCTCGGTCGATACGTCGAGCTGGCCTGTGACCTCGCGCTGCGCCAAGAATTCGAGGACCTCGGTAATACCGAGCGTCTTGAGGGTGCCTTGTAGGGACATTGGAGAACTCCGTCAGAATGCGTGTTCTTGAACGATCGGCAGTTCACAACCAAAGTTGAACCGGATTCGCCTTCGAAAACGAGAAGGTTCTTACGCTCCGTGGCGGGCAGCGCGTCGCATTTCATCAATCGACGGAGCAACCCCGGTCCATGCTTCGAACTGCGCAGCCGCCTGTCCGACAAGCATCGAGAGCCCATCGACGGCGACCAGACCCCGATTTTGGGCAGCTACGAACAGTGGTGTTGCGAGCGGGTTGTACACGATGTCGACCACGACGGCGTCTCTGCGGAGAACGTCGACGTCGAAGGCGACGGTGCCGGCACTCGGGGTTTCGGCCATACCGAGGGGTGTTGCGTTAACCGCAACGTCGACGTCGGCGAAGTCTTCAATCGCTCCACGGCGAGCGCGCTCGCCACCGACCGCCGCTGCCATTTCGGCCTTTTCATGATCGCGGGCGACAACGATGACCTGTCCCCCAGCCTCGGCACAGGCATGGATGATCGCCCTCGCCGCCCCGCCAGCGCCGAGCACGCCGACGGTCTTGTCCGAAACCGACACTCCGGCGTCATGGTCTAACCCCAACAGGAATCCGGCGCCATCGGTGTTGTTCCCGACCAGGTATCCGTTGGTGTTCGTAATGTGATTCACAGCGCCAAGGACCTGGGCGACTGGCGTGAGCTCGTCCATTGCTGACATCACGTCGACCTTGTGCGGCATGGTGACCGAGAGGCCGCGGATTCCCAGCGTGCGCATCGCCACTGCTGCGGCCTCCCCATCGCCGGGACGCACAGGCATAGCCGTGTACACGAGGTCGATGCCGGCGGCGCGCGCCGCAGCGTTATGAATGAGTGGCGAGCGAGAATGCTGAACCGGCCAGCCAATCACTCCGGCGAGCTGGGTAGCACCCGTTATTGGCACTAGCAGTAGCCGCGATCTTGACAAATACGCTTGGCTGCGTTGAATTCAGCATCGGTGACCGCAAACGTGTGACCGCCATCTTCTTCGGTACGCACGTAGTACAGCCATTCGCCTGGCTCGGGGTTGAGCGCTGCTCGGATGGCCTTCTCGCCTGGCGAGGCGATCGGCGTTGGTGGCAATCCGTAGTTCTGCAAGTTGCGGGTGTTCCACAGGGAGTCGCTGTCGAGGTCTTCGCGGTTCAAGTCAGCGCATGGCTTCTGGGCGGCATAACACGACGTTGCGTCGATGCCGAGCGAGAACCGGCCGTTGGCGAGACGGTTGTAGATCACACGTGAGATTCGACCGAGGTCCTCATCGATGAGGTACTCCTCTTCGATCAGCGAGGCAATCGTGAGCACCTCGTAATCGGTCAGTTCGAGCTGCTCGATGATCGGCGCACGGCCGTTCTCATCCACTGCTTCAGTGAACTTGAGCTCCATTGTGTCGGCCATACGACGAAGGATGTCGAGCGTGTCAGCTTCCTTCTTCTCGTCGATCTGGTAGGTCGCTGGGAACAACAACCCTTCCTTGCCGCTGCCGGTCGGGTCTGGGCTACCCGGGATCGGACGGTCGGGCACGCCAGTGAGGCCAACGCTTACGAGGGTTGCTTGCAGGTCAGATTCGAGGTCGGCCTTCGCAAACGACGGGTTCTCGGCGTTGAGGACGTCGATGATCTCTTCGAGGCGGAGACCTTCAGGGATGGTGATCGAGAAGAACTTCGGCGGCACCGGACCAACGCCCTGGAGACAGTCGAGTGCTTCTTCAAACGACATGTTTTCTTGGAGGCAGATGTACTCGCCTGCGAGAAAGTCGCCATCCTGGTTGTCGCTAACCCAGTAGCGAAACAGCGTTGGGTTCGCAATAACGCCCTGGGCAAAGAGCTGCTGAGTGACCTTGTTTGCAGTTGCGCCTGACTCGATCGTGAACTCGACCGGATCGCCCGGCTCTCCGGGAGGGTCGTATTGGTTATCCCACCACGTGTTGACCCGGCCGAAGATCGTCAGAACGGCGAATCCGAGAACGAAGGCAACGACGGCGAATCGAAAGACCGGACCGGTCCGGCGTGGCATCCGAACCCAATCGCGACGATCGATAATCTCGACCGGCTCCAGCGGCTCTTCGAGAACGAACACATCCTGGACGTTTGACGGCGGGACGTCAGGGTCGGTCCATGTGCCAACGCCGATCGGCGCTTCACCAAAAACGTCATCGTGTGGCTCGTCGAAAAGCGGCGAAGGCTCGGTGGTGAGCGTGGCGGTAGCACCTGCCCCGACGGCGCCTTCAGCTGGATGGGCGTTCTTGCTGGTCGACGTCGGGCGCGCCAGGGTTGCGTTGGACGGCCGAGGGCCGGGCGCCGGCCGGTTGGGGTCGGCTTGGGTTGGGCCGAACCGGCTCAAGAGCTTGTCGACGCCCGAGGGGTCGTTCTTCGACGGCTTCGGGCCGGGGCCCGTGTCGGAAGATGTTGTGTCTGCGTCACCTGTAGTCATGCGTGTTCTTTGTCCATCCAACCCTGAAGGATCACTTGCGCCGCCACCATATCGACCATGTCTCGACGATTTCGACCAGGCACGTTCTGCTCGTCGAGCAGTCGGTGGGCCGTCACCGTTGTCAGTCGCTCATCGTAGGTCACGATGGGCACGGAAAGGGTGGCAGCTAGCCGTTTGATCACGGCCTTGGTTCTTTTGACCGCACTCCCCTCTTGTCCATCGAGTTGCAGCGGGAGGCCAACAACCACGACAGCGGCGTCCCATTCGTCGACGAGCTCGACGATTCTGCGGTCAGCTGCTGCTCGATCTTGGCCCGCGACGACTTCCAGCGGCGTGGCCACTGTTTGTTCGTCGTCGCTGAGCGCAACCCCGATGCGGTCGGTTCCGAGGTCGAGGCCGATGGCCCGCCCTGGACGGCCGGTCACGCGGTGGCGCCTCCGCTCGATTCCCGCAGGAGGTTGAGAGCTGCGTCGAGTTGCTCTGGGTCTCGTCCACCCGCAACGGACAGATCGGGGGCCTTCTTGCCTCCGCCGCCGACAAGTTTGGCCGCGGGTGCGATCCATTCACCTGCGTGTAAGGGTGAGGCTTCGGTTACTGCTCCGACGAGCGCAACGCCACCACCTTCGAGTGCGGCACCAAGGCCGACGGAATCGACGCCCTTGTCGCGAATGGCAACAGCAAGGTCGCGCAACGAGTCACGGTCGAGGCCGTCGACTTGCATGACCAGTACACCGTCAACGGCAGCTGCAGCGAGCTCGTCGGCTCGACCAACAGCGTTCGCGCGTTTAGCTGCTGCAAGTTCTTTGCGAAGTTCAGCGAGCTCGGCCATACGACGTTCGACACCGTTCACCACGTCGTCGACCGGCACTCCGAGAGTGTCTGCGATCGTGGCGGTCGTGGCCTGCTCGGCACGAAGCAACTCGATTGTCGATCCACCGGTGACGGCTTCGACACGACGAATGTTCGAGCCGATCGAGCTTTCCGACACAATCTTGACTAGGCCGATGTCGCCGAGCGCATGCACGTGGGTGCCACCGCACAGCTCGACCGAGTTCGGACCAGCATCGAGCACGCGAACTACGTCGCCGTACTTGTCGCCAAAGAAGGCTATGGCGCCCTTTTCTTTGGCGTCATCCATGCTCATTTCGACGTGGGATGTTTCAGGGTTGGCGAGGACGTCAGCATTGACAGCATCTTCGATCTCCTGCATTTGCTCGGCAGTAACCGACTCAAAGTGGCTGAAGTCGAAGCGGAGCCGTTCTGGACCGACCATCGAACCTTGCTGCTGCACGTGGTCGCCGAGGACTCGACGGAGTGCCGAGTGCAGCAGGTGCGTTGCGGTGTGGTTGCGTCGGATGGCCGATCGGCGTTCGGTGTCGATCGACGCTACGACAGCATCACCAACGGACAGCACGGCATCAGCGCCATCGACGTGGTGCAGGTTGAGCGAGGTGACGCCATACGTGCAGTCGGTGACGGTGACCGAACCGTTCGGCCCGGTGATCGTTCCGGTGTCACCGATCTGGCCGCCGGACTCGGCGTAGAACGGTGTGGTGTCGAGCACGACACCCTCGGCACCAACCCACAGCACGGTGGCCGAAACGTCGGTGAGCTCGTCACGGCCAACGAAGTTGGTGGGGCCGTGAGCGTCAACGATCGCGACGAATTCCGAAACGTCGACGGCAGCGCTCTTCGACTTCTGATCGGCCTTTGCCATTTCTCGCTGGGTTGCCATTGCTGCGGCGAACCCGTCGGTGTCGACCGAGCCGCCACGCTCTTCGACGATCTCTTGGGTGAGCTCAAGCGGGAATCCGAAAGTGTCGTGGAGCTTGAATGCCACGGATCCAGGCAATGGGCCATCGAGGCCGTCCATCTCGGTATCGAGGATGTTGAGGCCCTTCTCGATGGTCTGCCGGAAGCTGACCTCTTCACGTTCGACGATCTCGGCGATCTTGGTTTCGTTGTCGCGGATCTCGGGGTAGTCATCGCCCATGAGGCTGACGACGGTCGACACAAGGCGAGGAAGCGCTGGTTCGCTCACGCCGAGCAGGTAGGCGTGGCGAATCGCACGTCGCATGATGCGTCGAAGCACGTAGCCCCGTCCCTCGTTTGAGGGGAAGACGCCGTCGTTGATCATGAACGTGGTGGAGCGGGCATGATCAGCGAGGATGCGTAGTGACACATCCGACTTCGGATCGGCACCATCGGCGATGCCACTGATCTTCGACGCCGAGTTCAGGAGCTCGGCGATCTCGTTGGTCTCCCACACCGACCCAACGCCTTGCAGGACAGTGAGCACTCGCTCAAGCCCAGCGCCGGTGTCGATCGATGGCTTGGGCAGCGGGATCTGCTCACCGTCGGGCTGCTGATCGAACTGCATGAACACGAGGTTCCAGATCTCGACGAACCGGGCCTCGGCTTCGGGGTTCTCGGGCCCACCGTCGGGGCCATATTCGTCGCCGAGATCGTAGAAGATCTCCGAGCATGGACCGTTGGGCCCGGTGTCGGCCATGCGCCACCAGTTGTCTTCGTCGAGACGTTGGATGCGATTGCGTGGAACGCCGACCTTGGTGGCCCAGATCTCTTCGGCTTCGTCGTCGGTGAGATGGCACGTGACCCACAGCTTCTCGGGGTCAAGCCCCAAGCCGTTGGTGAGGAGATCCCAGGCGAAGGGAATGGCGTCTTCCTTGAAGTAGTCACCAAAGCTGAAGTTGCCCATCATCTCGAAGAAGGTGAGATGGCGTGCGGTGCGGCCTACCTCGTCGAGGTCGTTGTGCTTGCCGCCAGCACGAACACACTTCTGGACCGTGGTTGCACGATCCCACGGCGCCTTCTCGGTGCCCTGAAAGAACGGTTTGAACGGCACCATGCCCGAGTTCGTGAACAGCAGCGTGTCGTCATGCGGGATGATGCTCGCTGACGGAACAGCTTCGTGGCCGCGTTCGGTAAAGAACTCGGTGAACGTGCGTCGAACTTGCTTGGCATCCATCCCAAAAGCTTATGAGGTTGAGAAGCGCATGGGGCGTCTGGTTGGAAGAGTCTGTGGCCCGGATCAGCCATTCGAATGCTCACGCGCAGGTTACGGTGCCTCGCCACCCGTTAAGGTGCGCTACTCCGTCGTCCGAATCACAGGTATGGCTAGGTCATCTCTCATTCGCTCGCTTGCGGTTGCCATCGCAGTTCTGGCTGCTGGGTGCACGAATGCGAGCACCGCGAAAGAGGCCGAAGATCGCGCACTGACAGCGGCTGCTGATGCCATGGTGTCTGAGTTCAGCGGCCGGACAAGTAGCGCTCGAGACTGGATCCCAGCGAGCTGCTTCGATGTGCTCACCAGCGCCGACGACCTTCCTTCGGCGCTTGCGATCACCATTATGGAGGCGGACTTTTCCACGTTCGACGACGAGGACTTTGCTGAGTTCTTCGCTCTCGACCTTGGCGACGTGAGCACCACCGAGGTACTTGCCGACTTGCGGGGCTTTGAGGCCGACAGCGGAACTGCTCCCCTCTGGGCTGTTCAGGCCTACTTGGCCAGTGGCTTCGTCAGTGGAGAAGTGTCGGCCGTGGACTCCACAACGAACTTGGTGTCGATATCGCTGTCTCCAACGTTGGGCTCTGCAGCTGCAGCAGATGAACAAGTCATCATCGAAGTCCCATTCGTTCAGGACGACTCGGGGGCGACGTGGCGTGTCGACGCGTGCGCCGACCTTGGGTAACTACGAACCAGAGGACGGCTTGAATCGGCGAGCTCGCTCGCGGAGGCGGTGTATTCCGGGTTGCGAGCTCATGTCGCCGTCGACGACCGTGAGCGCTGGCTGCTGACGGGCCCGAAGGCGAGCTTGAGCTCGGTCGGTGAGGTCGATGTCGGGGCGCACCTTCTGCACGACTTTGTTGGCGCCTTGGGTCACCGGCGAGTTGATCGTCTTCTCGAGAGCCTTGTCGCCAACAGCGGTCACTCGATTCGTGACCTCGTTGCGAACCGCGTTCGGGAGGACCTTCTCGACTTCCTTCTTCACCTTGCGCTGCACCCACCAGCTTGAGGCCGCGCCGGTGGCGTAGCCGGTCGTCATCCAGAAGATTCGTTTAGGCATCGGGGGTGCGCTCCTGTTTCCACCGTTCCCATCGTGCAGGTTCGGCGCCGTGTTCTGACGGGGTGTAGTACACCTCGCCCTCCGCTTCGGGCGGACGGTATTGCTGGTCGACCCATCCTCGCGGGTCCTTATGGGGTAGACGATAGCCAACTCCATGGCCGAGACCCTTCGCGCTTGCATAATGCGCATCCCGGAGATGGGTGGGAACTTCGCCTGTGCCAGCGCTTTGCGCCGCCGCTTTGGCCGCCGCTCGGGCGGTGGTCAACGAACCGGATTTTGGCGCCGTGGCCAGATGCACCACTGCCTGGGTGAGGTTGAATTCAGCCTCGGGAAGTCCGACAAACTCGACGGCTTGCGCAGCAGCATTGGCGATGACGAGCGACATCGGATCTGCCATGCCGACATCTTCGGAAGCGAGGATGACAAGCCTGCGAGCAATGAACCGAGCAGACTCGCCAGCGTCGAGCATCCGATAGAGCCAGTACAGGCCAGCGTCGGCGTCGCTTCCCCGGATGCTCTTGATGAAGGCGCTGATGACGTCGTAGTGATCGTCGACGCCATAGCGAATTGCCTTCGTGCCGAGCGCTGCCTCGATATGTTGCTCGCTCACGCGACCGGTGTCGCGCTTCGCGATTGCTGCGGCGACACCGAGGGCCGTCAGGACCTGGCGGCCGTCGCCAGCGCTTCTATCGACGAGCAGCTGAACAGCGTCGTCGTCGGCCCCGATCGACTCGGCCTGGAGCCCTCGGGCGACGAGCTGACGCAAGGCATCTTCCTCGAGCATGTTGAGGCGAAAGAGTGTCGACCTGCTGCGAAGCGCTGCGTTGACTTCGAAGCTCGGGTTCTCGGTCGTGGCCCCGATGAGGCTGATCAGACCGCTCTCGACCCCTGGCAGCAGTGCGTCCTGCTGGCTCTTGTTGAACCGGTGCACCTCGTCGAGAAAGAGGATCGTGCCCTGCCCCTGCTGCCCGAGTCGGTCTTGGGCCCGCTTGAGCACTTCACGCACGTCCTTGACCGATGCACTCACGGCCGAGAGCGATTCAAAGCTGCGTTCGGTCGTTCGGGCAATGACCTTGGCAAGTGTGGTCTTGCCCGTGCCTGGAGGACCCCAGAAGATCACCGAGCCAAGGGTGTCGGTTTCGATGAGGCTCCTGAGTGGGCGCCCTTCCCCGAGCAAATGCTGCTGCCCCACGATGTCATCGAGCCGCATCGGGCGGAGCCGATCGGCAAGCGGGGCACGTTTGGCTTGCTGCTCTTCAGCTGCTGCGGCAAACAGGTCGGTCACGACCGCACCCTACCGCCTAACAGAAATCGACACGGGGGTCGGGGCCGGACAGGCCTGAGGATGTAGCCGGAGGATTAGCCCCGAGAATTAGCCCCGAAAATTAGTTAGGTGCGTTGATGATGCCGTTCGGTACTCGAAGGCGCAGGGTGGAGGTCAGCATCGCAACGTTCTGCGGCGCTACTTCGGTCCAAACGAACAACGCTGGTTCGCCCTCGCCAATGGGGATGAGGGGAACCGAGTGTGCGCCGTCAAGAATGTTGAGGACCTTCTGCAGCTTCTTGTCGTTGGCGCTACCGCCGGGAACGACCATCTGTACGAGCGTGGAGGATGCAGCTTGTGCACCTGGGAGCTCGGCGTTCTTTGTTGCAGACCATGCGTAGCCGCCGCGTGCCTTGAGCGCTGCAAGCATCTCGGCATGGTCAACCATGACATCGACCGGGCCATAGCTCTCAGCCCAACCCCATGGCACCTGCTTTCGGCCGCAGTGCGACGCTCGCAATTCGATTCCTTGGGGCACTTCGAGGTTCAGGCCATCGGTTGGATCGACGAGTAGAACGAACAACCCAGCGGTCTCCGGACCTGCGGGCACCGTGCTGATTGCGCCAGAGGCGCTCGCTGGGTTTGCAGCGACTGGCTGCGGACTCGCTGCCGCAGCCGATTGGGGTGCTGTGGCCAGCGAGGACATGTCCTCTCGTAGCCCAATCATCTCCACTCGGAACGAGCGCAGTGCTTCGATCGTGGCCGGACCGATTGCTCGGGTCTCTTCCTTTGTCCACGCTCCCGGTCGAGGCCGGAACTCTTGGACACGCCATGGTTTGATGGTGTGGTCGGCTCCCGTAACCGGGTCGGGGGTCCAAACGATTGCGTTACCGGGCGGTGGTGGACTCGATGGGACGTCCCATCCAATAGCGCGGAGTGCGTCAAAGAGACCGGTTGGCTCATTCACGCCGTTAAACGAAAGAGAAATCTCTGGCGCGTGGTGTGGCACGGTCCAGAGAATGTCGGCAACAACTGTGCTGGTAACTGGACCGTCGTCTGTCAGATTCGAAGGCGACGTCATCCTTAGGAATTCGGGTGAAATCGGGCACGCATTAACCAAACGGGCCAATGGAAACACAATCGTAATAATTTTGATAGCTCAGGTTCCGGTCACCACCCAAGCGTTTCGAGGAAGGCGACCGTCTGTCTTGTTGTCTCACTAAAGGCTGGCTCATCGTTGAAAAAGCCATGATCTCCTTCGTCGAAAGCAACGAGTTGACAGTCGGTGATGGCGTTGCAGAACCCGACAACCGAGTCGAACGACACGATGCTGTCTTTGCGGCTGTGAAAGACGATCGTCGGCTGCTGCTCGATGAACTCGGCGGTACTCGAGTTCGCTGCGGGGTTGAACAGGGCAACTGCTGCCACGTGGTTGCTCGCACCAGTTGCCCGTATCGCTAGGTCACCGCCTGCTGACGAACCGGCGATGCCGATGAAGGCCGGGTCGATACCGAGCCGTTCTGCGTTGGCAGCCACATAGCTCACTGCATCGACGCCGTCGTCGACCGAGTCGTCACGGGACGCACCCTCCGGGCGCACGCGATATTCGACAACGATGCCCGTCATCCCGGCGTCGGCTACCGCCTGCGCCTGGCGCTCGAACTGTTCGACCCGAGTGGTGCCGTAGCCACCGCCGTGGAAGAAGAGGATGGCACCTCGCGGCCTGGCAGACGTTTCGTCCGACGTGAACAGATGGAGGTGCAGGTCGCGTTGTGCGGTGTTCTTGTACACCTCTACCTCGACGCCAAGATCGTCGTCGGGATACCCGGACACGTTCCCATTGCCTCCGCCACGCAGACCACAACCGGTCAACACCACGATCAGGGCAACAACGACTGCCACCCACCCCAAGGGGGTCTGACCCCTACGTGGACGAAGGGGTCTGACCCCTAATCCCGCATAGGGGCCAGGGTACAAATGTGCTGGTTTGTCTGGTGTCACCGGGATAGTTGAGCTGTTGTTGGTGAAAGACGAGCGAAAGGGCAGATCAGTTGCTGCAGGAGCTAGAACTGTGAGACGTCGATGACCGCACCGTTTTCGAGCATCATCGAACCAAGCGGTTCTCCGGCATTCGTGGCCGCAAGCGTGAGCAACTTGGCAGCGACATCGGCGGGCGACGCGAGTTGTGGCTGCATGCCCTGGAATTGCTCGACGAGCGGGAACGTGTCGGTCGTCTGGCTTCGAATCTTTGCCTGCATGTCGGTGTCGACCACGCCCGGGCCGCACGAGACGATGGTTACCTTGCTCCCCCGTTCGATCCGTTCGATGCCTGCGGACTTGACCCACATGTCTCCAGCTGCCTTTCCTGCGCAGTAACTCGACCACCCAAGAAACGGTCGTTTGCCTGCCCCGGAGCTGATGAGTTGAAACTGTGCTGGGACGCCAGCGGTCTCGGCCATTGCGATGAACCGATCGCCCAGCACTTGTGGCGAGGCGGAATTCAACAGGATGTTCGCCACGTATGCGTCGCTGTCGACTTCACCGGCAAAGCCCACCGGTTCAAGCGTCCCCGCATTGTGGATGAACACGATGCGTTCCCACGTCTGCGACCCGACCAGTTGCGCAGCCCAGTCGCACACGCCATTCCATGAGGACGGGTCGGCGAGGTCGGCGGCGAGATGGGTACCCGGCCCCGGGCGACGGCTGACCGTCGCAACCGTGTGACCGGCAGCTTCGGCCTGTTGCGCAAGCTCTGCGCCAATTCCGCTCGATGCTCCGGTGATGATGGTCAGTTGTGCGCTCATAGCGTGTGACTGTAGCGAACCGTGCGCACCCAAAACGCGACGGATGGCTGATGGGGAGAACGCCATCAGCCATCTCGCGAACCCCGCCTGCCACAAGCTCACCCGCCGCGAGCCTGCCCGCCGTGGCGGCTATCCGCTACGCCTAGCGGACGAACAAACGGCGCAACCAGCCACGAAAGCCAGTGGGAAGCCGTTCGGTGGTGAGCTCGGCGATTTCCTCACGGTTCGCCATGAACTCTTCCAAGGAGGCGTAGGTCAGACCTTCGAGGATGTCCTCACGCACGGCGACAGGAGTCTTCTCCATCGTCATCGTGCGAAGGTTGACCCCCGTGGTGTCGATCCGATCGAGACCACGAGTCGCATCAAATCCCGCTCCACCAACAATCATGTCATTGCTTTCTCCCGGAACATTTTCCGGGGTTGCTATGACTTCAACGTACGTGTCGGCAGCCCGCTGGTCACTGGGGATCTCCCCCTATCGAGGGCTATGAAGGCCGCCCCGAACAGACGATTCCATGCGGAAGCCGGAGGCGAAGATTCGACGTCAACATCTCGGCACTGTGCGCCGGCGCTTCGATCGAAAGCAGCACTGCGGCCTCCCCCGGTCCCACAGGCTCGAGCTCGATAGTGCGAGCAGCGCCCCCAACCATCTTGAGGATCTTGCCCACCTTCTTGTCACCAGCGGAGGCTCCTGGGATAACGACCTGCACAACTGCTGTCGACCCGCTGGGGGGCGGCGCCGTCTCGGGAGCTGCGGTCCAGGCGTAGCCGCCAGCCGAGATGATCGAATCGAAGTCGGCGGGGTTCTCAAAGATCTGGTGAATAGGGTCTGTCGACTCTCCCCACGCCCACAGCGCCTGTTCCCGACCGCGATGCGCGGGGACTCCGGCAACACCGCCGGGCAGTTCAAGTTCACCCGCTACTGCGGGCGCCACGAGGAGCACTCTGGCTGCTGTCGCTGGACGCTCGTGCTGCGGCGTTGGCGGGTTGGGGCTCGCGTGGTCTCGTGCTGGCACGACCGGCGTCCACCCGGCGGCCGCAGGTGTAGCGGTCTCCGGGGTCGGGGGTTCCGTTGCGGGCGCTGCCAGCGCCGGGGGTGTAACCGCCTCGGGAGGCACGTCTTCGGTTCGAAGACCCGTCATCGAGACGTTGTAGGCGCGGAACGCATTGATTGTGAACGCACCAACGGCGCGCTCTTCTTCGCGTGTCCACGTACCCGGTTGCAGACGGAAGTCCTTCACGATCCACGGGTGAATCGTGTGATCAGCCCCCGTTCGCGGGTCGGGGACCCACTCGATTGCGGTCCTCGGTGGTGGCGGGCAGTTCGGGACGATCCATCCCAGAACTCGAAGCGATACCCATAACGCCACAGGTTCATTCGTCCCGTAGAACGACAGCGTGACTTCGGGAGCGCGGTTCGGGGCCGGCCAGAAAAACGCAGCTGTCACGTCGCTCGAGGCGCCGGTCGAAGATGTATGGGTCTGAGGTTCGATCATCGGGACTTCCCCGCCGCAGGGTTACGACTAACCGCCGATGCCTTGCCTACCACAGAGCGACGGGAATCTCGTCTCTGAGTGGCCGAAGAATATGAAAAACTGTCTCTTTGCGTTATCCCGCGGCCCTTGGCCCAAATTCGGCGAGGTACGCGTGCATTCGTTCGGTGATCTCGTCGGAAAGATCGGCGTGTTCGATGATCTCTTCCACCGTGACGATCGCGTGCGTCGGCATGGCGAACTCATCGCCCACCTGAGCGAGCGCGGCCTTGTCGCCAGTCCCTCGCTCCATGCGATCAACGCTG
>CAKZVC010000006.1 GCA_937922235.1 uncultured Acidimicrobiales bacterium | reverse complement strand
GTGGCCAAAAGGGTCGCCACCGACCTAGCCTCTCCGCCAGACAGGGGAACGGAGAATCCCAACTCCAAGGCCTCGTCGTCCATGGGGGATCGGTGGGTGCGGAAATCCTCCGCGGTTTCGGCATCCACCGGCATCCTTCTGGCGGCGTGGTCTTCTGCCATCGCCTCCACACTGGTTAGGGTGCCGGCGCCCCAGTTGTTGAGGCACAAGCAACCAAGGCCGAGGCGTCAAAGGCCAAAGCAGACAGTCCTCCTGGCTCCGGCCAACCTAACTCAGGCATTGTCGAGGCCGACGCTGACGCACCTGTTGAAGCGCCATCCACGCCGAAGGTCAACAACGAGTTTGAAAACGTAGGACGAAACGCGCCGTGCCCATGCGGCAGCGGCAAGAAGTTCAAACACTGCCACGGACGTTCATAGAACATGCAGGATTTCTCCGACACCTTTGCCGCGCTCAAGACGCGCCTCGGTGAGGCTGCCGGCTATCTGCGAATCGATGAGCAACGCGCTCGTCAACCGCAGCTAGAGGCGGAGATGTCGCGACCCGATTTGTGGGACGACGCAGAGAAGGCTCGCAGCGTGCAGACCGAGCTCTCTGCCGTCAACGACGACATTGCATTGTTCGATCGGCTGAACTCGACACTCGAAGATGCCGAGACCCTTCAAGAAATGGCGCGCGAAGAAGGCGATGAGTCCCTTGTTGGCGAGATCGAATCGTCCATCGCTTCAATGGGGTCAGACCTGGACGCGCTTGAACTGCGTGCGCTGTTCACGGGAGAGTTCGACGAGCGCGATGCCGTCTGCCTGATCAAGAGCGGCGAAGGTGGCACCGACGCACAGGACTGGGCTGAGATGTTGCTGTCGATGTACGAGCGGTGGGCCAAGAAGCGGGGCCTCGATTACGAGCTCGTGTCGGCCAACGATGGAACCGAAGCCGGCATCAGTCAGGCTGAGTTCCTGATCAAGGGCCGCCACGCTTACGGCCTGTTGCAGGGGGAACACGGCGTGCATCGCCTCGTGCGGATCTCGCCGTTCAACAATGAAGGCAAGCGCCAAACTGCGTTCGCCGCCATGCAAGTCACGCCGTTCTTCGAGGCAATGACTGAAGAAGTCGACATCGATGAAAAGGACCTTCGCATCGATACCTACCGGTCGTCGGGTGCTGGCGGCCAGCACGTCAACGTGACCGACTCTGCAGTTCGGATCACCCACATTCCGACCGGCACGGTGACGAGCTGTCAGAACGAACGAAGTCAACATCAGAACAAAGACCGAGCAATGCAGATGATGGCGGCGAAGCTGTTGGTGCTCGAACGAGAGAAAAGAGATGCGGAGATCGCCGCAATTAGCGGTGAGAACAGCAACGTAGGATTCGGTTCGCAGATCCGTTCGTATGTGCTTCAGCCATATCAAATGGTGAAGGACCTCCGAACCGAGCACGAAACGGGTAATGTCGACTCGGTCCTGGGCGGCAACCTCGACCCCTTTATGGAGTCCTACCTGCGTTGGAACCGCGCTGAAGGTGAAAAGTCGTCATGATCCGTCTAGAAAATGTGTCGAAGGAATACAGCGCGGATTCGCCTGCGCTGATCGACGCAAGCGCCGAGATTGAGAAGGGCGAGTTCGTCTTCCTCGTCGGCGCATCAGGCAGTGGTAAGTCAACGTTCATTCGTTTGTTGAACCGCGAGGAGAAGCCAACGACCGGCAAGGTCTACGTTGCTGGCAAGGACATCGTCACGCTGTCCAGCTGGAAAGTGCCGTTTCTGCGCCGCAACATTGGCTGCATTTTTCAGGATTTCCGTCTGCTTCCGAAGCGCACTGTTGCCGAGAACGTGGCCTTTGCGCTTGAGGTCATCGGGCGTCCGAAGCACGTGATCGATCAGCAGGTACCTGCAATTCTCGACCTCGTGGGCCTTTCGGAGAAGTCTCACCGTATGCCCGATGAGCTCTCCGGTGGCGAGCAGCAGCGTGTGTCCATCGCTCGTGCGTTCGTGAACCGACCTCTGATTCTGTTGGCCGACGAGCCGACTGGAAACCTTGATCCCGACACAGCGGTCGGCATCATGCGTCTCCTCGATCGCATTAACCGGACTGGCACGACCGTCGTTATGGCGACGCACGATCGCGGCATCGTTGACACGATGCGTCGACGCGTCATCGAGCTCAGTGACGGTCAGATCGTTCGCGATCAGTCCGGAGGTCAGTACCGGTGATTGGAAAGACGCGATTCCTGCTGGCCGAAACCGGTCAAAATATTTGGCGCAACATCGCTCTCACGCTGGCGTCGATTCTTGTAGCGGCGGTGTCATTGACGCTGTTCGGAACGTCGCAGCTGGTGGCTCGTGGTGTCGAGAACGCAACGCAGCGCTGGGAGGGCGGCATCGAGTTTGTTGTCTTCATGAAGGCCGATGCCGAGCAGAGTCAGCTCGACGCGATTGAAACCTTGCTCGAAGAGAGCAGCGTCGAGGGGTCGACGATCGATGAGTGGGACTTTGTTTCGAAGGAAGAGACCTACGACGAGTTCATCGAGTTCTTCGCTGGCGATGAGGAGTTGCTCGACACGATCTCGGTCGAGACGATGCCGCCGAGCTTCCGAATCCGCCCGACCGACGTCGACGCCGGCGCTGTCGAAGCTCTCGGCTCAACGTTTGAGACGAAGCCCGGGGTGAGAACCGTGGTGTTCGCCACCGAGGTTATTCGCGAGATTCAAACGAACGCCGAGAAGATCAGTCAGGTCATGTTGTGGGTTGGCGTCTTGCTGTTGGTCGCGTCAGCGATCGTGATTCTGACGACGTTGAGTATCGCGATCTCCTCGCGACGCAACGAGATCGAGATCATGAAGCTGGTGGGGGCGTCGAACTGGTTCATCCGAATACCGTTCATGATCGAAGGCCCGCTACAGGGCGTCATCGGTGCGCTCCTGTCGCTTCCATTGATGGCAGTGGCCCGCCGCTACGTAATCGAAGACTTCTCCGAATCCGACAGCCTCAAACTGCTCGAAGGTTTCCGCGTCACCGACAGCGAATTCCTCTTTATCTCGCTCACCGCTCTCGCGATCGGTACCGCAGTAGCCACTGTCGGCTCCATCCTCGCTGTCTCCCGCTACCTCGACGTCTAACCCCGGGGTCAGACCCCACCAGACCGACAAGCTGGGGTCAGACCCACCGCGCGATTGGCCGTGGGTCAGACCCCGTTGCGATGCACGGTGGACTTCGCGGCTCGCCTGATGCCTTACGCTCGTGGGTCTTCGGTTTGAGCGCGGTCGACCGAGAACGTGTCCGAATCTCAATTGTCGCCCACCGATTGCTAGATCGACGGAGCAGGAGGTGTGCCTTTGTTGTCGCCCGGCTAGCCGAGTACCGGGGTAGGTCTTCGTCTGTCAGGGATTGGTGCCTGTATCCAAGGTCGGAATCTCTCGGCCGTCGACCCAGCTAACTCGACCAGTGACGCCAAGAACGTAGAGTCTCCGAGCACAATCCCGATTCGAAACGGATTGCTAAAGAGGGTTCTTGCCTGGCTCACGTCATCGGGAAGATCATCTTCAGTCGTGTCTCGCACAAAGTTGGCATACGCCTTGTCCGTCGCGAACGTTCGCAATACCTCGTGTGTTGTTAACCAGTCAGGCTTCGGTCGTCGTCCCTCGTACACGGCGAGACTTGACCATTTGAACGTGTCAAGGATTGAATCGTCCTCCATCCAGTCGAGGATCGGATTTCGGTGGATGTAGCGAGCAACGGTGTCCAAGTAGTTATCGCTGTCGACGATGGTGCTGTGGAACCGGCCGCGAAAGAGAGCGCCATCGCGGTCGTGTCGATAATTGAAGGACTGCGTATAGCTCTGGCCAATGAACTTCATCGCCCGACTTAGTTGGCCATCGGGAGATCTGACCAGCAGATGGTAGTGGTTGGGCATCAGGCAATACGCATGGATCTCGATTCCGAACTTGATCGTTGCTGCTACGAGGATGGAGATAAACGACTCGAGGTCGTAATCGTCAATGAATGTGTCTTGGCGGCCGGCCCCACGGTTCATAACGTGGTGCCATGATCCCGGGGGATCAATGCGCGGTTTTCGCGCCATTGGACGTTCCTTTGGTGTCATGCACCGGTTCGACGGAAGGACGTGTCGAGCCACGTCGAGAAGGGCGGGAACGCCGAGAACACCATTGCTGATGTGGAGCCAACGGTATCTCGCATAGGGCATCGACGGCCAACCCGGCGGGTATTTGGGGTCTGACCCCAAGATTGCTCTGCGGGGGGTCTGACCCCACGGCCACGCGTGTTCAACCGTGCCAGTGGGAGGCGCTACGATGCGCATCTGAACTACGACATGGGGGAATGATGGCTCACAAGGTGAAGGCGGTAATTGCGCGATCGAAGGGTGCTCCGGTTGAGCTAGTCGAGATTGATGTTCCGGACCCAGGGCCGGGCGAGGCTCTCATCGACGTCAAAGCATGTGGTGTCTGCCATACCGACCTGCACTACCGCGAAGGGGCAATCAACGACGAGTTTCCCTTCCTGCTCGGACATGAAGCTTCGGGCATCGTCGAGGCTGTCGGCGAAGGAGTCACCGACATCGCCGTGGGCGACTTTGTCATCCTGAACTGGCGTGCCGTATGCGGCGAATGCCGGTCGTGCAAGCGAGGTAACCCCCAGATTTGTTTCAACACGCACAATGCAACCCAAAAAATGACGCTCGATGGAGTCGAGCTCTCACCAGCGCTTGGCATTGGTGCTTTCGCCGAGAAGACACTGGTCCACGCCGGACAGGCAACCAAGGTCGACCCGAACGTCAAGCCAGAGGTTGCTGGTCTGATCGGTTGCGGCGTCATGGCCGGAATCGGAGCTGCGCTCAACACCGGCAACGTCCAGCGTGGTGACTCAGTCGCCGTGTTTGGCTGTGGTGGAGTCGGCGATGCAGCGATCGAAGGCGCCCGAATCGCTGGCGCAAGCACGATAATTGCCGTCGACCTCGACGATACGAAGCTCGAATGGGCCAAGGAGTTTGGGGCAACTCACACGGTCAACTCGTCGAACGAGGACCCGATCGAGAAAATCCGTGAACTGACTGGCGGAAACGGCGTTGACGTCGCCATTGAGGCCGTTGGCCTTCCAATCACCTACGAGCAGGCGTTCTACGCTCGGGATTTGGCAGGAACTGTGGTTCTCGTTGGTGTTCCGAATCCGGAGATGAAAATCGAACTCCCACTCATCGAAGTCTTTGGTCGTGGAGGCTCTCTGAAGTCGTCGTGGTACGGCGACTGCCTGCCGAGCCGCGACTTTCCCATGCTCATCGACCTCTACCAGCAGGGACGGTTGAATCTCGACGGATTCGTGTCCGAGACCATCGGCATCGACGGCGTGGAGGAAGCGTTTCACAAGATGGAACGTGGCGAAGTTCTGCGTTCGGTGGTTGTCCTGTGAGCCTTCGAATCGATCAGGTCGTCACGAGCGGCATCTTCAGCCTGGACGGCGAGGATTTCGAAGTCGACAACAATATTTGGCTACTTGGTGACGATCGCGAGGTCGTCATCTTTGATGCCGCCCACGATCATCGACCCATTCTCGATGGCGTCGGAGGGCGCACCGTAAAGGCGATCATCTGCACGCATGGCCACAATGATCACATCAACGCCGCTGTCGAGCTGGCGACAGAAACAAACGCTCCGATTTGGATGCACGGCGATGACGGCATGCTGTGGGACGTCGTCCATCCCGATCGTCGAATTGATGCTCCGCTGACAGATGGGCAGAAGATCACTGTCGCAGGATCAGAATTTCAGGTGCTACACACCCCGGGTCATTCGCCAGGCGGGTGCTGTTTCCACGTTCCAGAACTTCGCACGGTCTTCTCAGGGGACACGCTGTTTAATGGCGGACCAGGCGCTACAGGACGGTCGTTTTCTAGCCGGGAACTTCTCGTTGGATCGATTTCGGCGAGGCTGTTACCACTGGACGATGACACCACGGTGCACACCGGCCACGGAGACGACACCACCATCGGAGCCGAGCGACTAGCGATCGAAAAAGAGGCGGCTGAGTAGCCAAACTCAATGCGCTGAAGAAAAAGATCTGGTGCAGAAATCCCTGATTTCTCAATGCTGATCGAGGTATTTGGCCATTTAGTGCTAAATCCTTCGCATCCGGGAGACGACTGCTCTTCGTAGGAACACACAACACCCTACGAAATGGAGTTCCCCCAATGAAGAAGCATCTGCTTATCCTCCTGGCAGTGTTTGCTGCCGTACTTGTGCCAGCAACCGCTGCAGGCGCACAAGAGGATGCCCGAGTCCATCTGATTCACGGCATCCCCGACACTGACGTTGATGTCGCTGCTGGCGGCTCGGTAGTCATCCCGGGATTCAGCTTTGGTGACACTCAAGACCTCTCCGGATTCGCCGGTCAGACCCTTGAAGACCTTCAGGTGCTCGTCGCCGGAACCGACACGGTCGCAATCGATGTTGGCGACTTCGACGTCCCAGCTAGCGGCAACTTCACCGCAATTGCTCACCTCGATGCCGATGGCGCTCCAACGGTCAGTGTCTTCGAGAACGACACGTCAACCATTGCCGCAGGCAGCGGCCGCCTGGTGGTTCGCCACGCAGCAGCAGCTCCAAACGTTGACATTCTTGCTAACGGCAACGCTGCATTCACCAACGTGCCAAACGGTGCTGAGGGCTCTGCCGACCTCCCAGCTGGAACCATCTCAGCTTCTGTTGTCCCAACCGGCGAGACCGAGCCAGTAGTCATTGGCCCAGCCGATCTTCCAATCGCTGAAGGCACCTCGCTCGTCGTCTACGCAGTCGGCTCGCTCGATGCTGACAACCTCTCGGTTCTCACCGAAGCCATCACCGGCCTCGGCGCAGTTCCAAACGTCGTCAACACCGGCAACAGCCCAGTCGACAACGGCTCGAGCACTCCGCTCGCCGCCCTTGTAGCTGGCATCGCTGCATTCGGCGCACTCACCGCTCGTCGTCAGTTCGTAAAGGCCTAGTCGACGGTGATTTCTCAGAGCCGCTTCCGTAGCGTCTCGCTCTTCGTTCTCGGGCTGGCCCTCGCTGCATGCAGCGGGGGTCAGACCGAGGCAAGTGCCGAGCTTGTTGCTGAACAACCCCCAGTAACCGGTTCAGTTCTCGCTGAAGAACCAACCACAAGCCCCTCAACCACAATCGCCGATAATGGCACTTCTACGCCGGAAGCTGATGGTGGAGATGGCGACACCCCGCACAGCCTCCCGCTTTCTGAGCTCGCTGACGGCATTGTTGAACTTCCGAGCGCTTTCCCCGAGCGTGTGCTTGACGGGCTGGGCGACCCGATTGGGCGTCCGCCTGCCACGCTCGAACTTCCAAGTCTCGGCAAGGCTAGAGCTCAGGTTCTACCGGTTGGATTGGAGCCAAACGGGGAACTTGAAGTGCCTGGCGCAAGCGATGTTGGCTGGTACCAGTTCGGTGCCGGGGTCGACGGTGGGGTTGGATCGACCGTGTTGGCAGCCCACATTGCATACAACGGCCGAAATGGCGTGTTCTCTAACCTTGCCGAAACCAAAATCGGCGACGAGGTTGTTGTCGGTATCGATGGCGAGCAGCTGACGTATCGGGTCACCTCGGTTGATCAGTACAACAAGCTCGAACTTCCCATCGACGACCTCTTTTCTGAGTCATCGGAGGAACGAATTGTGCTTATTACATGCGGTGGTTCGTTCAACCCGGGTCTCGCAAGCTATGACGACAACGTTGTGGTGATTGCTGTCCCAGCGTGAGTCGCTTCAACGGGGTCTGACCCCAGCCTCTGTGTCGGATTTTGTAACACCTTTTCTTCAATTTCGTTGGTTCTCGCCGAAGGAAGAAGGAACAACTTCTAGGAGAAGAGACATGACCACGTCACGCGGAAACGCACTGACCATTCACTTTGCCATTCGTCTGATGGCTGCTTTGGCAGTCGCCGTACTGGCTGTTGGATCCCTCTCGATCACCGCTGCAGGCGCACAGAGCGCTGGCTGCACCGGTGGACCATTCGATGGGGCAACCGCCCTCGATAGCGATGGCGACGGTGTCGATGACGGCATCGAAGTCCGGGCAGGCACCGACGAGTGCGACCCAGCAAGCACGCCGACGTCGGTTTGCGGCGATTGGGTAGCGAACTACGACGCAGCGACCGCCGATTCCGACGCTGACGGGCACACCGATGCCGACGAAACGGCTGCCGGTAGCGATCCGTGCGATGCTTCCTCTGTCGTTGCGGCCGCTGCTGCCACGAACAATACAACAACGGGAACTGCAGCCACCACGGCAACCACTGGCGCCACTGCTGCTCCAACTCTTGCGCTAACCGGCCCAAGCACCTCATTGATGATCTCGATGCTCGGTGTCGCAATGCTGATGCTCGGCTTTGCAACCCGTGCCGTAGGACGCCGCGTGGAGGCGTAACAGCCCCAGTCGGCTAGCGAAAACTATGCAATCACGTCGACAACGGCGACTCCGCAAAGGGGTCGCCGTTCGGCGTTTTCAGGGGTCTGACCCCACCGAAGACGGGGTCTGACCCCATTCATTTGGCCCCGCTCGTTAGGAGGCTTGGCGCTGGAGGTCCTCGTCGTAGCGTCCGAGCCAAGGCCTCCACTGGGGAAGGATCTGAGACCGATCGAGATACAGGCCCCCCGACTGTGGGGCTATCGGCGTCTTTTTCAACGTCCACCCGATCTCCTCGAGCGTCCGAGCGCCCTTGGCGTTGTTGTGAGCAGCACACATCAACACGACGTTGTGCCACTCGTGCTTGCCGCCCCGAGAACGGGGGAGGAGGTGGTCCATGGTGGCTCCACGCTTATCGCACCCTGCCTTTTGGCACTCGCCCTGGTCGCGATGAGCGAGCCCTCGGCGAGTAATCGGTGCGCTGCCCCGGCGAAAAGGCACCACAACCATCTCTCGTAGGCGTACGACCGCTGGAAACGGAAACTGTGTTCCGCCGCTCGTATGAAGCGATTTCTCAGCGACCTCTTCAACCAGGTCGGCCCGCTCAGCAAGCTGGAGGCAGATCGCCCGCTGCCAGCTGATTAGCCGAAGCGGCTCGTAGGAAGCGTTGAGAAGCAATACGGGCATGTAGCAACATGCTAGCCACTCGCAACCTATGACGTCGGACACACTGGCGCCCGGCTGTATTTCTCGAGCGGTTAACCCGTGAACACCTCGATCACGGCCGCCTCTCCGGCTCCGAAGCTCCCAGCGACGTTGTTGGGGCTGCAGGGCGTGGAATCGCCATACCCGGCGCACCAGGTCCACCGCCCAGCGTCGCCGTAGACGTAGCCGCTTACGCCAGCGTTCTCTGCTGCTTGAGCGTCGGAGCGAACTTCGTTGACACCCGGATTGCGGAATGCGCTGTTCACCCAGTCGAAGTTGATGTTGAAATAGCGGGGCTCGCCCTGCCACACCGGGAGCCCATAGGCGCTCTTGACCGACCGCAACTCGCTCTCGGTTGTCGCAGCATCTTGAGCGTGGCCGGTTTCTGGCGCAATAAAGTCAAGCCACGGCTCGCCGGCATAGTTCAGTTGGTCGAACTCGCTCGTAGGCGTGTGGTACGTAATCGAAAGGCCATTTCCGGCATCGCGAACACCTCGCGCCATCTCGCGCCAGACAGCCTTGTTGGCGTTGGTGTTATTCGTTCCGGCATCTCCGCCAAAAACCCACATGCTGACAGCCGGATGGTCGCCAAACTTCTCGGCAATATGGCGGCCATAGGCGTAGGCATTCGCAGTAGTGATCGTCCCCCGGACAGCGTCACTTGACCCAACGCCCTTGTCGGCACCGCCTCCAGGCAGGTACAAGTTCTGCCACGCAGCAACCAGGCCGACCTTCATCCCATGCCGGTCGGCGGCGTTGAGAATTGAACGGACGTGAGCGACGTACGCGTCGTTCAGCACAAGGTTGCCGTTCTGCATGCTGCCAACTTGCCCGCCGCCAGCAAAGTTCAAGTTGTACGTAGCTGGCGCGTGGTGGATGATCCCCGACCACGTGCCGGTGAATCCATTCGCTTTCAGGGCTGCGAAGTAGTTGTCCGCTTGGGCGGGCGTCGACCGAACCAGCATCTGCCATGCAGTGTCGTATACCGGAATGTAGGTGGGAGCTGACGGAGCGATGTAGCCAGCACGACCCTTGGTGCCTACGGGCTTTGGGGTTGGAGCAGCTGTCGTTGGCGCGATTGTCGTCGTCGGGGCGGCCGTGGTGGAGGTCGTTGGCGCCGTAGTTGTCGGGGGTGACGTTGTGTCGGTAGTTGTTGATGGTGCGGTCGTAGTGGTTGGCGCAGCCGTCGACGAAGCAGGTGCAGCGGTGACCTTGGGCTCAGGCGCAGGCTTCGTCGAAGATGTCGTGCTCGTCGGCGATTCGTTCGTTGCAAATTCGGGGGTCTGACCCCCAATTGTTGTGGTCGTCGATTCGGGTGCCCGAATCGGCGATGTCGTGGACGGCGCTTGGCGGGCTGTCGAATCATCCCAGAGTTCGTCAATGTTGACGGCGTTGCTCGATGATTCGGTTCCCGCAGTGCTGGAGTTGCCGGTCTGACCCCCGAATTCTGGGCGGGCAGGTGCGCGGAGATCTCGAGGCGATTGGCTGTCGGGAGCAACGAGTCCAAGAGCCGCCGGTGCTTCGGGGAGCTCGCCGTCGCCAGCGTCAATTGGTGGATCTGCGGCCAGTAGCGAGGTTGTTGAGAGTTCACTTGCTGGCTCGTTAACCGTCCGACTCGTTTCCACCTTGTCGGGAGCTGGCCGCGTGAGAACGATCCCAACGATGACAAGAGCAATGCACAGCGCAGCGATTCCGAACGGCGAGCGAATAACGACCTTCATGGAGTCTCTCATCGACCGCTGTAACGGAAATGTAACAAAGATTCTGAAGTAGAAATCTCAGAAAGTTGCCCATCAGGCTTGCGTAGCCCCTGAAAAATCAAACGATTTCGAGGCTATGCCCCGGATTGGGGCGGGGTCTGCCCCCATGGTTGGTGACAGTTAGGTTGCGGCCTATGTCGAAAAAAGGTGCCCGGGGCGGGACTTGAACCCGCACGACCCTTGCGGATCAGGGGGGTTTAAGCCCCCCGCGTCTACCAGTTCCGCCACCCGGGCAGGCGTCCCACGATAGCCGTCAGATTCAAAGAGAACGGTCAGTAGTGCCTAAGCGGCAGCGTTTCCTTGACCGTTCATCGCGTTCAGCACGACCTGCATCACCGTGTCTTCATCGAATCCGAGCCCAGCGCCTAGCCGTTCGATGAACTGAGCGTCCGACTCACCGAGGGTGCTCGAAGCTGCCACAGCAGCAGCGAGTCGAAGCAGACCGATCTTGCGGCCATCGTCGAGATGTTGCGACAAGATTGGTAAGCGATGACTGATCTCCGTCTTTCGAATCCACATCACGTCATTGGTGAGGTCATCTGAGGTGTAGTCAAGTCCAGTGAGCCGACGAACCTCTTGGACCGCAGCTGCCTGGCGCTCTTGCGCAGCGCCGTTAGCAACGAGCCACGCAGAGAGCTCTCGAACGAAGGCATTGTGCTGCTGATTGACCTGGGCGATCGTTGGAGCGGCGAGCACCTCGGTGCCGTACTTTTGCTTGCTCTCGACACATCGGACAGCAAGCCCATCGGGCATGGAAGAGTCGACGATTAGCTCGTAGGGAGTGTCGACACCTAGCTCCGGCGAGGTGAACATACCCTTTTCGACAACTTTTGGTCCGCGAAAGCCCATATCTATACTTCGTCGGCTCAAGACGTCTGCGCATAGGCCGATTGACCCACATGTTCTCCCCCCGGTTTTGGCAATGCGTAGCAATGTGTCTCGGCGGCACCTTCGTTCTAAGTGGTTGTGGGCTTGGTTCCCCGGTTTCGATCACGAATCGTCCGCTCAATGAACAATTGGAGGATCGCAACGCTGCGCAGTCGAGCACGACAGTTCCGGCCGACGACAACACGGACGCAACGAACACGCCCGAGGCCATTGCGTTCTCCGATGCGCTTGCGAACGGCAACTTCCTCCGCATGAGCGTGGACACGAATGGAGTCGACACATCGCTGCGATCAGGGCCCGGTTCGTCTTATGAGGAGCTCACGACCCTTTCCGATGGTGAAGAGGTACTCGCGACGGGTGATCAAACGGGTGAATGGGTCTACGTCGTCTATGGAAGCCTCGAAGGCTGGGTTAGTAACCGCCGTTTGGTCTTTGGTGAGGGGACGTCAGAACCGGTCGTCATTAGGCCAGATGAGATCGAGGAGACGTTCGTCGTCTACGAGGTCTACGGCGATGTCGTCGGTGTGAACATCCGAGCGTCGGCGAACGCCAAGGGTGCGCTCGTAACTGGAGCACCCCGGGGTAGCGAGGTTGTTGGAACCGGCCGAACCGACGGCTCATGGATCGAGGTGACCCACAACGGCCTCACGGGCTGGTCGTCTGGCAACTATCTACGTCCGGTGGGCACCACCGCCGAGTAGCGATATGGGGGGGTCTGACCCCATTGTTTCCGAAGCTGATCCAATCTGGGCGAATAATGGGGGTCTGACCCCACTAGCTGGTTAGGGCTCTGTCGATTAGTTGCATCGGGTGAAGCGTTTCCACGCCTGCGTTGCCGAGATGCATTGAACAGCCGGGGTTTGCGGATGCGACGATGTCGGGTCTGACCCCATTGATGACGTCGACTTTGCGGTCACGGATCTGGCCTGCGAGTTCGGGTTGCAGGACCGAGTAGGCGCCCCCGGCTCCGCAGCACAGGCCGTCGTCCTCCAGCTCGACGAGCTCCCGGACGAACGGGCGAAGCACGGTTCGGGTCGCGAGATGCACACGTTGAACATGACGCAGATGGCACGGATCTTGCACCGCAACACGTAGGTCGAGCGGCTCGACCGTTGGCAGCGACCTCACGTGGTCGGCAAGGAACTCCTGAATGTCGAACACTCTGGCACTGAACGCTTCAGCTGTCGGCGTGCCCAGAAGATGCCCATAGTCCTTCATTGCAGCGCCGCACCCGGCTGAGTCGACCAGAATGGGGCGGTCACCACGCAGGTTCAGCATCATCTGCTCGGCCAGATCTCTCGTCTGGTTCGTCAAGCCGGCATGGGCCTGCAGTGCGCCACAACACGGTGCGAGCTCGTTGGTTGGGGTGGCGCCGATTCCGGCCGCCTGCAGCACACGCATGCCTGCCCGATGAACGTCTCGCTGCCATGCGTCCATGACACAGCCGGTGAAGAAATACACGTCGGTGCCAGTGGAGTCGAGGGGCTGCTGGCGGACCGGAACCTCGGCGGGAAGACCGAGTCGCTTCGGGACGAGGTTCAACTTGTTCGCAACGCCGAGCAGCGACGACCCCGCCTTCAACGCGACCGGGGTCGACAGCGGCGCAAGCATCGCCCGTTGCCACAGTGGGGTCATCTCTCCGACATCGGCGAGCGACTCACGAGTCTGCTCCATGAGGTGTCCGTACGGAACCGACGACGGACACGCAGGCTCGCAGCCACGGCACTGCACGCAGGTTTCGAACGAGTCGAGAATCTCAGGAGTGAGCGGGGCGTTGTTGTCCTGCACCTCACGCATGAGGTGAATGCGGCCGCGCGGTGACATTGCCTCATCGCCCGTGACGCGAAACGTGGGGCAGTGGGGGAGACATAGCCCGCACTGCACACACGAATTGAGATCGTCTGCATCGAGGCGAAGATCCACTAGTGCGCTCCTACCTGTCGACCAGGGTTCAATCGGCCTGTTGGGTCGAACTCGGCCTTCATCCGCTCGTGAATGAGTTGGACAGCAGGGCTGAGGGGACGGCTGGGTTGCGGGTGCTCGGCGTGCACGATGCCGACGCCGATCTCGGCAACGAAGGTGCCCATGCCGTTTGACGGCAACGAGCGGAGGTCGGCGGGCGGAAGCGACCATCGGTGCCCGGACGGAGCTGGCGGGGCCTCGATTTCGGCGAACGAACCGAGTACGTTGATCCGCGCAGCATCAGCGTCGACGTCTACCTCGTGGCCATGGAGCATCACGCGAGTAGTGGCCCCGTCCCACAGAATCGGCCCAGGGGCGAGGAGCAGCTCGTGCAAGGCAAAGGGGTCAACATCGGTGGACTCGAACCATTGGCGACGGCTTGGAATGGGGTTCGTTCGCAACAGCACCTCAGCAATGCACCCCAGCGTTCCAAGCGAACCCGTAACGAGCCGAGGAACGTCGAACCCCGACACGTTCTTCACGGTCGGTCCTCCGCCGGTCACGATCTGCCCGTCCGAGCTGATGTATCGCACCTGGAGTACCGCGCTGCGAATGTCGCCCCGAGCCGGTCGACGGAAGTCGTTCTCGCCCACGGCAATGGCCCCTCCTACCGTTCCGCCTCGTTCGGGCAAAGCGGTCCATTGCCCTTTCGACTCGAGTTCAGCGTGGAGTTCGGCCACTGTAGTTCCGGCCCGAACGGTGACGATCATCTCTTCGGGGATGTAGTCGACGATGCCTATCGGTGCAGCGATCGTGCGAGTTCCGGCAGCGAGCTCTCCGCCCGTCTCCCAGCGGGTCTGACCCCCAACGATTGCAATGGGGTCGTCGCTGCCGACATCGTCGGCGAACGCGTCAAGCACCGGGTCGGTGGAGTAGAGGCGCGCGGTCATCCCCACAGCCCCGCAGGAACTGAACGGAGCTGTTGAATGTCGGCGCAGCTATGGCCCGACGGTAGGACTTTGCCGGGGTTCGCTCGGCAGACCGGGTCGAATGCCCGGCGAAGTCGGTTCTGATGGTCGAGATCGATCTCGGAGAACAACAGCTCCATGTATCCCTGCTTCTCGACGCCAATCCCATGCTCGCCAGACAAGACACCGCCGGCGGCGAGTGATGCTTCGATGATCTCGGCACCAGCAGCATGCACCCGGTCGAGAACACCGTCTTCGCGGCCGTCGAACACGATAAGAGGATGCAGGTTGCCGTCGCCAGCGTGGAACACGTTCATGATCAACAGGTCGTGAGCGTCGGCGATCGCGTAGATCTTGTCAAGCACATCGGCCAGCTGGGAACGAGGGACCACGGTGTCGTGGAGGTAATAGTTCGGTGCGATCTGTGCCACAGCGCCGAACGCGGTCTTGCGCCCTTTCCACAGCAGGGTTCGTTCCGCATCGTCGGTGGCAAGGCGAACCTCGGTGGCATGGTTAGCGAGCCCGATCTCGCGAATACGGTTTGCGTCGATGTCGATGCCATCAGCGGGCCCATCTACTTCGGCGAGCAGCACCGCGGCTGCATCACGTGGGTAACCGGCACCCACATAGTTCTCTACTGCCTGGGTGATCGCCTGATCCATGACCTCCATCGCTGCGGGCACGATGCCAGCAGCGATAACGCCAGAGACCGTGTTCGCGGCGTCTCGAACCGAGCTGAACGACAACAGCAGCGTCCGAACGGCGGGACGGTTCTTGGTCAGCTTCACGGCCACCTTGGTGGCGATGCCGAGGGTGCCCTCGCTGCCGACAAAGACGCCTCGAAGGTCGTAGCCCGACGGTTCAGGGTCGATCCCACCGAGCATGACGATGTCGCCAGCTGGGGTCACGACTTCGATGGCGAGGATGTGGGCGTTCGTGACACCGTAGGCCAAACAGTGCGGTCCACCCGAGTTATTGGCGACGTTGCCGCCGATCGTGCAGACCTGCTGGCTCGATGGGTCGGGGGCGAAGTGATAGCCCAGTGGCGTGAGGTGGCGCGTGAGGTCGAGGTTGACTACCCCAGGTTCGACCCAGGCAACCCCGTTGGCTTCGTCGATCTCGAGGATGCGGTTCATCTTCGTGACCGCAACAACGACCGGTGCGCCGAGGGGAATTGCCCCACCCGCCAGTCCGGTGCCGGCGCCGCGAGGTACGACGGCTCGATCGAACTGTGCGGCGATCGTGACGATCTCAGCCACCTCGGCAGTGGTGGACGGATAACAGATCGGCCCCGCGTTCCCGCCCTCGAAGACGGAGGCATCCTTGCCCAGTAGTGAACGATGAGCGTCGTCGATCTTGACCCGGTCTGGGTCGAGTGCGGCCTGCAGAGCCGCAAGGAGCGGATCGGCCGGCGCGTCGCTTTTTGCTCCGCGGGCTATCTGGCTAGCTCGTCGGAGAATCGACATGGTTAGCTGCCCTTCAGCTCGCGACGGTGGGCGTGCAACAACGGTTCGGTGTAGCCAGACGGTTGCTCGACGCCCGAGAGCACGAGGGCCTTCGCGGCGCGAAACGCATGGCCGTCATAGCCCGGCGCCATCGGCACGTACGTCGGATCTCCGGCGTTCTGCGCATCGACCGTGACGGCCATGCGTTCAAACGTCTCTTCGACCTGATCCGTGCTCACGATCCCGTGATGTAGCCAGTTCGCCATATGTTGCGAGGAGATTCGGCACGTTGCCCGGTCTTCCATGAGGCCGACGTCGTTGATGTCAGGAACCTTGGAGCAGCCAACGCCCGCATCGACCCAACGCACGACGTAACCGAGGATGCCCTGCGCGTTGTTGTCGAGTTCACGTTGCACCGCAACCGCACTCCAGTCGGTGTCGATTGGTGCGGTCGGAATCGTCAAGATGTCGTCGAGCGACGCCCGAGCAGATCCGGCGAGGCCCTCTTGAACCGCAAGTACGTCGACCCGGTGATAGTGGGTGGCGTGCAGCGTTGCCGCGGTGGGGGAGGGAACCCAGGCGCAATTCGCACCGGACTGCGGATGCCCGATTTTCTGTTCGAGCATGTTGGCCATCAGGTCAGGCGCCGCCCACATGCCCTTGCCGATCTGGGCCTTACCGCGAAGCCCGCACGCCAAACCAACGTCGACGTTCCAGTCTTCGTATGCCGAGATCCACGGCTGGGCCTTCATCTCGCTCTTTGGCACCATCGGGCCGGCTTGCATGGAGGTGTGAATCTCGTCGCCGGTGCGGTCGAGGAAGCCGGTGTTGATGAAGGCGACCCGGTCCTTGGCCGCTCGGATGCACTCGGCAAGGTTGACGGTCGTGCGCCGCTCCTCGTCCATAATGCCGAGCTTCACCGTGTTCGCTGGAAGGCCAAGGGTTTCTTCGACGAAGCCGAAAATCTCGTTGGTGAAGGCCACTTCGTCCGGGCCATGCATCTTGGGCTTCACCACATACACCGAACCCGAGCGGCTGTTCGACGCATCGGTTCGCTGCAGGTCGTGCATGGCGCACAACGTCGTCACCATTGCATCCAGAAGCCCTTCGTAGACCTCGTTGCCGTTGCGATCAAGCACAGCCGGCGTCGTCATGAGATGGCCCACGTTCCGCACGAGCATGACGGCACGCCCAGGCAGCAGAACGGGTTCGCCGTCGGCGCCGGTGTAGGTACGGTCAGCGGCCAAGCTTCGGGTGAATGACGAATCGCCTTTCTGAACCTCTTCGGTGAGCGTGCCTGACATCAGGCCAAGCCAGTTGTGGTACGCCAATGCCTTGTCTTCGGCATCGACGGCGGCAACGGAGTCTTCGCAGTCCATGATTGCCGTCATTGCGCTCTCGAGGATGATGTCGCTCATGTGTGCAGCATCGGCGGAGCCAACAGGATGATCGGCGTCGAAGCGCAAGTCGATACCCAGGCCGTTCTGGCGAAGAAGAAGTGCGGTCGGAGCGTCGGCCGACCCGTCGAACGCCGCGAACTGCGCGGGGTTAGCCAAGCCAGTCGTTGAGCCATCGGCAGTAGTAACAACCACGGCGCCGTCAACGACGGCGTAGCTGGTCGAGCCGACGTGTGAACCGCTAGCGAGCGGGGCGACGTCATCGAGATAGGCCCGAGCAAAAGCAATCACCCGATCGCCGCGGGCCGGATCGTACGGGCCCGGTGTCGGGCTGTCGCCGAGAACGTCGGTGCCGTACACCGCGTCGTACAGGCTGCCCCACCGGGCGTTCGCAGCGTTGATGGCATATCGGGCGTTCATGATTGGCACCACAAGCTGTGGCCCGGGCACGAGCGCAATCTCGGGATCGACGTTCGTCGTGCCGATCTCGAACGCAGGGCCCTGCGGCACGAGATAACCGAGCTCTTCGAGGAAGGGTCGATACGCATCAGCATCGTGTGGCTGCCCCGAACGTTCGCGGTGCCAGCGGTCGATTGCCGCCTGGATCGTCTCGCGGACCTCGAGGAACTCGGCGTTACGGGCGCCGAAATCGTGCAGGAGCTCGGAGAGCCTGGCAAAGAAGTGGTCGGGGTCGACACCGCTCCCAGGAAGCGCCTCCTCGGTGAGAAACGCATGAAGCGGAGCCCCGATGTGGAGGTCGGCTTCTTGTATCGGTGCGGATTCCGCGAGTGTCACTTCAGGCCCTTTGCGAGGAGAATATCTGACCTAACAGTAGCTCCGCTGCGCTCAGTCGGCCGGGTTCGGTGCTCCGGCGAGAACCTTGGTGAGACGGTCGACGCTGTCGGCCGGGCCGAGCTCTTCGAGCAACCAGCCCGCAGCGGGGCCCGTCCCCTCACCGGTCATTGCTTGGTAGAAGGCGTCGAGCCCAGCCACGATCGGGATGCCGCAGTCGATACGCGCCCGATGAACCAGCTGGTGAAGCTCGGCGCCTCGCCATCGGCTGTCGTGCTCGCGTAAGTGGGTGAGCTCGTTCGTAAGCGCTTGAAGGTACATGCGCACGTCCGGCGTGAGACCGTCGATCGGTGTGCTTGGTGATGGCGACGTTTGCGTTGCTGCAAACCACGTGCCGTCGAGGAAGCAGCCAACGGGTTCGAGCCATTCGTTCGTCGAGATCGTTTCAACCCCATCGCTGCAGATTCGCGGTGTGTTGTGAAGACGCAACAGCGACAGTGTTGCTGGCTCACCCACGGTCGGGCGTCCGGTCGGGGTGCTAACGAGGTCGGCCGGCCTGACACTCGCACGTTCGATCGTGGCGCGCAGGCTCAGCCCAAGAGCAAGGAACGTGTTCATGACGTCGACGACTGACCGTGCGCCTTGTCGATCGAGTGCGAACCGATGCGAATCGCTCGAGATGATGTCGGGAAGCCACCCTTGTTCCATTGCAGCCGTAGCCCGGTCAAACCGGAGGTTGACCAGCCCAGGTGCCGCGTCAAATTGGACGCCACGCCCTCGCGCAGCATGGACCTCGGGGAGGATTCGATGCTCGCTATCGATCAGCGCCCCTGGAAGGCCGGTAAAGCAGTGCGTGACGATGTCGCCGCCTTGCAGACGGTCGAGGACCTCGCCCGAGATCGGCTGTGCCGACGTCGTTGGATCGATCTCGCCAACGTGCACAAGCAACGGTCGTTGGATGAGCTCGCTGAGGTTTGTTGCGTGATCTACCCAGCTGACGCCGGCGCGAACCGATGCCCAAACCTTGAGGCCAACCACGTGCTCTGCATGGCGTTCGATAGCGCCGAGGAAGTTATCGAGCGATGCGGTCTGCATCTGCGCAGTGGTGCGGCTGGTGCTGTGAGCGTGAGAGTGCTCGGTAATGCCAGCAGCTTCGATCGACATGAACGCCCGGGTGCGCGTAGCAACGCGTGACGAGCGATGGGCAACGAAATCGTCGATCGACGACGCACCCGCCCCGCCGGCATCGACCACGGTTGGTACGCCAGCGTGCACGCCGATCTGATCGATGTTTGGAACGCCAACCGACCCATAGAAGTGCGTGTGGATATCGATCAGGCCGGGGCACAGGATCAGCGAGCTTGTAGGTGCCGAGATCTCCGATGTGATGTTTCGGGCATCAGCGAACTCCGGCCATGACGCAGCATCACCAGGTTGCCCAAGCCGGGCAACCCGTCCGTCGACAAGAAGCACATCGACGAACTCATCTACCTCATGTGCCGGATCGATTCGGCGAACCCCGAGCACGACGGTTGTTTCCACAAGCGTGAAGGTACCGGCGATACCAAACCTGTGACGGACTTAACTGCCGTATTCCGTAACGCCTTCGCCGTACTTCTCGCGGAACAACTCGAGAACCTCGCCCGACTCGGCATGACGGCCGGTCTCGAACTTCGAGTACAGCATGTCACCATCGACGATCACGTCGAAGATGCCCTTCTCGCCGTGTATGAGCGTCGTCTCGCCAATGATGTGCTGATAGGTCTTCAAGAGGTCTTCGGTCGCGCTCACGGCGTGACTCGAATAGTCTCAACTGACGCAGTACTGAATGCTGATCTTGTGCATAAGCCGACACCCTAGCGGCGAAGATCAGGTCGTGCCGCGAAGACCTCGCCACGCAATCGACGACAACAAGCCCGACAAGTCCTCGACCGTTTGTTCCTGCCCGGCGTCGAGCCAATGCCCAACAACCGCCTCAAGCTGACCTGCGATTGCGGTAGCAGCGAGCAGTCGGTGGTCGAGGTCGAGCGTGTCGATATCGATGTGTTCGGCGGTGAAATCGTGAAACGAATCGATCACGGCCCGATGCGCTTCGGCGAACTCCGGCTCGGTGCGAACACCCTCGCCATACAGCACCTGGTAGCTCGTTGGAGTCTCCTGGAAGAAATGCACGTAGGCGCTAAACGCACCCTCGATCTTCTCACGCCCCGTCGTGGCAGTAGCGACCGCAGCATCGATCGCTGAGATCAACTTCGTGGCGGTCTCATTCAGCAACTCGAGAAACAACTGATGCTTCGACTCGAAGTGCTGATACAACACCGGCTTTGTCACCCCGGCAGCAACAGCAATGTCGTTCATCGAGGTAGCGGTGAAGCCGTTCGCACCAAACGTTTCGCGTGCGGCACCGAGCAGTTGCACCCGACGCTCTGCTGCGCCCAGACGCACTCCTTGATCAGTCATATCCTCACCGTCTCCGTCGCATAGCGATGGAATCCTCTTCATGGCGTTCGGCGCCCCGGATCGCATATCCCACCTGAATAGCGATGGCCAGCACGATACTGCCAACGATCATCAAGGTCACGATCGCGAACACAAGGGGATCCGAAAAAGACGTAGCGAGCCCAATGAAAAACAACACGGTGGCTACGGCATAGGCCGCATAACCAACCCGCTGGCCCAACGTGGCTTGGACGCGAATCCGCGCACGTTTCGCGAGGATCGGGTCATCAGATTCTTCAGGCACGCACTAAGCCTGCCCGTTTATCGCGCGAGATCGGCAACTTCGGCAGAACGACGCGGTGCGCGGCCCCGGCGCCGGCGAGGGCCTGGAGAAGTCCGAGCCAACAATGCTGCATCGGCTTCAGCCCGACGACGCAGGAACTCTTGCAGCTGATCATCAGTTGGCGACACGGTCAGATCGATGATCGGCCGACGGTCCGCAAATTCTTCCTTATTGTCGAGACTTCCGCTCGACGTCCCTCGTCTACCAACTTGGTCGCTACGCGAGCTTCGCTCCCTCTTGTTGTCGACACTGCCGGTCGACGTCGCCACTTTGCTTTCAAGGTCGCTACGCGAGCTTCGCTCCCCTTGAGCTGGTTCATTCGATTGTGCTGCTGGGCTCTCTGGAGCTGGTTCATCTGGTTGTGCTGCTGGGGTGGCGGTCTTTGGTTTTGCCTTGGCGTGTGCCGGCGTTGGCTGGTCGGCTTCCTCGGGGAGGATGATCTCGGTCTTGGGCATCTCGACCTTGCCCGGAATGATCTCCTCGACTGGAGGAGCAACATCGGGGACCTTGCTCTTCGCCACACCCGACTCGACATACCCGTCAGCGCCATCGAGCACGATGACCGTGTCCGGATCGGTGAGGTCAAAGAAGTCCGACTGCTTTGCATGCGCCGGCACATGCGTACTCGGAGCAGCCTTGCGGCGAGGGCGACGATGGGCTGCGTGCGCCGGACGGCTCGACACGCCAAGGCTCAACGGCGACAAGATCGCTGGCCGCGCATCACCATCGCGGTCCACCTCGACATCTGCGTCCGATGCGAACGTGACGCCCGCATCGTCGAGTTCATCACGACGGCGAGCTCGAAGGAACAAGTTCGTGGCAATGTCGGCGAGGGCCACAAGCATGACGATGTCGCCAATCGACACCACGGAATTCACGACCGGCACCGGAATGACATCACCAAACGCGGCGAACGCCGTTGCGGTATCGGTCGACTCACGTAGACCGTCGATCTGGGCCCGACCAGACTCGTCAACTTCGCCTACAGAAATCAGTGCGAGCTCCGACACAGGGACCGCGCCATTGGAGAGCAGCGGAGCGGTGTTCATCAACAAACCGATCAGCATGATGATCATGCCCGAGAGCTGCAGGTTGCGAAGCCCAAAGACAGCAAACGCGAGGGTGCCCACGATCGCCCAGAGCAAGGGGAACGCAGGTCCGATCAGATTGAGGACAAAAACCGTCGTGAGACCGAGCACCAGCAAACCCGGACGTCGGAACTGTGCAGAGCTAATGCCTGCCCAACTCCCGCCGCGAAGTCGACCGATCGCACAACCAATACCGAAAGCAAAGATGGTGAGAAGCACGGCGTTAAGGCTAGTCAAGCTCGCGCGCTGAGTGGGGATACTCGCGCGACCCGCGCGAGAAGCGAGCTCAGGCCGTGATGAAGAGGCCAGAAAACCGCGCGCTATACGCCCGTGTTTTTCGCACTTCCCGAGACCATTTCCTCGGACGGATCGAACAAGAAACACGTCACTCGACGATGACGTCCAACCTCATGCTCGAACGTCGCTTGTGTGGGCTGGAGGAAGTCGAGCTCATATTGAGACAACTCGTACTCCTCGCCAACGAAGCCGACAAACGCGTCGTAACAGACTTGCGTGCTCCACTCGGTCATCTTCGCCTCACCCGGGAACGGGGCACCGGCCGGAGCAGGGAACTCGGCCTCGTGGTACATCTCCTTTTGATGCGGCTGGTCACAACTCACTGCAGCCGTAAGGTCGATTCGTCGCTCGAGGACTTCGTCGTACCAACTGCCCTCGTTAAAGCACTGACCGGCGCGAAGGTCGAACGGGTTCAACGGCGCACCAGGCACATTTGGTGCGGCCTCGACCTCGCCGGCAGCCTCGTCGACAGCCGATTCCGACGTGGAATCGTTTCCGCCGTCGTCGGCGTTCTCGCCGTCTGCGCCCGCAGACGAGCACGCCGCGGCAAAAACGACAACGGCAATGGCGAGAAGAAGTCGAGCGATCGTCTGCGGCACAACGAAACGGTAGCTGTCGCCCCAGGCGTCGTGCTAGTCACGAGCGACCCTAGGGTTGTGGCATGAGCGACTCCCGTTGGCACCTGGCACAGTTCAACATCGCAAAGACGAAGTACTCGCTGGACGATCCACGCATGGCGGACTTCGTCAACAACCTCGATCCCATCAACACCCTCGGCGACGATTCGCCCGGCTGGGTATGGCGCTACTCGACCGACAGCGGAAACTCGATGGACGAACGCATCTTTGACGATCCCGACATTGCGCTCAATTACACGATCTGGGAAGACGTCGATTCGCTGCACAACTACACCTATCGCACCGAACACAAAGAGTTCCTACGTCGGCGACGTGAATGGTTCGTCCCCATGCCCGAATGGCCGATCGTCGTGCTGTGGTGGATCCCAGCAGGAACGATCCCGTCATTGGCCGAGGCAAAGGCGAAGCTCATCGAGCTACGCGACAACGGACCTTCGGCGAGCGCCTTTACGTTCCGGGAACAGTTTCCTCAACCCGGCTGAGCCGGGCTGAGCACATCGGCCCTATCCAGCGGGGAGATAGCGGTCGAGCTTCTCGAACGACAACCCCATCAAGATCACAACCGGCACGATGCCGAGCGCAAGCGATGGCCAGAAGCGCCACCTGCGGGCGAGCTCTTTGAAGAAGACATAGACCACAATCGCCAGCGCTCCCCAAAGAAGGGCCGGGCGCAACGCACTCTTGTCACCGTTGAGTCCTTCGTCGAGGCTGACTTCGTCGATCGCCGCCGTGGTTGGCGATGCTTCGTCTTCGGTAGGCGGCTCGTCGGAAGCGGGAGCGCTCACGATCTGTGCGTCGGGGGAGTCCTGGCCGGTCGCCTCGTTCAGCAACTCCTCCGTAGGGAGTTCGATCTCATCAACCGTCGAATAGGAATCGGGAGCGTCGGGAGTTCCGACAGGCGCCGACACCAGCTCGGCCGCAACAATGATGCGCTCGCGGGCGGAATACTTCGGATGGCATGCGGTGAGGGTGATGCGATTATCGCCAAAGTCGCCAAGCACCCACGTTGCCTCGGGGCCAACAATGATGTGCCCCAAACCTTCGGTTCCTGCAGGAACCTGGAAGTCCGACAGCGTGCCGATCGCCTCGGGCGAGTAGGCGTCGCCAGCGGCCATTACCCGATAGACGTGATCGCCCTGCACCGTCTTGACTCGGATCTCGTCTCCCGGCACGAGCTCATCGATCCGATTGAACGGAGCACCATACGTCGTTCGATGACCGGCGATACCCGAGTTGCCTTCTTGGCCGGGAAATACGGTCGCACGGTAGTGCCCGGGGCCGTTTCGCAAGTCCTCGACCTGGACACCTTGGACGACAACTTTCTGCACGTCGATCGTTGGGATGTTGATTCGGGCGATGGCTTCGCCGCCTTCGCGGAACAGCTTCTCGGCGAGCTCGGTGTCGATGACCGGAATCGTGCCGCCCGCGGCCGGGATAGTCGTCGTGGTGGTCGTCGTCGTATTGGTGACTTCGGTGGTCGTTGTCGGAGCGGTCGTGGTCGATGAGGTTTCGGGAACCGACTCGAGGAGCTCGTCGAAGTCCGAGCCGAGGTCGCTCTGCGCCGACGCCTCCTGAATGCCCGTGCCCCACAGCTGGTAGGCAACAAAAAGCAAAATGACGATGCCGGTCGTGATGAAGAATCGGCCGATACCGCCAAGGATTCGGGAGGTCATGATGGTGAACGTATCGGACTGTTTCGTTCGACTCTGATCTTCGCCGTCGAAGAATTACGTAAACAGGGGTGAGAATTGCGCAAGAACCCCTGCGATCACGGGCTTTGGTTACCGAGCGAAGAGCGTCCAGCGATAGCGTTCTCCTGTGCCTGCTGTGGAACTTGGAGACGTTGTGGTCTTACTCGGCCGTTTTCCCGCGCTCGCAGGCGCATCCCTCGTCGTTGAACCCGGTGAATCGGTGCTACTCCAAGGCCCGAACGGCGCTGGTAAATCGACGTTGCTTCGACTGTGCGCTGGGCTGCTTCGGCCCGAGCGCGGCGAGGCCACCGTGCTTGGCCGAGATCTTCGCACCGATCGACGGTCGGTGCGATCGAGCGTTGGCTATGTCGGCCACCAGTCAATGCTCTACGACGACCTGACCGTCGGCGAGAACCTTCGCTTCTGGGGCAAGGCCGCAGGGGTTGACGACTCTCAGCAACGCGCCGCTGCTGACCGCATGCAAATCCATGGGCGGCTCTTCGACGTGCAGGTCGCGCGTCTGAGTGCCGGGCAACGTCGCCGGACTGCGCTCGCCGTCGCCGCGGCACGCCGCCCGGAGCTCTGGCTCCTCGACGAGCCACATGCAGGCCTCGACCAAGACGGTCGCGACATCGTCGACGCGTTGATCACCGACGCGGCAGACGCTGGCGGTGCAGTCCTTGTCGCGTCGCACGAGTTGGATCGTGTCGAACCGGTCGTTGATCGTCGCGTGATCATCGAGGGCGGCCAGGCAACCGAAAAGCCCTTCCCAGCGACTGGCGCGGGTAGCGACGCATGAACCACTTCGAAGAGATAGCGCTCATTGCTGGCAAGGACCTTCGCATCGAAGGCAGGTCTCGCGTCGCGCTCAATCAGATCGCCCCGTTCGCCATCTTGGTGATCGTGTTGTTTGGGTTCGCGCTCGACGCCGATCGGACAACGCTGCAAACCTTCACACCCGGTCTCTATTGGATGGCGGTTCTTCTGTCATCGGTACTCGCAGTGCATCGGTCGGTTGCGGTCGAAGCAGGGGAGGGCGCACGCGAAGGGCTTTTGCTCAGCGGACTGCGCCCGGCTTCGGTGTTCTTGGGCAAAGCCGTGGCACTCGTGGCTCAGCTGCTCATCGTCGCCATCGTGCTCCTCGGTGGAGTTCTCATCTTCTACAGCGCGTCGATCGAGGACCCCGTGCTTCTCGTCACGTCGTTGCTTGGGGCCGTTCTTGGGGTTGGGGCTGCAGGTACGCTCTACGGAGCGCTACTCGGTAGCCAACGTGCCCGGGAGACCATCTTGCCGATCCTGCTTTTGCCTGTGCTAGCACCCGTCTTGATCGCCGCGACCCGCGCCTTCGGCGATGCGATGGGAACCACGGGCACCGACGGCTGGGCTTGGACGCAACTGTTGTACGCATTCGCCGCCATCTACACCGCGTTTGGTGTGCTGAGCCACGGCGTCCTCATGGAGGAGAACTAATGACGATCGATACACCCGGAACGGGCCTCGACCCGACCCACGACCCCACTCGCGCTAGTGGACTGGCCGACCCGGGAAGCGTGTCGGGCATCACCCGGAGCCGGACGACGACGATCCTCGGCGCGGTCGTGCTCGCAGGAGCAGGGCTCTGGCTCTTCTTAGCGTTCGGAGCCACCGATCCCGACGTCCGTATCGTCGAGGGCAACGAGGTTGGTCAGTACGACGCAATCCGCCTGATGTACGTGCACGTGCCCGCCGCAATTACGGCCTACCTCGCGTTCTTTGTGACCGCAGTTGGTTCGGCCATGGTGCTGATCAAGAAGTCGGTCTGGTGGGATCTCGTCGCCGGATCATCGGCCGAGATCGGTTCGGTCGCCGCAGCGCTTGCGCTGATCACCGGTTCGATCTGGGGTAAACCGATCTGGAACACCTGGTGGGAGTGGGGCGACGTGCGCTTACTCACCACGCTCGTGCTCTTCATGTTGTCGCTCGGCTATCTCGCGGTCCGTCGCCTCGAAGGCACCGCAGAAGAACGGGCCAAGCGCTCAGCCATCATCGGCCTGCTGCTGCTGTTCAACGTGATCCTCGTGAACCGATCCGTCGAGCTCTGGGCCGACCAAACAATCCACCAGCAGTCGACGATCGCCGACGCGAAGATCGAAGACCTCAAGGCCTTCACCCTCTACTACTCGATGCTGCTCGGAGCCGTCGCTTACGCCTGGATGCTGATCCATCGCTTCCGGCTCGCCTGGCTCGAACGTCAATACGACCGCTTCGGTATCGACGATGCCATTGCCCGCCGCCACGCTGAAGGAGCTTCCTCATGACCCACGTTCCGTATCTCATTGCCGGCTGGGGAATCAGCATTGCGGCTGTGTCGCTGTACGCGTTCTCGGTCATGCGTCGGGCAAAGCGCCTCGCTGCACTAGTGCCCGTCGACCGTCGGCGCTGGATGACCGGCGATGACGCTGACATCATCGGGGAGAGCTAATGGCTGTCGACGACCTGGGCGACTACGACTCGGATCTACCCGACGACCTCGATCTCACACCACGGCCTCGTGACGCCGAGAAGCGTGGGTCTCGGTTGATCCCGAGCCTGGTGATCGCCGCCGTGCTCGGTGTCGTTGCCTTTGTGCTCTTCCAAGGACTCTCGGGCGCGACCTTGTTTGTTCGCACCGCTGACACCGCAGTCGAGCAGCGCGATGAACTGTCCGGCCGAACGTTCCGTCTCACCGGTTCGCCAATTGCGGTCTCCGATGACGAGTTCGAGTTCAACAACAACACGGCGGTCCGCTTCTCGATCGCCTGCGACGGCACTGCCGTCGATGTCATCCACATCGGAAACGTCGCCGAGTCGTTCCAGCTTGGTGTGCCTGTCGTGCTCGAGGGCCAATGGAGCGACGGCTCGAACCTTGACGTCACGTGGGAGCGCGGCGCGAACGACGGCTTCTATTTCGAGAGCGATCGCATGCTCGTCGAACACGACAACGAGTACCGCGAAGACCGCGTCGAGCAAGCTGCGTCATGTGGCGACGAATCTCCGGATGCACCTGAGTCAGCGCAAGGGTCGTAGCTCATGCACGTTCTGATCGGATACGCAGCAGTGTCGCTCGGCTTTGCCGGGTCGCTGCTCGGCATTGCCACGATCATCATGTCGTTGGTGCGCAAGCAGCCAGGGCTCATGCGATCGGTGCGAGTGCACGTTGGCCTGATCACGCTTGCGTCGATCGTTGCCGTAGTTGTTATGGAGTCTGCACTGTTGCAGCACGACTTCAGCGTGAAGTACGTGGCCGAACACGGTCGTATCGGCACCCCTGTGATGTTCACCGTCGCAACGCTTTGGGGAGCGCTCGAAGGTTCGATCTTGTTGTGGGCGCTGATTCTTGTTGGCTATCTCGCGATCGTAGCTTGGCGATTCCGCGACCGTTCGGAAGACCCGATGGTCGCGTGGGCGTTGCTCACAATGCTTGTTGTCACGGCCTTCTTCTTTGCCCTCATGCTCGGCCCCGCAAACCCGTTCATTTCTGTAGCGAACCCGCCCGCCAATGGCCCGGGACTCAACCCCTTGCTGCAGAACAACGTCTTCATGGCGTTCCACCCGCCGATGCTGTATCTCGGATATGTCGGCTTCACCGTGCCGTTCGCCTTTGCTATCGGTGCGCTGGTCACGGGCAGAGTCGGTGAGGGCTGGTTGATCGAAACCCGTCGCTGGACCGTCTTTGCCTGGGGCTTCCTTACGTTCGGCATCGTCCTTGGCGCATGGTGGAGCTACGAGACCCTCGGATGGGGCGGCTACTGGGCCTGGGATCCGGTCGAGAACGCATCGTTCTTGCCATGGCTCACTGGCACTGCGTTCATTCACTCGGTCATGGTGCAAGAACGCCGCGGCATGCTGCGGGTCTGGAACCTGTCGCTCGTATGCGCCACCTTCGCCCTCACGATCCTCGGTACCTTCCTCACTCGCTCGGGCGTTATTGCATCGGTCCACGCGTTCAGCGAATCGGGTATCGGCCCACTGCTGCTCGGATTCTTCGCCGTCATCGTTGCGGTGACGGTTGGCCTCATTGGCTGGCGCGGCGATGCGCTCCGCTCGGTCGGCAAGATCGACTCACCCGTCTCACGCGAAGGTGCGTTCCTGGCCAACAACGTGGTCTTTGCCGCCTTCGCATTCGTCGTCCTCCTCGGCACGGTGTGGCCGCTCATCGTCGAGGCCATCAACGGCGACCGCATTGCGGTCGGCAACCCGTTTTTCGACCGGATGACTATGCCGATCGGTTTCGTGCTGCTATTCCTCATGGCGATGGCTCCGGTGCTGCCATGGCGCAAGGCCTCGGGCGAAGTGCTCAGCGACCGCCTGATGTGGCCCGCAGCCGCCGGCGTCGCTGCGATGATCATTTCGCTGTTGCTCGGCGGCGCTGGCTGGGCCCCCGTGCTTACCTTCGGGCTGGCAGGAGTTGCCGGTGGGGCAGCCGTTCGTCAGCTGTTCATCGCCACCAAGCGCCAAGGCTGGCGCGGCTTTGTCGGGCGTACAAACGGCGGCATGATCGTCCACCTCGGCGTCATCCTGATAGCGGTCGCCTTTGCCGGAAGTAACGCGTATCTTCGCCAGGCCGAGTTCTCGTTCGACCAAGTCGGCGACACCAAAGAATTCGCCGGCCACACGTTCACGTACATCGGTGACGAAGAGCTCGTTTCACCCGACGGCCGCATCGACGATCAGGTGCTCATCGAGGTCGACGGTTCCCTCGAACGACCCGCACTGACGCTCTTCCCATTCGCTGGCCGGACCCTCGGCACGCCCTCTACCCGCGGCTCACTGATTGACGATGTGCAGCTGTCGGTCATCCCAACCAACGAAGAAGACGCTGGCGCCGTCATTCGCGTGACCGTGCAACCGCTCGTTCGGTGGCTATGGATCGGTGGCGCCCTGATGGCAATCGGCACCGCGCTCGCGCTCGTGCCGGGCAAGCGCCGTCGCCCAACCGCGCCCACGTCAGCCCTGCCAGTGAGCGATGACCCGGTCGACTCGAGCCCCGATGTGGTGCCGGTCTGATGGGTGAACACGACGATGAAGCAGTCGAGCTCACTGTTCCATCCGGGTCGTCCCGAATGGCGCTGTTCGGTGCCATCGCCGTGGGGCTCGTCCTGGTCGCGTTCATTGCGGTTCTCGCAACGAGCAGCACGGACGACAGCTTGGGGTCGAGCCCGCTGATCGCAAAGCCAGCACCGGCGATCGTCGGACAAACCGTCGACGGCGCAACCTTTGACCTCGACGATGAACGCGGCCGCTGGGTCGTCGTGAACTTCTTCGCCACTACCTGCATCCCGTGCATTCAAGAGCATCCCGAACTCGTCGCGTTCGACGAAGCCCACTCCGAAACCAACGACGCCACGGTTGTGAGCATCGCCTTCAGCGACTCGGCCAAGAACGTCGAGGAGTTCTTCGAACAAAACGGTGGTGACTGGGCAGTGCTGGGCGAAGACACTGGTCGCCACGCCATCGGCTACGGCGTTGCCGCCGTCCCCGAGACCTACCTCGTCTCCCCGAATGGCATCGTTACGACAAAGTTCATTGGCGGCATAACCCAGGCCGACATCGAGAACGAGATGGCACGGCTGACAACCGGAGTGAGCTCGTAAATGTTCTCCAAGCGCTCGATCATCTGGCTTGGCCTGCTCGCAGCGGCCCTCTCGACTCTCGTGATTTCGACGCAGGTCGACGGTCCACCTCGCACCAACGAAGACCGTGTTCGGGCGTTGTCGCAAGACTTCGCCTGCCCAACGTGCGACGGGCAGAGCGTTGCCGAGTCGAACGCCGTTGTCGCCCAAGAGATTCGCCGCGACATTCGACGGCAAGTCGACGAAGGTCAGACCGACGCCGAGATCACCGACGCCCTCGTCTCGGCCTACGACGAATCGATCGATCTTCGCCCCCGATCTGGGGGAGTGGTTGGGCTGATCTGGATCGTCCCGGTCGTGGTGATGGTGTTTGGTTTCGCCGCGCTGGCGTCGGTCTTCAGGCGCTGGCGAGACACCGCCGTACAAACCGCGAGCGACGACGACGTCGAACTCGTTGAAAGCCTCCGCCGTGAACGTGCCGGAGATGGGTCGTCGTGAGCTCGCTGACCGACGCTGAGCGCGAACGGTTCTCCGACGAACGAGACCACCTACTCGCATCGCTCGACGACCTCGATGTCGAGCTGGCAGCAGGCGACATCGACGAGCTCGATTACGAGACGCTGAAGGACGACTACACCGCTCGAGCCGCCAAGCTCACCCGAGCACTCGAGGGTGCAAAGGTCACCCGGACGGTCGCTGAACGTCCACCAATGCAACGACGGTTGTTGTGGGTTGCCTCCGTCGTCGCGATCGCTGGCCTGTCTGCGTTCGCGATGGTGCAGTTCTCGGGGGCACGAGGCACTGGCGAAACGGCGAGCGGCGAGATCCGCTTGAGTACCGTCTCGTTGTTGAACGACGCTGCTGCCGAGTTCGGCCAGGGCAACGTCGATCGTTCGATCGAGCTCTACGGCGAAGTGCTCGAAATCGCCCCGACTAACGTCGAAGCGCTTACCTACCGCGGGTGGATCCAGTATCAGAGCGGCAACGTCGACGAAGCCCGAGCTGATTTTGACGAGGCCGTTGCATTCGAACCCGACTACGCCGACGTCCGCGTCTTCCGGTCGATCGTGGCGCTTGATGCTGGCGAGTACGACGCAGCTGCTGCCGAGATTGCCGCCTTCGATGCTGCGAATCCGACAGCCGTGGCACAGAACCTCGTCGCTTCACGTCAGGTGCGCGAACGCATTGGCGTTGCCCGCATGGCCGACCTGCTCGATGGCATGGAGGACCAAGAAGGCGTGCCCGATCTCAACGGCACCGGCATCTCACCCTCCGAAGCCCAGCTCGCAGGCGAGCTCTTCGTGCAACTTGAGGACCCCCAGCGGGCACTCCGATCATTCGACGCTGCCTCACTGATCGAACCCGACAACGCCGACCCGATCGCCTGGCACGGGTGGACGCTCGCCCTGTTGGCGCAGTCAGGGGTCGAAGAGCTCTTCCCCGATGCGGTCGAGTGGCTCGACCGTGCGGTCGAGACCGACCCTGAAGCCGCCGACGCTCGCGTCTTCCGTGCCTTCCTCTACAACCGGCTCGAACGAACCGACGAAGCCCGGGTCGACCTCGAAGCGTTCGACGCTCTTCCCGAAGCTGCCCAGCCTGCCGACATGCTTGCGCTGATCGACCAGTTCGGTCTTCGCGAAGCGCTCACCGAGTAGGCCGGACATGGTGGCGCTCGCCGACGTCGTGGCGACCGCCGCCGCCGTTGCGGCAAGTCCGGCTCGCAACGACAAAGTTGCTGCACTCGCCGAGCTGTTGCGTAACACCGAGCCATCGCTCGCCCCGATCGTCGTCGGCCTGCTCACCGGCGAGGTTCGACAAGGCCGTATCGGCGTTGGATGGGCCGCTATTCGTGATCTCACCGTCGAGCCTGCCGACACGACGTCACTGCATGTCACCGATGTCGACACCGCAATGACCGAGCTCGCGGCAATCTCCGGCCCAGGCTCGAAAGCCCGACGCAACGAACGGTTGACCGCGCTGCTTGAGCAGGCAACCGAGGACGAGGGCGTCTTCCTCGGCACGGTGCTCACGGGAGGACTTCGACAGGGAGCTCTCGATGGTGTGATGGCGACGGCGATCGCAAAGGCCGCAGGTGTTCCCGTCGCATCGGTTCGCCGAGCAGCGATGTTCTCCGGCGATCTTGGCGAGACCGCACAGATCGCCACAGCTGAAGGTCGTGACGCACTAGATGCTGCCGGGCTTCGCGTCGGACGAGGTGTACAGCCAATGCTTGCGGCAACGGCATCGTCGGTCACCGACGCAATGCACGAACTTGCTGGCAAGGACGCCGACATGCTCCCCGAGATCTCGATACAAGCCAAGCTCGACGGCATCCGTCTCCAAGTGCACCGCGACCTCGACGACGTGCGGCTGTTCACCCGAAACCTCAACGACGTAACCGAACGCCTCGAAGCAGTCTGCGAAGTCGTTCGAACGCTGCCGGCAGATCAACTCGTACTTGACGGCGAGCTCATCGGCATCTCCGAAGACAGTCCCGAAATGTTTCAAGACACCGCGTCAACGTTCAGCTCCGGTGGCGAGAGCGGACGCGTCGACCTGCAGGTGCAGTTCTTCGACATCTTGCATCGAGACGGAACCGATCTCGTCGACGAACCGTTGTCGGCACGGCTCGAGCACCTGTCCGAGGTTGCCGGTGGATACACGATCGATGGCATGACGACGAACGACCCCGACGCGGCCGAAGCCTTCGCCGCGGCCACGCTCGAGGCCGGCCATGAAGGGGTCATGGTCAAAGCCCTCGACTCGGTCTACGCAGCGGGTCGACGCGGCAAGACCTGGCGCAAGGTCAAGCCCGTTCACACCTACGATCTCGTGATACTCGGCGCCGAGTGGGGACACGGCCGACGCACCGGGTGGCTCTCGAACCTGCACCTCGGCGCACGCGACGGTAGCGGCGATGGCGCAGAATTCGTCATGGTCGGCAAGACCTTCAAAGGCCTCACCGACGAACTGCTGAAATGGCAAACCGAAGCCTTCCTCGAACGCGAGGTCGAGCGGGAGGGTATCACGGTGTTCGTTCGGCCCGAGATCGTCGTCGAGATCGCCATCGACGGCGTGCAACGTTCAACCACGTACCCCGGCGGGCTGGCACTTCGATTTGCCCGAGTGCTGCGGTACCGCACCGACAAGTCGGCGACCGAAGCAAACACGCTCGACGACCTCCGATCGCTCATTCGCTAGCAATTCACGCAATGCGTACACTGACTCGCTGATGACCCTGTTCTTCATACGACATGCGAGCGCCGGAAGCCGCGGCAGCCTCGGACACGACAACGACCTCGCCCGTCCCCTCGATGCGGTTGGACACGACCAGGCGCGAGCCATCGTCGATCTCCTCGGCGACAAAGCGATCACCGAGGTCTACTCATCAGAAGCCACCCGCTGCATCGAAACAGTCGAACCGCTCGCTGCACGCTGCGGTACCAAGGTTGTCGTCGATCCCTCGCTGACCGAAGGGCAAAGCGCCACCATGGCCATTCACCTCGCCCGCCAGCTTGCGGCCAACAACACCAACGCAGCCCTCAGCAGCCACGGCGACATCATCCCCGACCTGATCCAAACGCTCGCCCGAGAAGGCATGGTGATCGTTGGACAACGAGCATGGGCCAAAGGCTCAACCTGGGAACTCCGCACCCGCGGCGGCGACATCACCGAAGCCCATTTCCTGGGGCCCTACTAATTGTCGACACTGCCGGTCGACATCCGCGGAAGCTGACATGGTCGCTACGCGAGCTCCGCTCCCTGTTAGCTGTTTTCTGTCGACACTGCTGGTCGACATCCGCGGCGATCTACATGGTCACTTCGCTTCGCTCCGCTCCCTGTTAGCGGCTTGCAACTGCGATGTTTGGGGCGTCAGCAACAAACTCGGTTAGTGAGCGAAGCGAACGGCGGTCACTCTGCTGTGTTCTGATCGGCGGATGTTCTTCCCGCCAATTTGATCGCTAGCCAAAGGTGCTCGACGTGCCGCTCCTGTTGCTCGTTCTGTACTCTCCGGGCGTATGAATGCACCGTTCCGGATGACCCTTCAAACCCGGCAACTCATTACCCACTTTCTGACGCAGCCAGATGGTGACCACTACGGCTTCGAGATCCTGAAGGCCACCGGCCTGAAACCAGGCACCCTGTATCCCACGCTGGCGCGCTTCGAAGAGGCGGGCTGGATCGAGGGCCGCTGGGAACGAATCGATCCAGAAACGGCTCGCCGTCCCGCACGCCGTTACTACCGGCTGACCGCCGATGGCATCTCTGCTGCACTTGTCGTGCACGCCGAGAGTGAGGTAACCCAGCCCGAAATCAACGGGGCGGCGCCTACAACGCCATGACTCCACGGCCAAGGTTCGGGTTGCTCGCACTCGCATCCCGATTCCTTCCGAAGACACGTGCAGATCAGTACCTCTCCGAGTGGTCCGCCGAGAGCGACATGATCAACGAACACGCCGGCTCAGCCGCCGCCTATGTGTTCAGAGCCCAAGTACTTGCCGGAGCACCTCGACTGGCGTTCGCGCTGCGATCGACGCAGAAGCCGTTCATGTTCGACTGGCTGATCGTCAGCCTGACTTTGCTGGTGCCAGGCATCTTCTACACCGCCCATGCAATCATCGTGGAAGAGGCGCTCCTCAGCCTTGCGCTCATTGGGTTGATCGTCGGCCTTGCCGCATTCTCTCATGGGGTGTGGACGGCTGACGCTGGACTTGTTGGGGCGCGGGCCGCCCGAGCTGGCCTGGCGTTGATCGCTCTCTCTGCAACCGCCGTTCCCATCGCGACGCGCGTGGGCAACGCGGTGACGCCGATGGCGAGCGCGCCGTACGTAGCATGGCCAGCAACGCTCCTCACGACCCTGGGTGTCGCAATTCTTGCCGCGTCGGCCTACTTCCGCGAACAACGAGTCTCGGTCGTTCACTTCGGGCTACTCGTGTTGATGGGTGGCTTCGCCGTCTGGCTGGCCATCGTTGTCGCCAATGCGAGCAGCGCCGAGACATGGTTCGAGCGCTGCTATCACCTCTGCATCGTCCCGTCCGCCATTGCGATCATTCATGTGAGCATGCGGATACGCAAGGCGGGCTCGTTCTTCGTCATGCCGAAGGGTCGTGTCATACCCCATCAGTAGTGTCCGATCGTGGCCATTATTGACGCTGTTATCGATTCGCCAAGCCTCTTTGACCATCCCGGAATGGAGGGCTTTCATCCGGCGGTTCGAGCCTGGTTCGCCGACCGTTTCCCCGACGGTCCGACACCGCCGCAGCAGGCGGCCTGGCCGCTGATCGCCGGAAGGCAGCACACGTTGGTTGCCGCGCCAACCGGCTCGGGCAAAACCCTCTCTGCATTTCTGGTGGCGATCGATCGCCTCTACAAGGCACACGAGCGTGGTGAGGCCACCGATGGCGTGACTCGTGTGGTCTACATCTCACCGCTGAAGGCATTGGCCGTCGACATTGCTGAGAACCTCGAGCGTCCGCTCCTTGAGATCGCAGCGATCGCAAAGTCGATGGGCCAGAGTGCGCCAACGATTCGCGTCGGTGTTCGCTCTGGCGACACGCCAACATCAGCTCGAGCGGCCATGGTGAAGAAGCCTCCGGCCTTCATCGTCACCACACCCGAGTCGCTTTATCTCATGTGTACTTCGTCCAAGGCACGCGCCGCGCTCAGCACCGTCGACACGCTGATCATCGACGAGATCCATTCCCTGGCACGTGACAAGCGCGGCTCGCATCTTGCGCTCACGATGGAGCGCCTCGACTACATCTGTCGAACGCGTTCGGGGGTTGGGCCGATTCGTGTTGGTTTGTCCGCCACGCAGAAGCCGATCTCTACCGTTGCCGAGCTCCTCGTTGGTAATCGAACAACCGAGACCGGTCGTCTTAATTGTCAACTCGTCGACGAAGGCCATGTCCGCGAGCTCGACCTCGACTTGGTGATTCCACCATCGGAGATGGAGGCGATCGCCCCGGCCGAACAAATGGGGGAAGTGCTCGACCACATTGCCGACCTCGTCGACCAGCACACGACCACGTTGGTCTTCGTCAACACGCGGCGCATGGCCGAACGCATCAGTCACGAACTCGGCGAGCGGCTGGCGGAGCGAGACGAAGGCGCCGAGATGCATGTGGTGGCCCATCATGGGTCGCTGTCGAAGGAGCGTCGCCTTCAGGTCGAGCGCCGGCTTCGAGCAGGCGACCTCAAGGCCTTGGTCGCAACAGCCTCGCTCGAGCTTGGCATCGATGTTGGCCCAGTCGATCTGGTGTGTCAGATGGGGTCGCCGCGCAACATCGCCACGTTTCTCCAGCGAGTCGGGCGAGCAAACCACAGTCGGTATGGCGTTCCGAAGGGGCGGCTCTTTCCTCAGACCCGTGACGACCTTGTCGAGTGTTGTGCCCTTCTCACTGCGGTCCACGGAGGGCGCCTCGACGCGCTGATCCCACCGGAAGCCCCGCTCGACATTCTCGTGCAGCAGCTGGTTGCCGAGGTCTCGGCCGAAGACTGGGATGTCGACGAGCTCTACCACCTCGTGACCCGCGCTGGCCCGTATTGGGAACTCTCCCGATCCGACTTCGATGAGTGCTTGGCCTTGGCCGCCAACGGGGTACAGACCGGGCGTGGTGTGCGTTCGTGGTGGCTGCATCATGACGAAGAGAACGGTGAGGTTCGTGGGCGTCGAGGAGCGCGCATGGCTGCACTGACCAGCGGCGGGGCCATTCCCGAGCTCGGCGACTATCGAGTCCTGCTCGACCCCGACGACACCTTCATTGGTTCGGTCAACGAAGACTGGGCTACCGAGTCGATGCCAGGCGACATATTCACCCTCGGTACCCACAGCTGGCGTATCCGCCGGATCGAGCCAGGCGTGGTTCGAGTTGTCGACGCTGAAGGACTGCCTCCAACCATTCCGGTGTGGTTCGGTGAAGCTCCGGGCCGGACGGCCGAATTGAGCGAGGAGGTGTGCCGGATCCGTCGAGCGGTCGAGGAACGCCTGAAGGCCGGCGACCCCGACGCAGCTCGAACGTGGCTCATGGGTGCGGCGCAGATCGATGCCGAACCTGCGAACCAGGTCGTGCGCTACCTTGCCGCGTCACTCGCCATCCTCGGCACGCTGCCAACCCGCGACACGATGGTGATCGAGCGGTTCTTTGACGAGACCGGCGGCATGCAGCTCATCGTGCACTCGCCGCAAGGGGCTCGATTGAATCGTGCCTTCGGACTGGCCCTTCGCAAGAAGTTCTGCAAGAACTTCGACTTCGAGCTCCAGGCTGCCGCGTCCGACGACGCAGTGTGTCTGTCGCTCGGGCCCCAGCACAGCTTCCCCCTCGCCGACGTCGCGAACTTCTTAGCGTCGAAGACGGTTGAAGCAACGTTGACCAACGCGGTTCTTGTACCGCCATCACCGATGTTTCTTAGCCGGTGGCGCTGGAATCTCAACCGAGCACTTCTTGTATTGCGTTGGAAGGGCGGCAGGAAGAACCCGCCGCCGATTCAGCGGATGGAAGCCGACGACTGCATGGCCGCGCTGTTCCCGCTAGCGGCTGCCTGTCAGGAGAACGTGTCAGGTCCAGTCGAGCTGCCCGACCATGTCATCGTGCAGCAAACAATGGACGACACGCTGCGCGAAGCAATGGATGTCGACGGGCTCCGGGCGTTGGTCGAACGCCTCGAACGTAACGAGATCGAGGTCATTGCTGTCGATAGCACCGAGCCCTCCCCGCTGTGTCACGAGCTACTCGTCGGAAAAGCCTTTACGTTCCTCGATGATGCCGAGGCGATCGATCGGCGAAGTCGAGCGGTGCCGTTGCGCCGAGGATTGCCGGTCGACCTCACCGAGATCGGCACGGTATCAAACGACGCCATGCTCGAGGTGGCCGAGCAGGTCATCCCTGATCCGCAGACAACCGATGAGCTCTACGAACTACTCGATTCGCTCATCGTGACTCGGGCGGTCGACGCGTGGCGGACGATGTTTGACGAACTACAGCGGGCCGGTCGAGTGCTCGACGCGTTTGGCCCCGGTGTTGTGCAGGGTGTGGAGTTCTGGGCCGTTGCCTCTCAGCGTCGGGCCGCGGCTGCGGTTCGTCCCGATCTTTGGCCGGGCATCGATGTCGAGCCCGACGAGCGAGCGTCGGCCATTGCCGGAGCCGTGCGAGGACGTCTCGACCTGTGTGCGACGACGACCGCTGCGTCGCTGGCCACACAGCTGGGGGTTGACGCATCGTCGGTCGAGTACGCGCTCGTCGGGCTTGAAAACGAGGGCTTTGCGATTCGCGGAAATTGGGGTGCCAAGGAGACGCATGCGACGACCGGAGCTGAGATCCCAGGCACGTTGTGGGCCAGTCGCCGGCTGCTTGCTCGCATGCACGTGTACTCACAAAAGGGAAAGCGAGCGCGGGTCGAACAAGCGACCGCCCAGGACTTCATGCGATTCCTGTTCGAATGGCAGCGGCTCGCTCCGGGCACACAGCAGTCCGGCGTCGACGGGCTCACCGCTGTCGTGGCGCAACTGCAGGGCTGGCATGCTGCGGCCGCGGCATGGGAACCGGAGATTCTGTCGAAGCGACTCACCGACTTCCGGCCAGAGGTGCTCGATCGCCGCAGCCTCGCTGGCGACATCACGTGGGGTCGTCTTGTTGTGCGCGACACCGACTCGGTTCGTCCAACAGCAACCAAGACCACGCCGATCACCTTGATGCTCCGTAATGATCTTGATTGGCTCGTTGAAGCTACTCGCGGCGAGAGCGCGCCGGACGTCCCCGAAGACGGTTGTGCCGCCGAGCTTCTTGCTGAACTTCGGGAACGTGGGGCGCGATTCCATCATGAGCTGGGTGAACGGACGGGCCGTCTGCCGTCTGACATCGAGCTCGGTCTGTGGGAACTGGTGTGGCGTGGCAGCGTGCACGCTGACAGTTTCCACGCCGTGCGTTCGCTGTTTGATGCTCGCGACCGAGGCGTTTCTCCGGCACGCTCCCGTCGAGGGCTCCGTAAGGGCACCTCGGTTCGTCACGGCGGTGAAGGCCGCTGGACCGTCTTTGCCGAACACCGGCTCGACGCTGATCGTGACGAGCTCGCTGAAGCTGTCGCCGAACAGCTGCTCGCCCGCTGGGGCGTCGTGTTTCACGCACTTGTGGCTCGCGAATCGTTGGCCGTGCCATGGCGCGAGGTTCTGTGGGCGCTTCGCCGTCTCGAAGCCCGTGGACTGGTGCTCGGGGGCCGGTTTGTCTCGGGGTTTAGCGGCGAACAATATGCAAGCCCGGAAGCGGCCCAACAGCTCGATCGGATGCGGAGAACCGGCCGCACCGGGCTGCGAGTAAGCATCAACGGCTGTGATCCGGCAAACCTCACCGGGATCGTGACGCCAGGCGAACGGGTGCCGGCTCGACGATCCCTCACCATCACCTACATCGACGGATTGCCACAGAGCGACGTACAGAACGATTCCAACACTGCGTAGAGACGCTGTAAGCGACACTGCGCGGGACGGCGATCAGAATCGGGAATGTCTCGTTGAGTCCGCTGGTTGGCCTAGGTGTACGCGACCGTAGTCACGGCTGGACACCACTCGATACCCGAACATCGCCCCCTGAGCCCGCAACAGCTCACATGCGATGGTTCCGTGATGCAAAGGACCAGCTATGACAACTCGAGCTCTCATCATTGGATCCGTCGGCACTCTCGTTGAGATGTCCGAACTTGATCGGCTTGCCCACAACGAAGCGTTTGAGCGCTTTGGTCTGTCATGGCGCTGGGACCGCGATACGTATGCGAGCTTGCTACCACTGCCATCCGAACTCGCCCGAATCGATGAACACGGCATTCGTGTGGGCGAACCCCTCGCAGCCCATCAGCTGTATTCACTTCATGACCTTGTTCTTGAGATCCGCAGCGACGCGATTCGTCGGGCCGGTTCCGACCGGCCCGGCGTGATCGAACTGCTCGATTCGGCGCGGCACGCCGGTCTTGCGCTTGCGTGGGTTACCACTGCCGACGCCGACACGGTTGCGGCAGTCGCTGTCACTGCCGGAGTTGACCTCACACATTTCGACGTTGTTTTCGATGGAAGCTCCAGCGAACGGCCGTCCACGTACGCGCTGTATCAGCAAGCGTTGGACAGGCTCGGCGTTGCGCCAGAACAGGCGATCGCGCTTGAAGATAGTCCTCGTACTCGTGAGGCCGCGGAGAACTCGAACATCCCAACGGTTGTGTTCCCAGGGGCGCTCTACCGCGACGCCTCTCAGTCATCGGGCAAGCCCACCGTCACGGGAGACCGTGCCCCCACGATCGAGGGTTTGGCGAGCTTGCTCGGCACTCGATCGGCTCGCCTGGCCGACGCCTCTAGCCACTAGTTGGCGCCGAGTTCACCAGGCTCCGAGCAACCGGTCGAATTTCGGACGTGTAGGCCATAAAACCCCTCAAAGTGCCACTGGTTTGCGCCGATTCAAGATTCATGGCCAAGGGTGAACCAGCATCGTTAGCGATGCTCTGGCAAGACGCTGATTACGAGAAGACCTTCTCGTTTTCGTCAGCTGAGCAACCAGGTTCTGCCCTCGACCTCGATCTTCAATGCGATGACGCCTACGTAGTTCGTCAAGTCGTTGTCGAGCCGTTTGGCCTACGGGCCCATGGCCGCCCGCTTCTCGATACCGTCGTGTCGTCCGATCGGCGTGCCCTTCGAGAAGCCGTCGAGGTCACCATGCAAGAGGGTGGGATCACCCGACTGCGCGTCCGTTTGAACATGGGTGACTCGCCCCACGTACTGCTCGGAGTCGCCAAAGTCGAAGGCGCCAACACTATTGGTGTGTCCGGCCTGATGCTCGTCGAAAACGACAAGTCCATGTACGGGCCGCGGGTCGACGAGCTATCGCTCTACCGCGATCTATTTGAACGCCTGCCCGTTTCGATCTTCTTCAAGGACCGCAACGCAACTTTTGTTGGGGCCAACCCGCGTCTTGCTCGAACGCTCGGCCAGCGACTTGTCACGGACGTGATCGGCCAGACCGACAAGGCGTTGCATCACCCAGATGAAGCCGAGCTACTCCACCGAAGCGACACCCAGATCATCGAGACAGGTGCTCCGATCATCGGCATGACCGAATCCCAAACCCGTCCCGATGGCAGCGTCGAGGTTATGCACACCTCGAAGTTTCCCATTCGCGACCGCGGGGGAGAGATCGTCGGGCTCATGGGCTTCAGTCACGATGTCACCGAGCCAACGGCTCTCGTCGAAGCGCTCGCGCAGAGCGAGCAACGATACGCGCTCGCCGCTCGCGCAACTCGCGACGGAATCTGGGACTACGACCTCGAGAACGACGAAGCGATCTTCTCGCCGCGCTGCTGCCAGCTGCTCGACATCCCCATTACAACCGAGGCTGTGCCATGGGCACAGATCGCTGAACGTCTTCGCCACGATCACGTTGCCCCGCTGATGAACGCAGTGCAGGGGCTACGAGAAGATGCAAAGGGAGTGTTCACCCAAACCGTTGCGGTGAGCATGCGTGATGGCTCAGAGCGCTGGGTGGAAATGGTCGGCACGTCCCTTGCTGTTAACGGCGAGGTCGTCCGAGTCATTGGCTCAGCGACCGACATCACCGACGAACGAAACAACACTGCTCGCCTCGAATACCTCGCAACCCACGACCCGCTCACGGGCCTCGGCAATCGCCGCGCCATCATGGAGAAAATCGAAGCAGCGCTCAAGGATGGCGAGGATGCGGGCTTGTTGATGCTCGACCTCGACTACTTCAAGGTGATTAACGATTCCCTTGGTCACCAAGCTGGCGATGAAGTCCTTTCGGAGATCTCGTCACGCCTGCAAGAACTGCTCGACCCAGATCATGTGATTGTTCGACTTGGCGGAGATGAGTTCGCCGTGTTCGTGACGAATCGAACACGTGCGCAAATCTTGCGGAGCGCCACTGCCATCGCGCAGGTCATCCGCGAACGGATGACCGTCTCTGGCCTCGACCTCTACATGACCGCCAGCATCGGCGTTGTCTACGTCGACGAGACACACGACGAAGCTGACCAGCTTCTCCGAGACGCCGACATTGCCCTCTATGAGGCCAAGGGTGACGGTAAGTCACGCGTCAAGGTGTTCGAAACCTCCATGCGCGATGCCGCCGATGATGCACTCGATCGGCAGATGAGCATTCGCAAGGCGGTCAACAACAACGATTTCTTGCTGCGCTACCAGCCGATCATCGATGCTCGGACATCGAAGATTCGAGGCGTGGAAGCTTTGCTGCGCCTGTCACCTGAAGACGGCCCGATCAAGACGCCCAACGAGTTTTTGCCCTACCTCGAACAAACCGACCTCATTGTTGAGGTCGGAGAGTGGGTCATCGAATCAGCCCTCGCAGCGCTGTCGTCGTGGAAAGAACAAAACCTCGTCGACGACGACTTCACTGTTGCGATCAACGCATCGCGGAAACAGTTCCAAACCGACCGTTTGGGTGACTACGTTCTCGAGGCGCTCGAGCGCTACGGACTGCAAGGGCGAAACGTGATCATCGAAATCACCGAAACTGCCGTGCTCCACACCGACACGTCGATCGTCCAGATCCTGGACAGCCTGCGCGAGCACGGCGTTCGCATCGCAATCGATGACTTCGGCACGGGCCAGTCATCGCTTGCCGTGCTGTATGACCTTCCGGTCGACATCTTGAAGATCGACAAGAGCTTTACCGACCGCATCTTGGCTGACGGCGGAGATGAACCGGTCATTAGCGCTGCGTTCCACGTTGCCCGGTCGATGGGCCTGGTCACCGTGGCTGAAGGGGTCGAGGTCGAGCATCAGGCCGAGTGGCTCAAGTCCCAGTCGTGCGATCTGTTGCAGGGGTATCTCTTCTCGCAACCAATCTCCCCCGAGGAGCTCCTGGCCGACCTGCAGTGGAGTCGTCTGAACGATGGTGAAGCCCGCAAGAACCATCGGCCGGTCTTTGTCGAGGACCTCTTTGTCGACCTTCAATGGCGACGCCTCAACAAACCTGAGGACCCCAACACCCCCGAGGCTGACGCCGTTTAGCGGCGAAGTGGTTGAGCTGCGCCATTAGGCTCTGGGTACGTTTGCGACTGGGGCAGGTATGGAAACCAGCGGATCCCAGCTGATTCGGGTGGCGATGTTCGCCACGATCATGACGGTGCTTCCGGGGTTCCTCGTCGGAGCGCTATCGGTTCAGGCCAGGGCTGACTTTGGTGTCTCTAAGGCAACCTACGGGTGGGGTTTAGGTTCCTTCTTTCTGGCCGCAACGCTTGGCTCGGCCGTACTGGGTACGACGGCGCAACGGGTCGGACCTCGTCGACAGGTCATCGCTGCGTTGGTGGTCTCGCTAACGACCTCGATTGCCGTCGCGGCCCTCGCATCGTCATTTCTAATGTTCGCCCTTGCGCTCGCCGTAGCGGGGCTCGCGAACTCGGCGAACCAAAGCGCCATCAACCTGTTGCTCAGCCAAGCGAAACTGCCGCGACTTGGGTTAGCAATCGCGCTGAAACAGTCGGGGATGCCTGCGGCGTCGCTCCTGGGCGGTCTCGCAGTACCAGCGATTGCGGTGACGGTTGGTTGGCGGTGGGCGTATGTGCTGTGTGCCGTTGGAGCCGCGTGCGCTGCCGCATTGGTTGCGAGCCGGGTCGAACCGATCGGCTCGGTGACGAAGGCCAAGTCTCCGCAGCCGCTCACACCGCGGGCTGGACTTGTCCAAGCATCAGCTGGCTTTGGATGTATGGCCTATGCCGCTGGTGCGCTCAACGCCTGGTTGGTGAGCTCGGCTCACGACCATTCGGGAATCAGCGAGGGACGGGCTGGGCTGCTGTTAAGCCTTGGAGCGGCATTCGGTGTCGGGATCCGACTGTTCTTTGGCACGCGGCTGGACACATCGACTGCATCACCCCTGCGAGCAGCTGCAGTTTTGAGCTCGCTCGGCGGCGTTGGCCTGGCACTCTTGTCGTTCAGCTCGCCAATCACCACGCTTATCTCCACTGTGCTCGCCTTTGGATGCGGATGGATTTGGCCGGTCTTTACAAACTTCGGTGTCGTCCGTGCGAATCGGGAAGCGGCCGCTGCGGCAAGTGGCGTGACGCAAACAGGCGTGTACTTAGGGGTCTTCCTCGGCCCGCTGCTCTCGGGGTGGTTGATCGAGTCATTTGGATACAACGCCATGTGGCTGTTGACTGCGGGTGTGATGGTCGTTGGCGCAGCGATAACTGCCGGTGCAGCGCCAGCGTTCGACGTTCGCCAAACACGAGCTGCCCCGTCCCCTGGGTGACAGTCCCCACTGAGGTGGAGGCAAAGCTGCTGGCGTTCGCGGTACCTTGAACGAGATGACACCCTCGACATCGTCGATTCCAGACCCTGAGACTGAAGAGTCTCACTACGACGAGTTCCGTAAGGCGGCGATCGACGCCGAACTCGCCGTCGGAGACGCTGAAGACACGCGCAAACAGGCGTGGTATCACGTGATCCTTCGTCTTGGTCGCATGATCTTCGGTACGCTCGTGCTGCTCGCCGGGCTCGCCATGATGGTTCTGCCTGGTCCCGGCGTCGTGGTAATCGCCGCCGGACTCGTGATTCTTTCCCGCGATGTCAAGTGGGCCGATACCGCCCTCCGCTACCTCCGCAAGAAGGCTCCAGGTCTCGAAGAAGAAGGGCCGATTCCAAAGTCGACCATCGTCGTGTCGCTGATGTTGATGGCCGCTGCAGGACTTGGCGGCTACTGGTGGCTCAATGGTGGCCAAGAGTGGTTTACGGACCTTTTCTAAACGTCATTCAGGTCAACGTTCGACCCCTCGAAAGATCGTCCCGCTCGGTAACCTGAGCAGGTCGACCAAAGGTCGATCACTACGAGCGTCCTCCATTGCGAGCACGCGTCGCTGAGAGAAGGTACCCCCGTAATGTCGATTACCGAAGAGCAGGTCATTGAGGCACTGCGCCCCGTAGAAGACCCGGAACTTCATCGCAGCATCGTCGACCTTGGCATGGTCAAGACGGTCGCGATCGCTGGCGACGCTGTTGACGTGCAAATTGCTCTGACCGTTGCGGGGTGCCCGCTCAAAAACGAAATCACCCAGCGCGTCACCGGTGCCCTCACCGGCCTTGGCGTTGGTAGCCCGTCGGTCGACTTCACGGTTATGACCGACGACGAACGAGCCAAGGTGCGCGAGATGCTCCATGGCGATCCTGCAGCGACCGCAGGAAACAACCCTTCTCATGGTCATGCAGAAGGCCGCGACATTCCCTTCGCCGACCCGGACTCCCGCACACGCGTCATGCTGATCGCGTCGGGCAAGGGCGGCGTTGGCAAGAGCTCGGTCACCACGAACTTGGCAATCGCGCTGGCAAAGCGCGGCAAGTCCGTAGGGCTCATCGACGCTGACGTGTGGGGATTCTCGATTCCGCGCATGCTCGGTATCGAACACGCTCCGGTCGTGATCGACGACATGTTGATCCCGCCAGAAACTCACGGTGTTCGAGCGATCTCGATGGGCTTCTTTGCCGAAGAGGATCAGCCGGTCATTTGGCGAGGCCCGATGCTTCACAAGGCGCTCGAGCAGTTCCTCACTGATGTCTTCTGGGACCAGCCCGACTACTTGCTGATCGATCTCCCTCCAGGCACGGGCGACATTTCGTTGTCGCTGGCGCAGTTCTTGCCTCGCTCTGAGCTCTACGTCGTTACCACGCCGCAGCCAGCCGCTCAACGAGTGGCCCAGCGTGCAGCGTTCATGGGCGAAAAGGTCAACCTCAAGGTGCACGGTGTGATCGAGAACATGAGTCACTTCACCGGCGACGACGGCAAGACCTACTACCTGTTTGGCGCTGGTGGAGGCAAGGACCTCGCCGACCGCCTCGAGGTGCCGCTCGTTGGTCAGGTTCCGTTGGTGCCTGCGCTTCGAGAGGGATCCGATTCCGGTAAGCCAATCATGGCCATCGACCCGAATAGCGAAGCCAGCAAGGTCTTTGCGGCGATGGCCGAGAAGATCGATGTCGAAATGGCGCCCAAGCGTCGCTACACCAAGAAGCTCAACCTGCTCAACTAGGGCAATCGCCCGAGCACTACACCCGCACAGAAGAGAGATAATTGTGGAAATTCGAATTGGTGTGACGTACACCGCCAAGGAAATCAGTCTTGAGCTCGCCGATGGTGCATCATCTGCGTCGCTGAAGGACGCCGTTGATGCAGCACTCGCGAACGAGTCTGGCGTGCTCTGGCTCGAAGACAAGAAGGGCCGCCAGATCGGCGTTCCTTCCGACAAGATTGCCTACGTCGAGATCGGAAGCGAAGACGCCAGCCGCCCAATCGGGTTCGGCTGAGCGTCTCGGCTACGCGTCGAACGGTGACCATCCTTGACCGCCGCCTGCTGATCGTCGGCGGAAAGGGTGGCACGGGAAAGTCGTCGGTTGCGGCCGCGCTCGCCGAGCTGTCCGCATACCGGGGCAAGTCGACCCTGCTCGTTTCCGCGGACGGCAGCCCAGGTGCTGCTGGCATGTTCGGCGTTGTACCCGAGCACGAAGCGACCGAGGTCATGCGGAACCTCAGTGTCCTGCAGATTGGTTCGTCGGAGGCGCTGACGGAGTTCATCGGGCTCCAGCTCGGACCGCTCGGTGCCATCGGCAAGCCCGTTGCGAACGCATTCTCATTTGTTGCTGAGGCCGCTCCCGGCGTCTCCGAGCTGCTTCTCGTCGGAAAGTACGCACACGAAGCTCGCAGCGGAAGCTGGGATTTGGTTGTTGTCGATGCGGCATCGAGCGGACACCTGCTCGGCGAACTTGCGGCGGCGCAGAACGTCGGCGAGATCGCTCCCGTTGGACGGCTGGCCCGTGAAACCGGTTGGATGATCGCCCTCCTCGGCGACCCGGAGATCACCGGCGTAGTCAACGTGACCTTGGCCGAGGAAGTGCCAGTGTCCGAGACAATCGAGTTCGTCGATCGGTTGCACGACGAAACTCCCGCCAACTTGGCTGCGGTTGTGGTGAATCGAACCCGACCTCAGCTCTACGCTCGCACCCGCCGTAGCGAGCTTGATGAGCTCCTCGCACACCCGCCTGCCCGGATGTCGATCGGGTCGAGTGGCGTATTTGAGGCAGTGCAAATCGGTCTCGACCGGGCCGATGTTGCATCGAGCATCGACGCTCGCTTGCGCGATGCCCTCGATGAGGACGTTCCGGTATTGCACGTTCCCGAGTTTGGTGTTGTCGAGAGCGTGCCAGCGTCGGTCCGTGAAGCGATCGCCGACGAGTTGTCGCTATGAGCTCGACTTCGCTTCGGGAGATCATCGAAGGCCGTTCGCTTCTGGTTGTTGCCGGCAGTGGCGGAGTTGGCAAGACGACGGTCTCAGCATCGCTCGGGCTTGCTGCAGCGCAACGCTTGGACGGCGACGTTCTCGTCCTGACGATCGATCCGGCTCGCCGCCTAGCGAGCGCACTCGGGATCGATATCGAGGGCAACGAAGCCGTCGCTGTGCCCGTTCCCGGATCGTCCACGGCGAACCTGTATGCCGCAATGCTGGACCCCGGCCCGGCATGGGACGCAATGATCACCCGCGAGGCGTCAACTGATGTGGCTGAACGGATCTTGGCAAATCCCGTCTACCGGCGCATTGCCGACACGTTCGTCCACGGCAACGACTATGCCGCGCTGGGATGGCTGGACGAAGCCATCGAGTCCGACCGATATCGACTGATCATCGTCGACACGCCACCGTCGCAGAACGCGCTCGACTTCTTCGATGCGCCCGATCGCGTGGCCGAGTTCTTCGGGAGCTCGTTGCTGGGCTGGTTGACCGGCGGCGACGGCACGTTCGTCGGAGGCGCCGCAGCGAAGACCTTTGCGACCCTTGCCGACAAACTTCTTGGAGCCGAGTTCTTTGCCGACGTCGTCGAGTTCTTCCAACTGATGAACAGCGTCGTGCCCGGCATGGTCGAACGGACAAGCGCAGTCGCCTCCGATCTTGCGGGCGATGACGCAGCCTTTGTTGCGGTCACCGCTCCGGCGAAGAATGTTGTTTCTCGCCTTGATGCCCTAGCCGAGTCGTTGGCCGAACGCGAGCTGACCTTCGATGCGGTGGTGGTGAACGGCGTTGAGCCCGACGTCTTTGGCAAACCAAAGGTGCTCGATGTCGCCACCCGAATCGTGACGAACTCGTCGAGCCCGCTGACAGCAGCCCAGACAGCACTCATCGCACCGGGAGCTGACTACGTCCGCGAACGATGCGAGGTGGCTCAGCAACAGCGCGACGTGCTCGATGCGCTGCCCGCCGAGACCGTGTCGACAATTCCGCGGCTCGTGCATTCACCAACGGATATCGATGGGTTGCTCTGGCTAGGTGAGCATCTGTGGAGTGGGGGATAGGTATGGCAACGCCGATCGAGTTAGCCAAGCAAGTCAGCGGCTACTCAACCACCCAGGTAGCTCAGCTCCAGCGGCTCATCCGTACCTGGGGCTTGCTTGCTGACCTGGCTCTTGGTGACGTATTGGTCGCTGCTCCAACAACGGCCGACCCCGAGAAGTACATCGTGCTCGCCAACGTGCGCGCGTCGACCGCAACCACGATCTACACCCACGACCCCATTGGCGATCGACATCGGGCCGAGAACCGCCCGTTGGTTCATGAGGCGTTCTTGTCTGGCGAACTCCGCCGGGGTGTCGTCGACCTAGGGCCTCACTACCCCGAGGGACGGGCCGAGGTGCTCGCCGCCCCGCTCAAGCTCGACGGCGAGACGATCGGTGTTGTCTTGCGCGAACGTCGAGTCTTCGACCGTGAGCTGCTACTTCTCGAGCAAACCTACCTCGATCTCTCGGACCGGCTCATGCAGATGGTCGCCGACGGCTACTTCCCCTTCATCGGCGCTAACGAACCGCAATACGGTGCACCCCGAGTGGGTGATGGCCTGCTGGTCCTCGACAAAGACCGCAAGGTGGTGTTCCAGTCGCCGAACGCCGTATCGGCCCTCCACCGTCTGGGTATCCATCGAACCGCCACGTCACATCGCGTCGACGACATCGGCCTCGACGACTCGTTTGTGCGGACTGCCTTCGCCATGCGTGTGGGTGTCACCCAAGAGATCGAGCGTCGAAACGTCACGGTGACGACGCGGTGCCTGCCGATCATCTCGAACGGCGAGATCGATGGCGGGTTTATCTTGATGCGCGACGTGTCGGAGCTGAAACGCCGAGACCGATTGCTCCTGTCGAAAGACGCAACCATTCGCGAGATTCACCACCGGGTGAAGAACAACCTCCAGACAATTTCGTCACTGCTACGGCTGCAGGCTCGGCGTGTCGAATCTGAAGAAGGCAAGTTCGCATTGAACGAGTCGGTTCGCCGAATCGGTGCAATCGCGATCGTGCACGAGACCCTCGCCAACGACGCAAGCGAAGATGCGACCGGCGACGATGCCCCCTTCGAGGATGTCGCCCGCCCGCTCATCCGCCTGATCGAAGAGGGACTCCAGCGGCCCGAGAACCCAATCCGATTCAAGCTCGTCGGTGAGGCCGGACGTTTGCCGCTGATTCGCTCGATGCCACTCGCCGTTGTGTTGACCGAGCTGCTGCAGAACGTCGTCGACCATGCGTTCCCGCCGAGCTGTGTGCCCGAAGAAGGACGCATCGTGACGGTGGCATTTGACGGCGACGACGATGACTTGATCGTCAGCGTCTCCGACAACGGGCAGGGTCCACCCATCGGCTTCGATTTTGCCGAGGCTCGGGGTCTTGGCCTGACCCTCGTGCACACGTTCGTCACCGCAGAGCTCAACGGCACAATCTCGATGGTTCGCGGTGACGGCCCGGACGAGGCCCCAGGCACGTCGACGATTTTGAAGTTTCCTCGGACGTGGGAAGATCGGGTGCTCGGCCCGGCCATCGACGGCTAAGGCGGACCCGCAACTCGCCTTGGGCTTCAGCAATTCGCTCTAGGTGACGAAAGATCATCATGCGTCGACTCGTACTTCTTGTAACTACTGCACTGATCATGTCGGTCCTTGCGGCTGCGCCTGCATCGGCACAACAGGAGAAGCGTCCTGCGCTCACGCGCCGTTTTGCCCCTGAGGCGGCCGACTTTGCCTCGACCGCACTCGCGGACTCGTGGGACTTTGGTCAAGAACGCGATCTTCCGAACATCGCTGGGCTTAACCACAAGGGGTTCACGAACGTGTCGATGGCTGGTGGACGCTGGAAAGGTCAAGCAGCGCCACAGGCCAACATCCGCCTATTGCAGAGCTGGACCAGTCTTCCCAACGGACGAGATGGCGAAGCGACCCCGATCGACGCCGACACGTACACGCACATCTCGATCCGGATGCGGCTTACCGGACATACCGCAGCGTGGGGCGAGCTGAGCTGGTACGACTGCGGCCGCCTCACCCAGGTGTGCCGTGGCGCGCAGCCTGTTCGGGTATTTGAGGGCTGGCACACCTACGACTTCAAGATCGAACGCGACCCGAATCGAGGGCCGATCGATTGGGCCGGGGAGATCCGTGGGCTCGTCTTTACGCCAAGCGCGCCCGGTGGCTTCATCGAGCTCGACTGGGTTCGCGTCTACCAGCCCACGAACGACCCGGTGGTCGTGACCTCGCGTGACACCTCGCCTGCAACGAAGATCATCTGGGACCGCGACCGAGTGCCGGGCAACAACACCCCGGCGAATCCGAACTGGGGTGTCGTCTCTGAAGAAGCCACCGGCACGTTCAACGTCGATGCGATGTTCCCAGGCGCCTACCACTTCTATTCCCTGCGCCCCGATGGCACCCGCTCGCTTGTCAACACGCTGAAGGTCAACAAGCGGCCGAGGCCCAGGGTTCTGCAACCCGACGCCGCCGGAGGCGCTGACTATGCAACGGTCGTTCGACAAGACCCCTGGGACTTCTCCCAAGCGTCTGATCAGTCCTTTCTGCGCAACATGACGTTCACGATTGCGAACGGTGAGCTCGTTGGCACGAACACCGGACCGACCCCGAGCGACTCGGGCTTCCGGGTCACGATCCCACAAGACAAGCTCATCAACGGAAGTCGCTTCACCAATTTCAGCGCCCGCGTGTTCTACGAGGGTGACTTCTCGCTGTCGGGCAACCCCGGCGGTGGTATGAATGCCCGCATTGTGTGGCGCACGGTCAATGGCGTCTGGCGTGTGAGCGAAGACATCGTCGTCTTCCCCGGATGGAACACCATCACTGTCGACCTCGATGACACTCCGCCGTCCACACTCATCGAGGGTGGGGCGACGTCGTCAATGTGGGACGGTCAACAGATCGAGGTGCTCCGGTTCGACGCTCACGAGGACAAAGGAACTCGCCAGTTTCGAGTCGACTGGATCAAGCTCACCGAGAACGACAAGCCGGTGAACGGCAAGGTCAACATTGGCTACCGCGACTTGGCTTTCGAAGAGGGCACGAAGGCCCGCATCTACCTCGACCGTGACGGCGATGGCATTGGCGAGCACCAGATTGGCTACAAGGTCATGGTCCCCAAGCACAATGTGTACCGGTGGACGGTGCCGGCGCAGTTCCGTGGCACCGGCGAGTGGTTTGTCACCATCCGAGTGACCGACCCTCGCTTCGTCACAACGGTCGCAACAAGTACCGGCACGATCGAGCTATAGACAGGCGGGATGCTCGGGGAGGACTCCCTACTGCGCTGATTCGGGAGCGTCCGTACGGTTGGCTCTATGCCATCGAACCTGCGAGCCCAAACCTGTCTTCGAGCAGGGATGCTGACGCTCCTGCTCCTCATCGTCACTGCCTGCGGGTCTGACCCCGCCGACGTCGCAGCTGCCGACGATCCCGTAGCACGTGAAGGATTGGCCGAGATTGACATCGACGAACCGGCTGAACCAGAGGTTGTTTCCACCAAGCCCGAGAGGATCGACGCCGCTGATGAAACAGCGCTCGCTTCGACGGAGTTGGAGCCAGCTTCAGCTGACGACGAAAAGGGTGACGCTGAGGGCGACGACGCCGAGGAAGAGGACGAGCCTGCGAGCGATGATGGGCAGACGCCCGCTGTCAATGAAGACGACGATCAGGACGAGGACGAGGGAGACCCTGAGAACGATGCGGGTGACGATGACGCTCCGGCGATCGATCCAGCGCTCGCCCCGCTTGTTGCCGAGCTCGAGGCCGCCACCACCATTCCGCTTCGACTCCCACGAGACCTCGATGGAGGCGAGCTGTACGCCACAGTGTCTCTCGCTACGAACGATCAGTACGTCATCGATATTGGCTATGCCCCCGACTGTTTCACGGGAGCCTGCGGATTTGGCACTGTTTGGGCCAAGCGCATCACCGCGGACGACAGCGCACTGGACGGATCATCTGGCGGCGTGTCATTCGCGCTGCCCAATGGCAGCGAGGCGTGGTTCCTCGACAGCTCGTGTGGCGCAAGCTGTGGTGACGGATCGGTCGTGTGGGACGAGGATGGAGTTCGCTACTCCTTTGGTAAACGCTCGGCGGGCGGACGCGACATGATGACGATGTTGTGGAACACCGTCGAACCGGACGCGCCATTTCCGGCCCCGCCAGAGAGCTGCGACGACCTTGCCGATCTTGGAAATGGTTTGTCGGCTGATGTAGTCGTACGGGACGGCTTTCACTGGCTCGTGAGCTGCAGTGACCTAGGTGTCCAGAGCGAGCTCGTCGACCAGGACGCGCAGGTTCGCCGCATCGGAGAGACCGACTTCCTCGCGCTTGACCGGGCGGATGGCACATCGCTCATCACGGTTCGCTCGTTCCCCGTGCTCGACTATTCGAGCGGTGCCGACTGGCAATACCCGCGGCTCGTCATCGCTACTGCCGATATTCGATGTGGGACGTCCGAAGATGGTCGCGATGTTGTCGGCGACGCCGAGCGCGCCTCGATCTTCACGTCGTTGGGCCGGCTTGTCGACATCGATTTTGCCGACGCCGATCTTGCTGCGTGCTAGCTACGTAAGTAATTGATCAGCGGGGGCGAAGTCGTCGGTCAGGATTACGTCGTTGTCGCCAATGAAGTCGACGACTTCCTCTGGGGTGAGCTGGCGGCCGTCATCTGGCTCTATCTGCAGCGCCGGAATCGGCGTTTGCGCGGTCAGCAGGATCTGGTTTACCCCTCGCTTGCCGATGCCATCGACGGGGAGTACGACACCCATTTCGTCGAACACCTGGCCAAGGGTGTCGAGCTGAGAACGGGCGAATCGGCTCTGATCGCCGTCGATGACGTTCATGATGTAGAGCCCGTCAGCAGTGAGCAGCCGGTCGATCTCTTCGGCAACTTCGACGGTCGTGAGATGCCACGGGACGGAGGCGCCGGAGTAGGCGTCGCCGATGACAAGGTCGAACCCGTCCGTAGGTAGGTCTCCCAGGTGCAGGCGGGCGTCACCGGTGCGAATGTCGAGGTTGTCGCCGGTGGTGAGGCCGAGCTCAGCTTCGGCGATCTCGACGAGTTGATCGTCGAGCTCGAGTACGACGTTCGTACTGCCGGGGCGAACTGCGTTGATGTAGCGGGGGATGGAGAAGCCGCCACCACCGATGTGCAGGACGCGGATCGGACCTTCGGGCAGCGTTTCGATGGCGTTGGCGAAGAGGCGAATGTAGCGAATGTCTAGGTAGGTCGGGTCGTCGAGGTCGACGTGGGCGTGGCGGAGCGAGTCGAGGAACAGGCTTCGGCCGCCAGGACGCGGATCGTCGGTTGCGAGCTCGGCGTCAGCAACGATGCGGACGCAGTAGTAGTCGGTGGTTTGGTCGCAGGGGGAGGGGACGATGAATCCGAGGACGGCGGCGAAGATGACGGCGCCGATCTCGGGCCCGTCAGGGCGCCTGCCGGACTTGATGAAGACCGCAATGCCGGCAAGAACGAGCAGTGCGCCAACGCCAACGATGATCACCCGCACTGGAAGGAACGCGATGAGCACGAACCCGGTGCCGAACGTTCCGAGCAGAGCGCCTAACGTGCTTGCGGCTGACAGGCGGCCAATGACGGCTCCGGTTTCGTTCAACGACTCGAGTTCGAGTTTGGCGACCATTGGGCCGATGCCGCTGAGGATCGACGTCGGGAGCAAGAAGGCGGCTGCGGCGAGGAACACGATGGCGACGGGTCCCGAGCCAACGCCCGGTCCGAGGCTGAACACGATCGGCAAGCTCAGCCACGTGAGACCGCCGCCGAAGAAAAGTGCTTGGGCGATGAGGCGTACGGGGTCTCGACGGTCGGCGAGCCATCCGCCAACCGCTGCGCCGAGGGCGATGCCGCCGAGGATCGTGCCGATAATTCCGGTGAATGTCTCGAGCGACACACCGACGTAGGGGGCCATCAGTCGGCCGGCGAGAATCTCGATAACGAGCACGAGACCGGACGTCGCTGCGACGAGGAACATCGCCGCAGGCCGGCTCAGCGTTGCGGATGGGGTTGGTTCAGATGACTCCACCCCAGAAGTCTGCCCGCATCCAGACAACTCGCGTCAGCTGATACGCGAAGGTTTAGATGTTCAATCGCCACACGGCCTTCGGGGTCAGGGTGGGTTCAGCCGGTCATTGCGACGTGTTCATCGTATTTGGCTTGGGCTGTTTCCCAGTTGAAGATGCGCCTGGGGATGGTGTTGATACGTGATTCGATGTGGCGTAGATCGTTTGGGGTGAGTTTGGAGAG
>CAKZVC010000005.1 GCA_937922235.1 uncultured Acidimicrobiales bacterium | reverse complement strand
GTCTCGTGACCCGGCGATCTGCCAGTTCTCGTATGCCTCGTAATCCAAGACGTTCGGGGTGAAGAATGCATCCTCGAAGTACTTGAGCGTGAACTCGTCGCCGAGGTAGTGCCCTCCGGGGCCGATGCGGGCAACAGCTTCCAGGGCTTCGTCGAGTCGATCGAACTTCACGCCCTGTGCGTAGGCGGCCATCATGAGGTTCTGTTCGCTGTCGGCGGCGAGCTTGGCCAGGCAATGCACCATGCCCGCTTCGTCCCAACCTCCGGCGTGCATCATGAAGTTGCAGTTGGCGGTGACGCCGGCCATGTACGACGTTCCTGACTCGTACCCCGACTGGGCGTCAAACTCCTTGGCCGAGGCCTGCGAGGCGGTTGTTCGCCACGGCACGCCATAGCGGCGGGCCAGCTGTCCGACGATGCCGTTGATCAGGCTGACCTCGGGCATTCCCGACATTGGGGCTCCGGACCGCATCGATACAGCCACCGAGTACTGGCCGTAAATAATGGGCGCTCCCGGACGGACAAGTTGGCTGTACGCAATGCACGCAATCGCCTCGGCGTTCAGCTGGGCGACAGTAGCCACAACGTCGGCGGGAGTATTCGCTGCGCCCAGAACGAACGGCGATAGGAGCGCTCCTTGGCCGTTCTCGATCATGACCCGCAGGCCTTCGAGCATGGTCGAGTCCCAGACGAGGGGAGAGTTGCCCGAGATGTGGCCCATCATCACGACGTTGTCTTGCAGGAACTCCTTGCCGTACACAATCTCGGCCATGGCAACCGTGTCGAGGGACCGCTCTTCGCCGGTGACCATGCCGAAGACGGGCAGGTCGGTTTCGACGAACGCCGAGTGGTTGATGTGGAGGTGCCGCCAGGGGATTGCGATGTCCATTGGCTCGCAAGCAAAGCCCGAAGCCATGTGAAAGCCAGGGCTCGACTGCACGATCTTGTTGATGTCTCGAAGGTCCTCGAGCGTCGAGTTGCGGCGCACGCCGTCGAGGTCTCGCACGTTTGGTGCTCCGTGCATCGGGCAGAACGTGATCGTGTCGACCCCGAGCTCGAAGCGCGTGTTCTCGCCACGCCCGGTCAGTTCAAACCGGTCGGGAGCGGTCGACATCAGCTCATCGATGAGCTCACCCTCGAGGTGCACTCGCTCGCCCCGCACATCAGCTCCGGCTTCTCGCCACTGTTCAAGTGCGACGTCATCACGGAAGTCGATGCCGATCTCGGTCAGGATCCGAAGCGACGCCTGGTGAATCGCTTCGAGCTGATCGTCGCTGACGACTTCGACCGGCTGAATCCCGTAGTGGGTTGTCGACAAACGTGGTGTGACCGCTGCTTCGCGAGCTTGCTTGCGCGAGCCACGTCCACGACGCTTCGGAGCCGGTGAGGTCATGGACGCATAGTACGACACGCTTGTGCCCGAAATCTGTTTGTGCCTTAGTGTCCGCTCTATGGGCGATCCGTTACTGCAACCGTTCAGCATTCGACACCTGCATCTTCGCAATCGAATCTTCTCGTCAAGTCACGAACCGGCCTATGGCGAGCTCGGAATGCCCAAAGAGCGGTATCGGCTGTACCACGTCGAGAAGGCCAAAGGTGGCGTCGCGATGACGATGACGGCGGGTGGTGCGACCGTCAGCATCGACAGCCCGCCGGCCTTCGGCAACCTCCACGCATACGACGACGCGATCGTTCCGTGGATCCGCGAAATGACCGACGAGATTCACGCTCATGGCGCTGCGGTGATGATCCAGCTCTCGCATCTTGGTCGCCGAACTACGTACAGTAAAGCGAACTGGCTGCCTGTGGTGGCGCCTTCGCCGCTCGCAGAACCAGCGCATCGAGCGATGCCCAAAGAAGCCGAAGAGTGGGACATCGAGCGCATTATTTCTGACTACGCCGACGCTGCTGAACGCATGGAAGCGGGAGGCATGGATGGCGTCGAGCTCGAATGCTACGGCCACATCATCGATCAGTTTTGGTCGCCGCTCACCAACATTCGCGACGACGAATTTGGTGGCTCGCTTGAGAACCGCATGAAGGTGCCGCTGAGCATTTTTCGCGGAATCCGCGAGCGCGTGAGCGACGATTTCATCCTCGGTACTCGTATCTCTATCGATGAAACCAAGCCCGGTGGCATCCGAACTGAGACAGGCATGCAGATCCTCAAAATGCTTGAGGATGAGGGCCTTATCGACTTCGTCAACGTGATTCGCGGGTATGTCGCAAGCGACGTCGACCTAACCGAAGTCATCCCGATTCACGGCATGCCATCGGCCCCTCACCTCGACTTCGCGGGCCGCGTCCGCGAGGTCACGAACCTCCCGGTGCTGCACGCATCGAAGATCGACGACATTGCCACGGCGCGGCACGCGATCGCCGAAGGGAAGCTCGACATGGTGGGCATGACCCGAGCGCACATCGCCGACCCGCACATCGTGCAGAAGATTACCGACGGACGCGAATCCGAGATTCGTCCATGCGTTGGCGCCACGTACTGCCTCGACCGGATTTACGAAGCTGGTGAAGCACTGTGCTTGCACAACGCGGCGACCAGTCGTGAGTCGTTGATCCACCACATCACGCCCAAGACGCCGAAGGCCAAGCGAGTGGTTGTCGTGGGTGGCGGCCCTGGCGGAATGGAAGCCGCCCGAATTGCCGGGGAGCGCGGACATTCGGTCGTGCTCCTCGAAGCTATGCCATGGACCGGCGGCCAGGTGCGTCTCGCTGCCCGTAACGAACGTCGCCGCGACCTGCTCGGCATGATCGAGTGGCGCGACTCCGAGCTTGAGCGGCTCGGTGTGGACGTGCGGGTCGACACGTTCGCCGAGATGAGCGATGTGACTGCGCTCGACCCTGACATCGTCGTCATCGCAACCGGCGGACTTCCCAAAATGCCGGGCCTCGACGGCGGCGCCGGAGAGGGCGACGAACTCATCTACACGTCATGGGATGTCATCGGTGGAGACGTCACCCCAACGGGCGACGTGCTCATGTGGGATGAGGCCGGAACGCACTCGTCGCTGACTGCGGCCGAGCTCATGGCGCGGTCGGGCGTCAATCTCGAGATCATCACCCCGGAGCGAATGCTCGGTGTCGAGGTCGGCGGCATGAACCACGTGCCGTACGCGCGTGCGCTCAACGAGACGAGTGTTCGAATCACACTCAACCAACGCGTGCTTGCCGTGCGCCCCGAGCTTGGCCGACTCTGTGTCGAGATCGGCAGCGACCACAGCGATCACCGAGAAGCTCGCCACGTCGACTACGTGATCTCCGACAGCGGTACGGCGGTCAACGCCGACCTCTACTTTGCGCTCAAGCCACAGTCGACCAATCTCGGAGCTGTCGACTACGCGGCGTTCATCGAAGCCCGGGCGCAGTCGATCGTGCGCAATAACGAAGGCGCATTTCAGCTGTTCCGCATCGGCGATGCCGTTTCCAGCCGCAATATTCACGCGGCGATCTACGACGCGGCCCGCCTGATGCAGGATCTGTAACTGGCAGCTAGACGCTCGCTGTCGTTCGCTCGTAGAGCGTGACGACAGCGGCTCCTCCGAGGCCAATGTTGTGCTGCAAGGCCCTGGTAGCACCCGCGACCTGACGCTGGTCGCTGAGACCGCGAAGCTGCCAGTTGAGCTCGGCACACTGGGCAATGCCGGTCGCTCCGAGTGGATGTCCCTTCGAGATCAGCCCACCCGACGGGTTGACGACCCAACGACCACCGTAGGTCGTGTCGTTGTTGTCGATGAGTGCACCGCTGGCGCCGACATCGCACATGCCGAGGGCCTCGTACGTGAGCATCTCGTTCGGCGAGAAGCAGTCGTGCAGTTCGATGACCTGGACATCGGATGCGTCAAACCCAGCCATCTCGTAGGCGGCCTTCGCCGCGGCCTCAGACATGTCGGCGCCAACGATCGTCCGGGCGTCGTCCGTGTCGAACGATGACGCAAAATCGGTCGCCATCGCCTGCCCGGCGATTCTCACCGCCTGACCTTCAAGGCCGAACTTCTCGACCGCGTCCTCGCTCATGAGAATCGCTGCTGCTGCGCCATCGGAGGTCGGTGAGCATTGCAAGCGGGTGAGCGGAGCGTCAATAAGTGGAGACTCCATGATCTCGTCGAGGGTGTACACGTCCTGGAATTGCGCGTACGGGTTGTTGGCCGAGTGTCGATGGTTCTTCTCGGCGATCTTCGCGAAGTGCTCGGGGGTAGTTCCATAGCGGCGCATGTGGTCGTCGGCCGCCCGGGCCCACATCTGCGGGGCGATTGGGCTGCTCGTTTCTTCGTGTAACTGCTGCAGTCCAGTGATGTGGTTGTCGAGCGGCCCGGCACGCCCGTCGGTGTCGACACTGAGCGAGCCGCGCTGCATCTTCTCGAAGCCAACCGCCATCGTCACTTCTGCGAGGCCGCCTGCAATCATCTGCCGTGAGTACAGCAGGGCAGTCGACCCGGTCGAGCAATTGTTGTTCATGTTGACCATCGGGATGCCCGTGAGGCCGAGCTCGTACATTGCGCGCTGGCCCGAGGTCGAACCGCCGTACACATAGCCAACGGCTGCCTGTTCGATTTCGCTGTAGTTGATGCCAGCGTCGTCGAGTGCCTTGGTGCCAGCCTCCTTGACCATGTCGGGGTAGTCCCAGTCGCGGCTGCCTGGTTTCTCGAACTTCGTCATTCCAACGCCGACGACATAGACGTCTCTGGTCACTGTTTTCCCCGAATCATTGTGTTGTCCCGAAACTTGCGTTTCCTCGAAACTTGCCTGCCGTCGACAGTACCAGCGGCGGCGTAGTGCACACTGTGAGAATGACTGTCGTCCCGTACACAAACGACCTCGACACGCTGCGCACGTGGGTTGGGCGCACGCAGGAACGCGTGGAGACGATCTCGCCTGACACGTGTCAGCAGCTGGCTGACACACTCGACCTCACGGCGCCGCTGGCAGTGGGCGATGTACTCCCGCCGCTTTGGCATTTCGTTTCTCACCTCGGTTCATCTCCAACAGCGCAACTCGGCGACGATGGCCATCCGAGACGTGGTGGGTTCCTCCCACCGGTTGCGTTGCCTCGACGCATGTGGGCTGGGGGCCGTCTTCGCTTCGACGGCGACATTCGCATTGGTGACCGCGTGACCAAGCGGTCGACAGTCGAGAGCGTTGCGATGAAGGATGGACGCAGCGGCTCGCTCTGTTTTGTGATGGTGACACACGAGTTGAGTGTCGATGGCAAGGTGCGAATCGCTGAAGAGCAGGACCTTGTCTACAAAGAGGACGCGGCTCCGGGAGCGCCAAAACCCGAACCAAAACCCGCGCCTGAGGGTGCCGACTTCAGCCGGACGATCGTGCCGTCGTCGCCGATGCTCTTCCGCTACTCGGCACTGACGTTTAACAGCCACCGCATCCACTATGACCGAGAGTACGCCCGTGATGTTGAGGGCTATCCGAACCTTGTGTTCCATGGCCCGCTCACAGCCACGCTGCTGGCCGACCTTGCGACGGCCGAGACAGGTGAGCGGCTCACGAGCTTCTCGTTCCGGGGGATGGCTCCGCTGTTCGATGATGAGCCGTTCACGATCTCGGGTACTCGTAGCGGCAACGACGTCGAGCTCTGGGCGGCGACGCCAGCAGGTGGCCTGGCGATGCACGCAACGGCAACTGTCGAATAGGTTTTGGTCGTGAGTACCGAACGTTTGCAACGCCCACTTACCGCTGACGAGACCGATGCCTTTCGTCGAGATGGCGTCGTCATGTTGCCGGGGATGTTCTCCGAGAAATGGATCGAGCTGCTTAACGCTGGTCTTGCTGCTCACCGTGACGAGGCAACAAGCCGAGCCCGCATATGGGATCGGGACGAGCAGGGCCGCACGATGTTCTGGGACAGCATGGCCTGGCATGACCGGCCCGAGTATCAGACGTTCGTATTTGAGTCGCCCGCTGCCGAGATCGCGGCGCAGTTGCTTGGCTCGCAGAGTGTGCACTTCTTCTTCGATGCAGTCTTTGTCCGTTCGCCAGGGTCGCAGTTTGAGACGCCGTGGCATCAAGACGAGCCGTACTGGTCGGTCGACGGCCACGACACGTGCACGATCTGGATGCCGCTCGTGCCAGTTAGGGCCAAGAACGCGCTGGCGTTCGTTCCGGGGTCGCATCTGAGCGGTGCCGTATTCGACCAACCCGACTTTGGCGTGCTGAACCCCGACGCCAAGGATGGCGTCGACCGAAGCGACTTCTCGGCGATCGCTGACGCCGACATCCCCGACATCGACGCCGACCGAGACGCCTTCGGTGTGGTCAGCTGGGATATGGAGCCCGGCGACTGTGTGGTGTTCAACAGTCGCATCCTGCACGGTGGGTCGGGCTTGCTCGACGACGATACCGGCCTCAGCGTGTTCACCTCGAAGTGGCTCGGCGATGACGTGCGCATTGCGTTCAGGGATGAAGGCATGGACCCCGACTTCAGCGAGATCATGCGCGGCTACGGCCTTGAGCACGGCGACCGTCCTGGCACCGACCTGTTGCCGAGAGTCTGGTCAGCAACGAGTTAACGCTCGGCTTCCAGCTGCCGAACCTGGGCACAGACCTCGTCGTTGAATGGCGTGGGAATGCCAGCTCGCTGCCCGTAGATGGGAACCTGCCCGTTGATGGCATCGAGCTCGCTCGGCCGCTCGGCCTCGTGGTCCTGGAGCATCGATGGCTTCGCCAGCGGAACCTTCGCCACGAATGCATCGACATAGGCAACCGGGTCGTCGAACGAAATGTTGACCCCGAGAGCGAGGGCGATGTCGAATGCCTCTCTTGCACAGCCCATTGCGATCGGTCGCCACTTTGTGCTTGCGGTGAGCTCACCTACGGCAAGGCGAGCGACGATGCTCGGGCCGCCAAGCGCAACGTTGACGATGAACTTCTCCCAGATCAGCTTCTCGATGTCGTCGTAGGTGGCGGTCGGGAATCCGGCGTTCGCCCACACTCGTTCCGCCGCCTGAAGGCGCGTGGTAAGGCCGCCGCTTAGCGCTCCGAGTCGGAGTAGCTGCATCCCGCTTTGATGGGCGTGGCCCGGCCCGACCATCTTGGCTCCGAAGCCTTGGGCCACACCCACGATGACGTTCTCGGCTGGTAGATGTTCGGTGATGAGCTCAGCCGCTCCCAGGCCGTTCTGAATCGTCACGACCGTGGCCCGTGGTTGAAGGCCAGGCGAGATCGCTTCGGCGGCGGACGACACCCCGGTCATCTTCGTGGCGACGACGTACATATCGCAGGTGCCAACGCCTTCGAGCGACGTGCGCCCTTGGAGCTGGACCGTTCGGTCGCCAGTGAAACCGGTCAGCGTTAGGCCGTTGGCGTTGATCTCATCGACGTGCTGTGCCCAGGTGTCGATTGCCCAAACCTCGTGACCAGCTTCGGCAAAGTGTGCCGCATACACCGAGCCCATGGCTCCGGCACCGAGGACCGCGATTCGCATGGCAACACGATCCACCCGGCCACCGGCAACGTCAAGTCGCAGCACCTGTGATGCTGGTGGAATACGATTTCGCTATGGCTGTACGCAGTAGCTATGACCGTCTGATCGATCGGGCTCGTGCTGGTGAGCTCGTGCTTATCGATGGGGCAACTGGGTCGGAGTGTTTCCGACGCGGCGTGCCCCGCCATGAGCTTGGGTGGAGTGGGGGAGCGGCTCTCAGCCACCCCGAAATCGTGCAGTCGATTCACGCCGACTACATCGGTATCGGTGCCGACATGGTCGTGTCGAATACGTTCGCCGCTGGTGCAAATATCTTGCGAGACGTCGGTACCGAGGACGACTTCGAAGCGCTCAATCGCACCGCAGTCGAACTCGCAATCTCCGCACGTGATGTGGCCGGCGCCAACGCGACGGTCGTCGGTGGTGGCATCAGTAACTGGAGCTTCTCCGGCAACCGGCCGTCGCTCGAACAACTCGAAGCAGACACGCTTCGTCAGGCAACAGTGATGCGCGACGCCGGGGCCGAGTTCTTGAGTTTGGAGATGATGGTCGATTTGCCACAGCTTCAGGCCACGCTGAACGCGACGACTGCGGTTGGGTTGCCGGTGTGGGTCGGGCTCTCCGTCGCCGGTGAGCTTGGACACGAGCCTGAAGAGCTCGACGACCCCATCCAGCTTCGTGACGGCGATTCACTTCTCGATGCGGTCGAGATGGCAGCGGGGTACGACGCGGTTGATGCCCTGTGCATCATGCATACCGACGTCCGTCTCGCTGAGGCCTGCCTGCAGGCAGTACGAACGCAATGGAACGGCCCGCTTGGTGTGTACGCCCATGCCTTCGCACTCGTCGATGGCGAACCAACCCACGACGGCGTGATCACGCCGGACGAGTATGCGGCGTACGTTCCGTCGTGGATGGCGTCTGGCGCCACGATGATCGGCGGGTGTTGCGGAATTGGCCCCGATCATCTCCGCAAGGTTGCGGAGATCGTCCGCGGCTAGATAGCAAATTCGGTTACAGCGTCTTCATCGACGGTGAAGCCGTGACCAGGTCGATTTGGGACAACGAGCTCGCCGTCGCTGTTGAGCTCCATCGACTCGGTGAAGAGCGGAGCGAACCAGTCCATGTGCTCGACCGAGATGCAGTTCTGTAGCGACCCGGCGAGGCACAAGCTGTGCTCGGTGAAGATGTGCGTCGACACGGGCGTGTTCTGGGCTGACGCCGCTGCGCTGGCTTTGCGAAACTCGCCGTAGCCGCCGATGCGTTGCAGGTCGGGCATCAAGATGTCGGCCGCACCGGCATCGAGCATTGCCTGCATGCCAAACCGGGTGTACTCGGTTTCGCCCGAGGCGATAGGCACGTCGAGGGCATCTCGAACACGGGCATGTCCAGCGAGGTCGTAGGCGGGCACCGGTTCTTCGAACCACACCAAGTCGAACGCTTCGAGCTGACGGCCAAGGCGGATGGCTTGCTTGGCGGTGAACTTCTGGTTGGCGTCAGCCAGGAGGTCAACATCGTTACCAATCGCTGAGCGTACGGCCCGAACCCGGTCGACATCGTCGGCCGAACGCTCGCTTCCGAGGCGGATCTTCATTGCCGTGAAGCCCTGCTCGACAAATGCGGCGGCTTCTGCGACAAGTTCGTCGAGTGTGTACGAGAGCCACAGTCCGCTGCTCGCATACGTCGGGACCGATTCGCGGCACGACCCCCACAGCTTGTGCAGCGGAAGCTCGAGCGACCGGCCGACCAGGTCCCAACAGGCAACGTCGAGTGCGCTCATGGCCGAGATGGTGACGCCCTTGTGCCCAGTCGGGTTGATCTCTCCCCACAGCCGATGCCAGATTGCCTCGGTCGCATGCTCATCAGCTCCGACCACAGCGAACTCGGCGAGACCGGTAATCATCTCGTCGAATGCTCGCAAGCGGTCGGCGTTGATCGTGAACGCATACGACTGGCCAACCACGCCATCGGTGGAGCGAACGTCGACCAGGACACATCCGACCGAACGGATCGAGTGGATCGCCGTGCCGATCGGGTTCGACAGTGGAACCTCGACCAGGCGGGTGCTGACCGACTCGATGGTCACTGCTTGAAGCCAGGGTCGAGCTGCTCCATCATCCGGAGCAACGCAGGCCATTCGTGTTTGCCAAGCGGGAAGTGGTCGTACTGACGCTTGGCCAGCTCCCAAATTTCGGTTGGGCCCGGGTCGATCGGCAGTCCACTGCCACGGGCGGCGAGCAACGTGCGGCAGCCACGCACCAGGTAGTGCATGACCATGAACGCCTCGCCAGCGGTCTCGCCAACCGTAAGGAAGCCGTGGTTTCGCATGATGAGCGCTCGGTTGCCGCGCATGTTCTCCGATAGACGCTCACGCTCTTCCATGGTGAGGGAAAGGCCTTCCCAGTCGTGGTAGCCGATCTGTCCGTAGAGCATCGACGTGTCTTGCACGAGATGTTCAAACCCGTTCTTCAGTGCAGTGACGGCGAGTGCGTCGGGGACGTGTGCATGGAAGACGACCTTGGCTTCGGGGATGTCGTTGTGGATCGCGCTGTGAATGACGAAGCCGGCCGTATTCACATCGGCAGGCCCTTCGAGCACAACCCCATCGCTGTCGACCTTGATCAGGTTCGACGCCGTGACCTCGTTGTAGAGCAAGCCAAACTTGTTGAGGAAGAAGTTGTGGTCAGAACCCGGCACACGCATCGTGATGTGGTTCCACACCAAGTCGTCGTAGCCAAAGTGCGCGGCGAGTCGATACATGGCTGCCAGGTCGACGCGAGCTTCCCATTCGGCTCCGGTGAAGCTGGTCGAGTTCGCGGCCGAGAAATCGTCCGAGGTCACTTCGTGCGGTTCGTTGGTGCTCATGGCGTGTCTTTCCGAGAATCGTGTTGATGGAGGATGAGGTCGTTTTGCTGCTCGATGAGCTGCATTGCGATGAGATGCGGTGCGTCGAAGCCGAACTGCTCTTCGGCACGAGCGTAGAGGGCCAGCACATCGCCGGTGAACGGCAGCTCAGCATCGACCGATGACGCCAGGCTCGTGGCGAGGCGGAGGTCTTTGACCGCAAGGCCGAGATCGAACGTGTCGTCGTATCCGCCGTTGAGGATCTCGGGACCGTAGCGATCGGCCACGTAACTGCGGCCGGTGCTGTGGCGAATGATGTCGAGCATCTTCTCGGGTTCGACGCCGCCCTTGACACCGAGCGCGAGCGCTTCGGTCAGGCACACCGAGTTCAGGTAGCAGAGCATGACCTGGGAGATTTTGGCCACGTAGCCAGCGCCATGCGGGCCGAGGTGTTCGATCTTGTCGCCGATCACGTCGAAGACGGGCCGCACCCTGTCGTATGCGGTGGCATCTCCTCCGACGAGGACGGTGAGGGTCCCCGCATCGGCACCTTCCCACCCGCCGCTGACGGGAGCGTCGAGAATGGACACTCCGGCATCGGCAGCGAGCGATCCGATGCGGCGAGCGCACTCCATGTCGTTCGTGCTGAGCTCGACCCACACCGAGCCTTCGGTCATAGCGGGCAGGATGTCGGCGGCGACCGCTTCGATCTGCTTCGGGCCCGGAAGCGACGTCATGACGACATCGGCACCCAACGCTGCCTCAGCGGCCGAGCTTGCTGCTGTTGCCCCAGCGTCGACGAGGGTTTGGACCTTTGCCGGGTCGAGGTCAGCAGCGAATACCTCGTGGCCGGCGGCGACCAGGTTGCGGGCCATGTACCCACCCATGTTGCCGAGCCCAACAAATCCAATGCGCATTCGACCTCTAATCGTTCAGACCGTCGACGACGATGCTTGCACGTTCGGCGTGGTGAGGAGTCTCGCGGCCGTACACCGTTCGCGAGTGGAACGGGCTGTTCATCCGGTACGGATCGTGGACATACGTTGGGAGCCCGATAAACCTCGTGGTCTCCCCGATGACGGGCGTCACCCGATGCATCGAGAACCGGCCGGCGAACAATTGCATGTCGCCGGGTTGGAGGTCGAGCGATCGAACGCCTTCGCGTCCGCCATCGAGCACATGCTGAATCTGTTCGTAGTTGTTCTCGTCGGGGCGCCGGATGTTCGGGACATATTCGAAGATCCCGCCTTCATCGGCCTTCTGGGCCAGGATGCTGACGGTGAACTCGTTGCCGTCGAAGTGCCAAGGCAGTACGTGGTCGGTATTCATGACCCCATACGGGTTGCGGGCGAGCGGGTCGGCCCAGCGATAGATCGGTCGGTCAACTCCAATGCACTCCCAGATGAAGTGCAGGAGTACATCGCTGTCGTACAGCTGGCGCAGTGGCGAGTTCGACCCGAGTAAGTCACTGCCGATGAACCCGCTATGGCGATGCTGGAACCGGCGGACGGGGTGCTCGGTTGGCAGCGTCTCGTCGTCAGGCGAGAAGTAGGGGTTGTTCGCGTCGGTGACGTAATGAGTTTGCGGGTGCAACTCGTTCGCTTCGGCTTGCATGGTCTCGACGGCACTCGGGCGCAGAAAGTTCGAAATGAGGAAGCAACCGTAGGCCTGCATCTGTCCCCGGGCCTCTGCCACGAGGTCAGAGCGGGTGGAGTTTGCGAGCTCGTGAATTGGGAAGGTCTCAAGGTCGATGAACTCATCGAGATCGGTTTCTACAGCAGCAAACGCGCTCGGCATCTTTCCCCCAACTGAACGATCGTTCAGTCCGAGCGTAACGGACGCGACCCGGTGGCGCCAGCAAGCAATTACCGGATGCGGGGAACGGTGATCTCGCCAGCAAGTGCGGCGTCGATTGCCTTCTGGCCGTAGTGCAGGCCAATCTCATACTTCCCGAAGATGACCTCATCATTTGCTCCAGCAACGAAGCCTTTCTGGATCCCCTCGCCAATGGCGAAGTCCTCGTCGAAGACCACCCGGACGACGTCGTAATTCTTCTGCCAATACCGATTGGCCTTCTCGCTTGTCTGATCGGCGGGCACGAGCATCATGCATTGGAACACGCAGGTTCCGGGGCCCGTGGGAATGATCGTGTGCACGTACACGTGGTCGGTCATGGTCTGCACGAAGTTCGCCGGGAACAGATAGTTCTGCGTCATGAAGTTCGTGCGGTACTCCCATTCCTCTTCGAGAAGGTTCCGGAGTTCGAGCGTTCGTGGGAGCGGCACCGAGTGGCGAACATGCGGGTCGTAGTTGGTCCACACGCTCTGGTTGTCGAGGTAGTTCGAACAGGCCGTGTCACGGTGGGCGGAACAGAAGTGGTACGACTCGTGGAATCCCTCGAGCGCCAACCGCCAACTCATGTCTTTGTGAAGCGACCACTTCTCGAACACGACGTGGTTGCCGAGATCGAGCCCGTCAAGGTGTTCAGCCATGGGCGAGAGCCACGCGTCGATATCGATCGGATCGGTGGCCAAGTCTTGTGGTGAGGGCACAACCCAGATCAGCCCGAAGCGTTCAAACACTGGGAGCTCAACTAATGCCCGTTCTGAGCGGTCGACCGTATCGAATCCGACCGGCTGCGGCATTCCCCGCAGGCTGCCGTCGAGATCGTAGGTCCAGGCGTGATACGGGCACGTGAAACGGCGGGCGTGCCCACACGGCTCGCCTTCGATTCGGGCGCCCCGATGGCGGCACACGTTGAGGTACGCCTTGACCACGCCATCGTCGGACCGCGTCGCCAGAATCGGCACGCCGGTGTCGTCGTGCGTGACGAAGTCGCCAACGTTCGCGAGCTCGGAGGCGTGAGCGACAACGATCGGGAACTCCCGAAAGAGAACGTCGATTTCTTGTCGAAGCTGCTCGGGGTCGGTGTACTTCGACACCGGGTTTCTCATGACGTCGGGAAGCATGTCCGTTGTGCCTCGCTCGGTCAGATCCAGGATCTTGCGGATGATCTCGCGCTCTTCGCTTGTCGTCGGCATGGCGCAACAGTAGTGGTATGCCGGTCGGGTGTCGCTCTAGGTTGTGGACGTGAGCACCGAATCGACGACGCCAGCTTCCTCATCCAACGTTCGTGTGGGCATTGGCTTCTCGCCCGAGATGGTTCGCCTCGAACGAACGAGATTGCTCGAGCTCATCGATCAGATCAACGCCAGCGACATCGACCATGTTGGCGTTGCCGACCATGTCAGCTTCCGAGGTGGACGTGGCAACGACGGGGTGTCTGCCATGCACTACCTCGCTGGGCTTGGAGTACAGCGCGAGCTCCACGCAGGGGTGCTCATCTTGCCGCTGCGTCACCCGACCCTCATTGCCCGCCAGCTTCTCGACTTGGCTGACGTCCACAAACCCGGCGTCGTCGCTGGGGTAGGGCTCGGCGGCGACGACGTTGAGGAGTTCACGATGGTCGGTATGGAAACCAAGGAACGCGGCCGTCGGATGGACGATGCGCTCGCCGTGCTTCTTGAACTGCTCGAGGAGCATCGGCCAATCGACCGCGACGGCTTCTATCCAACAACAGGCCCAGGACTCAAGCGCGGCGACGGCCGCCCGGTCAGCGTCCTCGTCGGCGGTCGGGTCGACAAAGCCCATGAGCGAGCCGCCCGGGCGAACGGTTGGCTTGCAGCGTTCAGCTCGCCGTCACGGTTCGCCGCCGGTGCAGCGCGTGTTCGAGAACTCAATCCCACCGCACGCTCGGGATACCAAGCCTGGTACGGAGTTGGCGCCTCGGGCCGGGCTCATGCCGATGACCAGCTCCGAGCGTTCTACGGGATGGAGCCCGAGCCGTTTGCTCGATACGTCCCCGTTGGTGGGAGTGACGATCTTCGAGAACACTTCGAGCCCTACGTCGATGCAGGTGCCACGCTCCTCAACATTTCGCCGGCAGGCGACATCGAGCAAGCGATCGAGGAGATCTCGACCTTCGCTGCGGCCATGCACGCACGAGTTCACTCAACGGGGCCGTAGAGCGCGAGACTGGACTATGACGCTTCAACGCTTTGCCGCCGACGCACCTCTGGCCGATCAGCTCGCGGCGTTCGACGCTGATGGAGCGATCATCATCGAGAAGCTCTACGACGCTGACACCATCGGTCGGATGCGAGATGCTGCGGAAGAACGAGCACAAACGGTTGCCCCAGGAAGCGCCACCCAAGGAATGGCCGACGGCAAGGAGTTTGCCGGAACGAACACGATTCGGTTCTCGAGCCTTGGTCTGTTGACCCCAGCATTCTTCGAGATGCTCGACAACGACCGGTTTGCCGCGATTGCCGATGCGATCCTGCTACCGAACTGCGGCTCGTACTGGCTCAATACCGCCCAGGTCATGTACATCGGACCGGGTGAGCCAGCACAGGAGCTTCATCGAGATGACGACAATTGGTGGGAGTTCCTCAGCCGTACGTGGCCCAACAATCCCGAGATCTCCGTAAGTTCGATGATCGGCCTCGACGACGTCACCGAAGAGCTCGGGGCGACCCGAGTCATCCCCAGAAGCCACCTGTCCGACACGCTTGAGTACCGCACCCACGCCGACACCGTTCCGGCCGAGCTCGGCCCCGGCGACTCGCTCATCTACTCGGGTCGAGTGACTCATGGCGGGGGAGCGAACCTCACCGAAGATCGATGGCGTCGGGCCATGCACATCAGTGTCGTCGCCGGTTGGCTTACGCCCGAAGAGAGCATCGTGCTCGACCATCCGCTCGGAACGCTGGACGATCAATCGGAGCGAGTACGACAGCTCGTTGGGCACCGCTCATACCTGCCAGGCGAGCGTCGGGGCGGTGGGCTCTGGCTGCGACACGTCAAAGCCATTGGCGAGGACGACGCATGACGATTCGTCCTGTTGTTGCGTCGGACGGTGCGTGGCGGTCGAGTACGACTACCCGAACCGACGTGGAGATTCAGATCGATGTCGAGGAGCTCGCCGAGGCAGCGGTCGAGCTCTGCGGCGTGGCCCCATTTGTCGAAGACGTCACGGCCGACCAGCTACCCCTAGGTGCTGCAGCCGATGGTATCGAAGCGCTTCGTCGCCAGCTGGTCGACGGGCGTGGGTATGCGATCGTCACCGGCTTGCCGGCAGAGGCCATCTCGCGACAGGCCAACGAGTATCTGTTCTGGCGGATAGGCCTCGCACTTGGAGTTGCCGAATCGCAAAGCGTGATGGGCGATCGGCTTGGTCATGTGCTCAGCATTGTCGAGCAAGATCCCAACGCTCGGGCGTACCGACGCAACGAACGCCTCACACCACACAGCGACCCCGCCGACCTGCTGTCGTTCTATTGCCTCCAACCCGCCGCCGAGGGTGGAGAGAACCATTTCGTCTCGTCGATCGCCATCCTCGAAGAGATGCAGCGAAACGGCGAGCACGAGTTCATCGAACGCCTCGCCAACGGCTACCGGTATCACCGGTTTGGCGAGCAGATCCCCGAGCAAGAAGACATCACGCCATACCGAATGCCAGTGTTCTCGGAACGTGACGGGTTGATCAGCTGTCGCTATCTCCGCCAGTACATCGAGATGGCGAACGTCGAAGACCCCGAGGGGTGTCCGCTCGACGATGTCGATCGTGCTGCGCTCGATCGCTTCGAAGAGCTCGCTCTCGATGAGTCGATCGCGATGCGCATTCGGCTTGCCGCGGGCGAGGCGGTCTTTGCGAACAACTACACGGTGCTTCATGCTCGGACCGCGTTTCACGATCCACCCGGTGCCCCTAAGCGCCACTTGCTCCGGTTGTGGCTGTCGACCGTGCCGCCTCGGCCGGTTGTGCCCGAGACGTGCATGTATCCCGGGGGAGCGGGGATCCCGCATCAACCTGGACGGACGCCGTCGTACGAGACGAGCGTCGAAACGATGTAGCTGCGTGCGGCTCGTTAGCGATAGACCGCCACCGGATCGCCGAACTGGCCCTCGGTGATTTGCAGGCCAAGGCCTGCACCACCCGACGGCATCGTGACAAATCCGTCGTCGATACGGGGCCCGTTTTCCTCGTCGTAATGCGTCTGGTGGTACGGGTGCGCAATCCACGCCCCACGGCTGAACTGCGGATCGAGCGTGGCCCCAAGCGCCACCCCTGCAGCTGCGATGATGTCGCCTCCCCAGGCGTCGTCGCTGCTCATCGGCGTGCGGGTGGCCATGCACAGATCGCGAACGGCACGCATTGCGGTGAGCCCACCAAGGCGAGTGATCTTGAGCCCGAAGCCATCGGCCAAGCCAGACGAGATCATCCGTGCAACTGCACCGATGTCGGTCGAGTTCTCATCAACCACGATCGGGTGGTGGCCATGAGCTTTGACCGTGTGAAGCTCGGCTTCGGTTGCGCACGGCTGTTCCATCGACATCGTGATGTTCGAACACGCGGCAGAGACGTGGATCGCTTCGGCGGTCGACCACCCGCGGTTGGTGTCGACGGCCAGGTCGGTTCCTGGGCGAAGCACATCGGCAACGGCGTGGATGCTCTCGATGTCGTCGTGGATTGATCGTCCGCCAGCTTTCAACTGAATGCGGGTGATGCCCTCGTTCTGGAGGCGCTCAGCTTCGCCTGCCGCATACTCGGGAGAGCCAATGCCGACGACGTGGTACGTGACGACGTCGGTCATTCGTGCGCCGCCGAGCAAGTCGACAATGGACATGTCGAGCTTCTTGCCCATCAGGTCCCAGCAGGCAATGTCGAGCGCGGCCTTGCCTTCGGTGTGGCCGGTCATTGCCGAGCTCATGGCGGCATTGACGACCGTGAGCTTGGTTGGGTCGAGCCCGATGATGGAAGGAGCGAGAACACTCAGCGAGCTGACGATGCCAGCGTTGTGTGCGGGCTGAAACTGTGGGCTGGCCATACACGCTTCGCCGTAGCCAATCGTCCCGTCCGCGTCGACCACCTCAACGATGGTGGACATCGGGGTGGTGACGGTCGAGTTCGACATGTTGTACGTCGACTTGGCTGCAAGTGGGATGCTGTAGACGCGGATCTCAGAGATGGACACGTGGCTGCACCTCAGGTTCCGGCGAGTCGCCGGATCGCTCCTCGAAAGGGAGATGACGCTGGCGGAGCCGGTTGACGGTCGGGGTCGTAGAAGGGCGTGTCGCCAATGATGGTGACCCGCTCGGCAGTACGAATTGCGGGGTAGTAGTCGCTTACCGCGTAGTGCTGGCAGGCCCGGTTGTCCCAGAACGCAACCGAGTTCGGCTTCCAGGAGAAGCGGACTTGGTACTCGGGAAATGCTGCCTGCCGGTACAAGATGTCGAGGACTTCGTTGCTTCGGTCAGGGTCCATCCCGACGATGTGCATCGTGAACACGGCATTCACATAGATCGCCTTCCGTCCCGTCTCGGGATGGGTGCGCACGACCGGGTGACTCGGGTTCGGAAATCGCTCCTCAAATGCCGCGATCTCCTCGTTGCTCGCGCCGTCGCGTTCGAGACGGCGGCGAAAGATCGTGAAGTCGTGAACTGCGACCTTGCCATCGATCTCCGCCTTGAGCTCGTCTGGCAAGTTGTCATAGGCGGCATACATGTCGGCAAACAGTGTGTCTCCTCCGACCTCGGGGGCTTCGATAATGCGGAGCACCGATCCGAGCGATGGCTCTTGCCTCCACGTCACGTCGCTGTGCCACATGTTTTCTCGCCCTGGATGATCGTCGTCATGGCGAATCACCAACACCTCGGGAGCGTCGTCAGCCTTCGGGGCGAACGGATGGATCTCGAGGTCGCCAAAGTTCTTGGCAAACGCCACGTGCTGTTCGTGGTTCATCTCCTGATCGCGAAAGAACAGCACCTTCCAGTCGAGCAATGCCTGTCGCAGCGCGTCGACATTGTCGGATGAGAGCGGCTGGGTCAGATCGATGCCGCCGACCTCGCATCCAATGGTGGGGGACTGCGGACGCAGCTCGATGCTCATGCTGCTCCCTCTGCTGGTGCTCGTTTGCTGGTGCGAAGCTCATCCAAGATGCCGGAAAGAACCTGTTGCTCTTCGGAATTCGTGACTGCCATCGAGTACTCGATCCGGTCGACCCTCGATCCGTATCGTTCGTTGAGCTGGCCGGCAATCGTGTCGTAGGTGCCGAGCGTGGCGACGGTGTGGAGCATCTCGTCATGGACGAGCGTTGGGAGCGTCTCCCAGTCCTGAGCCTTCGATAAACGAGAGGCTTCGATCGCGATGTCGTCCCAACCGTGAAGCTCGAACGTTCGCCGATACGACGGCGTCGAAAGATAGAACGCCACCCGAGCTCGGACGGTCTCGGTGACGCGGGCGAGGGATTCGGAATCGGGAGCAGTGCCGACCAATGGCTTCATGCACACCTCGACGTCCATTGGATCGCGGCTCGTCCGGGCCGCGCCTTTGGCGAGGGCGGGCAGGATTCCTTCGTCGATGAACTCCGGCGTGCACACCGGGTGCAGGCGAACACCGTCGGCTACCTCGCCCGCCACAGCGCACATGTTCGGGCCGATCGCAGCAACGTGCACAGGAATCTGCGGATGGTCGATCGGGCCAGGGTTGAAAAGCGGCACCATCAGGTTGAGGTTGTAGTGCTCGCTCTCGAAGTTGAGCTCCTCGCCGGTCTGCCAACAGGTCCACACTGCCCGCATTGCATTGATGTAGTCACGCATCCACGGGGCAGGCGCGTGCCACTCCATGCCGAAGCGTCGCCGAACATGGCCTCGCACCTGCGAGCCGAGACCCAAGATGAACCGCCCCTGCGACAGCTTCTGGAGCGACCATGCCGACATGGCCGTGATCGTCGGGCTGCGGGGAAATGCCATGGCCACCGACGTGCCGATGCCGAGCGTGGTCGTTGCCGCCGCGCCAAGCGCGAGTAGCTGGTACGGATCGTCCTTGGTCTCCTCGACGAGCACCGCGTCATACCCAACCGACTCGGCGACCTCCGACAAGCGGCCAAAGTCGGCGATGTGCAGCGGCGTTTCGGGTTCGCGCAGGCCCGGGTCGAGCTTGCCCAACGGGAGCAGTGTTTCAGCGAGCATGGCGAGAAACTACCCCACTGCGATAGTTCTTTGTCTAACGAAAGGTCCTACGCTGCGACGATGACAGCCGAGATGCACGAGCCTGAAGCGCCTCAGACCGACTCGGCTCGGGCATGGGTTGTTCTCGGCTCGGCATTCATTGCGATGTTCACCGCCTTCGGCGTGGCCTACAGCTTTGGTGCGTTCTTTGGCCCGATGGCTGATGAGTTCGGAACGAACCGATCAGCAACGGCGTTCTTCTTCTCGATCACGACGTTTGCCTACTTTGCCTTGGGCATTTTCAGCGGTCGTATTGCCGACCGAATCGGGCCCCGTCCCGTCGTCATCTTTGGCGCCGTGTCGATGGTCGTCGGCCTGTTGTTGACCGCAGAGGTGTCCTCGATCCAGCTCGGCTATCTCACCTATGGGCTTGGCGTCGGGATCGGCGTTGCGTGTTTGTATGTCCCAATGGTTGCGGCTGTGAGTGGCTGGTTCGTCGAGAAACGCACCGTTGCCCTCGGCTTGGCCGTTGCCGGTATCGGGACTGGCACCCTCGTGCTCGTACCCTTCATCGAACGAGTGATTGAGGCCAACGGTTGGCGAGACGCCTACCGGTTGTTTGCTCTGATTGCCGCGGTGTTACTTTCGATCGCCGCAGTCGGAGCCTTTCGCCCACCCGTGTCGGCCAGCAAGCCACTCGCCATTCGTGAGGCGATTCGGGGGCGGTCCGACTTTTGGATTCTGTACGTGTCATCGCTGTTCTTGTCGTCAGCGTTGTTCACCCCGTTCGTGTTCATGTCCGACTACATCGAGACGAACGAGGTATCCGGCTCAGGCGCGGTTCTGCTCGGCATCATCGGCATGGCCTCGATCGGTGGACGCCTTGGCTCCGGTGCACTGGCAGCGAAGGTCGGAGTGCTCCCACTGTTCCGTGCGTCGTGTGTTGGCTTGGGGCTCAGCTTCCTCGTGTGGATCATCGCTGACGCAAACTATGTCTTGCTCGTTGCGTTCGCGCTGGTGCTGGGGGTTTGTTACGGCGGACTTATCGCACTTTCTCCGGCGGTAGTCGCCGAGCTCTACGGCGTTCTCGGAATGGGTGGCGTGCTCGGCGCCCTTTACACCGCAAACGGCTTCGGCGGCCTGATTGGCCCGCCAGTTATGGGGCAGATCATCGACAGCTCCGGCCACACCGCAGCGCAATGGGCCGCGTTGGCATCGGGCCTCCTCGGTGGCGGCCTCCTCTTCGCCATCTCCAAAGAAGTGGCGGATTAGGGACAGTCCCTAATCCGCCACTCGGGTCTAGGCTGCATCGACTTCATTTGGGAGGACCGGCAATGGCGCCATCACAGACACACGAATTCGCACAGCTCAGCTTTGGTACCCAGGTGCGCAAATCGCCGTACACCGATGCGGCGCTGCGATGGGGAGCAACCGGATTGTCGGTCTACAACCACATGTACATCCCGCGCGACTTTGGCGATCACGTTCAGAACTTCTGGAACCTCGTCAACGACGCGATCTTGTGCGATGTTGCCGTCGAACGGCAGGTGGAGATCACCGGGCCGGACGCTGCCGAATTCACCCAGTTGCTTTGCCCACGTGACCTCTCGACATGTGCTGTTGGTCAGTGCAAGTACGTCATCCTCGTCGACCAGGACGGGGGAGTGATCAACGATCCGATCCTGCTGAAGCTCGCCGAGGATCGCTTCTGGCTCTCGATTGCTGACAGTGATGTGATCTTGTGGGCCAAAGGCGTCGCCGTGAACTCTGGTCTCGACGTCACGATTACCGAGCCAGACGTTTCGCCGCTGCAGCTCCAGGGGCCAAAGTCTCGTGACATTCTGTGCGCTGCATTCGGTGAAGATCTTCGTGACCTGAAGTACTACCGGTTCGTCGAACGCGAGTTGAACGGCGTCCCGTTGATCATCTCTCGCACGGGTTGGTCGAGCGAGCTTGGCTACGAGATCTTCCTGCGGGATGGCTCTGCTGGCGACGACCTATGGGAGTACCTCATGGAAATCGGTGGACCGATGGGACTGCACCCGGGCCACACCTCGAGCATTCGTCGCATCGAAGGCGCGATGCTGTCGTACCAGGCCGACATGGACCTCTCAGTCAATCCGTTCGAGCTCGGCATGGATCGGCTGATCGATCTCGACATCGAGGCTGCATTCATCGGCAAAGACGCCCTTCGACGGATTCGCGAGACTGGGGTATCGCGTCGCTTCGTTGGCCTCGAGCTCGGCGGCGAGCCGCTCGTTGGCTCGAACGCTGAGAACTGGGCCATCGAGCTCGATGGCGAGACCGTTGGCTACGTCACCTCAGCGGTGTACTCACCTCGGCTCGAGAAGACGATTGGCCTGGCGATCGTCGAAAACGATGCGGCTGAGATCGGAACCGAACTCGTGACCCACGACCCGGCTGGCGCTCGCCCCACGGTCGTTGTTCCCAAGCCGTTCTACGATCCGAAGAAGAGCCTCGCCGCCTCCAGCTAGCCAGCTCCGAAGTCGCTGACCCCACAGACCTACACTGGCCCGATGGATTTTGAAGACCCGGTTCGTTTTGAAGATGTTGTTGCCAGTCGTCGGAGCATCAGGGGATACAAACCCGACCAGGTATCCAAAGAACTGCTGAGCGAGATCGTCGAGATCGCCAAGCGGGCACCGTCATCGATGAACACCCAGCCGTGGAACTTCCACGTGTTAACCGGCGAGCCGCTCGAAAGGATCCGCGAGGGCAACACCGAGCTCATGTTGGCCGGAGCGAACGTCGATCGAGAGATCGCGCTCAACCACGGGTACGAAGGGGTGCACCGCGACCGCCAGATCGAGATCGCCGTTCAGCTGTTTGAAGCCATGGGCATCGAGCGGCATGACAAAGAACGTCGCCAGGACTGGGTCATGCGCGGGTTCCGACAGTTCGACGCCCCCGTATCGATCGTCGTGACCATCGATGCCGAGCTCGCCAACGACACGATCGGTCATTTTGACTGCGGCGCGGCAACGTACGGGCTGGTGCTTGCGGCAACCGCAAAGGGTTTGGGTTGTGTCATCAACGGCCAAGGCATCATGCAGTCGAGCGTGGTGCGCGAGCACGCTCGCATCCCCGAAGACGAGGTCATCATGACCTGCGTTGCGATGGGGTGGCCCGACGACAGCTTTGTGGCCAACGACGTCGTCTCGCGCCGGGCCGCAAACGAAGACACCGTCTCGTTTGTCGGTTTCGACGACTAACCCGCCTGAGCACAACCAGCAATCGTCTCGGCAAGCGCCTCGATGCCTGAGGAAACCGATGCGATCGTAATCCGGATGTAGTCCTGCTCGGTTGGCTCGATCATGAACGGGCGTCCGGGTGCGACGCCGATGCCGTGTGCGGCGAGGCTGACGACCGCTCGTTGCTCGTTGTGCACCGGGACCCACAGATTCATGCCGGTGCCCGCAGCCACGTCGACTCCGAGCATCGAGAGCGCCTGCACCATGTCGTAGCGGCGCTCGCTATACACCGTCGACGCATCGGCCACGATGGCTTCGGCGGTCGGGTTCGTGAGCTGTTCGAGAAGTACTCGTTGAAGGAGTCGGCTGGTCCACGACGGGCCGAGGTGTCGACGTCGGATGACCGGATCGAGAATGCTCGCTGGGCCACCCATCGCTGCAAGACGGAGGTCAGGCCCATGAGACTTGGAGAAGCTGTGGATATGCAGCACCTGTTCGGGCAACAGCGCGCCAAAGCTGTGGAGGTCAGCGCCAGCGATCTGGCCGGAGTGATCATCTTCAACAACGAGCACGTCAGTTGGCGACAGGAGCTGTGCGAGCTCGCTAGCGCGAGACTTGCTCATCGTTGCACCGGTCGGATTCTGTGATCGAGGTTGGCTGAAGAACGCCACCGGCTCTTCGTCGAGTGCGCGCGCAAGGTCGCTGGGCAGCACGCCTTCGGCATCAGATCGCACTGACAAGAGCCGGGCGCCGGTGAGCTCGAGCATGTCGATGATTGGTGGGAATGTCGGGTCCTCAACGATGACTGCGTCGCCGAGATGCACGAGGGCAGACACCGCGCGGTCAAGGCCATCTTGGGCTCCGTCAACGATCGTGAGTTTCTCGGGCGTGAACGGCCAGCGGTCGCGAAGAAGTGCTTCTAACTCCGGAATCACCGGTTTATCGAGGTACGACGTCACCGTGGTATCGAGCTGCACTTTCTGCAGCGCAGGGCCGAGTGGGGGCAGGAGCGCCGGGTCGGGCGTCCCGGTCGTGAGATCGTGCTCGAGTGTCCCCGGTGCGACCGGGACGTTCCAGTAGCGCCCGTCCACGTTGCCGGTTGTCGACCGGACGATCGTGCCGCGGCGGCGATCGGTCGAGATTACGGCGTGGGAGCGCAACACCCGCCAGGCATCTGACACGGTTCCCGGGCTCACGCGCAACACCCGTGAGAGCGCCCGAACCGTCGGAAGCTTCTGCCCAGGAAGTAGTTGACCACTACTGACGAGCTGGCCAATCACCGATGCGATTCTTGGACCGTTGAGCTCTGAACCCCGCGGGCCGTATTGCTCGCTCATTCGAGCCCCGATGAGCCGCAGCGTTTCCTCGTCCTCGTGAGCCATAGCCACTTTGTACATTACAAAACAGGGTTTCGCTCGCGCAGGCCTTCATCGATACTGACAGAGTCCGCCAACGTGATCTACGCCGCAGCGATCTCCAGCACGAAGATCTCGACGGTGAAGATTCTCAACGAATGCAAAGGCCACCCAATGAGCGCTGAACTATTGGCCAGGTATCGACAGGCACTGCCATCGTTTCTGAACCCGTACTACGCCGAACCCATTCAGATCGAGCGCGGCGATGGCAGCTACGTGTACGACGTCGACGACAACCGCTACCTCGACTTCTTTGGTGGCGTGCTCACCACGATGATCGGCCACAACAACAGCGAGGTGCGCGAAGCAATCCAAGCCCAGGCTGGCAAGGTGATGCACACATCGAGCCTCTACCTCTCCGAGCCAATGATTGCGCTCGCGGAGAAGATTGCTGCGCTGTCAGGCATTCCCGATGCTCGGGTCTTCCTGACCCCGTCGGGCACCGAGGCGAACGACGCCGCACTGTTGTTCGCAACGAGCTATCGCAAATCGAATCAGATTCTCGCGATGCGCAACAGCTACCACGGACGCTCGCACTCGACGCAGGCAATCACCAGCCATGCGTCCTGGTCGTCGACGAGCAACTCCGGACTCAAGGTGACCTTCGTGCAGGGCCCGTACAAACTTCGTAGCCCGTTCGCCAGCCTCGACGATGACGCCTACACGAGCGCCTGCGTTGACGATCTCAGCCAGCTGCTCATGATGACGTCGACCGGTGACGTCGCCGCAATGATCGCCGAACCGATCCAAGGCGTCGGCGGCTTTGCCACGCCACCCGATGGCTTCTTCGGCGCCATGAAGAAGGAACTCGACAACCGGAACATCCTGTTTATCTCTGACGAGGTGCAGACCGGCTGGGGGCGAACGGGTGACCATTTCTGGGGGTACCAAGCCCATGGAATCGTTCCCGACATGTTGACCTTCGCCAAAGGCGTGGGCAACGGCGTCACCCTCGCAGGTGTTGTGGCCCGCGCCGACATCATGGACACGATCGACGTGCTCAACTTCTCTACCTTTGGCGGAAACCCGCTGTCTTCAGCGGGCGGGCTCGCAACGATCAACTACGTACTCGACAACGATCTGCAGACCAACGCCAAGGTGATGGGTGATCGTTTTCGAGCCGGGCTCGATCAGCTTGCCGCCGACACGCCGTGGATCGCCGAAGCGCGAGGGAAAGGGCTGATGCAGGCGTTTGAGACCGTCGCTCCTGACGGCCTCGAGCCTGCTCCGCAATACGCCGGAGAAATGCTTGAGGCTGCAAAAGCCCAGAAGCTTCTCGTCGGCAAGGGCGGCCTCTATGGCAACGTGGTGCGTATGGCCCCAATGCTGAACGTGACCGCTGACGAAATCGACGAGGGGCTCGACGCCCTTCGCGACGCAGCGGCGTCGATCGCCTAGTTCATGACCACGCTGATCCGCGGAGGAACTGTCATCTCGGCCACCGGAGCCGACCTCGCCGACGTGCTCGTCGACGGTGAGAAGATCGTCGCGGTCCTCCAGCCCGGGTCGGAAATAGCCGAAAGCGCTGCTTCCAGCGCCCAGATCATCAACGCAACAGGCAAGTACGTGATTCCCGGCGGCGTCGACGTGCATACCCACATGGAGACCGACGTCGGTCCGACCGTTTCCAGCGACACCTTCGAAACGGGAACGATCGCGGCGGCGTGGGGTGGAACGACCACGATCATCGACTTTGCCACCCAGGGGTTTGGCGAGAACGTTCGGGAGAGTCTCGACGACACGTTGGCTCGCGCTGAAGGCAACTGTGCGATCGACTACGGCGTCCACATGGTCATCGGCGATGTTGACGACACGTCGCTTCAGGAGATGGACACGCTCGTCGACGAAGGCATCAGCAGCTTCAAGCTGTTTATGGCGTACCCCGGACGTCTACTGAGCGACGATCGACAGATCTTGCAGGCAATGCAACAGGCCGCTGGCAATGGCGCCATGATTATGATGCACGCCGAGAACGGCATCGCTATCGACCTTTTGGCCGAGCAAGCGGTCGCACGTGGCGAGACCGATCCGGTCAACCACGGCTACGTGCGCCGTGAAGCGCTCGAGTCGGAAGCAACCTTTCGCGCCATCAAGCTGGCCGAGGTCGGTGCCGCGCCCCTGTACATCGTGCATCTGTCATCGTCGGGAGCGCTCGAACAAGTGGCACGTGCTCGCCACGACGGTGCAAACGTTTTTGCCGAAACCTGCCCGCAGTACCTGTATCTGTCGCTGGAAGATCACCTCGGGGCTCCCGGCTTTGATGGGGCGAAGTACGTGTGCTCGACACCGCTACGTTCGAAGCACGAACATCACCACCGCGACCTGTGGAACGGCTTGCGTACAAATGCGCTCAGCGTCGTCGCGACCGACCACTGTCCGTTCTGCATGGTCGACCAAAAGGATCTGGGCACGGGCGACTTCCGAGCGATCCCAAATGGCATCGGCGGCGTCGAGCACCGCGTCGACCTGCTCTACCAGGGCGTTGTCACCGGTGAGCTCACGTTGTCGCGATGGGTCGAGCTGTGCGCAACCACCCCTGCCCGGATGTTCGGCATGTACCCGCAGAAGGGCACGATTCAACCCGGAGCCGACGCTGACATCGTCATCTACGACCCGAACAGCACGACCACCATCAGCGCCGAGACCCATCACATGAACATGGACTATTCGGCGTACGAGGGCATCACGATCGACGGCAAAGTCGACACGGTGATGTCGCGAGGCGTCGTGTTGGTATCCAACAACCAGTTCCATGGCCACGCCGGCCACGGCCGCTACATCCAGCGCGGCCTTTCCCAATATCTCAACTAGAGCACCATCTCAACTAGAGCCATCCAGGAGACATCCCCCGTGAAGCAAATCAACCACCTCATCGACGGCAAGCACGTTCCCGCAACGTCTGGTCGCACCTCGCCGGTGTTCAACCCGGCTACGGGCGAGCAGACCGCCGAACTCGGCTTGGCCTCGATCGAGGACGTCGATGCTGCAGTCGCATCGTCGAAGAAGGCGTTCGAAAGCTGGCGCGGCATGAGCATTGCTCGTCGAACCAAGATCATGTTCGCGTTCCGCGACCTTGTCGTCCGCAACACCGATGAGATTGCGCGTCGGCTGACCGCAGAGCACGGAAAGGTTCTCAGCGATGCTGCGGGCGAAGTTGCGCGCGGCGTCGAGAACATCGAATACGCCTGCGGCATCGCCGAGCACTTGAAGGGCAGCTACAACGAGAACGCGTCGACCGGCGTCGACGTGTACACGGTTCGTCACCCCCTCGGCGTCGTCGCTGGTATCACACCGTTCAACTTTCCGGCGATGGTGCCGTTGTGGACGATCCCGAACGCGATCGCTTGCGGCAACGCCTACATCTTGAAGCCATCGGAGAAGGACCCATCGGCACCGATGTTCATCGCCGAACTTTTCCACGAAGCTGGGCTACCTGAAGGTGTCCTCAACGTCGTGCATGGCGACAAGGTGGCGGTCGACCGGCTGCTCGAACACCCTGATGTGAAGGCGGCGAGCTTCGTTGGGTCGACCCCAATCGCCCAGTACGTCTACGAGACCGGGACCAAGAACGGCAAGCGAATCCAGGCACTCGGTGGCGCAAAGAACCACATGCTGGTGTTGCCCGATGCCGACCTTGACCTCGCCGCCGACGCCGCGGTGTCTGCCGCATATGGTTCTGCGGGCGAGCGTTGCATGGCGATCAGCATCGTGGCAGCGGTCGGCGACATTGCCGATCCGCTTGTCGACGCAATTTCCGAGCGCATGTCGAAGCTCACGATCGGCGACGGTACCAACGCCGACTCCGAGATGGGCCCGCTCGTCACCAAGGAACACCGCGACAAGGTCGCTGGCTACATCGGGACTGGCGCTGAAGAGGGCGCCACGATCGTGGTGGATGGTCGCGACCAAGATTTCGATGGCGATGGATACTTCCTCGGCGTGACACTCATGGACAACGTGACCCCCGACATGACCGTCTACAAGGACGAGATCTTCGGCCCGGTCCTCGGCATCGTTCGGTGCGAGACCTACGTCGAAGCCCGCGACCTCATCGCCGACAACCAATGGGGTAACGGAGCTGCGATCTTCACCCGCGACGGAGGTGCCGCACGCGACTTCCAAGAGAACGCCGATGCGGGCATGGTTGGCATCAACGTGCCGATCCCGGTTCCCGTTGGCTATCACTCCTTTGGTGGTTGGAAGGACTCGCTGTTCGGTGACACGTCGATGTACGGTCCTGAAGGTGTGCGGTTCTTCACCCGTCCAAAGGCCTTGACGTCTCGCTGGCCTGACCCGGCAACGAGCTCGGTCGACCTGGGCTTCCCAACCAACGGCTAGGCCAGGCGCCCATGGCAGAGCGCAACTGGTCCGAGAACATCGAGTACCGCTCCTCGGGGCTTCGTTCACCATCGACGGTGACGGAGCTCCAGGAGATCGTCTCGTCCTCGGCCAAGGTCAAGGCGTTGGGCACACGGCATTCGTTCAACCGCGTTGCCGACACCGAAGGCATACAGGTTTCGACGGCATCACTCGATCTGGCCGCGTCGGTTGATACGGCAACGATGACCGCCACGGTCCCGGGCGGGTGGACGTATGCCGAGGTGAGCACGGCCTTGCAGTCGCAGGGCGTCGCGCTTCGGAACTTGGGATCGCTTCCGCACATCTCCCTTGCGGGCGGAACTGCAACCGGAACACACGGATCGGGCAACACCAATCAGGTGCTCGCCGCCGAGATCGCTGCGGTCGAACTCGTTACCGCTGATGGGTCGTTGGCGACGTTCGACCGCTCGATGTCAGAGTTCGGGGCCATCGCGGTTGGTTTGGGCGCGTTCGGCATCATCACTCGGGTGACCCTCGACGTCGTGCCGACCTACCTCGCTCGACAGGATCTCTACAAGGACACAACATGGGATGTGGTTCTTGAGAACCTTGAAGACATCATGGCCAGCGCCTACAGCGTCAACCTGCATGCAGACTTCTCGGCCACCAACGTGCGAACAATCTGGCAAAAGGATCGGGTCGAGACGAATCCCGATGGTGTACCGATCGTGAGCCATGTCCCCGATGTGCGGTGGGGTGCCACTCGTCTCGACGCTGAGGAGCTCGACGCTGGTCGAACGACGACCCTTGCCCCGGAGGGGCCGTGGAATTTGCGCCTAGCGCACTTCACTCCAGAATCGAGCCCTTCGGTTGGGGGCGATGAGCTGCAAAGCGAGTACTTCGTCGATCGCGCTCACGGAGCGAACGCGCTCGACGCCTTGCGAGGAATGGGCGACCGGATCGACCCGCATCTCTGGGGAGCCGAGATTCGCACGGTTGCCGCGGACACCCTGTGGCTGAGCCCAGCGGCCGGCCGCGAGTGTTTGACGATTGGATTTACCTGGAAGAAGCACCCGGAGGAAGTGAAGGCGCTTCTCCCCGATATCGAGGCGACGTTGGATCCCTACGCGCCAACTCCGCATTGGGGCAAGCTCTTCGCGTTCGAACGCGACTATCTCGTCGACGTGTTCCCACGTCTCGACGATGCGCTCGACCTGGCAGCGTCGATGGATCCGACAGGCAAGTGGATGAACTCGTATTTGGCGAAGCTCGCTGTATAGACACCCGCTCCTAGCCGCCGTGGTTTGGTGGCTGAACGGTCGTTCAGCCAGGATGTCCTGATGTCCCTGGCGGTGCTCGCAGCGATCCTCAGTACCGTCTCGATCGGCACCGGCGAGTTCCTCGCTGCTGACGTAACCAAACGAGCTCGTTCGCATGAAGTGACGTGCATGATGCTCGTCTCGGGAGTGTTGCTCACCGGCGTCGTCGCGGTGGTGTGGCCCGGTGATCCATCATCGAGAGACCTCGTCTTCGGCGCGATCGCGGGTGCGACGAACGGTATTGGCATTCTCGTGCTCTACATGGCGTATTCACGCGGATCGCTTCGCTCAGCTGCGCCAACGGCTGCGGTGATCATGACCGCGGTGCCGGTGTTGTGGGAGCTGTTTGCCATTGGCAGAGACCTCTCTACCCCGACCATGGCGGGAATTGTTCTCGGCCTTATTGCCATTGCTCTGTCGTCGTATCAACCAGACGAAACAGGGGGAGCAATCAATGGCGACCGGCAGGGACTGCCGATCGCCATTGCGGCTGGCGTAATCTTTGGTCTGCTGCTGATCCTTCTTGGCGAGATCGGCGAGGACGCTGGCGGAACACCGCTGGTCATACAGCGAGGCGTCGGGTTCGTCGTTGCGGTGATCATCACCCGTGCGACCGGGCCGAGAGTGTTTCCCGAACACCGAGCCGACCAAGTCCGGTCGTTGATCGTGGGCATCTTTGCCACAGCGGCGATCGTGTTGTTTGTACTCTCGCTGCAGCTCGGTGGTGGCTTGTCGATGGCGAGCGTGTTGTCGTCGCAGTACGCCGGTGTCGCGGTGGTGCTCGGCGTGATCTTTCGCGGCGAGCGGCTCCTTCGCACGCAAACCGCCGGCCTCATCGCTGCTGGCGTCGCCGTTGCGCTCATCACGCTGGGCTAGACCGGGCGCTGGCAATGCGCTACTCGGTGATGAGGTCCCGATCGATGTCGGCGATCGAGTTCACACCAGTGAGCGCCATCGTCTGTTCGATCCCCGCCTGAAAGAAATCGAGCATGTGGTCAACGCCCGCTTCGCCTGCTGCGCCAAGCGCATACAGATGCGGTCGGCCGATCATGCATGCGTCGGCACCGAGGGCCACGGCCTTGACGACGTCAGAGCCCCGGCGGACGCCACCATCGCAGTAGATCTCGATCTGTCCGCCAACGGCATCCGCAACTGGGGCGACGAGGTCGATGATGGCGGGAGAGGAGTCGAGCTGGCGGCCGCCATGATTCGACAACGCAACAGCGTCGAGCCCGTGTTCGACAGCGATCTTCGCGTCGGCAACCGACTGAATGCCCTTCAAGATCACCGGTCCGTCCCATTGCGAACGGATCCACTCGACGTCATCCCACGACAGTCGCGGATCAAACTGGCTGTTGATGTATTCGGCGAGCGACACCGCTGACGAACCATCCTCGGTATTGTCGCCGAGTCGCTTGGTGCTCACTGCGACGTTCGAGAACACGATCGGATCGTTGCGGAGAAACTCCATTGTCCAGCCGGGTCGCATCGCGCCTTCGATGAATGTGTCGAGTCCAAGCTTCGGTGGGAGGGCCATGCCTCGGCGCACATCTCGCTCGCGGCGGCCGAGCACCGCAGTATCCACCGTGATGTAGAGGGCCTCGAAGCCGTTTTCCTTGCATCGGGCGAGCATGTCCTTGGTGAGCTCACGATCACGCCACACGTACACCTGGAACCACTTGCGGCCGTCGCATACATCGGCAACTTCTTCGATCGAACGTGTGCCCATCGTCGACAGCGAGAACGGAATGTCGTGTCGAGCCGCCGAGCGGGCCGTTGCGAGTTCGCCGTCGGGGTGGGCAATGCGTGGAAAGCCCGTGGGCGCGATGATGAGCGGCATCGAGGCAGATGCGCCGAGAATTGAGGTCGACGTCTCGATGTTCGAGACGTCGCGTAGCACCCGTGGGATAAGCGTGCGGTCTCCGAACCGGCTGACGTTTCGTGACAACGCCGACTCGTCTTCTGCGCCGCCGTCGATGTAGTCGAACACCCCGGCGGGGAGTCGACGCTTGGCCATTGCTCGGTAGTCGTCGATGTTGGCGGCCTTGGAAAGCCGGCGAGTAGTCCGGTCTCGTTCGATGGGCTTCAGGGAGACAACGGAGCGAAGCGATTCAAGCACCCGACCAGGGTCTCACAGAAGAAACGAGGTTCGCCAGATTGTTGTGTGATCAGACGCACTGCCACGATGACGAAATGGCTTTGAGAAACCCAGCGCTCGCCTCGTCCGTGCAGCAGCGCGACCTCATTGTGCGGCGCGAGATCTCTGCCGTTGAACTCCTCGAGGCGTGCCTGACACAACACGCCGAGCACAACCCCGAGCTCAACGCTGTGGTCTTCACCAATGTCGAACAAGCGAAGGCCGACGCCGCAGCTGCCGATGCTGCTCAAGCTGCGGGCCAACAACTCGGGCCACTGCACGGGTTGCCGATCACCATCAAGGACTCGATCGACGTCGCCGGTGCGCCATCGACCTGGGGTGACCCGGCCCACGCCGACTATTTCCCGACTGAAGATGCTGACGTGGTGAAACAGCTCAAGGCAGCGGGCGCGATCGTGTACGGCAAAACCAACGTGCCCAAACACCTGGGTGATTGGCAGTCGTTCAACGAGATCTACGGCCGCACCAACAACCCGTGGGACGTCGCCCGATCGGCCGGTGGGTCATCGGGTGGTGCTGCAGTCGCCGTAGCCACGGGGATGTCATCGTTCGAAGTTGGAAGCGATATTGGTGGGTCGATTCGCTGGCCATCGAACTACAACGGTCTCGCCGGTCTCAAGACGAGCTTTGGGCTGGTGTCACAACACGGGCATAGCTTTCCTCGACACGAGGGCATCGTTGACAACAACGTACTTGGGCCGATCGCCCGCACCGTTGGCGACCTGTCGCTCGTGTTGCCAGAGATGTGGCAACCGCACATGACCCCGCCGCCCGCAACACAAACGTCGCTGTCAGACTTCACGGTCGGCGTGTTGATCGAGAATCCGCTTGGCGAGCAGGACGATGCGGTTACTACTGCAATCGAATCGGCCGTCGCTCAACTGGTAGATGCAGGCGTCACCGTTGCCGAGGGCCCCGACCTCGAGATGGCAGTGCGAGGGCACAAGGTAGGGCTGGAGATTGGCCGCGCCGCCGCGTCGGGGCCCGACGCTCCGCCATCGCAGGTCGATCTCGACCGGTACGACGCCGGAGGCCGCGACTACGCCGCACTGATGGCTCAGGCGTCCCGGCTCACGTACCGCCAGTGGATCGATCTCAACAACGAGCGCGAGCGTGGGCGGTTGGCCTGGCGCGACTACTTCACGACGGTCGACCTTTTACTCACGCCGATCAGCGCCACGGTTGCCCCGCCACACGACACCGATCGCCCATTTAGCGATCGAACCGTGCCAGTCAATGGCGTCGATCGTTCAACCCTCGAGCAATGGTTTTGGGCTGGGTTGGCGAACCCCACGTATCTTCCTGCTTTGGCCCTGCCGATTGGTCTGGCGGTAGACGAGATGCCGGTCGGGATGCAAGTGCTCGGACCGTTCATGGGCGATCTGACCACACTCCGGTTCGGCGAGCTCGCCGAAACGGTGTTCGGGCACCCGCTCGATCACCTCCACCAACGGCTGTAGCCCATAGGTACCTGGTACCTAATCGCAAAAAGGTGCCACGTTCCTCTTTGCGGGAAGGGACCTGGTACGGGTACGGGGTACGGCGGATTCGGCCTGCTGAACGATCGATCAGTAGTGTGTGACGGTGGCCACATCGCATGTCGCAACTCCGTCAACAGCTGTGCCACACGTCCAGTCGTTTCCGGCCCATGCAGCGAACGCCGAACTGGCTCGAGAAGCGTTGCAACGCGATGGTGTGGTTTGTCTCCGGGAGGCGATTGGGGGCGACTGGCTCTCAACGATCGAGTCGGGCATCATCGACGCTCTTGATGGAGGGAGCGCTGACCTCGACGTGGTGCAACGCGATGGCGACGAGGGGCGATTCTCGTTCAGCTCGGGAGCTTGGCGGACGATCGAACCGTTTCGATCGTTCATCTTCGACTCGCCGCTTCCTGACCTCGTTTGGCCGTTGCTCGACAGCGACGATCTCGTACTGTTCTACGACTTTCTCCTGATCAAAGAAGCCCACAGCGACAGTGCAAGCACACCGTGGCATCAGGACCACTCGTACTACCCAATCGATGGCTTCAAGGTCGTGAACAGCTGGGTGGCGCTCGACGACATCCCGGTCGAGTCGGCACTGCGATTCCTCGCTGGCTCGCACCAGGCACAGACGCTGTACCGAGCGGTCGACTTCGATGACCCGACTCGCCCGTATCGTCACGCCCGTGCCGAGCTGCCGTTGCCCCCGGTCGGTGCAGGCGACGAGCTCGACGATGAGAAAATGCTCTTCGCACCGCTGCACGCAGGCGACATGCTCGTGTGGTGGTCGTATACATTGCATAGCGCTCCGGGGAACCGCCTCGATCAACGGCGCGCGGCGTTCTCCGTCAACTGGACCGGCGATGACGTTACGTACAACGACCGGTCGGCACTCGATACCTACATGGAGTCATCGCTCACGGCAGGCGAGTGCATCGTGTGCGACAAATTTCCGAGAGTCAGGGGAGCCGGCTGATGCGTTGGGCCGACGTCTGCGCCGTACCGCCGAAGATTGTGGGCGAGCAGGGGCGTTCCGACTGGGTGGATCGTGGCTACCTCGTGTTCCCCGGCCTGATACCTGCCGACGTACTCGACCCGCTCCGTCACGCGCTCGACGCGATCATCGAGTCGAGCCGGACGCTCACGGAATCGACACACCTCATCGATCTCGACGACGGCCACACCGCCGAGGCCCCACGGCTTCGTAGGGCCGCAAATATCGACGACGCGGCGCCGGTCTATTGGGATCTGTGTCGCTCGTCTGTCATCGTCGACATCGCCGAAGACATCCTTGGCCCGAACCTGCGATTTCGCGAGGCGTACGTGAACCTGAAGTGGGCGGGCGGGGGAGCCGAGGTCAAGTGGCATCAGGATCTGGCGTTCTACCCCCACACCAACACCAGCACGTGCCAGTTCGTGGTCATGCTCGATGAGGTCACCGAAGAGAAAGGTCCGGTCACCTTCGTCCCCGGCACGAACAACGGGCCGATGTACACCCACTACGCCGACGACGGCACGTGGGTCGGTGCGATCGACGCTGACTCGTTGCCCGATGGTTTGCTCGATGATGCAGAGACGGTAACCGGCCCAGCCGGCAGCGTTACCGTTCACCACGGGCTGACACTGCACTACTCGGCGCCGAATCGCAGCGACACGAGCCGGCCGGCGCTGATCGTCACCTTCGCCGCCGCCGACTCCATCCCGTACACCGCCTCTCCGTATCGAAGCTCCCACCACGGCGAGCTCGTCCGAGGCATCGAGCCCGGCGTAGCCCACCACGAAGACCTCACGCTCATCCTTCCCCCTGACTGGAGTCAGGGATACACCTCACTCTTCGACCATCAGCAACACCAGGAGAACACCTGATGCCTCCCGCATTTCCCAAGTCCGAATACGACGCTCGCCTGGCGAAGGTGCGCGCCGAGATGGCGAGCCGCGAGCTGGATGTGTTGGTCATTGGCGACCCGAACAATCACAACTGGCTGACTGGCTACGACGCCTGGTCGTTCTACACGCCGCAGATCGTGGTTGTTCAGCACGATGTCGACCCGATCTGGATCGGCCGCAAGATGGACGCCGGCGCAGCCTGGCTGTCGACGCACATGACGGAAGCCGACGTCCGCCCGTACCCAGAAGACTGCGTGCAGAAGCCGGGAACCCATCCGATGCTTGTTGCGGGCGGGTACCTGAACGATATGGGGCTCGACGGCAAGACCATCGGCTATGAGAGCGACACGTACTACTTCACACCCAAGGCTGTCGACTCCCTCAAGACCTCGCTCCCGAACGCCAGCTGGGTCGACGCTGACCTTCTCGTGAACTGGTGCCGCACGGTCAAGTCAGATGCCGAAGTGCAGGTCATGCGCGAGGCCGCGCTTCTGGTCGAAGGTGCAATGCGCCATGCCTACGAGATCATCACGCCCGGTATGCGCCAGTGCGACCTGGTGGCTGAGGTCGTTGGCAAACAGATCGGCGGCAACCCGAACTTCAGCGGCGATACGACAGCGCTCTCACCGCTGGTGCTCGCAGGTGAGGCCGCGATGACCGCCCACCCGATGTGGACCGACGAGCTCTTCGAAGCGGGGCAGACGGTTGCGCTTGAGCTCGGCGGTGCTCGCAAGCGCTACAACGCCGGACTCGCCCGGACCGTGCAGCTCGGTGGCGGCTCAGAAACGCTGTTCGAGACCGCACGTGCAGTCGAGGAAGGGCTGGAGGCGGTGCTGTCCGTCATGAAGCCGGGTGCGATTGCCCACGACGTGCATCGAGCCTGGCAAGACGTGCTCGATCAGTACGGCCTGAGCAAGGACAGTCGCATCGGCTACGGCATCGGAGTCGGCTACGTGCCCGACTGGGGCGAGCACACGATCAGCCTCCGCCCCGACGACCACACTGTCCTCGAGCAGAACATGACCATTCACGTCATGCTCGGTATGTGGATGGACGACTGGGGTATGGAGATGAGTGAGACCACGCTCGTCACTGCTGACGGCGTCGAATGCCTCACCAACTTCCCCAGAGGCGTGCACGTCAAAGACTGAAAATCTGTGGCCCGTGGCCCGGAGGGGTCCGGCTGAGGCTCCACAGAATTTCACGAGCGCGATGTTTCGAGCCCCCAGGCGAGAAACTCGGTTAGTGAGCGGAGCGAACGGCTCTGGCTTGTAGGGCTATGGCGTCGCCGAGCTTGACGAGTCCGGGGAAGTGGCGCATCGCGATGAGTCCGTCGATGGTTGCGACCACGTCGATCGGTGGGGCTCCGAGCTTCACCGTGTTGTAGATCCTCGCCACGGGCTGGCCGACAGACACGTCGTCGCCGAGCTCGACGAGCCATTCGAGGAGGCCTTCTTCCTCGCTGATGAGGTAGGCCCCGTCTTCGGGGATGTCGAGTACGACCGATTCGCTCGCTGGTGGTTCGCCGGCGAGGGCGCCCCAGTGCTGCAGTACGTTGCGGATGCCATCGAACGTGATCTTCGTCGACGACGGACGTGTGGTTCCGCCACCGGCGATCTCGGTGCTGAGGAACGGCGTGCCCGAGTTCTCGACGACGGCATCCCACATGCCCAACATGTCGAGCTCGACGAGCTTGGTCACGAACGGTGCACCGAACGCGAGCGCGGCTTCCCAGTTGCGAGCTTCGTGTTCTTTGTTGTCCATGACGTGGCTGGCGGCCATGGGCAAGAACTCGAGCGTCTTTCCGCCGTCGTGGATGTCGAGCACCGCATCGGCGATAGGCAACAGCTCACGGGTGAGATAGTCGGCGATCTTCTCAGTGACTCCTCCCGTCGGAGAGCCGGGGAAGACGCGGTTGAGGTTTGCCCCGTCGATTGGCGAGTTTCGGGCCGCTCCGGTGAACGCTGGGTGGTTCATATAGGGGACGCAAATGATGCAGCCGGTCACCTCGGAGATGTCGATCGAGTTCATCAGCTTCGTGAGCGCAAGGGGACCGTGGTACTCATCACCATGGTTGCCGCCGGTGAGCAACACGGTGGGACCTTCGCCGTTCACTGCAACCGAAATCGGGATCATGATGGCCCCATAGGCCGAGTCGTCACGGCTATGAGGCAGATGTAAGAACCCGTGCGTTACGCCGGGGGCGTCAAGTGGAATCGTCGGGCTGATCGGGGAAGCCGGAAGCGGGGTGCTCATGGCCCGGCAGCGTAGTATCTGGCAGCGGTTGACGACCTCTCCGCTGACAGTGAACACGGAATTCGGGGAACCAATGGCAGATACACCAGCACGAGGAATCGCATCGGAAGCGGTGTGGGGCGGTGAGGACCGCTACCTGCTCGATCGCGCAACACAGGTACCGGTGGTTCACAGCGTGGCGTTCGGGTACCCCGATTTCGACGAGTGGTACGACGTCGCCACCGGCAAAGCCGAAGGGCACATCTACGGCCGCAACACGAACCCCACCGTTGCGGTGTTCGAAGAGAAGGTTCGAGTGCTCGAAGGGGGAGCGGCAGCCACGTCGGCATCGACGGGCATGGCAGCGATCTCAAACTTGCTCCACGCACTGTTGCGTCCGGGCAACAAGGTGGTCTCGGTCAAGGACACCTACGGCGGGACGAGCTTGTTGTTCACCGAGTTCCTCCCCGCATTCGGCATCGAGTGCGAGCTGATCGACACCACCGACACCGAGGCGATCGAAGCCGCAGTAGCTGCCGGGTGCGACATGCTGTACCTCGAGACCCCAACGAACCCCACGTTGAAGGTGCTCGACCTGCGCCGCCTGATCACGGCCGGTCATGACGTTGGCGCAACGGTTGTGGTCGACAACACGTTCGCCACCCCGGTTAACCAACTGCCGCTGTCGCTCGGGGCCGACCTCGTCGTGCATTCAGCAACGAAGTTCCTTGGCGGTCACGCCGATGCACTCGGCGGGGTAGTGGTTGGCGACGCAGACCTCGTGAAGAAGGTGTATCAGTACCGCGAGATCAACGGCGCCACGCTCGACCCAATGGCGGCGTACCTTTTGCTCCGCGGCATGAAGACGCTCGAGCTTCGAGTCCGCCGTCAGGCCGAGAATGCCATGGCCGTCGCCACCTTCCTTGAAGGCCACGACCGCATTACGAAGGTCAACTATCCAGGCCTTGCGTCGCATGCGCAACACGACATCGCTGCATCGCAAATGACTGGCTTCGGCGGCATGCTCAGCTTCGCGATCGATGGTGGCCTCGAAGCGGTGAAGCAGTTCCTCCCACACCTCACGCTTGCACACCGAGCAGCGAACCTCGGAGCTGTCGAGACAACGGTTGGCCCACCGGCCACTACAAGTCACGTCGAGTGCACGCCTGAAGAGCGCGCCGCCTTCGGTATCCCCGAGGGACTCGTCCGCTACTCGGCAGGCATCGAGGACATCGGCGACCTGCTGGCCGACCTCGAACAGGCCTTGGCCAAGTAGGAAGTGCCTACTCAGCGTTGTCGGGGTAGATGACCTTGATGATCCCAACCCCGATCACGGTGGCCACGAGCTGGGCAACGATGAAGCCTGGAGCCGACGCTGGTTCGATGCCGGCAAAGGTGTCGCTGAACGTTCGGGCGATCGTGACAGCGGGGTTCGCGTAGCTGGTCGACGAGGTGAAGTAATAGGCGCCAGCGATATATCCGCCGACCGAGAACGCCGCCATTGCGGACTTGCCCGAGCGGACGACGCCGAAGATCACCAACAGCAGGCCAATGGTCGCGATGCCTTCGGCGAAGACGAGGTTTGCTGACGAACGGTCCTTGGTCGACCAGTTCACGGCCGACAGGTCGAACATGACATTCGCTGCCATGACGCCGACGATGCCACCGAGGATCTGAGCAACGACATAGCTGAGAGCGGTCTTGGTATCGATTCCGCCGAAGAGCCGATCAGCCAGGGTGACCGCCGGGTTGAAGTGCGCTCCCGAGGCCGGCCCCAGAGCGAGGATCAGAGCGACCAGCACGCCGGCGGTTGCAACGGCGTTCTGGAAGAGCTGCAGGCCAGCGTCTTCGCTGAGGTTCTCGGCCATGATGCCCGACCCGACGACGCCGGCAAGCAGGAAGGCTGTGCCGACGAACTCCGCCGCGAGCTTCGACGTGAGCGTTGGCTCGGACTGTTCCACGTCGAGAAATCTATCCGGTTAGGCGAGGAGGCGGCGGGCGATGAGCTTGAGGCAGAGGGTTTCGTCGGCACCTTCGAAAATCGAGAGCACTCGGGCGTCGACGAACAGTCGGCTGATCTCGTATTCCTCGGCATAGCCGTAGCCGCCATGAATCTGCAGCGACTCGCGAGTGACCCATTCGGCTGCCTTGCACACGAATGCCTTGGCCATTGCGGCCTTGTTGTCGGGACTTCCGCCCGACACCCCTACGCTGCCTGTTGCATCGCCAGTCATCCCCATGGCTCGAGCAACCTCGTAGTTGTATTGCCGGCTGATGGCGATGATCGCGGCCATCGTGCCGAGCTTTACTTGGGTGAGCTGGTAGCTGTCGAGCGACTCGCCGAACACCGATCGCTCGCTGGCGTAGTCACGAGCGAGTTCGAACGCCCGCTGCATGACGCCGACCGAACGGGCGGCGGTTTGGATTCGCCCGTTTTCGAAGCCGGCCATCTGTAGGTAGAAGCCGCGACCCCTACCCGCATCGCCGCCGATGAGATTGTCCGCCGGAACGAACCAGTCGGTGAAGCTGACCTCGAAGCTATGCATGCCTCGATAGCCAAGGGTTGGAATCGCCTGACCTTCCAACACGCCACCGTCTGCCTCGTGTCGGAAGGTGTGGCCGTCGTCTGATGGCTTCTCAACGATCAGGATGCTGAGCCCTTTGTGGCCGAGAGAAGGGTCGGCCTCGGTGCGGGCAAGCACCATCAGCGCGTCAGCCCGGCCAGCAAATGTGCACCAAGTTTTGGTTCCGTTGAGCACATACCCGTCGTCGCTCGGGGTTGCCGACACCTTCATGTTGGCGACGTCAGACCCGAAGTCGGGTTCGGTTGCGGCAACGGCGCACAGCGTTTCGCCCGAGGCGATCTTTGGGAGCCAGTGAGCCTTCTGTGCCTCGGTGCCGCCACTTTCGAGCGCCCGAGCGAGGATCTCGGGTCGGGTGATGAGCGAACCGCCCGCGCCAAGCGACGCACGCGAGAGCTCCTCGGTGGCGATGATCATGGCGAGGTAGTCGTCTTCGGTGCCCTGAGCCGAACCTCCGTGTTCTTCGGGAATCGACAATCCGAAGCAGCCGAGCTCGGCGACGCCATCGATGATGTCGGTGGGAATGTCGAGGTCTTCTCGGTGGATGGCTTCGGCTTGTGGAGCGATCTTGTCGTCAGCGAACCGACGGAACGTGTCGGCAACGAGCTCGAGGTCGTCGGGAAGGTGTGACGGGGCAGTGAGCGTGGCGGCCCGAGCGACGAAGTCGTCGGCGGTGGCGGCAACGGCGTAGTTCTGGCACGACGCCAGAGCCGACGGCGACACGCCCCAGGTTGAGTGCGCAGTCCAGAGCGTCGCTGCGAGATCGCGGAGAACCCGGCCGATGAAGACATGGGCGAGGTGCGCTTCATCGTCGCCACGCTCGGCGTACGAGAGAGCCGTCGCACACATCGACACGCCTGCAGCTGCGTGCGACAGGTCGTAGAGAAAGACCTGCTGATCGTGCGCTGACGCCCCGAGCGCCTTTGCCGTCGCAATCGCCTGCTCGACAACCTCGTTGGCAGTCGAGATGGCGGTCTTGGCGTCTTCAATCGTCGGCATATCCACGGTCATGATGTATCACATACGATGCGTGGAGCCCTGACCCGCAGGAGACCCGTGGCCGATCAACCAGTACGCAAACTCATCGAGGGCCAGCCGGTGCTTCTTGTCATCGACATTCAGGGTGGGGAAGGGGCTGTCGTAGAAGACGCTCCGGTGTCGATCCCGCTGATGGACGACTATGACGAACGTTTGCGCTCAGCGCCCGCATTGATCGCCAAAGCCCGGGAGTGCAACGTCCCAATCATCTTCTTTCAAGAAGCACATCGCCGGAACCTGATCGATTTCGGTCGTGAGCTCGACGGCGCCGAAGGCGTGCACCTCCTCGAAGGCGACCCAGGTACAGCTGTCGACCCTGCGATCGGCATGCGCGAGGACGACTACTTCATCCGGAAGCGTCGCTACTCGTGCTTCTTCGGCACTGAGCTCGAAATCTTGCTGAAGGGCCTTAACGCCGACACGTTGATCATGATCGGCGGCCACACAGATGTGTGCGTGCACTACACGTTTGTCGACGGACACCAACACGACTACTTCTGTCGGGTCGTCGAAGATTGTGTGGCTGGCTCGAGCGTCGAGGCCCACGACGCATCGCTCAACGCCATGGAGTATCTCCAGACCGGTGCTCGCCGTACGACGAACGAGGTGCTCGAGGCGTTCAGCTCGTTCGCGGGCTAGAGCGAAGGTAGCCAGTTGGCGAGCGCCTCACCGATCAGATCGGCGCTGTCTTCCTGAATGAAGTGAATTCCCGGCACGGTGACTTCGGTTTGGTTCGGCCAGGTGCGGCAGAACTCACGCTGGGCGCCGGTGAGGATCGTTCCCGGGTCGGCGTTGATGAACAGCTTCGGTAAATCCGACGCCGCCAACCAATCGGCGTAGGACTGCACGATCTCGACCATGTTGGCTGGCTCGCCGTCGATCGGAATCTGACGCGGCCACGTGAGCGTGGGGCGGCGATCGGCAGGGTCGGCGAATGGGCGACGGTACTCGTTCATTTCCTCGTCGCTGAGCGTGCGCATGATCGACGCTGGCAGGATCGCTTCGACGAAAAGGTTCTTGGTCATCACGATCTCCTCACCAGCTTCTGAGCGCATCGCTTGGAAGATGTCGCGAGCGCCATCGGGCCACTCGTCCCAGGCAACCGGGCGAACGATCGCCTCCATGTAGCAAATGCCCGCAACACGTTCGGGGTGGCGCTTCGCCCAATCAAACCCGAGCGCCGAACCCCAGTCGTGGATCACGAACGTGATGTTGTCGCCAAGGTCGAGTGAGGCGATCAAACCGTCGAGGTACTCACGGTGTTCGACGAACGAGTACGAATCGACACCAGGGTCGTCGAGCTTGTCGGAATCGCCCTGGCCAATGAGGTCGGGCACGACGCATCGATGCATTCCCGAGACATGAGGAACAATGTCACGCCACAAATACGACGACGTCGGGTTTCCATGCAGGAAGACGACCGGGTCGCCGCTTCCCACATCGTGATACGCCATCTGCTTACCATTGACGGATGCGTACTGCTTGCTCAACGGTTCGATGCTCATGGAGCGATTCTTGTCGAACCGAGCTACCGGCGCCACACCTCGGGATAGAGCTCGGTCCCGAGCCGATCTCCTGGCGCTAGGCCGACGCTCGTCATCGCTTCGGTGTGGTCGGGGTCCATGCCGGTGTCACGGAAGATGACCCTGGCGTCGTCACCGGCCCACTTGGTGTTGAACACCTTGAGCTCGCTGCCCTCGGGAAGGTTGCCCGACCCGCCGTGGATGATGCGGGCGTTGAAGCAGATCACATCGCCAGGCTCCATGTCCCAGCTGGCAATGTCGTACTTGTCGCGGTTGCCTTCGATGTCCGGGAAGTCGACCAAGCCATCGTCGGCGTCATCGAACTCGACCTGGTCACGTTCGTCGCCAGTGAGGGCTCCAAAGTTCTCCTGCCGGAACCGCTGCTCCCAGCGATGAGAACCGCGAACCGTCTCAAGGCAACTCGCCTTGGCCACAGGCACGAGCGGCATCCACGACGACACCGTCTGAAACCCTTCGATCGACCAGAACGGCTCGTCCTGATGAAATGGTGTGCGGAACTGGGTGCCTGGCGTTCGGGTGAACATAGCGTCGAAGAAGAAGTTGACCCGCTCCGATTGCATCAGCTCGCCAGCTATTCCAGCTAGCGGTGACTCGAAAATGAAGTCGCGGAACTCCGGTCGAGTGGTCCACGCCTGACTGTCGTACCTGGACTCGCGCCCCTGCTCGTCACGATTCCACAGTCGCCCTCTCGGGGTTGGGTGTTCCATTGTGTACTCGACGCCCTCGAGCAAACGGTCGATCCAACCCCGGTCGATCACACCGCGAAGGCACACCACTCCGTCGGTCGAGAACGTGTCGATGTCATGAGGAGTAACCAGTATTTCGGGCATACGTGAGTTTGCCGAACAACCTCTGGGCGAGACAAACGCAGCGAGTCTCAGATGGCGTGGGTCGAGAGGAATTGAAGCATGTGCTCGGCGACGAGTTCGCCGGATTCAAGCAGAATGGAATGCTTGAGCTCAGGCAAGATCACCAGCTCGGAGTTGGGGAGAGCTGCATCGATCTGCGTGTTCAAGCGAGGGTTACATCCGCCGTCGTTCTCGCCTGTGAGAACGAGACAGGGCGCGTCGACCTCGTGGAGCCATGGTGCCATCTCACAGTTTGCGTAGATATCGAACACGTTGAGAAACACGTCGGGGTCGCACGAAATGACCTGGTCGAGGCGGGCGCGCACAATGTCGGGGTGAGCAGCAAGAAATGCATCCGTGTACCAGCGGTCGGTCAGGGTTTCCAGCACGTTAGGAATGCCCTCGGCCCGCATCTTCGCCACGACGCCGTTGACCTTGGCGCTGTCGTCCTCGGTCCGGAAGGCCGCAGTGGAGAGAAGCCCTAGCGACGCAACTCGTTCGGGAAACGCATGAGCATATGCTGGGCCGATCATGCCGCCGAGCGAATGGCCAGCGAAGTGGGCTCGCTCGAACCCGGTGCGCTCACGCACGCGTTCGAGGTCGGCTACAAGTTCGTCAAGCCCGAATGGGCCATCGGGCATCGGTGAGCTCCCATGACCACGAAGGTCGTATGACACGACCGTGTACCGCTCGGCCAAGCTCGGCAGCAGGAATCGCCACGTGTCGCGTTGGGCCCCGATGCCGTGGATAAGGAAGAGCGGAGGTCCGTCGCCGTCGATCGAGAACTCGCAGTCGAGTGGGGTGGTCATGGTTTCATCATGAAACCCAAAACGAACGAACGCCAGGTCGGGCGAGCCCAACCTGGCGTTGTTGCGTAGTGTCAGCGCCTTCGCGCTGTCAGAACGAGAAGGTGTTACTTGTACACCTTCTCCTTCTTCAGATCCTTCACGAGAAGGTAGTAGAACACTGGGCGAAGCTTGTTGCGACGGCTCTTGCCGATCTTCTTCACAGCCTTCTCGAGTGCCTTGTCGAGTTCAGGGCCATCCTTGCAACCGAGCTTCTTGATCAGGTAGTTCTTCTTGATCGTCTCAAGTTCGCTCTTCTGTGCGGCTGCAACGAGTGAAGCATCACGCTTGTAGAGCGACGGGCCGAGAGACTTGCCGATCTTCTCGAGGAGCGGACGATCGACGGGGATCTTCTGCTCCTTCATCTGCTTGACACAAGCATCCATTGCATCGTCAAATTTGCTCATCTTGCTTTTCTCCTTTGGGAGACATCAGCAGCGATATCTCTCGGGTAGCTATGTCACGTTGCCCCGATCTCTTCGAGCGCTGCCGTAACAGCATGATCTTAGTCATGTTGCTTCCACTGATCTGGGGATTCGGTCGACGATTGTGGTGAGCCAGCTTGTGAATGGCCCTGAACGTGATACGTCTGGATAGGGGAGCGCTCCTACTCGGCAAGTTGAATGATGAGCCCCGCCGAGGGTGCAAATTCGCCAGCGACGACAGCGCCGTACACGCCTGCCAATCCGTCGAGTCCATCTTCGTGTTGCACGGTCATCCACTGGCTGGTCGCGAGTGCTGCCCGTTGCACGAAGCTGCGCGAAGTTCGATCGAATTCGCCCATATCCATGGTGGTGATGCGTTTGACGATGTAGCCAGGCGCAAAAAACTGTTCGACCTCGATCTGCGGACGCGGATGCTCGGTGCTGCCAGCAAGTTCGTCCCAATGCGTGATGCCCACGGCGATGTAGCGAGCGAGAGCATCGCCAAGGTGGTTGGCAAGCGAACTCGTCACCGCTGGGTTGCCAGCCATGTCGATCACGACGGTCGCTTCAGCGGCGAGGGTGTCGGCGATCGTGTCGTAGGTGACCACGTGGTCGTAGAGGCCGACGCCCTCGACAAAGGCACGGTTGCGTTCTGACGTCAGACCGATGATCCGAGGCGAGTCGGCGTGCTCGCTGAGGCCAAATGCCGTTCCCAGACTGGTCTTTGACGACGCGCTGGCGACGACGACCTGCGTTGCTCCGTAGAACCCATTCTGTTCGAGCTGGTCGACGAGGCAGAAGGACGTGAGGTGGAGCGGGGCAAGGAGCGATGTGACGTCGTCGTGCGTCTTGTCGTACCCCTCCTGGTTGGAAACTCGCTGGTAGCGGTTGTAGAGCGGCGGAAGCTTCTGGCGATGAGCCGAGCCATCGATCAGCTTCGAGTTCGACACCTCAGTTGCGACCATGACGACCGACGTCGCTGGGGGAAAGTAGCCGTAGAGGCGATCGCCTACAGGAACGCTGTCGACCGTCGACTCCACCACGTCGGCAAAACCCCACACAGGAAGAATGCCCCACGTGTTGTCGGCGTTGTCTGCGGCTGGGAAGAACTGCCAGTAACCAAGAAAGTCGCCAGCGGCCCCGTAGGTGATGTTGTTCGCCGTAAAGGCGAACGCGTCGACACCCAGTCGGATCTCGCCATCGGCGAGAGGAGTTGAAGGGCGTTCGACCACTCGAAAGTTGGTGAGATCGCGGCGTTCGACCTGGAACTCGCGGACGGATGAATCGGTCATGGCTATGCCTCCTCGGCATCGAGCAGTGCTTGGAATTCGAACAGTTTCGCCGCTGCCAGCGGGGCAGCGGCCTTGATGCGGTCGGTGATGGCCTTCTTCTCCGCATCGTCAGCCCCGATCGTGGCGAGCAGTTTGCTCGCTCCGTCGAGGCGGTTCTTCGCAATCCACTTGCGGAGGGTGCGGTCTTGCGACCATGCGTACTGGTTCATCAACGCCGCAAGCGTGAACGTGATGAAGTCGTCGGTCGTGTTTGGCAGCGGAACGACGCCGCACAGCGCGTTGCGCTCTTCGTCGGTGTCGTAGTTCAACTCAACGTATGCAATGACCGCAGCGCTAAAGACCGGTTGATAGGGCCGCACCATCTGGGGTGTGATGAGGTCGCCATCGAAGACCGGCTTGATATCGGTGTTCACAATTGCTCGGGCTGAGCAGTCGACGTGGATGGTGTTTGGAGTCGTCGCAATGGTGCCCCCGACGAGCTGGATTTCGTCGGGTGTGATCGACGTGACGTGGCCCATTCGTACGACGTTCGTGATGGTCCGAAGGGCGTCGATCTCGGCGCGGGAGACTGTTGCACCATGGAACATCTCGGGGGTGACCGACTCGTCGACGCGGCAGAAGTATCCGCATGCTTCAAGCCGTTCGAACATGTCGGCCTTGTCGGTGGCCTCGGCAATGCTCTCCATCATTGCGGCCTGGGTGCCGAGCGTGTCGAAGAAAAACGGTTCGCTCATTTGGGTGTTCTTACGATCGAGTAGCCACGCCTCGCGAGACACAATCCAGGTGATCGCCTCGGGGTCGACATCGTGGTCGAGTAGCCACAGGCACGCATCAACGCCTGTCTTTCCCGCTCCGATCACCACGAACCCGTCAGGCGCATCGGTGATTGTGGGGAGGTTGTTGAGAGCCATGAACCGCACGCCGTCGGCGACGGTGAAGTTCGGAGTGTGGGTTGCCGGGACGCTGGTCTTCAGGTGCGTCGCGTCGACGGTCTTCTTCGTGGCGGTGGCGTGATAGGTCTGCCCGGTCACGTGGCTGACGAAGTTCCCATCGCCGGTGTAGGTGTGCAGCGGAAAGTACTGCACCCGGCCCGTTGGCAAGAACTGATGGCGCATCACGTCGTCGTAGTACGCGCTGACCGCCGGGCCACTCGACATCTCGGCGAGGCCGTCGTTGAGGCCGCCCTGTTCGAACTCGCCCGTACTGAGCTCGGCCGAGCTCACGCCATAGAACGAGGCTGGCTGATGCAGCTTGACGAACGGGTACGCCACGTTCCAATGACCACCCGGCTTGTCGTACTGATCGATGATGATGATCGTGGCGTCGGAGTCAGTGACGAGGATGTCGGCGAAGGCCATCCCAATGGCACCACTTCCAGCAATCACGTAGTCAGCAACGAGTTCGATTGGCGAAGATGAGGGTGGCATGGCTCCGGTCGTATTCGATTGACGGGCGAATGGTCACCGTAGCGAATACGTGCTCGGTACCGCACGTCCGCAAAACCGGGTGTTTGGATCACCAAGTCAGGTACCGCTCGTGAGACATACTGTCGGGATGGCTATTCGATTGAAATTGTCTGGTGCTCCGCTGGGCTACACCCTGTCCAAAGTGGAGGGGGCAACCGACCCGTACAAAGCGTTCGGAGAAGCAGTGTGGTCCGATGAAGGTGCGGTGTCGCCCGCTCGCAAAGAGCTGGTTTTTCTCCGGACCTCAATCGTCAACGAATGTCCCACTTGACTGACCTCACATGTTGCCTCGGCGAGGCGACGCGGTGTTACCGACGCACAGCTCGATGCGTTGAAGTCTCCTGACTCGTGGGGCGACGTGTTTGACGAGGCCGAGATCGCAGCACTCGACTTGGCCGATGCGATGTGCGGGCCCACGCACGCGCTATCACCAGAACTGAATTCCCGGCTCCGATCCCTGTATTCCGAGGACGAATTGGCCGAACTAGTACTCATCTGCGGGCAAGCTAACTTGAACAATCGAGCTGGCAATGCTGCAAAGCAATTGCTCGGCGAGGAGTCCACGTGACACACATCATCACGATCATCGCCATCACGGTGATGCTCATGCTCAACGCGCTGTACGTCGCCGCTGAGTTTGCGACCGTCGGGGCCCGAAAGTCCCGAATCCAAGCGATTGCGCAAGATGGCAACAAGGCAGCAAACACGCTGCTCGAGACCGTGCGCGACCCGGTGAAGCTCGACAACTACGTCGCCGCATGCCAGGTGGGCATCACGTTGAGCAGTCTGATCGCTGGTTTCCTAGGCCAAGATCGCCTTACCCCGGTCTTCGAGAACTGGTTTGGTTCGGGAGCCCGAGCAGCGGCGATTGCAGTAACCCTGATCATCATTACGGCGCTACAGGTGATCCTCGGCGAGCTTCTGCCGAAGACCGCAGCGCTTCGTTACCCCGAGAAGCTTGCGATCGCCACGCTGCGCCCTATGCAGATCAGCCAGATGCTCTTTCGCCCGCTCGTCGCGGTGTTCAACGGCTCGGCGTTCGCGTTGATGCGCGCTGTCGGGCTCAACACCGAACACAGTCACGCCCACGTGCACTCTCCAGAAGAACTCGCTGCGTTGTTTGACGAAAGCGCCCAAGGCGGTCTCATCGATGCGTCCGAACGCAACATGGTTGCTGGCGTCCTGAACGTCGAACAACGTCTCGTGCGCGAGATCATGACACCCCGGCGACGCCTCACTGGTGTGAACGGGTCGACCACGATCGCTGATGCCCTCGAAGAAGTAGTCGGCACCCCCTTTACCCGGTTCCCGGTGTGGTCGGCTGAGTCGCACGACGATGTCATCGGCCTCGCCCACGTACGCGATCTCTACGTCGAGGCCAAGCGCAGCCCAAATGCCCCCGTGGCCTCGATTGCCCGCCCAGTCCTTGATGTGGCTGAAACGCTGACCGTCCCGGCGTTGTGGAGTCGTCTCGATGAGGCCGACCGCCATGCAGCACTGGTGATCAACGAGTACGGCGACGTCGCTGGCCTCGTCACCCTCGAAGATGCAATTGAAGAGGTCTTTGGTGAAGTGCGAGACGAGTTCGATGTCGACCCTGATCCGATCGTGATCTCCGAGGGACGAGCGTCGGTACAGGGCGAAGTCCTGCTCGAGTCGCTGAACCAACAATTCCGCCTGAAGCTCCCAACCGAAGACGTCGACACGATCGGCGGACTCATCTGGCACGAGCTCTCACGTGCCCCTGAGGTCGGTGAAACCATCATGCTCGCCGGTGGCGAGCTCGAGGTAACGATCGAGCAGATGGACGGGAACGCGATCGAACGTGTCAGCTTCGACGACCCGGAGGGAAGCCGATGACTCTCTCACTTTCCCTGTTCGCAGCCGAGGCCAGCCGCGGTGGCGGTTTTGGCTCCGTCGCCCTTCCCGTGATTGCGATCTTCTTTCTCGTCATCATCAACGGCATGTTCGTCGCTGCTGAATTCGCACTCGTCGGTGCCCGAGCAAGCCGACTCGAACGGATGGCCGATGGCGGAAGCAGTGCTGCGCGCTGGCTCCTCGATGTCTTCACCCGCCATGCCGGCAAGGACAGTTACATCGCCGTAGCTCAGCTTGGCATCACGTTGGCCTCGATCGGGCTTGGTATGTACGGCGAGCCAGCGATCGCAAAGTGGTTCTACAGCCCGCTCGAGGATCTCGGCGTGCCCGACACGTTCTCGCACACGCTTGGCTTCATCATTGCGCTCAGCATCATCACCTTCTTGCACGTGGTGTTTGGCGAGATGATCCCGAAAGCGCTTGCCCTGCAGTCTCCCGAGGCGGTCAGCGTCAAGCTCAACCCGCTCATGCGGGCGTTCTCGGCGCTGTTCAAACCCATGGTTGCGGTGTTGAACTCGATCGCATTTGCCCTCATGCGGATGCTGCGGATTCCCGAACCAGATAAGGCCATGTCGCTGCACACGAGTGACGAGCTCACTATCGTCACCGACGAATCGGCCGAAAGCGGCGAGCTCGGTGGTTTGCAGCGTGACTTGATCCGAAACATCTTCGAGCTCAGCGAACACCCGGCCGAAGAGATGATGGTGTCTCGCAGCCACATCCTCGCTATCGACAAGTCGGCGTCTGCCGATGACATCGAGAGGCTGCTCGTGGAGTCTCCGCGCAGCCGATATCCAGTCATCGACGGCGACCTCGACCACGTCGTGGGTCTGTTGCACGTGAAGGACTTCATTCGTGTCGCCCACAGCAACACGTTCACGTCTGTCTCCGACATCGCCCGCGAAGTCCCGGCAGTTGCCGCAAGTACCTCTGCTGAAGATCTGCTCGATCGTTTCAAGCAGGCAGGCACGCACGCGGCACTCGTGATCGACGAATTCGGAGCCACGATCGGGCTTGTTTCGCTCGATGACGTCATTGCTGAGGTCATGGAAGATGAGCAGCTTGAGGAAGTTGTCACTCATGACGACGGCTCGATGTCGGTTGATGGCGAGACGCCATTGAGCGATCTTCGTGAGCACCTCGGCAATGCAGCGTTCGACAACAACGATGTCGTGACGATTGCCGGCCTGGTTCTTGCCGACCATGGCGCTGTCCCCGAAGTCGGCACGACGCTGCGCCACGGGCCCTACGACGTCACGGTCGAGTCACTCGATGGACGCCAAATCACCAAGGTGCGCATCAAGCAGATCGAGGATCTCGCCGACGCCAACGCAAGCGCCGACCAGCCACACGACAACCACGACCACTAGCGCGGCCTTTGGGGTCAGACCCTCTTGGTCATCGCGCGACCTTTGGGGTCAGACCCTCTTGGTCATCGCGCGGCCGTTGTGCCTACAAGCTCTCAGCGACTTGTTTGATCAGGGCGGCGAAGTCTTTGCCTAGTTCTGGGTGTTGGAGGCCGAGTTCGACCTGAGCTCGGAGGAAGTCGAGCTTTTGGCCAGCGTCCCAGCTGCCCTGGTTGTCGATCACTCCGTAGAGGCCCGACCCGTTGGCAATCTGTGCCATGGCGTCGGTGAGCTGGATCTCGTTGCCCACACCGGGCTCCGTTTTGTGGAGGTACTCGAAGATGTCAGGAGTGAAGAGGTAACGACCCATGACCACGCGGTTCGATGGCGCATCTTCAACGGCCGGCTTCTCGACAATGTGCGGAATCTTGACGATGCCATCGGCGACATCTTCAGTCGCGGCGCAGCCATAGCTGCTGACCTCATCCATCGGCACCTCACGGAGCGCCACATTCGAGCTGCCGTATTCGTTGTAGGCGTCGACCATTGCCTTCACCGTGCCACCGCGAGAGATCATGAGTTCATCGGGAAGGAGCACCACGAATGGCTCGTCTCCAACGTGCTGTTCTGCCTGGAGAACCGCGTGACCAAGACCCAACGGTTGACCCTGCCGAGTGAAGTGGAACTTCGCCATCTCTGCAATCGCGATGATCTCGGCGAGAGGCTCGGTCTTTCCTTTGCGTTCGAGCAGCGTTTCAAGCTCGAAGTTGCGATCGAAGTGGTCTTCGAGCGCCTTCTTTGCTGTGCCCGTGATGATCAGAATGTCATCGATGCCAGCGGCCACAGCCTCCTCGACGACATATTGAATGGCGGGCTTATCGACGATCGTCAGCATCTCCTTGGGCTGCGATTTGGTCGCCGGGAGAAAGCGGGTTCCAAGGCCTGCCGCGGGGATTACTGCTTTTCGAACGCGTGAAGTCATAAATGCTTGATCGGAGCGATCTAGCCGACCTTGAGTTCCTGGCCCGACAACAACCGACCGATATTCGATCGGTGACGGTAGATGATCACCGCGGCAACGACTGCCGCCATTGCGATCTCGATCGGATCCTCATGAAGAATGACAACGCCAACAAGTGTCAGACCCGTAATAACCAATGAGCCGACAGATGCTCGCTTCGTGAGCTTGACCGCCACGATGAAGATCGGAACCAGCACCAGGCCGAGATACGGGAACAGCGGGAGTGAGCCTCCGCCGCCGGTTGCAACGCCTTTGCCCCCGTTGCGCCATCGGGCAAACGGGATTACGTGGCCAACAGTTGCAGCAGCCCACACGGCTGAGGCCCAGGGCCGACTGTCGAGGATCCACAAGGTGGCAAGCACCGGAATGAAGCCCTTCAGCACATCGATCACAACTGTGATCAGGCCATAGGCCGCGCCAGAGGTGCGATAGACGTTCGATGCCCCAGGGTTTCCCGACCCTTCCTTGGAATGATCGTGCCCCGATACCATGCCGATTGCGCTGGCTGTCGGAAACGAGCCCGCGAAGTACGCAGCTATGAGCAACGCCACGCCAATGACTGTTTCAGACACCTCGTCATGTTACGGCAGAAATGGGAACACAACAGCACAGGTTGTTGTTGAGCGGATACGGCCTAATACTTTCAGTCGCCCGTTGGTATCGCCCGGAGAAGACATGCCTACCTACCAATACCGCTGCAAGCAGTGTGGAGAAGAGTTCGAGAAGGTCCAGTCCTTCTCCGATGACTCGACCCCGAAATGCCCGAGCTGCGGAACCCGCTCGAAGAAGAACATCTCCAAGGTGTTCGGCGCCGTCGGTATCACCTTCAAGGGCAGTGGCTTCTACAAGAACGATCATGGCAAGAAGAGCGCGTCAACCGGATCGAGCTCGAGTAGCTCATCCAGTTCGTCAGACTCGAAGTCCGACGCGTCGAAGAGCAGCTCGTCGAGTGACTCGTCAGGGTCTTCGTCCTCCTCATCGTCGTCTTCGTCGTCTTCGTCTTCTTCGAGCGACTAACGCCGAGCGACAATCACCTCGCCTGAGGTCGATGCGCGAGCAAGCATGGCTACGTCGGCCTTGTCTACTGCGAGCGTGACATCGCGCTCGCCGAGCTCAACCACCACAGCAGCGTCGATTCGCTCAGGGTCGTCAACGCGATCACCAAAGCTGTCGAAGACCACGTAGAGCTCGACCCGATCGCCAACATTCAGCGATGGGATACCCGGGCCGAGCGGCAAGCTCACGGCTCGTTGACCGTCGGCGAGGCGAACCGCATGACCCGATCCGGCAAGGTCCCGAGCAGTGATGACCTCCCCTGGTTCGAGCGAGCGGGCCGCGTGCTCGGCATCATCGAGAACGTGACGAACAACATCGCCGGGCACGAACGCGGCGGGTCGTGACACCAGCTCGGTCCGCCCGATGAGCGGCTCGCCCGACCCGACCGCTTCGGCGGCGACAAGTACCTCGACAGTGTCTCCCCACGTTGTTCGGGCGGCTCCAGCCTGCGCTCGAGCGCCCACGAGTATCACCGCTGTCAACGCAATCCCGCCGATGATCATCGATCGTCGGAGCAGTCGGTAGTGGCTAAGTCGGCTGCGTAGCCGCGCCAATGTAAGCCGGGTGCTGAACGGCAGCCAGCGCCAAGGTTGACGAAGAATCGTCACGACACATCCTCATGAGTATTGAGAGTCAACGAGGGGAAGTCGTTGCTACGAACGTACCCGCGATTAACAATCGGCGAGGAACTGGGCCCGTTGTTCGCTTAGCTGAGCCCGTCCAACGAACTCGGTCGCTGGCTGGTCGGCTGGGATTGTTGATGCCTGAGCAATAGCTGCGCAGCGAGCCTTCTCAAGGGGAACGCCGTCGTTCACGTGGTCGCGAGCAGCTTCCTGGACAACAACTATTGGCACGATGGTTCCGACGCGTTGAAACTCGGGAGACCCAATCGGCTCACATACGTCGAAGATCACCTCGGTGCTTGCGAGCGCACGGTCCCCCGGAACATCAGCGGCATTGAGAATGTCGATGAACTCGGTCCCCTCGCTACGACTCTCAAAGAAGATTGACAACCGGGCGCACGTCGTGCCGTCCCGTTCGAACATCGCGAATGCGTCGTTGTCGTAGCCAATGAGCGCATCGAATGTTTCGGCGGTGCCGATCGTCGGAGCGAGGGCCTGGAACAGGGTGAGCGGTCCGAGGTCGCCAATAACACCATCAGCGCCATCGGGCAGGGTCATCTCTGCGATCGCATCAACTTCGGGTTGGCGGACATCACCGAACGGATCGATGAGCCGCTCGGTCGTTCCCGTGTTCTTCGACCGGAGGAGCTCGTCGAGGCCGGCCTGCCCCTCTGTTTCGATGATCGTTTCCACCATTGGCAGACCGATTTCATAAGACGAGAGGAAGGTAGCGAAGAGGAAGTTGTCGCCCGGGTCCTCGGGACGGGCATCGGGGTCAGCACCAATCGCCTCGAGATACTGGTCGCGGAAAGCCTCGGGCTGGTCCCAATACCAGGCGACCGCAATGCGCTCGGCGTCGCCTTCGATGAGGACCCGGCGCGAGGCAAAATCGTCCGGCGACTCGAACGCCTTGCTGCCCCCAAGCATGCCGTTCTGGTCTTGCAGCGCGTGCGTCAGCTCGTGAACGATCGTGACGCTGAGTTCGATTTCGTTTGCGCCCTCCGGTAGGACGATCGTCTCGGTTGGACGGTCGTAGAACGCCCCGGCGTTCTCCGACAGCGTCTCGGTCAATGACTCTTCGTTGCTGACCTCGGGGTTGGGGTCGACCAAACCGAGCAACGCATACGTTTGGGCCCACGGATCGTCGGCGGCGTCGAGCGTCTCTTCCGGGGCGTTACCGCGAACTTCAGCGGCGATGTCGGCCCAGCGCACGTCGACAGGTTTGGTGAAGCTGAGCCCACGCTCCGCTTCGACGTAGGCAACGTATGGTTCGAGGACTGGGTCCCACGACCGGTTGAACGAACCTCGGAGAACGCCCAACACCGTGACGGCGAGGAGCGTGGCCAAGGCGACGAGAACGAGGCGCTGCCCGAACGAGGCAACGCGAGGGTCGGCATCAGGCTCAGCGTCCAGGTCAGGCGCCGCGGTTGTGTAGCTGGCTGGCGCCGCATAGCCGACGTGCGGTCCACGTGGCGGTGGCGGGGTCGGCGATGTCGGAGATACCGGGGGACCAACAGGTGTAGGGGTCTGCTGGGCCCACGGAGTGTGCTCATCTGGCTCGACCGACGACATTCTCTAGTAATCGACCGCCACAAGGGCTCGCTGACTAGGTACGACGGCCCTCAGCCGTGGCGTGGTGCTAGCTGATGACGTTCGTACCGAGCAGGATGAAGGCGAGAATGCCAACAGCTATTCGATACCAACCAAAGACTTCAAAGCCCTTGTCGTTCAGCCAGGTGACCATCCACTTGACCGACGCAATCGCTGCAACGAACGCAACGACGAGGCCGATCAGCGGGGTAGTCACACCAAACGTATCGATGAGCTCGGCACCACCATCGAGCGCTTCGTAGGCAGTTGCGGCCGACAACGTGATGAGGCCGAGCAAGAAACTGAACTCGACCGCCGCGCGCAGCGACAGTCCAACAAGCACAGCGCCGATAATGGTGATCATCGACCGGCTTACGCCAGGCCACATCGCAATAGCCTGGATAAGGCCAATAACGATGGCGTTCTGCCAGGTGAGCTGGTGCAGTTCCTTGGTGGTCTTGTCGAACCATCCGGTGCGGCTGAGGCCGAGGATGACCAGACCGCCAACAATCCATGCGCCGGCAATCGGTGGGACACCGAAGAGCTGTTCCTTGATGGTTTCGCCGATGGTGAGGCCGATAACGGCGGTAATGCCAAAGGCGATCAGGACGGCGATCAAGACTTTGCGTCCTTCTTCGCTACGCCCAAGCAGCCCGTCGATCATCTGGCGAATGCGTTCCTGGTAGAGGAAGAACACCGCAATGATTGCGCCGAGCTGGATACAGATGGCGTAGGTGTTGATGGCTGCTTCGCTCTCGGGCGATTCGTTGAGCCCAAGCAGCTCGTTAGTCACGAGCAAATGGCCCGTGGACGAAACCGGGAGGTACTCGGTGAGACCCTCGACCAAGCCGAGGATGATCGCCTGGAGAATCGTGAGCTCGACTGTTCCGTTCTCCTGCACCACGCTCGCGGCCGCAGGAGTGGTGGCGAGAAACCAGATGAACGTCGCCAGGGCTGGCACCGCGAAGAGGCGCCGAGAGAACGCGAAAAAGAGCAGGTTCGTTCGAGTGTTCATCAGGCGCCGCTCATCGAAACGTCGGCGACCGCAAGGGAGACAGGCCCTGATCCACCGGGTTGCCATTCGGTATCTGCTCCAACCGCAATGATGTCGGTAAGCATCTTCTGCATCGTGCTCGCAATCGTCGCTTCACGAATAGGTTCCGCCAAAACACCGTTGCGAATCATGAGCCCTTCGGCCCCAACCGAGAAATCGCCGCTGATTGCATTGACACCCGAATGCATGCCGGTCATCGACGTAACGAGCAGGCCATTGTCGACCGAGGCCACAATGTCATCGAGGCTTCCCTGCCCAGGGGTCACAACAATGGCGTGGGCACCAACGCCCGGGGTGGAGCGGTAACCGCGAACTCCATTGGCGGTGGTTCCTTCGCCACTGCGCCGGCCGGTGTAGGTGTTGTGCATAAACCCGCCCAACACTCCGTTTTTGACCAGTTCGAGCGGACGACAGGTTTGCCCTTCCGAATCCACCGACGTCGCCCCAAACGAACGGGCATCTGTTGGATCGTCGGTAATCGACAGCAATGGCGACGCTATGATGTCGCCGACTCGGTCGAGGAACGGCGTTCGACCCTTGATCATCCGTTCACCGCTGAGCATGCCAACGAGGATGCCAACCAAGCTCGCCGCCATGCGCGGTTCGAGCACGATCGTCAACTTTTCCGACTTTGGTTGCGTTGCTCCCAGCAGACGAGTAACTCGGTATACCGCGTCGTCGCAGGCCTTGCCGATCGACAAGTTCGATGGGCCGAAGTTGACGTCGTATCCCGAGGCGATCTTGGTGTCGTCACCGTCTTTGGCCATAGGAGCAACCGAAATGTGCGCTCCGGTGCCACGGTCGGCGGCTCGCACTCCCGTGCTCGTGGCGAGCGCCATTTCACCAGATCCATCTGAGTACATCGAGACACGAACGCCCGTGACGCGGGGATCAGCAGCCAGAACCGCAGCTTCAAGATCGATCGCCATCTGCACCTTGTCGGCGGTGGGCATCGTGGCGACGGCGTCATCCCAGTGATCGTGGACGATAGGCGTGCCGCCGTCGGGCTCACTTAGCGCCACCCATTCGTCGGGCTCAGCAAACGCCCGGTTGTCGCGGGCTTCAGCGAGCGTTTCGGACATGACGTCCTCATCGAGGCTCCCCGCGTGGGCAAACCCGACTCGGCCATCTTGGATGACTCGGATACCGATTCCTGCCGACGTCGCCGACGTGAACGATTCAACTTCCCCACCAAAGGCCTTTACTTCGGTCGATGACCCGCGCGAAACAAACGCTTCGACTTGCTCGTTCGGCTTGGCTTGCTCCACAACGCGCTCAGCAAGACGGAGTAGCTCGGACATATCTTCCGAGGACGCACTGGCAGACGGCGAGGCGGGAGACGGCGTGGTCGCGGGCGGTGTGGTGGGAGGCATTGTGTTGAGCCTACGATCTTTCTATGCCGTGGTGGTTGTGGTCCCTCGTTGTCTTGCTCGTCATCATCTTTGGCGTTGCCATTCACGACGTCTTTCAGAAGAAGCATGCGATCCTGCGGAACTTCCCAGTGATCGGCCATCTCCGCTACCTCATTGAGAAGATTGGGCCTGAACTTCGTCAATACATCGTTGCAAACAACGACGAGGAGCTTCCCTTCAGTCGTGACTCGCGGCGTTTCATTTACGCGTCGGCAAAGAAGCAGAACGCCTACTTCGGCTTCGGCACGGACAACGACCTCAACGAACCTGGCTACGTGTTGTTTCGCCATGCCGCGTTCCCGCACGACCCACCGCCCGAAGAGGACGCCGACAAGCTCAACATGCGCAAGGTCATGGGCGAGAGCCACAATCGGGCGAAGGCGTTCCAACCCGAGTCGGCGGTCTACGTCTCGGCGATGAGCTTCGGCTCACTCTCGGCTCCGGCGATCGAGTCGCTGAACAAGGGATGCGATATCTCGGGCAGCATGCACAACACCGGCGAGGGCGGTATCAGCAAGCACCACCGTCACGGTGGCGAGTTGATCTACCAACTCGGCACGGGCTACTTCGGCGCCCGCAACCCCGACGGTACGTTCTCGATGGATCGCATGCTCGAGTCGATGGATGGTGCAAACGTCCGTGCGATCGAGATCAAGCTCAGCCAGGGAGCGAAACCTGGCTTGGGTGGCGTTCTCCCCGGAAGCAAGGTCACCCCCGAAATCGCCGAGGCGCGCGGCGTTGAGGTGGGCGTGACCGTGAAGAGCCCAAGCCGCCACCGGTCGTTCTATGACGTGGCTTCGATGGTCGATTTCGTCGAAGAGATCGCTACTGCCAGCGGCGTTCCCGTGGGCATCAAGTCGGCCATTGGACAGCAAGCGTTCTGGACTGAGCTCTCAGCGCACATGGCCGATACGGGCAGGGGCCCCGACTTTATTAGTGTCGATGGTGGCGAAGGCGGCACGGGCGCAGCCCCACTCCCCTTCAGCGACCACGTGGCCCTGCCGTTCCGTCAGGGATTCGCCGAGGTCTATCGGGCGTTCGCCGAACAAGGGCTGCACGAGCGAATCGTCTTCTTGGGCGCTGGCCGCCTCGGATTGCCGACTGAGGCCATGGTCGCGATGGCGATGGGGGTCGACGGCATCGGCGTTGCCCGCGAGGCCATGATCGCGATCGGCTGCGTCCAGGCCCAGAAATGCCACGATGGCCACTGCCCCACTGGCGTGGCCACGCAGAATCGTTGGCTCACACGGGGCCTCGACCCAACGTTGAAGTCCGTTCGCCTGGCCAACTACGTGGCCGAGCTTCGCCATGAGCTCGTCCGGTTATCGAACGCCATGGGTGTCGAACATCCCAGCCTTGTAGACCCGGCAAACGTCGAGATTCGCCTTGAAGCCAACCACGTGAAGCCGATTCGAGAGATCTACGGCTACGACGCCTCCTGGTAATGGGCACCAGGTGGTAGAAAGTCACCCATGTCGCACACGGTGCTGATCCTCAACGGACCCAACCTCAACCTTCTCGGAACTCGAGAGACCGAAGTCTATGGAACCCAGACGCTCGACGACATCGTCGCGTCGATTCGGGCCCACGCCGAGACGGTTGACGTCACCATCGAGGACTATCAGTCGAACATCGAGGGCGAGCTCATCAACCGGCTGCACGCCGGACGTGGAACCGTCGATGGCGTGGTGTTCAACCCCGGCGCATTCACCCATTACAGCTACGCGCTTCGTGACGCGATCTCGGCGAGCGAACTTCCGGTGATCGAAACGCACCTATCGAATGTGCACGCCCGCGAAGAGTTCCGCCACCGCACCGTGCTCGCTGGCGTGTGTCTCGGGGTGGTAGCCGGGTTCGGGGCGACGAGCTACCGGCTCGCATTCGACGCACTCATCGATCACCTCAACACCTGAGGGCGCAGCGTGCGCAACACCGCCGCAAATACTGTGCTTGGAAACATCGTGCTCACAGGTTTCATGGGAACCGGAAAGTCGACCGTTGGGCACGCCTTGGCGAACCGTCTTGGCTTTGACTTCGTCGACACCGACGCGCTCATCGAAGCGCGACACGGATCGATCCCCGAGATCTTCGCAACCCAGGGCGAAGCTGCATTTCGAGACATCGAACACGAAGTTGCGACCGAGCTCGCCCAACGAACCGGCTTGGTTATCGCCACCGGCGGCCGGATGCTTCTCGACGACCGTAATGCGGCCGCGCTCGACACGACCGGCGACATCTTCTGCTTGAGCGCGACTCCAGACGAGCTCATCGATCGCCTTCTTGTGGACGAGGAGAAATCGAAGCGCCCGCTCCTTACCGTCGACGATCCCCGCCAACGAATCATCGACCTCCTAGCTGAGCGCGCTGAGGGCTACGGCCGGTTCACCCAGATCGAGACGACCGATCGCCCAGTCGAGAAGATCGTCGACCAGATCGTCGAGCATCTTCTCGACATACTGCAGGAAGACCAAACGTAGGCATGGAACCCCGAGTTGCGGAGAGCGTCGCCGAGATCGTTGCCAGCGGGCTGTGTATTGGCTGCGGCCTGTGCGAGGCCGTGACCGAGCAGCGCGTAAGCATGCGACTCACCGACTCAGGCAGCCTGCGCCCAGCGCCAATCGATGGATTCAGCCCCGAAGAGGAGACCGCTATCTTGGCGGCATGCCCTGGCACGACGGCCAGCCCCCGGTCCGATCTCGACGTTCCGGCCGATCCGGTCTGGGGCCGCGTGGGCGACATCCGGTACGCCTGGGCCGGGCATCCCGACGTTCGCTTCGAAGCCGCAACCGGCGGGGTACTCACCGCCCTCGGCATGCATCTTCTCGACTCCGGCCAAGCAGCATTTGTCCTCCATGTGGGAGCCGATCCTTCCGCTCCCATGCGGAGCCGCTGGGTCATCAGCGAGACTTCTGCGTCGGTCCGGGCAAATGCTGGTTCGTGGTACGGCCCAACCGCTCCCCTCGCTGGGTTGGGCAAAGCCCTTGACCGGGGCCAACCGTTCGCGATCATCGCAAAACCGTGCGACCTTGGTGCCGTGCACGCCTACGCCCGCACCGACAAGCGAGTCGATGATCTGGTCGTCGCCCGGCTCACCATGGTGTGCGGAGGTCAATCACGCTTCGAGAAGTCAGCCGACGTCATCGACGAGCTGGGCCTCGACGAAACCGAGGTCTCGCTCTTCCGATACCGCGGCTACGGCAACCCCGGCCCAACCCGGGTCGAGACCCACGACGGACGTTCGTTTGAACTGACCTATAACGAGATGTGGGACGACGAGGCCGGCTGGAAGACCGAGAGCCGATGCACTGTCTGCCCGGACGCGCTCGGCGAGTGCGCCGACGTCGCTGCGGCAGACGCATGGCCTGGCGGCGGGCCTACGGGAGAAGACGAGGGCTTCAACGGCATCATGGTTCGCTCACTCGCTGGCACAGCACTCGTACAGTCTGCGGTTGATGCCGGAGCGCTCGTCATCGGCGACGAGATCACCGCCCGCGAGTACGACGACCTGCAACCGCATCAGGTCCGCAAGAAGGTTGCCCTGTCGGCTCGCTATGCCGGCATGTCGGCAGCTGGCCACCCGGTCATCGCAACAGACGGCCTACGAGTTGATGAGCTCGGCGAGCGCCTCACCAACGACCAGCGTGCCGCAGAGATCGCCGGAACAACCCGCCGAGTAGAAGCCGGCCGCTACTCCTCGTAGCGCTACCAGCGTTTTTCTGAGCCTGAACCACGCATACCGTGCACCATGCTCAGAGAAAGTCCGCTAGCGGGCTTGGGATCGGCGGCCTAGCGGGTTGGCAGACTTGGTGGCGAGCGACGCAACGAGTGCCGTCCAGCCGGTTTGGTGGCTGGCACCGAGACCGGCTCCGGAATCACCGTGGAAGTATTCGTGGAACAGAAGCCGGTCGTGCCAGGGGCCGCCCGGTGCGTACATTTCGTTGTTGGGCACTGCCGGACGTTGGCCTGACTCATCGACCTCGAACAGCGAAACCAACCGGTTGGCCAGGTGGTCGGCGACCTCGCCGATCGTCATCTCGACACCGGAACCGGTCGGGAACTCGACCGTGAGCTTGCCACCCGCCCAATAGTCGAAGCGCCGAAGCGATTCGATCAGCAGGTAGTTGAGTGGGAACCACACCGGTCCACGCCAGTTGGAGTTGCCACCAAACAAGCTGCTCTCCGACTCACCAGGCTCGTACCCGACCTCGAAAACCTGGCCATCAGCCTTCAGCGAAAACGGATCGTTCTCGTGGGCTTTCGACAGCCCACGCAAACCATGCGGCGACAAGAACTCGTCCTCGTCGAGGATCGTCTGCAACATCCGAACGAGTCGGTCGGGACTAACGAGCGACATGAGCAAGTCGCCGCGGTCGTTCTCGTGCATGTGGAGCGAACACTCGGGCTTGTTGTCACGGAACCACGTGAGGTGTGTGGTGAACGATGTGAGACGTTGTTGGTTTGTTGCCGACACGATTCGGGTCGCGAACAGTGGAATGAGGCCGACCATCGACCGGACCGAAAGCGGGATCGACTTCCCATCGATCTTCAGATTGTCGTAGTAGAAGCCGTCGTCTTCGTTCCAGAGCTCGTGTTCGTCCATCGCCGTTGCGATGTAGGCGAAGTGTTCGGCGAACTTGGTCGCCAGGTCTTCGTACGCCGGGCTCTCATGGGTTAGCCGCAGCGACATGTCGAGCAGGTCGAGCGAGTACATCGCCATCCATGCCGTTGCATCAGCCTGTTCAAGCCTCCCTGCCCCAATGCCGGCGGACCGGTCGAACGGACCAATGTTGTCGAGCCCGAGGAAGCCGCCATCAAACAGGTTGTTGCCGTCGGCGTCTCGCCGGTTCACCCACCAGGTGAAGTTGAGCATCAGCTTGTGCAGCATCCGCTCGAGGAAGTGCGTGTCCCACCCGCCATCGAGCTCGAAGACACGCAACGCAGCCCACGCATGCACCGGCGGATTTACATCGCTGAAGCTCCACTCGTAGGCAGGCAGCTGACCGTTCGGGTGCTGGTACCACTCTCGGCCCAAGAGGTGCAGCTGGGTCTTGGCGAACGTTGGGTCGACCAACGTGAACGGCAGGCAGTGAAACGCCGTGTCCCAGGCGGCGTACCACGGGTACTCCCACGTGTCGGGCATCGCAATGACGTCAGCATTGTTGAGGTGGCGCCAGCTCGTGTTGCGTCCGCTCAGTCGGGAAGCTGGCGGCGGATTCGATGCCGGGTCGCCGTCGAGCCATTGATCGACGTCGAAGTGGTACCACTGCTTCGAGAACAACAGGCCGGCGAGCGCCTGACGAGCGATCGTCCGACGTTGCGGGTCGATCGTGTCTGGGAGCAGTTCGGCGTAGAACTCATCGGCCTCGGCCTGACGAGCCGCGAAGATCTCGTCGGTGGCGTCTGCGTCCTTGGCCGACGTTGCCAACCGAACGCGCACGGTAACGCTTTCCCCAGGGTCGACCTCGTGTTGATACCACAGCGCCGCCTTGGTGCCGGTCCCTTCCGGGTTGACGGTCGGTAGGCCAGCCATCACGTGATCGTTGATGCCGTCCTTGGGGTATCGGACATCAACATCTTGGCGGTGCACGAGCATGCGGTTCGTCTCGTTATCGCACGTCAGCGCAGTCGAACCGGGCGAGCCAGTGAGCTCCAGCGTGCCGGTATCGGTTTCGTGGAGCGAGATGCCGCCGGCGTCGGTGACATGGAGCTCTGGCTTTGCCTCGCCACGGCCCCAGCTCCAGCGATTCCTGAACCAGATCGTCGGCAGCAGGTGGATCGTGTCACGTTCGTTCGAATGGTTGGTCGCCGTGATGTCGAAACAGAGATCGTCGGGAGCGGCTTTGGCGTGGGTGACCTGAACGTCCCACCAGCCAGTCTCGAAGATGCCCGTGTCAACAAGCTCGTACTCGGGTTCTTGACGATTGCGCGACTCGTTCACCTGGCGAAGATGGGCGTACGGAAACTCCATCCGCGGGTAGGCGTAGGCCGTACGCCCCCACGAGTGCGATGGCGTCGCGTCGAGGTACCACCACTCCTCTTTGACGTCTTCAGCATGATTGCCCTCGTGGCCGTTGAGGCCGAAGAGTCGTTCTTTCAGGTGCGGATCGCGACCATTCCAAAGCGACACCGAAAAGCACCAGCGCTGATTGTCATCGGAGAATCCGAACAGCCCGTCCTCATTCCAACGGAACGTGCGACTGCGAGCGTTGTCGTAGGTAAATGCATTCCAGGCGTCGCCGTTGGCGCTGTAGTCCTCGCGCACGGTTCCCCAGGCGCGTTCGGCCACATAGGGGCCCCATGCGATCCAGGAGTCGTAGTCGTCGGCTAGGCGCTGCTGTTCAGCATTGGTCACCCAGGAAAACTATTCCGAAGCGCTCTCGATGCGTTCGATGGTCGGGGGTGCGATCTCGTCGATCGGCATTGTCCACAGATCAGGGCCAGCCGATGTTGGATCGCTGCACGTGTCGAGCATCGAGTTGAGCTCGCTGCGCTCAGCGTCAGTAACGCTGAGTTCCCAGCGTGACTTCACGGCAATCCAGTCGATGGCATACGCACACCAGGTCGACCGATCGCTCGGCTTCCACGCTTCGGGGCCTTGGCCACGCGGGTTGTGGCCACTTCCGGCGCTGGTGATCTCTAGCACGGCTGGGTGGGCGGTGTCGGTGAGATATCGCTGTTGCGTGACGGTGGTCCATTCCGAGCCACCAGAAACGTAGGCAACTGCTGCCGGGACGTGCAGGGTGACGTCGGCATCGAGCGTCCGCGAGATCGTCGTTCCGAGGTAGCGATCGGACCAGCGGCCTCGATCAGGGACGCACTCGAGGTTGTCTGCCCATGCAATCGGGGTACGGGATCGTTCGACGAGAACCTGCTCGGCAATGTCGAGGCAGTCGGTGCGATCGGCAGTCCACTCAACAACGTCGAAACCAACGAGTGAGTCCTCCTCACCTGTGCCTGATCGCACGACCATGGTCGAGAGCGCCGACCGGGCCGCCTCCGGTGCTTCGGCTGCGAGCGCAGTCCGGCGAGCCATCTTGACCTCGTCGGTTTCGGCGGCGAATACGACAGAACCTTGCGGACTCGAGTCGGCATCGACGGTGTCCTCAGCGCCAGCCTGCGTGATGAGGATGAGCGCAGCCGCCAAAATGACCATGGCTCCGGCGATGATTCCAGCGACCATGAGCATTGCTCGCCGATCAGCCTCGGCTTGCCGAGATCGGCGCGGTTGTTCGTCGGACTTCTCAACACGCTCCGCGACCGCGAGAGGAGCGTGGGATTCTTCAACAGCCTCAGACATGCGCGGCTCGCGCCAGCGACCATCATCGCCACGAATCCAACCCTGCAATGGAGGGGTGTCTTCGGGCCATTCTTCAGGGGCGCGCCACACGCCTTCCAGGTCCATCCACCAACCTGGTCCGCCTCGCCTATTTTCCCGTGAGGGGAGCTCGTTTGTCGCCATAATCCTTGTTTCCGCCAAGTATCTTGCGGTGTGGGTCGAATAACCTAGGCCCGCAACGTGAGTATTTCACTTCCGTTTCGCCCGCCACAACACCAAGATTCGACGTCTTGACGCTAAGTGGGAAGATCTGCGGTAAATCGGGACCCTGCGTGCACAAATGGGACGCTCTGTAACCAAAGTCACCCAGCGCCTGCAGATCTCGCGCGGAAGGTGAGATTCCGTGGCGCCCACAACACGTCGAAATCATGTCGAGATGGATACGAGTCGAAACAAAAGTCACCGATTGCTGTCCGGTACCATCGTGGGGTGAGCCACGCCGTAGACCCTGCCAACCTAGCCGACACCGCTGCACCATATGGCGCTACCCCGTACCTGCTCTACAGCTCGGCGGATGGTTCGGCCCGAGTCAATCATGTTGTGGTGGCGGTCGAATCCGATCCCGCCGTCGTGCGAGTTACCGGGTTTGGTCGAGGTGTTGCCTCACGCATTGCTGACGATGCTCCCTTGTCTCTGCTGTGGCCTGCAATCGCTGAGGGCGAGTTCAGCTTGATCGCCGATGGCGCGGGCAGCATCGACGGCGACGTTCTCACGATCGCCATCTCGGCGGCGGTCCTTCATCGACCGGCGCCGGTTGATGGCTCAGCCTCGTGCTAACGATCCCCCGGAACACCGCTGGATTCCATGCTGCGATTCTCGCGGTGGCGCTTGTAGCAACGAGCTGTACATCAGGGGTGGATTCGCAGACAGCCCCGCCGATCACGGTTGCCGCAGCTGACGCTGAGTCTGACGTTGGCATCGATGCGATCAACGTCGGCCTCGTCCTCAACACGGCGTCACCAACCGCTGCACGCGATGCCCGATTGGTCGATGTCCTCGCAGCGAGCGCTGAGGCAGTCAGCGCATCCCAACCTGTCGAGGTGCTCATCGATACGGTGACAATCTCCGACCTCGATGACGCACCCGCTGCGGTTCGCGAGCTCGTCAACCGCGGCGTCACCGTGATCGCCACCTCCTGTGACAACCTGAGCATGCCGACCGTTGTTGACGCGGCCATCGACGAGCAGCTCCTGGCGGTAACCGGATGTGTGGCCATCCCGAAGCCCGAGCTCGACGTCTCGAGCCGACTCTTCATCGATCTGGCCAGCTTGGACGATGCTCCTGCCGCCATGGCGAACTGGGCCGATACCCAGGACCTCACCTCGCTCGCGGTGTTGTCTTCCAATCTGATCCCCGATGTCGATCAGACCTGTACTGACATAGCAGAGTTCGCCTCGGCCCCGCCCAAGGCCATCGATGTGTCGGTCGACGGCTCGTTCGTGGGGCTTGTTGATGACCCTGAAACTCTCGTCGCGTCACTGGGCGAGGGGCTTGCCAGCGTCGACGCAATCGTCGTCTGTGCGCTGGCACCAGCGCTCGGTGATGTGGTTGCGGCATTGCGCTCTGCCGGCAATGAGCAGCCAATCCTCGTTCCGTGGTTTGGCGAACCCCAACGATGGGACCCTCAGCTGACCGACATCTTCCTCTTCTCGCCTTCGAGCGTGCACGGGGACGACCCGGTCGCGGAAGTGACCAACCTCCTCGACAGTATCGAAGAGGCGGAAGCCGTCGATGTCGTCGCGGCCGACACCCTGGCAGCGTTGGCCACCTCCGTTACCCGATCGAATTCGGTTGGATCTCGTCGCATCGCCGATGCAACTCGCGGTTCAACAATCGATGTTCTGAGCGGCGAGATCGCGGTCGGTCAGGGAATCCAACTACCCGTGGCGCGCAGCTATCGGGTTCTTGAGGTTGCTGATGGCAACCTGGCGTTCGTTGAAACCGTGGCTGGCGGTTAGGCCGAAGCGAACTCGGCGAGGACCATTTCGACGAAGTCTTTTGCGTCGGCTTCGATCTCGTTGCGATGGATTGTGCCAACGCCAAGGTTGACCGAACCCATCGCCTCGAGCACCTCGCCCAACTTGTCGGCAGCCTTGCCTGGGTTGTGCGCATAGGTGACGAATGCGAACGTTGCCTTGTCCCACAAATCGGGAAGCTCGCCAGCGATCTTGCCCGCGCCGCCTGGATGCTGACCGAAGAAGAACAGACCGCCGCACCAGGTGCCGACGATGACCGCGTCGGCTTGGGCGAGCGCTCCGTAGTCAGGTTCATCGACTGGGAAGAAAGAAACGGTGGCTCCGGCGCGCTCGAGACGCTTGGCCACGTGCTTGGCAGCAGTGGCGGTGTTTCCGGTGCGTGATTCGTAGGTCACAACGACGTGCATGGCGACATTTCTATCACCTGATCCCAAGCAATCACCGCCTCCGGCGCAAAGCCTGCGAGCAGCCAAAATCAGGCGGAGCCTGGCTGCGTAGGCCAATCGTGCTTCGGGTAGCGACCCGCCATGTCTTTGCGCACCTCCGACCAGCTGCCGGTCCAGAACGCGGCGAGGTCTGAGGTGATCTGAATCGGACGGTTCGCTGGGGAAAGGAGCTCGACGGCGATCGGTACGTTGCCATCGACGATCGACGGCGTGACACTCGTGCCGTATGCATCCTGGGCCCGCACCGACACTTTCGGTTGCTCACCGAGGTAGTCGATCTGGGCACGGCGGCCCCGGGCAAAGGTGACGTGGGTTGGGGCGAGCCGGTCGACGGCTTCGGTCTCGTTCCACTCGAGCGCGTTGCGGAGCACATCGATCATCGTGAGCTCTTCGATGTCCTTGCGCCGATAGGCGTTGGATAACCATGGCTCGAACAGTTCATGCGCGTGTGCCAACAATGCCTTGTCGTCGATGCTCGTGCTCACGAGATCGGGGCGATGCTCGGCGACGAAGCTCACCCGCCGTTGGAAGGCTCGGGCTGCATCAGTCCAGGGCAGGATGTCGAGCTTGGTGGACACGATTCGATCGATGAGCGCCTCGGTCGTTTGCGGACTTGGTTCTACTGGTTGGTCGTGCGTGCCGAAGTCGATGGCACCGAGGCAGCGTTCGACGCGGCGAACAAGGTCGTTGCGGCCATCGTCCCACGTCACGAAATTGCGTTCGGTCATGTCGACCATGAAGCCGAGCTCAACGTCGAGCGGGTCGATGCCGGCCGCAAGGCGAATGCGGACATTGCGTTTGGACCCGGCGATTTCGGCGACGACCACCATCTCGTCGTGAGCGAGTGGGTCGGTCTTGGCTACCTCGACACCCATGCCGTTGCGCAAGAGGAACCGTCCGCCTTGCCCAGCTCGCTTTTTCCCAATGCGATCGGGGTAGGCAAACGAGAGCGCCCGCCCGATGTCGTCGATCGAGATAACCCCTTCGCTCGCGTTGGTTCGCCGAACGAGCTGGCGTGCTCGGCGCCGCACCTGTCGGAGCGCAGCTACATCGGTGTTCGGCACCCGGTAGTCGTCCTCGACCACGAGCTTGACCCGGGTCCACATGTCGACGGGGCGTTCGGATGGCCGCCCAGCGATCACGTCGCGTTCTTCGAGCAGCGACGCGAGCACCGCCGCGGGCCAGCCCAACGGACCATCGCTGACGGCGGCAACCATTGCAGCGAGGCGAGGATGGAGCGGTAGCGCCAGCATGGCGCGACCTTCTGCGGTGATGCGCTTGTCGTCGTCGACTGCCCCAAGCATCGCGAGAATTTCGAACGCCTCTGCGACTGCTCCATCCCGCGGTTGGTCGAGCAGTCGAAGTTCGGCTGGCGAGGACACGCCCCAGGCCAACGACTCGAGCACCACACCAGCGAGGTCGATCTGTTCGATCTCGGCCGACTCATGACGACTGCGACTGGCGTGCTCCATCTTCGACCACAAGCGGATTGCGACGCCTGGACCAAGACGACCCGCACGTCCGGCCCGCTGGTCGGCCGAGGCCTTCGAATGATCCGACGTGATGAGCTTGGACAGACCCGAGGCTGGGTCATAGCGGGGACGACGGCAGAGCCCAGCGTCGACCACGGTGCCGATGCCATCGACGGTCAGGGACGTCTCGGCCACGTCGGTGGCGACGACGATGCGGCGTTGTCCCGGAATCACCCGAAGTGCAGCATCTTGCTCCTCTGGGCGAAGCGCGCCATAGAGCGGAAGGACAGCGGCATCGGTGTTGTACGAGATCTCGGTGATCGCCCGTTTGATCTCGCGAACTCCTGGAAGGAAGACCAACACGTCACCGGGCTCGGTGAGCGCCTCAGCAACAGCGCTCCATACGGCAGACTCGAGTTTGTCTTTACCCTTGCGCGGCCGCCAGCGGATATCGATGGGGAACGACCGTCCCGCGCACTCGATCACCGGTGCCGGCGTTCCTTCCTCGGGCCCAACAAGCTCGGCGACCGCCTCGGCGTCGATCGTTGCCGACATGACCAACAGGCGTAGGTCGGGGCGGATGCTCTCTCGTACTTCGAGGGCCAAGGCCAGACCAAGGTCGGCGTGCACCGAGCGTTCGTGGAACTCGTCAAAAAGCACAGCCGACACGCCGGGCAGGTTTGGGTCGCGCTGGATCCGTCGGGTGAGAATCCCCTCGGTGATGACCTCAATGCGGGTACTCGATGACACTTTGGTGTCGTCGCGGGTTCGCCAGCCAACCGTGTCTCCGACCGACTCACCCAACAGCTCGGCCATTCGCCTGGCCACTGCTCGAGCCGCGACACGTCGAGGCTCAAGAACGAGAATGACGCCGTCGTTCCACGGTTCGTGCAGCAGGCGCAGCGGCACGACGGTCGTTTTGCCCGCACCGGGCTCGGCGGTCAACACGCCAACGCCGGGGGCAATCATTGCCTCGCGGACGTCGTCGATGACCTCCTCGATCGGTAGTCCCGTATCGCGCACAACTTCAGTATGGGCTGCCTACGCTTTGGTTGTGGCCCTGAGATCGTTTATCGACCTACACGCACGCGTCAGCGAGCACATCGAACGCATCTGGGGGTACCCCGACGAGCAACTGGCAACTCGCTTTATCGAGGCTGTCGGCATTCAGCCCGACGATGACCTGGCGTCCGCATCTCGCTGGGATGAAACCGATGTTGCCCTAATCACGTATGGCGACTCGATCGTCGACGAAGATCGGGCACCGCTGCAGGCGCTGACCTCACTGCTCGCCGGCGACCTTGCTGATGCGATCAGCATCGTGCATGTGCTGCCGTTCAGTCCCTACAGCTCCGACCGAGGATTCTCGGTCATCGACTACACCGCGGTCGACCCGAACCTCGGAACATGGGATGACATGGACGCTCTGGGACAGCGCGCTGCCCTTATGTTCGACCTTGTCCTCAACCACTGTTCGGTGAAGTCGGAGTGGTTCCAGCAATTCCTCGCAGACGAAGCACCCGGTAAAGACTTCATCAAGACGGGCGATTCGTCATGGGATCTCTCGAACGTTGTGCGACCGCGGTCGTTGCCGTTGCTCACCGAGTTCGAAACGGCCGCAGGGCCCAAGCTGGTGTGGACGACGTTTAGCGAAGATCAGGTCGACCTCGACTGGTCGAACCCTGATCTTGTTGCGGAGATGCTCAAGATCATCGACCTCTATATCTCCGCAGGGGCACGGCTGCTTCGACTCGATGCCGTGGCCTACATATGGAAAGAGCCGGGCACGACGAGCATCCATCTTCCTGAGACCCACGAGATGGTAAAGCTGCTCCATACGCTGCTCGCCGCTCGAGAGCCAACCGTGTCGATCATCACCGAGACGAATGTGCCCGATCGTGAGAACCGGACCTACTTCGGAAACAGCGACGAAGCGCACCTGATCTACAACTTCACGCTTCCGCCGCTGACGATCGACGCGGTGCTCAATGGCCGAGCCGACCGACTGGTCGCGTGGATGAACTCGGCCACCCCTCCCCCTCCCGGCACCACGTTGTTCAACTTCTTGGCGTCGCACGACGGCATCGGCGTCCGGCCTGCTGAAGGCATCCTCAGCCAAGAAGAGATCGATGAGCTGGTGGCGCTCACCCATGAGCGCGGCGGGTTGCACGGAACGTATGACCGCAATGGCGAGCCATTGCCGTACGAGCTCAACATCTCGTTCCCTGATCTCTTCGGCGGCCCCGACGATCCGCACATGGTCGAACGGATCCTGCTGTTGCATACGATCGTGCTGGCGTTCGCTGGCGTTCCCGCGTTCTACATCAACTCACTCTTGGGCACGTCGAACGATATCGATGCCGTCGAAGTCGATGGCGTGCGCCGGTCGATTAACCGCGGCCGGGTGGCGCTCGCCGATGTACCCGATTTCGGCGGCGACTCGTGGCAGAGCCGGATCTTCACCGGTCTTATAACCCGAGCTGCAGTGCGGCGGCGCCACACTGCATTTCACCCGTCTGGCGGCCAACAGCTGCACGATCTAGGTCGCGGGTTGCTCGCCATCGAGCGCACCTCGCCTGACGGCCAAAACCGCATCACCGTTCTCTGTAACCTGACCGACTCGCCACAGTCGATGTTCATCGACCGCCCCGCGACGTGTGTGCTGACGGGCAATGTGTGGGAACAAAAGGTTGCCCTCGGCCCGTACGAATCGGCCTGGCTTCTCGCCCCTCGCTAACTCTGTGCGGGGAGTGTGGAAGGGTGGGCCATGGCCATCGACGATTCCGAACCACGCATTGCTGTCTTTCTCGACTACGAGAACCTCGCGATTGGAGCAAAGGACAACCTTGGATCGGCGTTCAACTTCGGCCCGGTAGCCGATGCGCTCGCCGAGCGTGGCCGAGTGATCCATCGCAAGGCGTACGCCGACTGGTCGTACTTCGATAGCGACCGGCGGATGCTCACACGCCATCAAGTGGAGCTCGTCGACATTCCGCAGAAGATGGGCGGCAGTCGCAAGAACGCGGCCGACATCAAGATGGCGATCGATGCCATCGAGCTGGCCCTCGACCGCGATTACATCACCACCTTCGTGATCTGTACCGGTGACAGCGACCTCAGCCCACTCGTGCAGAAGCTTCGCGAGCTCGACCGCCAAGTGATCGGCGTTGGCGTGCGCCAAAGCACCTCGAAGCTCTTGCCGCCGGCGTGCGACGAGTTCATGTTCTACGACAACCTCGTGAGCGACGATGAACCCAAGAAAAAGGGCAAAGCCAAAACCGATGACGATGGCCCAACGGCAACGACCGACATCGGCATCGTCACCAGCACACTTGCGGGCTTGAGCTCGTCATCAGGCACCGTGCGGAGTTCCAGCCTGAAGCGAGCGCTGCTTCGCAAAGACCCGACGTTCTCCGAGGCCGAGCTTGGGTACCGGAACTTTGGAGCGCTACTTGCCGACCTCGCAAGCAAGGGGCAAGTCGAACTCACCGGAAGCGGCGACCCTGAGGTTGCGCTCAGCGGGGCGAGCGGAGCCGAGGTCGACGAGGCGCTGACACGACTCGTCCGCGAGGAAGGACCGATCCCGCTCACTGGTCTCAAGACCGCTCTGCGCAAACGCGACTCGAACTTCAACGAGAAGACCCTCGGCTACCGCAACTTCAACAGCTTCGTTACCGCCGCCGAAGCTCGTGGCGTTATCAAGATCACCGGAAAGTCCGACGGCCGCATGGTTGCCGCCCCCACCAAACGCAGCCGACGGTAGGCGAGTTGACAATCCAATAAGGTTGGCCATGGCCACTCAGCAGTTCACCGGATTCCGTGTCGAGGCAGACGGCTCGTTCGGGGCGCTCGTCTTCACCCAGGGCGACAAGCTCAACCCGTTGTCGACCGAGACGCTTCTCGACATGGAGACAGCGGCTCGATGGTTTGACCAGCACCCCGAACTGCGAGTGGTCACGGTTCGCGGCGAAGGCCGGGCCTTCTCTGCCGGAGCCGACTTGTCCAGCTTCGCCCCGGATGGGATGAACACGCATCCCCCACATGTAGCTGGCGATGCCGGCCGCCGAATGGCAGATGGGCTTGAGGCTATGCGTGCCATCACGATCGCCCAGGTCCACGGACACTGTGTGGGCGGTGGCTTGGTTGTTGCGGCGGCATGCGACCTGCGCATCGCGGCAGCAGGAACCAGCTTCTCGATCCCCGAAGTCGACATCGGTATCCCCCTGGCGTGGGGTGGGATCAACCGTCTCGTCCGCGAGATCGGGCCGGCGCTGACCAAAGAGCTCGTCATCACCTGCCGTCCGTTCGATGCCGACGAGGCGTTGGCGGCTGGTTTCCTGAACCGAGTTGTTCCCGCCGACGAGCTCGACGCAACGGTCGCTGAGCTCGCCCAACTCGTCGCTTCCAAGCCCGCGTTCGCCACACAGGCGACCAAGTCCGCAGTCAACGAGGTCACCTCGAACATGGTCAGCCTCGCCGGTTCGTGGCGCGACGCCGAGGCGCTGATGGCGGGCCTCCGTGACCCCGAGGGCCAAGCTGCTGCGCAGGCGTATCTGGAGAAGCACAAACGTTAGGCCGCCAACGAGCAGGATTGCGCAAGGCGGCGTACGCCTTCTGTCAGCGATTCAGCGCTGCCTGTGGCGAAGCTCAACCTCGCCCATGACGACAGATCTGTGTGGACCGCGAATGCGCCGCCCGGAACAAAGCACACGCGTCGTTCGAGCGCAGCTTTAAGAAGGGCGGTGGTGTCACCGGACTGCAAGTCGATCCACAGAAACATGCCGCCGGCAGGCCTCGCGAACGACAGATGAGCTCCAAACTCGATCTGAAGAGAACGGATCAACACATCGCGCTTCACCCGGTAGAGCGACCGCATCTCACGAAGGTGCTTGGGATACCAGGACGACGCAAGAGCTTCGGCGGCGACTGCCTGCGAGAGGGTGCTCGTGTGCAGGTCGCATGACTGCTTTGCAATGACGACGGCTTCGACCAGCCACTGCGGCGCAGCCAAGGCTCCGACTCGCAGCCCAGGCGCCAGCGTCTTCGAGACGCTACGCAGACGCACGTGCAGCTCCGGGTTGAACGGTGACTCATCGGGTGGATGTTCCTCGAAGTGAAGGTCTCGGTACGGGTCGTCCTCAATGACGACGAAGCCGTAGCGATCGGAGAGCAACGCGAGGTGACGGCGTCGCACCGCCGTCATCGAGGTTCCGGTCGGGTTGTGAAAGTTCGGGACGACGTAGCACGCCTTCGGCCTCAAGCCCTCGAGGAGGCGTCGTTCCAGTAGATCGGTGTCGAGGCCGCGGGCATCCATGGCGATGGGCTCGAGCTGAGCCTGATACTGACCGAAGACCTGCAACGCTCCGAGATACTCCGGATCTCCAACGACGACCCGATCACCCGGATCGATGAGCGATCGGGCAAGAAGATCTAGCCCTTGTTGCGAGCCGGTAGTAACGACGACGTCGCCACCATCAACCCCTGGCATCGATGCAGCGAACCGCTCGCGCAGCATCGGGTAGCCAGCCGTCTCGCCGTATTGGAGCACCTCCCGCCCCTGCTCAGCGATTACTCGCTGGGCAATGGCGGCGAGCTCGGTCGTCGGAAATAGCGCGCTGTCCGGCAGTCCGCCCGCGAGGGAAATCATGCCGGGTTGTTTGGCCTGAGAGAGAAGGTCGCGGATCGCTGAAGACGAGCCAGCGTTCGCTCGCTCACTGAGTAGAGCACGTGATTGGGTCGGAGATTGAAGCACTGACGACATCGGTACAGCTTGACGACGGATCACCGACCGGAGAAGACCTTCGCGATGGTGGTATCACCAGTGGTAGGACAGATTTCTACGACTTCGGGCATGCTGAGGTGATGAAGGCAGCTGAGCTCGGAGACTTCCTACGTTCCCGTCGTGAGCGAATCGATCCAACAACCGTTGGGTTGCCCGGCGGCACGAACCGTCGCACCGCTGGTCTCCGTCGGGAAGAAGTTGCCGTGCTCGCTGGCGTGGGTGTGTCGTGGCTGACCCGACTCGAACAGGGCCGTGCCAACAACGTGTCAACGGAGGTTCTCGGCGGTCTGGCGAACGCACTGCGGTTGAGCGGAACCGAAATCGCCCACCTCTACACGTTGGCTGCCGTTCGACTTCCGACCGAAGCCGTCGACGTCGCCTTAACTCCGGCCCTCCAGCGCCTAGTTGACAGCCTCAACCCAAACCCTGCCTACCTGCTCGACCACAACTGGAACCTCGTGGCGTGGAACACATCGGAAGAAGAACTCTTCCCGGTGCTCACGACGGCGGGATCAAGCCCCAACTTGTTGCGCCTGTTCCTCGAACACCCGGAGATACGCGAGTTCATCGCCGATTGGCCGAGCGAGGTCGAGCGGCTTACGCGGCAGTTTCGGGCACACGTCACCGAGTTTCCGGACGAACGTCTCGACGCCCTCTCCGCCGAGCTGCGAGCCGAACATGGTGAGTTCGCTCGAGCGTGGGACCGCCACGACGTGGCGCCTCTGGCACCGAAGGCACGAGTCATCAACCACCCCTCGGGCCAGCGGTCATTCGATCAGCATCGGTTAGCGCTACCGGATCATCCCGGCTGGCAGTTGGTCCTTTTTGTTCCGAAGTAGACCTATCCCATCAGGTCGTTAGCGATGAAGTGCAGCAGCTCGATCGGTCCGCTCACCATGATCGTGTTGACGACCGACTCTTCCCACATAGCGAGTTCGTCTTGGATCTTCGCTGGTGGGCCAAGCAGCGAAATCGCCTCGCACATCGACGTCGGCACGGCGGCAATAGCGTCGGCCTTGTTGCCAGCGAGATAGAGCTCCTGAATCGTGGCGCACTCGGCCTCGTAGCCCATGCGCTCGAACACGTCGTAGTGGAAGTTCTGGCCCTTGGCTCCCATCCCGCCGATGTAGAGCGCCAGCATCGGACGAACCTTGTCGGCACATTCCTCGACGTCCGCACCTGGGATCATCGTGACGGTGGCAGCGACTTCGAAGTCGTCCCAGTTGTTCCGGCCTCCCGTGTCCATTCCGGACTGCAACGCATCCTTGTAGAACTGGTTGTCTTTTGGGGCAAAGAACAACGGCAGCCAGCCATCACAGATCTCGGCCGACAACGCGACGTTCTTCGGACCCTCGGCAGCGAGGTAAATCGGGATGTCACTTCGCAGCGGGTGCACGGTCGGCTTCAAGGCCTTCCCGAGCCCCGTGCCACCTTCGATCGGAAGTTGGTAGTGCCGACCAGAGAACTCGACTGGCGCTTCACGGGCAAAGACTTGCCGCATGATGTTGACGTACTCACGGGTGCGTTCGAGCGGCCGTGGATACGGCTGGCCGTACCACCCTTCAACAACCTGAGGTCCAGAAGCGCCGATGCCAGCAATGAACCGTCCACCGCTGAGATGATCGAGCGTCATCGCAGCCATCGCGGTTGCCGCAGGCGTGCGAGCCGACATCTGCATGATGGCGGTGCCGAGCTTCAGATTCTCGGTGTGCGAACCCCACCACGCCAGGGGCGTCAGCGCATCGGAACCATACGCCTCGGCCGACCACACGCTCTCAAAGCCGAGCTTGTCGGCCTCCTTGATGGCATCGAGCGCGCCTTTCGGCGGCCCCGAACTCCAATATCCCGTCTGATATCCGAACCGCATGCGTCCCCCTCTGTCGATGGGGTGATCGTAGCCCCACTACTGTCGTCACATGGACGGGTCAGATCTAGATCGCATCGTCGCCTTCGATCATCACTTCGATCGATCCCAGTCGGACAGGGTCGTCGAGCTCGGTTGGGGCTTTGCCCACCTCCACTCCGACTTCCCGCACTCTCACTCACACAATCGAGTGGTGGTCACGGGCGACGCCACAGTTGCTGAGATCCTGGCCGAGACCGATCGCGTGCTCGGCGAGGCCGGGTTAGCCCACCGCTACGTGAAGTTCGATGACGAGGCGGCCGGCGAAGCGGCGATCCCCTCCCTCGTCGCTGCGGGGTACGAGCATCAGCCACTCGTAGCGATGATCCACAACGGCGACATTCCAACGAGCCTCGCCAGTTCCGACCAGAGCCCAGTTCACGAAGTAACGCTGGAGCAGCTTCGCCCCGCACTCATCCGCGATTGGAAGGTTGATCTGCCGGATGCTTCCGACGAGGTCATCGACCAACTCGCCGACCGGGTCGCGCTCTACTCGCGTGCAACCGAGACCGTCTTTCTCGCCACGTTCGACGGCCATGAGGTCGCGTCGCGAGCCGAGCTCTACCTCGATCGTACGAACGGCATCGCCCAGTTCGAAAGCTTGGTCACCCACCACAACTTTCGTGGACGTGGCCACGCCGCTGCGCTCGTTCGTGAAGGCCTCCAGAGATCTGCCGCTGCCGGATGCGGACTGTCGTTCCTCATCGCCGACCTCGATGACTGGCCCCGCGAATGGTACGCCCGACTCGGCTATGTCGAAGTCCGCCGATCGCACGAGTTCACCAAGAGCTAACAACGCAAGAATCCCGCATGCCCAGGTTGCAAATCGAACATATGTTCGATACCTTGTTTGATATGGCATCGGCTTCCACCAACTCCTTTGCGGGCGATCCGCATGATGGCAACGGTGTTGTGCTGCGCGTCACCGACCACATGATCGGCATCTCGCACGAGCTCAACGCCGTTCCGCGCGAAACGTCACTGCAGCTCATCGACTTTTGCCGCCGACGCCTCGATGCAGCCGAGGCTTCACTGCTCGCCGAACGGTTCGACAAGGGCGCCCGCGATCGTGATATCGAGCGCGACTTCACCTCCAGCGGCCAGACGTCAAAGGCCGATGCAAAGAAGCGCACGAAGCGAGCCAAGGCAGTCAACGCGAACCCGGAACTTGCCGAGAAGTTGGCCTCTGGCGCACTCTCCACCGAACAGACCGATGTCATTGCCGAAGCCGCCGAGAAGACCGACGGCAAGGCGGCCATCGATGATGCCCTTATCGAGAAGATTGCCAATTCGACTCCCGAACAGGGCAAGAAGACTGCGGCTGAGTACATCCGCCAGAACACCGAAGACAACAGTCAGTCTCTGCACGATCAGGCTCGCAAAGGCCGCAAAGTCTACAAGTACCGCAAGCCTGGCACCGGGCGCAGCTGCCTCGTGTTTGAGGGCGACGACCACTCGATCGATCAGGCCGAGCGCAACATCATGGCCGGGGCGAACCGGCTCTACGACAAGGACGGCGGCCGAGATCTCCCGCACGACCAACATCCTCGCACTGATCAACAACGGCAGTACGACGCAGGCATTGCGCTGCTGACGGGTCGGGGCGATGACATCGCGGAAGCAGACGCAACGAAGTCAGGCACAACCAAGACAGCTTCACCATCCCGGCAGCGCCCTCAGGATCGACGGGCCACGGTGTTCATCAACCTCACGCTCGACCAAGCAACCGGAGCCGACACCGTGTCGGCGATCACGGCAAGCGATGGCACCGTGCTTCCTCCCTCCATCGTCCAGAAGTACTGCTGCGGCGCTGACTTCATCGGCCAGATCTACTCCGCCACCGGAGAGCTGCTTTGGCAAGGTCGTTCCACCCGGTACGCCACCCCAGCCCAGGTCAAGGGCCTCATCGCCCGCGACGGCGGTTGCGTGCGGTGCAGCGCTCACCATGACCACTGCGTTGCCCACCATCTGAAGCCATACAACGCTCCCATCCGAGGCGAGACGAACATCGATGAGCTCGCGCTGGTGTGCGACGACTGCCACGACCACATTCACGACCGGAACCTCACCCTGTTCCGAGACGAGCAGGGCATCTGGAAACTGCGACCAGCGCTCAAACACGAGATCCCGCCGAAACGGCCGGCATCGAACGGGTCACCGCGGCAACGAGCCAAGCCCGAAACACCACCAGCGACCCCAGTGGCAGATGCTGCCACCGGCCAACAATTACTGCTCGAATAGGTACGACAGAATCTCGGGCCAAAGCGTGACGGTGAAATCGTGTTGCACTTGCAGATGCAGGCAGACAACCGTGCCCGAGTTTCGGTCGATGAGAAACTGCGTCCCTGCGTACCCTCCCCAACTGAACGCACCCTCCGGCAAGAGGCCGCCCGCTCTGGCAACGAGCCCGCCGAACCCAAACCCGCTGTGTTCGTCGGGCCCGACGATGTCGGCCGCGAGCTGGTCGGTGAGCAGCTCGTCGAACGACTCGGCACAGAGCAGCCTGTCGTCGGCATGCAACACGGCCTCGCACAGTCGGGTGTAGTCGTTGAGCGTCGAGATCAAGCCCCCTCCCCCAGACAGCATTCGGTCGGGGTTCAGGAAGGCTGAATCGGGTCCGCCCGGGTCGGCGAGCTCGTAGCGAGGATCGCTATCTGGGCGATGTATCCAGCACGACCCGAGCTCGTCGGGCAGCGCGGCGGCCGTGAAGCTAGTGCGGGTGAGCCCGAGAGGCTCGAAGATACGCCGGTTGGCGAGCTCGCTCAACGAGGCGTTCGCAACGACCTCGACCACCCGCCCGAGCAGGTCATGGGCCAAGCTGTAGCGCCATTGGGTGCCAGGGGCGAAGCAGAGCGGCTGCGCGGCAAGGCGACTGCTGAAGTCTTCAAGCGACATCGAACCCTCATGGTTGATGCCCGCGGTGAAGTAGGCGGCATCGACGGGGTCGACATCGCCGGTGGCCGGGTCGGCCGGGTACGTCAGTCCGGCGGTATGGGTGAGCAGCTGTCGAATGGTCGGCGCTTCGTCGACATCGGCCCACTCGGGAAGGATGGTCGAGACTGCAGCATCGAGCTCGAGCTCGCCAGCCTCCATACGTTGCAACACAACGATGCTGGTGACGAGCTTGGCCGACGAGTAGTAGCGGCCGATCGAATCGCCGCTGAGCACGGAGCCGTGGACGTCGGCCACGCCCGCAATGACATCAACTGACGTGCTTCGCGAACGAATCGATAAACCCACGCCAGGAAGCTCGCCGGCCTCAACCGCCTCTTCGACGATCGCGGTGATCCGGCTGAGGTCCACTGCCGAAGCGGCTAGGCGTTGTCGGCTTCGACGGCGTCGGCGATGCGCTCGAACACGTTCGGCATCGCGCTCATCACCCGTGCCCAGCTTGCGATGAACGGCGTTTCCATCGGGTTGTTCAGGAACTCGGCACCGGCGTCCATGATGGCGCTGGCGAAGAGCTCGACCATCGTCTCTTCAGCATGGCGCTGGCTTTCGAACCCGTTGATGACCGCATCGTTGTGATAGCGATCGACGTGGTCGAGGGCCGTGCGGTAGTAGCTCGCCTTGATCGTGCGGAAGGTCTCCGGGGTCAGGATCTCACCGTCGATGGCGAGCTTACGGAACAGCGCCTTGGCGATGTCGATCGACATCTTGTGCAGGCCACGCTCTTTGTCTTCCGGTGACACGCTCTGATGCTTGTGGTCGTACGCACCCGCAATATCGACCTGACAGATTCGCTGCGGTGTGTAGCGACGGTACAGCTCGCTGAGCACACCAATCTCAAGGCCCCAGTCGCTCGGGAACCGCATGTTACGGACGACGTTGGTGTGCATCGCAAACTCGCCAGCAAGCGGATAGCGGAAGCTCTGCAAGAACTCGAGGTACTCATCGCTCTGATCGAGCGTCACCCGCAGTGCTTGCAACAGTGGGGCGACCATCAAGCGAGTGACACGGCCATTCAGCTTCTCTCCATCAGAGCGGAAGTAATAGCCCTTCGAGAACGCATAGCCGAACGTCGGATGCGCGACCGGGTACAGGAGCCGGGCGAGCATGCCGCGGTCGTACGTCAGTACATCTGCATCGTGCAGCGCCACGGCCGTTGCCCGGCCCGATGCCAGGTAGTAGCCCATGCAGTACCAAACGTTGCGACCCTTGCCAGGCTGGTTCGGGGCAATGCCGAGTGCATCGAACTCGGCGTCGAGCTCGGTCATCCGCGGGCCGTCGTTCCAGAGCAAGCGATGCCGTTGCGGTAGCCGACTGAAGAACTCTTTTGCGTGGTTGAACTCGTCTTCGTTCGCCCGATCGATCCCAATGATCACCTCGCTGAGGTACGGAACCTTCGTGAGCTCCTCGACGATGTTCTCGAGTGCATCACCACCGAGCTCGCTGTAGAGCGCGGGGATAACGAGCGCCATCGGCCTGGTCCTCGACCAGTCAACAAGGTCGGCTTCCAAGCTTTCGATCGGACGAGCGGACAGCTTGTGCAGCGTCGTGATCGGTCCGAACTGGTGATAGTCACCCATCTAGTACCCCGCTTCTACGTCGACAAGACCAACTAGCGGTTCCTCGGCAATCCAGCGCTCGACGTTGCGCCGGACCCGTTCTGCAATGAGCGGTAGACCCATTTCTGGGGTGTTCCCCACGTGCGGGGTGATGATGCAGTTTTCGATCTCCCACAGCGGATGGCCGTGCGGAAGTGGTTCGGGATCGGTGACATCGAGACCAGCGCCCGCAATCACGCCTTCGGTGAGCGCATCGACAAGATCGTCCGTCACGATCAACCCGCCCCGGGCCACGTTGATCAGCCAGGCATCGTCGTTCATGGCTCGAAGGAAGTCGGCGTCGACCATGCCTCGAGTCTCGTCGGTAAGCGCCGCAGCGATCACGACAACATCAGCGTGTGCGATCGCCGATGTGACGTCGTCCATCGTCACCGTGCGCACCGCGCCCTCGAGCGGTGTGGCCGAGCGGCGGACCACGGTGACCTTTTTTCGCCACGGCTCGAGCAAGGTCAATAGCGACTCGGTGATGCCACCGCCGCCAATAACGGTGACGTTGGCCCCTAGGAGATTCCGACCTTGCTGCTTGGGCCATGATCTGGCCGGGATCGACGTGTGCAGATGGCGAAACCCTGCCAGCGTCAGCGCAATGATGTGCTCGGCGACCGGCTCGGCATACACGCCCTTGCCACACGTCCAGGTCTTCGACGGGTCGAGCTGATCGGCAAAGTTCTCGATGCCGGCGTACGGAAGCTGGACCCACTCAAGCTCGGGGGCGGCCTCGACGACTCCCGGGAACTCAGCTGCCGCGGCGGGATCAGCCCACATCAAGGCGGACGCTTCAGCGATCGGGGCTGGCTCACCGCCTGCGTCGATCACTGCTTGCATCATCGCATCGAACATGGCGGGGCGCGAGGTGGGGGCAACGGCGATCCGGCGTCGATTCATTGAGGTCATCGTAGGTCGAAGTCGACTTCGACCTCAGCCGCAGCAGACACGTTGTTGTGAAAGTCGACCGCAGCGACGACGTAGCGGTTGAGCCCATCGAGCGGTTCGTTGTCGAGGAACGACGTTTGGCCCGGATCGGCGCCGCCGCCAAGGTACTGCAGCTGCCCATCGACGAACACCTGCACGTTGTAGGCCGCGAACTCGACGTCATCGGTTGATGGATCCCACTTCAGGAGCACGCCATCGTTCGTTACTTCGGCGGTCAGGCCGGTCACCGGCGTGGGCGGTGTTACGTCGTCGACCGTGAGCGCCTCGGTCCAGCGGGGTTCGGTCGACCCGTCGTCGAGCTCGGCCACCACGAGGTACGTGAGGAACGTGTTCTCAGGGACGTCGGTATCGATGAAGCCGTACTCGTTGCCTTCATAGACCTCGTTGGCTCCGGCGAGGCTGCCGGTGGCAATCGCGTCGTAGTCAGCCTCGTCGGTTGGCAGCCGGTAGAGCCGGTACGTCTTGGCACCGTCTACCGGCGACCACACCAACTCGACCGAGCTCGAATCCATCGCGGTGCGGGCCAGCCAATTCGACGCTTCGACAATCCCCTGATTGTCCGGCAGGCGCTCGACAGGTTCGTCAGAGATAGTGGGCTCAGTTGCTGGGCTGTCGCTCTCGACCTGACCGCTTGTGTCGCCGGGAGCGACGGGGATGCCTAACTGGTTTGTCGCTACCGGAGGCAACGGTGGGATCCCACTTTCGGCCTGATCGGGATTCTCCGTCGTCGACCAAGAACAGGAGCTGACTGCAAGCACGAGAGCAACAGCGAGCGCTATCGGCCGCCTCACTGCGCAGCCGGCCCCGAGCTCACTCGCCACTCGCGACCCGGTTTGATTGGTTCACCACCGGGAGCGCCGCAGGCAATCGTCGGCACTTCTCGCCCAACCTCAACTTGCACCAGGTAGTTCACATCACCGGCTCGGACGCGAACGTCGTAGCGTCCATCGGAATCTTCGACCGAAACCAATCGCTCGATGTTGTCGGCCTCAAAACCGAGCTCGCCAAACACTGCACGCTCACCGACCTGAGCGGGCCCCGTCGGGGCACCCCACCAGCCGCGGCATTGGCGAACAACCGACGCTGCGTCGTCGCGACGGATGAGTATCTGGTCAGCGGAGTCGGCATCGAGGTAGGCCCACATGCGTCCGTCGGGCAGCGTCATGGCGGTTGGCGAGAATCGGTGCCCACCGGTATGGCTCACTCGGAAGACTTCTACATCAGCGTTGGCTTCGGCCCACTCAGCGAACCGAGCGCCATCCTCACCACAGCAGATGTCGTGTGAACCCTGAGTGCAAATCAACATCGACGTGATGCCATCAGCCGTGGCAAGCGATTCAGCGCCATCGCCGCCCAAAGCCGAGCGCAACGCGCCAACAGGGTCAGCACAGAGCAGCTGCTCGGCACGCGTCATGCCCGTAGGTGTTGGTCGAAACACAAGTACGCGCCGGGGCTCGTCGCCTCGAGGAACAGCTGCGAGCAGACGAATCTGCTCGGGCCACTCTTGGCACGCGTAAACAAGATCAACGAGCGACTCGTGCTTGCCAACAGGCTTGGGCCATGGCTCGTCGACCTCGACCAACACCACAACGTCAGGTGCAAGCGCAGTTCCGCCCGGGTCGAGCTGGTTCGCTACGGCGAAGTCCACGCATCGGACCGACTCGGTGGCGAGTGGAAGACTGATGCTCATGCAAGCAGTCTATTGGGCGGCGTTGACCTACCGCCTCGCCACAAACACGTCGAGCGTTTGACCATTCGCCTCTGTTAACTGCGTCATGTGCTCGAAGCCACCCGGGTAGGCAATACCGCATTCGGCAAGTGCTTCGCGGAACGGCCCAAACTCCTCCGGGTCGGTCTCCTCGGTCACGAGCACGATCTGGCCTGTCGGTGCCCCGTCCGCACGACAGGCTCCGGCCATAAGGGCAGAGTCAGCATCCTTCGAGAAGTTCGAATACCAGGGGAAGCCGATTCCCTCGCCATCGAGTGCAAACGGAACCGCAGGCCGCCGCCAAAAGGAAATCACGGTCGGATCGTCATCCAACTGACCGCGAAGGGTTTCGAGCTCGCCAACGAACCGGGCCGTTTCCGAGTCGAGCAGCAAACCCTCGAACCGGCCAGCGGTGACTCGGGTGTCCTGACTGCCGTTCGGCCCGAACAGCGTCGTAGTGATGCCGGCATACGCGAGTATCGAGACAGAGAACGTGAGGATGCTCAAGCCAACGACGGCCCCTCGAGAAAACCGATCACGCGTTGCTGCCGGCGACATCGCGATGATGGTGGCGCCGAACCACAACGGTGCAAGCGAAATGGCATTGAGGTAGAGCGGATTTGCCGTGCCGAACGAGAACATCACAGGAATGGCGACGAGCGCAGCCGCGAGCGTCCAGACCGATGACACCGACCGCACACCAGCATTGCTGAGTGAGCTTCGTACGCCCTGAACCACGATCCACAACCCAAGAAGAAGGGCGTTGAAGGCCCAGGTGTTGATCGCCATCAGACTCTTTTCGACACCGGTGATCGGCGTTCTGATCAGCAGCAGCGCTCCCGCCACTACAGCTGCGATTGCGATGGCCGCCGGCTGCGGGTGACGCATTGTTGGCCGCTCGGGATCAGGATCGTCGCTAGCGCCGACCCGCTGTTCAGCAAAGGTGAAGATCGCCAACACAACAATGAACGGTCCTCCGTACCGAAGCCCGTCAACAAGGGCTTCCGCGGTCGACAGCAGATGTGTGCCGAGAAGCGCTACTGGCCCATGGGTTCCCTGAGCAGCCTCAGATGTACTTTCGACGATTCCCACAAGAATCTGCCCAAGATCGAAGATCGCCAGGTGTACAAACACTGCCGCCGCTGCGGCTCCGCTAGCAATGAACGGAGCAATTCGAAGCGCTCCAGCAACCCCGCGCCTGTGCACGAGCACCGCTGAGAGTGCGAGAACAAAGCCGGCCATGGCGGTGTACCGGACGAGCAGCATCAAGAACAGCAGGGCGCCGGTCGCAACTGACGCAGCGACAACCTTCGATCGTGCGCAATCGTCCCAGGCGAGCACGATGAGCAGCGTGGCGAGCATCGTAAGCAGGATCGATGCGAGCTCGTTGTAGCCAATTCCGTTTGGTGCCCATGCCCACGTGCCAAACCCAGCGACCGTGATCGATGCGACCGCAGCGACCCGCGGCCATACCTGGCCCATTGCCGATTGTGGATAGTGATGGTGGACCCAGCGCACAAGTGTCGTGGCGAACACGACGTCCACCCCGATATCGACAGCAGCGCGGAGAAGCCGCCAACGAGGGATGGATTCCCCGGACAACTCCCACAACGGGTTGAGCAGCACATGAAACGCACTCGGGAACCGAATGCCGGCAGCCGGCTTGTCGATCATGGTCAGATACAGCGATTCGTCGATGAGACCGTGGCCGCGTGAGGACCACCAGATCACCGTCGCTGTCAGGGCCAGCCCCAACGCGACCGCACTGAGCGCCAGAATCGAGTGAATTCGCCGCACGGGCAACTATCGGCCCTAGACGACCGTTCGTGAGGTGGCGAAAAGCTAGTCGGCAGTAGCGATGCCGCCGCCGACCGGGATGGTCACGCCGGTCAGGTAGGCCCCGGCCTTCGACGCAAGGAAGATCGTGAGGCCGGCCATGTCGTCGGGGTTGCCAATACGGCCGACTGGCACGTCAGCGGCAACTGCCGCACGAGCTTCTTCGTCACGAAGGGCAAAGGCCATCATGTTCGACTCGAACGGTCCTGGTGCAATGGCGTTGACACGTACGTTCTCGTGCTTGAGACGCTTGGCCAGCTGACGGGTGAGGTGATGCACAGCAGCCTTCGAGGTCGAGTAGGCGTAGTGCTCGATATCGCAGGCACGAAGCCCGTCGACCGAGCCGACGTTGATGACGCGTGCCGGGTCATCTTCAGTACCAGCGCCTCGCAAGTGATCGACCAATTCCTGCGTGAGGAAGTAGATGCTTCGAACGTTGACGTTCATGACCTTGTCCCAGCCATCGACCGGGTACTCCCCAAGCGGGGCGCCCCATGCGGCACCGGCGTTGTTCACGAGAATGTCGATGGCATCAACCTCGGCCTTGACCGCGTCGGCGAAGGCCGTGATGCCCTCAGGTGTCGAAAGGTCGCCTGGCATCGCAATGACCTTGCCCGCGCCCTTGGCGTTCAGCCGGTCGGCAGTTGCCTGGAGCGCTTCGGCCTTGCGAGCCGTGATGATGACCGTCGATGCCCCAGCATCGATGTACCCCTCAGCGATCATCTCGCCAATGCCACGTGAGCCTCCCGTTATGACCGCTGTCTTTCCGGTGAGGTTGAACAGGTCATCGATACGAGGGCTCATGGTGATGGTTCTCTTTCCCCGACCGTCAGTCGAGATTGGTTGGTTGCGATAGTGCGATAGTTGATTGTGCGTTAGCGAAGGCCGGCTTCGTCCATTGCGGCCATTGCGTTGTCGAGTGCGTCGATTGCTTCAGCTCCAGCGACTGACGGCAGATCGAATGCAACCCGATGCACGCCAGCTTCGGCGAACTCGGTCAGCTTCGCCACATCGGCAGGAGCAAAATAGATCGACACCTCGATCTCATGAGGGTCACGGCCAGCCTCCTCGGCCATCTGACGCATCGCCACCACCTGCTCAGCGATCGTTCCCTCGCCACGGCCAGGAATCGGGATCCACCCATTGCCCCACTCGATCGCACGCCGAGCTCCACCTGGGAACGACCCGCCAACATGAATGGGCGGATGCGGAGTTTGCAGCGGCTTTGGGTTGAACGACATCGGCGGCAGGTGGACGAGATCGCCGTCGTAGCTCGGCTCGTCTTCGGTCCACATCGACGTGATCGCACCGACCCGTTCACGCATGAGCTTAAAGCGGCCATGAAGCTCGGTGCCGTGGTCGTTCATCTCGTCTTCGTTCCACCCAGCGCCCACGCCAAAGTGAAATCGACCGCCACTGAGCTGGTCGAGGCTTGCCGCGCTCTTGGCGGTGTGGATTGGGTCGCGCTGGATGACCAGGCAGATGCCGGTGCCGAGCAGCAGGTCGGTCGTGTGTGTTGCCAACGCAGTCAGAAACACGAACGGGTCGAGCGTGTCGTAGTAACGCTGCGCCAAGGGCCCACCCGACGGTGACGGGGTCTTGCGGCTAAGCGGAATGTGGCTGTGCTCAGCCACCCAGATCGACTCAAAGCCTCGCTCTTCGAGCGCTGGACCTAGCTCGCTCGGCGAGATCGAATACGACGTTGGGAAGTGTGCGACTGCTGCCTTCATTACCCGATCTTCGCGGGTGAGCGTGCTGGTGACATACTCAAGCCATGTCGATTCTTGTGATTGCTGACGAACGAGTAGCCGATCATCGCCCGCCAGAGGGCCACCCGGAGAGGCCTGCGAGGTTCGCTGCCGCCGTCGATGGCATCAAGGCTGCCGGGTTCGGCCAGGCTCTCTCCTGGCGGGAGCCGACAGCGGCGCCGATCGAGTCGCTGCTTCGGGTGCACACGGCAGACCACGTCGAGAACATCACGTCGCGCGGCGAGAGCGAGTACGAACGCATCGACGCTGACACGCACATGAGTTTGGGTTCGCTCACCGCAGCTCGCCTTGCTGCTGGTGCAGGGCTCGATGCGATCACCGCCCTGCGCGCTGGCGAAGCCGACTCGGCGTTCTGCTTGGTGCGGCCTCCGGGTCACCACGCCACGCCAACGCAAGCGATGGGCTTCTGCTTGTTCAACAACGTTGCCGTTACCGCACAGGCCCTTACCGACGCAGGAGAGAAGGTGGCGATCATCGACATCGACGCCCATCACGGCAACGGCACCCAGGACGCGTTCTACGGGCGCGACGACGTGCTGTTCGCGTCGTTCCACGAGTACCCGCAATACCCCGGGACCGGTGCACTTCATGAGACTGGCGCCGGCACTGGCACGGGCTACACCATCAACTTCCCCATGCCATCGGGGGCAACCGGCGACGTCTACCTCCGCGCGATCGACGAAGTGCTCGAACCTGCGCTCGAGTCGTTCGGCGCCGACTGGGTACTGATCTCGGCGGGGTTCGATGCCCACCGAGCCGACCCACTCACGAACCTCGGCCTGACCTCGGGCGACTACGCCGCAATCTGCGCCCGACTTGTGTCGTCGTCAACCGCTGGGCGTCGGATCGCTTTTCTTGAAGGCGGCTACGACCTTGACGCGCTCGGCCAGTCAACTGCAGCCTGCACAGGAGCGCTGCTGGGCGAGGACTACTCACCCGAGGCACAGACCAATGGCGGTCCTGGCAACCACATCATCGATGCGGCGATCGAAGCTGCGCACCGGTAGACGCCCAAAGCCACCTCCGGCTACGTCACGGCAATAAGCGCAATCGGAATCGTCAGCAGCGCGACCAACGTCGTTCCGAGCACGGTCTTGGTCACCCGTTCGGGTTCGAGGTCAAATTCGAGTGCCACGACCGCGGTGAACACCGCCGGCGGCATACAACTCTGAATGATGAGCACGCCAAGAGCATCGCCGTTGAGTCCGAGAAGCCAACCTGCCAACGCGGCGACCAGCGGCACGAGAATCAGTTTCACCCCGACCACGATGCCCGCATCGTTGGTGAGCTCGGGACGAATATCGCCAGCGAGCTGAAGACCGAGCGTGATGAGCATCACGGGGATGAGCGCCTGACCGGCAATAGAAATCGATCGGTCGAGTACGAGCGGAAAGTCCCACCCAAACACGTTGAGCACTATCGCGGCGATGGCAGCGATAGTCATTGGGGTCAACAACGACCGCTTGACCGCCGCAGCTACACCTGCAGTCTGGGCCGAGGCCAAGGCGACACCCATGAAGATGCCGATCGAGTTAATCACGATCATCAACACGGCAGCGATCGGGATGGCGTCCTCACCGAACGCGAACGCACAGATCGCCAGACCGGCGTTTCCAACATTGCCGTACGAGCTCGTCATGACGGCAGCTTTGGTTCGCGACGGCGTCACGCTCATGGCGGTTGCCGCTGTGTAGGCGATCAGCGCACCTACGAGCATCGCGGCAATTCCAGCGATCGTGAGCTTCACGACCGTCGAGCTATCAAGCTCTGCGTCGGCAAAGACGTCGAGCACGAAGATCGGACCCAGCACCCAAAAGGCCAAACGTGACAACGTCGCCACGTCGAAGTCCATCCGAGTGCCGGCGAACCAGCCGAGCGCGACGATGAGTACCACGGGCCCCATCACGTTGATCAGCAGTTCGACCACGTTCATCGGGCACCGTTCTTCATCGGGCCCAGTATGTCGCGTTCGTTAGCGAGATCGAAGGTGAGCCATGACGCTGTCGAAGATGACCCCGGTGAGCATGCGGACCTGTTCATCGTCGCGGTCCGAGCTCAAGGCCCGAACAAGGAGGTCGAACCCAGGCGCCTCCGGCGCATCAAACCGACCGTCCTCGACATCAGCTTCGTGCACGATCTTGGCGATCTCCCACAGGATCGGGTCGTCGAGGTCGTGCATCTTCAAGATGGTTTCGAAGGTGACATCGTCGCCATGGTGGCTTACGTCGCATCCGACATAGTCGAACGGCGTGGCATCGCTCGGTACGTCGTCGAGGTCCTCGACGAAGAGAAACTCAGCATCAACATCAACAAACCGGGTGATCAACCACGCGGACGCAGCACGGTCGATGTGGATTCCGGGACGAGTGGCCCACTTCACCTTTTTGTATTCCGGAGGTCGTCGATGGCGGCCGGTTGTTCAGCTAGCAGGTCGATCGCCGCGCGAACTTCTTCTCGGCCCGGGGCATCGAAGTAGTCGCGTCGGTCGATTTTGCGCCACGCCCGCCGCCACTTCTGAATCGTGCGGCTTGTGGGACTTGAATCAGATTCGATCTCGAGCAAGAGCTCGGCGTACTCGGCGGTGCGAGCTTCCTTCTGGCGGTCAGCGAGTGCCCGTCCATCTCGCTTGGTGCTTGTTGACGCATCCCACACGATCGCCTCGCCGTCAGCCTCAAGGATCTTGGCCGCCACCCATTGGAGGCGTTCCCGGGTACGAGGAGAGCCTGGAAGTCCGACGAGGCCGTCGCCAACCTGAACGACGCCGAGGTCTTTCAATTGACGCCACACGGCAATGCGCGGCGTCGATGGTTCTCGTGGGATGCGATAGCTGAGCAAGACCCAAGGCTCGTGTTGCGTAACCATGGTTACAAGTCTATCGTGCGATCCATGTCCCCCAAAGAGCAACCACGGTTACACACCAAAAGTGAAGTGGCCGACGACGTTAGGTTCCCTGGCGAAGGCATCTCACGCAGCGACTGGTGGAGCGCGTGGGGCACGGTTGCCGCAAACAGCTTTGGTGGACCGGCCGGGCAGATAGCAGTGATGCACGACGAAATCGTCGTTCGTAGGCGATGGATAGGTGAGCAGCGGTTTCTCCACGCGCTCAACTACTGCATGCTCCTGCCCGGCCCCGAAGCCCAACAGCTGGCGACCTACCTCGGCTGGCTCCTGAAAGGCCCACGGGGAGGACTCTTCGCCGGAGCGCTATTCATACTCCCCGGGTTCGTAAGCATCATGGCCCTCAGCATTCTCTTCGCTGCGTACGGCGACGTCTCCTGGGTGAGCGGCATGTTCTTCGGCATCTCCGCAGCGGTGATCGCCGTCGTGGCCAACGCAGTGAAGCGAATCGGCGGGCGCGTGATCAAGAACAAGATCATGTTCGCCGTATCGGCGGCAGCGTTTATCGGCATCTTCTTCCTCGAGCTCCCCTTCCCCCTTATCGTCGCGATCGCTGGCGTTATTGGCCTCGTGGGCGGTCGAGCTCGTCCCGACATCTTCAACATCGTGACCGGCCACGACGATTCGACGGCGGTTGACGGCGACGATGTGCTGGTTGGCGACCAGCACATCTCGCTTGGCAAACCAACGTTCCGGCGCTTCGCCCGGATTCTCAGCAGCGGCGCGGTGCTGTGGGCCGGTCCGGTGCTGCTCTTGGCGTTCTTTGTCGGAGGAGACTCGGTCTATGTCGATGTCGCCAAGTTCTTCTCGTCGGCCGCCGTACTCACCTTCGGTGGGGCCTACTCAGTCCTCGCCTACATCTCCCAAGAGTCGGTAACGACCTATGGCTGGCTCGAGCCCGGCGAGATGATCTCGGGCCTCGGTATGGCCGAGACCACACCTGGACCACTCATCCAGGTCGTGCAAGTCGTCGGCTTCATGGGCCCATACCGGGCACCCGGCTCGCTTAGCCCACTGCAGGCGGGCGTCGGTGGTGCAGTTGTTGCCACGTGGGTGACGTTCGTGCCGTCGTTCCTGTGGATCTTCCTCGGCGCACCATTCATCGAGCACCTCCGAGGACGTCCAGCGCTCACCTCTGCCCTCTCCACGATCACGGCGGCCGTCGTTGGTGTGGTGCTGAACCTGGCGATCTGGTTTGCCCTCTTCACCCTGTTCGAGACCGTCGAGGAGCATCGACGCTTCGGCGTGTTGCTCTACAAGCCCGAGCTGTCATCGCTGAATCCCCTGGCGCTGCTAATCGCCGTCGGCGCTGGGCTCGCGATTCTCAAGACCGACTTGTCAACGCTGCGCATCGTTGCCCTCGCTGGCGTCATCGGCGCCCTATCACAAGTACTCACCTAACCCCACTAGGAGAATCCCATGTCAACCACGATCCTCATCCTGTGCCCGCACAACGCCGCCAAGAGCGTTGCAGCCGCGGCCTACCTCGGTCGAATTGCTGAGGCTCGCGGCCTCGATATTGAGATCACCACGGCCGGCACTGAGCCAGACCCTGAGGTGCTGCCACTCGTCCGAGAACAGCTGGAGTCAGATGGCTACGACGTCACGGACACACCAAAGATGCTCACCGCAGACGCGCTGTTGGCCGCAACACACGTGGTCAACATCGGATGTTCGCTTAGCCACCTCCCGACACATGATGCGGTCGAAGGCTGGGCTATTCCGAACTTCAGCGAGGACCCAAGCCAAGCATTCGCGGCGCTTTCCGAGCACGTCGAACAGCTCGCCGCTCGCCTAGGTGACTAGCCGGGCCACTCGTCAGTGTCTTCGAGCATGGCGAGGTGTGTCTGACCTGCCGTCCACGGGTTTGCTCGCGCAACTTCCTCGTTCACTTCGGTGCCAAGACCGGGCTCGGTGAACGGAACGACGTACCCCTCTTCCCACCGGACAGGGTTGGTCAGGATCTCCGCATGGAAGCCGCCCCACTCCTGGATCCCTTCGAGAATCAAGAAGTTCGGGATGGTCGCGGCGACAGCGATATTGGCCGCTCCCCCGATCGGCCCCGAGTAGAGATGCGGGGCGACCTGAGCTCCGTGCACCTCGGCGATGGCCGCGATCTTCTTGCCGGCAGTGATGCCGCCTGCTCGTGCCAGGTTCGGCTGCAAGATGCCCACGCCGTTGACCAACAGACGTTGGAACTCATGGATGCTCGTAAGCCGCTCGCCGGCCGCGATCGGCACGCTGCAGTGGCGGGCCACTTCAGCCATGGCCTCGGGGATGTCGGGCGGGCACGGCTCTTCGAACCACAGCGGCGCCGCCGACTCGAGCAGCTGACCCAGGCGGATCGCGCCCGACACCGTGAACTGCCCGTGAGTGCCAAAGAGCAGGTCGGCTGAGTTCCCAACTGCAGCACGAATCTCGTTGACGAAGTCGGCCGAGCGGGTGAGCTCGTTCATGGTTGGCTGGCGAGGACCAACGGCGCGGTACGGGCCGGCGGGGTCGAACTTGATGGCGGTGTGCCCCTTCTCGACGTACATCACCGCGGTCTCGGCCGCGAGGCTGGCGTTTTCGTAGACGTCCTCGGTCGGGTCGTCGTCGGCCGGGTAGAGGTAGGTGTACGACCGGACCCGATCACGCACCAAACCACCGAGCAGCTCGGTCACGTTGCGGTTGGTCTCTTTGCCGACGATGTCCCACGAGGCCATATCGAACGCCGAGATGATGCCGCCGATGGTGACGTCGGGTCGGGCAGTAAACGCGATGGAGTAGATCTTGCGGGTTCGCTCTTCGATGCGGAACGGGTCGGTGCCCTTCACCGAACGTTCGAACACGTCGGCGATCACGGCCTCGACGGTGGCGGCGTCGAATGGCGGCGAGTAGACCTCGCCCCAGCCCACTGCACCGGTGTCGGTCGAGAGCTTGACGAACACGAAGTAGCGCCCGCCGTACCCCTTGCCCGGGTTTGCAACGACGAACGTCTCGACATCGGTGAACTTCATCTGGTGCCTCTAATCCATGAGGACGACGTTGCGGATGGTTCCGCCATCGGCAACGTTGTCGATCGCTGAGTTGATGTCGTCGAGGGCGTAGGTGCCGCTCACGAGCTCGTCGAGCTTGAGCTTGCCTTCCTTGTACCACTCGATCAGCTGGGGAATGTCCCGGCGGATCTGACTGGTACCCATCTTCGAACCCACGATCCGGTGTCCGACCGCAGCAATAATCGATGGGTCGATCTCGATCTCTTGGTTACTGGCCGGCATCCCCACGATGACGAGCTCGCCGCCTGGCTCGATGTAGCGAAGTGCTGCGCTGATCGCCGCCGACGATCCGACCGTCACTAGGGCGTGCGTGACGCCCTTGCGGCCGGTCGCTTCCTTGATAACCGAGCGGGCGTCATCGGGCGTTGCAACGTGAGTGGCGCCGAAGTTCTTGGCGATGTCGAGCTTCTCTTGGGCAATGTCGACGGCGATGACCACAGGCGCCCCAACGATGGCTGCGCCCTGGATGGCGTTCAGACCAACGCCGCCAGCTCCGACGACAACAACGCTGCTTGAGCTATCGATCGTTGACGTATTCGTCACGGCACCAACGCCGGTGATGACACCACATGCGAGCAACGACGCGACGGTCCAGTCGAGATCTTTGGGGATGGCGACGACCTGGCTGTGATCGACGACGACCTCCTCGGCAAAGGCTCCGCACAACATGGCGGCTTGCACCTCGTCGCCAGCGTCGGTGCTGAGCCGGTGGCTCTCATCGCTGGAGAACGGTGTCTCGCAAAAGACGTGAT
>CAKZVC010000004.1 GCA_937922235.1 uncultured Acidimicrobiales bacterium | reverse complement strand
CCCCTCTCCGTGGACGACGTGGCCGAGTTGTTCACGGTCTCCCTTAAGCACCCGGAACAATCTGTTCAGGACACCGCGCTCACGAGCCTTCCGGATCAACTGATCCCACGCGTCAAGGAACACCTTGAGACCATCAGTGATGATGGCGGAGAACTCAGCGACTTAGCCACTGAAGTACTCGAACGACAGGACGCAAGCCGAGGGCGCCTGGAGCACGGCAAGTGAGAACCATGAAGCGGTTTGAGACTTCCAGCGAATCGACTCCCAAAGCAGCGAGTATCTACGTTCGAGACTTACGCTGCTTCATAGGCACCAGCGATCGCACAACCGACGGGGTTTGGATTGGGCGAGGCAACGTAACCGTTGTGCACCTCGACCAGGATGAGGCACTGGGCGCAGCTGTGCTCGATGCGCTGAGCCTCTCACGCACGAAAATTCCTCATCCTGCGCAGTCTGAATGGACGGCCGTCAGGAGGAGATCGCTGGATCCGATCGTCGCTGCCGCCGGACTACGTTCATGGCGATCGTTCATTCGCTCGGCTCAACTGATCTCGGTATTGCTCGAGGCGGGCAATCTAGAACTGGAGCTGTTCGAGCGAGATGATCGGCGCGCCGATCTCTTCAAGTCCTTCGAGATTCGACGGACTGCCAGTGCCGTTTGCGAGCCATTAGCGGTCGGTCTGACTGTGCACGAGATTCTCCGTGGTCACGAACTATTGGCAACGGACGACACGCAGTGAGTAATCGATTCTTCGAGCAGCGGGATGAACGCCGTGGCGACCAATCGCCGGAGTGCCAACACACTCGTTTTCGGCTTCGTGCTGGCGAATAACTGGCAAAACCGTTCAATCCTGATCGGTTTGGGCAGATATTCGACACTTCATGAAGCGTGGACTCCATAATTCGTTCGCAGTACCTAGTGTCCTGTCGGCATCCGGTGAATAACTGACAAACCGATCAAGATTGAATGGTTTGGGCAGATTCAGCCGGCAGCGGGTGCACCTAGCCGCCTGACGCAAGGCTCTCGCTGCAGTGCTGAGCTGTCTCCGGATTCTTCGCCACGGTGCTCCCGGGCGCACGTTCGGTGTCTAACGCAAACGACTGTCTCGTCGTTCCTAGCGGACAGGGGATGTTGCAGAACTGTCCCTCTTCGGGGCCCAAGTAATACAGCGACACGACGAGCTCATCGCCGTCCATCTCGCTCTCTATGCGATCAAACTCAACACACGACGGATCAGGAATTCCGTAGACATCGAGCTCGACAGACATGCCATCAGCCGAGACCGCTCCCCCGTCAAAGGCCCACAGGCCTGCTTGCCTTCCGTTAGACGAGCACGCCGAGAGTACGAGGACCGCCGTCGTGACCAGCGCGAGCTGCCACAACCAGCGACGCATCAGAACGGGCGCTTGGCCTTCGGCGTACCTAAACCCGAGCAGCCGGCGAGTCCCGAGTTTGCTTGCTTCGCCATCTTCTTTGCGGCCTGCACTCGCCGCTTGTTCTTCGGAGACTTGGCGCTCTTGATAATTCCGTTTCGCTTACCTGCCATACCGAGGGTTCGGCACGTCTGCGCCGCCGCATTAGTTCGGCCCGCATCGATTCGACGACGACACACAAGCACCAGTTGCGTCATAATGCATTTCGTGTAATCTCATGCCTATGAGTGCTGTTCGGGTGAATGTCAGTGAGGCAAGGTCTCTCGCCGAAAGCTATGCCACCGTCGCCTCGGCTATCGACGAGTCGATCACTGGCCTGTCTCCACTCATCAGCGAAGCAATGAGGCTGCTCGACCGTGCTGTCCACCCAATGTTCGGCCCCGCAACAACTCTGGCAACCACCGCAACCGACCTTCGATCCGACCGCGACGACCTGCAATGGCGGCTCGACTTCCTCATCCGAAACGATGGTGCTGGCTTCAACTTTGGAGACTTCACCTTTGGCTCACTCCCCGACTGGGACTGGGAAACGGCCCAAGCCGTGGCACTCGTCCAGAAGATCGAAATCGCATTCGCCGAACGAGAACAGGGCTCGGTCTTCGAGCAGGAGCGCCGCCAGGGCGAGCTGCACAACCTGATCGCCCAGCTCGCAGAAACCGACAACCCCGAAACCATCGGCGCGATCATGGCCGGGCTGCGGCAGGGCGAACCAATCCTCCTCGCAATCAACAACGCAGCACAACGCGAGCTCGAAGCCACAACGTCAAAGGTCATCGGCGAGCTCGCAACGGCGTGGGGCGTCAGCTTTGGGGAAGCCGAAGTGCAGTTCGTGGAGATGCAGCAAGACGTCGCCGGACTCATCGCCTTGGGCCACAGCGCACAAGACGCCGCGCAGATCGTCGAGTTCGCCCGCGTCCAAGGCTTCGACGTCGACGAGATCGAAGGCCTCGCTCGCAGCGAAGGCATCGGCCTGATCGATGCCGCCACGATGTTGTACCGAGCCGAGACGCTGTCGCTCACGGTCGACGAAGTTCACGCATTCAACGGCCTCCACGAAGAATTCACTGCCCTCGACACCGCCACCGGCCAAGACGCCGATGGCCTCGTGTCGATGCGAGATATTCAGTACGTCGTACAGAACCCCGAACTGTTCGATGCCTCGACGATCGCAGCAGCGAACGCCCTTTGGTCGAATCAGTCACTGCTGATGCGCCTCGACTCGAGCCGAGACAACGGCGACGTCCTCCAAGGTGACGGCCACTTCGGCGCCGACGAATTCGACGACCACCTGATCTCCATGGACGACATCGAGAGCTTCGTCGGCAAACAGAGCATCTCGCACATCCTGGGGGTCAACTACGACGCCATCGACATCGCTGCCAAGGGAGGCACTCCAGACGGACACCTGTCAAAGGCCGACTTCGAGGCCTTTCTCAACAACAATGAGGGTCTCCTCACCGACGAAGAAGTGCTCGCCTTCGAAACGGTGATCGACGCTGAATGGTACGACAAGGGCTGGTTCGAGGAGAACAAGCGCTCGATCGCACTTGTATCGGCAGTCATCGCCGGCGGAGCGTTGGTCTTCTTCACCGGCGGACTCGGAACCGGTTTCTCGGGCGCTCTGATCACGATGGCCGCGACCGCGGGCGCAGGAGGCGCAGCGGCCGTATCCACCACGCTTACGATCAACGCCTTCTCGAGCGAGTCTGATCTCGACGACGACCTCGTCTCAAACGGCATCGGCGGTGCGATGGCCGGCATGGGCGGAGGCGGAGCAACCCTCGGCGTGCAGACCTTCCGCCTTGCCGCAACCTCGACGGCCGGCAAAGCCGCAATCGCCCTCGGTGTCACCTCCGACGTCACCGGCCTCGCTGGTATGGGCACCTTCGACGTTGGCTTGCAGTACGCACCCGGGCTCGGCGGCGACAACCTCGAACAGACCAAAGAGATCGCCGACCTCGTGTCGATCGGGACGGGCGTCACCGGCGCCACGCTTGCCTTCAACGATGCGCTATTCACCTGGCACAAGGGCCAGATCATCGATGACATGGCCGTGCGCTTCCCCGACTGGGAGACACGCAACTTCACACCAAACGGCGTTTCGCACGCAGACGCAGTGGACTTCATCACCAATCACCCCGTCGGCCAACAGATCGTCGATGAGATCGCAGCCTCGGGAACTTTGCCGTTGGGCAGGGTCGAACAGCTAGCGATCGAGGGCGTCATGACCGGCGTTGCACCCCCGACCGTCGCACAGATCTCGGAACCGCTCGTCAAGATTGCCCCTGTCGGCTCAGAGGTATCGGCCGTCTCCCCCTACTGGACTACTCGCAGCGAGCTCGACCGAGTCCTTGCCGAAGGGCACGACCTGGCCGACGTGTTCGGCCTGCCGGTCGGAAGCACCGCCGACGACTATGTCATCTGGGAGATCGCCCCACTACCGGGCGCGGTTGGGTTCGAGAGCACCATCGCCCCCACCACCGAGTTGTTCGACCTCGCCACAACCACCGGCGGAGCAACACAGATCTACGTCCCAGACCGCACCATGTTCACTCCGGCAACCTCAACCGGGGAAGCAGTCGTCGGAACACCAAACGTCATTTACGCCATCGGCGAAGACGTCCTCACCGTGTCGGGCATAGCCTCCGAGGTCACCGAAGAAGCGTCCCCTACTATCAACCCTGACCGACTGGTGACCCAGGAGTAACTGTGCCCATTCCCCCACGAAGCGAGCTCCCCGCCGAATACGTCGAGCTTCTCGACACCTGGAATCTCGACTGGAAGAACAACTTCGGCCGCAAGCCGATACTCCCGGCTGACTCAACACCCGAGTTGCTCGTCACCATGGCCCAACGCCTCGACGACGCCCTCAAAGCCCACTCGAACACACGGGCCTACCCATCGATCGAACCCCTGGTGCGCAACGCAGTTGATGCATGCCTCGCTCGCACTCTCACCGAACCCGTCGAGCTCCACCTACACCCACGTGTTCGCCAGGACACCGACCTTCACGAGAATCCTGAGCTCAGCGAGGCGCTCGAGGATTTCCTCGACCGCGTTACCGGCAAGGACAACTCGACCGAGGACACGATGCGGCTCTACACCCGAATCCAACTGAAGCGGAAGAAGTCGTTCGCCGAGAAACACGGCCTCGATCTCGACCTCACCGACGAAGAGTGGCTTCAGCTCTAGACAACACCCGACACACTTGCTCCAGCGGCGACTCCCGCACGGCGGCGTAAAAACGCAGAGCCCCGGCCATCGAGCGACGGCCGGGGTTCATTCGTTTTTGGGTGATGTGCGTTAGATCACGCGACCCCAACGCATGCACAACGTGCCAGCAGCCATGAGCAGAACTCCCATCATCACTAGCAGGCGCCACGCGTCAGATCCGGTGATCGCAAGAACGCCATCCCCTTCTACCTGAGCCTGCGCAACGGCGCTTGTCGGCGCTGCTGCGTTGTCGGTCTGCGCAGCGGCAACGGTGGTGTCGACCTGGGCCGCAGCGACAGAGTTGTCAGCAACTTCAACGACTCCCTGTACCTCTGTGGTCACCGCATCAGCAGTAGGCGCAGCGGTGTCTTCGATGATGGCATCTTGACGAGCCGTGTCGGCGACCACCGCGGTCTCCGTAATTACCGTCTCCGCAACAACCGTGTCAGCAATCACCGTTTCGGTGTCGTCAGCATCGACGACCGGTGCAGCGTCAACAACCGGAGCAGCTGCCTCGACGACGATCACGTCGGCTGCCGCATCAGCCTGATCAGCTGCAGCATCCACGACACCGTCAGCGGCATCGACAGCAGCGTCCTGACGAGCGGTGTCCGCAACAACGGCGTCGGCTGCAGGGGCGGCAGCGTCGACGACGATGACCTCAGGCGCTGGAGCCGGACCATCAACCTCAACGATGATCGGCGCAGGCTTCTCGCCCGGGTTCACGACGACGATTACCTCAGGTGCCGGAGCCGGACCATCAACCTCGACAATGATCGGCTCGGATGCGGGCGCCGGCACTTCGACCACCACAACCTCACGTGCTGGAACCTTTGCATCTGCGTGGGCAGCATCCTCAGCAACTACGTCCTCGACCGGCGCTGCCTCGACCGTCTCAGCCTCGACTGCCTCCGCCGGAGCGTCTGCTGTTTCGGTGTCGACTGCGTCTGCCGCAACTTCTTCGGCAGCCGGCGCATCAGCGGCGATGTCATCGGCTTCGTCCTTCACACAGTCAGCAGCGTTGTCACCCGCAGTGTCGTCACCAGCAGCTGCGTCTGCCGCAGCATCGGCGGTGTCGCCGGCCGTGTCAGCGTCAGCGCAGTCGGCCGCAGCCTGATCAGCACCGGCGTCCTCTATACACGGGGCCTTCGCATGTGCGGTGTCTTCGTTTGCGGCGTCGCCGGTGATGGCATCATCGGCGCCAACGGCTGCCGAGCAGTCAGCAGCATCTTCGCCAGGAACCTCGTCGTCTGCAGCGGTAACGTCAGCAGTAGGCGCAGCATCATCGGTTTCGGAGCACTCCTCAGCGTCAGCATCAGCATCGACTGCCGTGTCAGCATCACCGTCTGCTGCATCGACTGCATCAGCATCGGCGCAGTCAGCGACCTCGGCCGGAGCAGCTTCTTGGACCGCGTCCCCAACAACTGCGTCCTCAACAACGGGAGCTTCCTCGGCTAGGTCGGCCTCTGCCGCAGCTGGGGCTTCCTCGCCATCGGCGCATGTCTCCGCAGCAGCGGTGGCTGCATCGACATCAGTTGCCTCTGCATCGCCATTCGCTCCATCGGCAGCATCGGCCTCAGCGGCGGCATCGGCGTCGTCTACAGCACCGTCGGCTGTCGCATCCGCGGCGGAGCAATCTGCTGCAGGAGCCTCGTCGCTGGCACAGTCGACCGCGGCCTCAGCATGCGCGGTGTCGTCAGCTGCGGCTGCATCGTCGCCATCGGCAGCGGCGGCAGTGTCATCGGGAGCAGTGTTGACTGCATCGTCGCCATCGGCAGCGGCGACGCCCGCAGCATCGGCGGCCGAGCAATCGTGCGCACTGTCAGCGTCATCAGCTGCTGGACAGTCAGCGGTTGCATCGCCTGCATCAGCGGTTTCGCCAGTGGCGGCATCGACTGCATCAGCATCGGCACCATCAGCTTCATCAACAGCATCTTCGGTGTTGGCAGCATCCGTTGCGGTGCAGTCAGTGGAAACGTCAGCGTCCTCTTCGGAGCAGTCAGCATTCGCAGCATCGGCAGCGTCGTGTGCATCGGTGACTGCCTCTTCGCCCGCAGCAGCGTCAGCGTTGGCGACTTCGTCGCCTGCAACGTCAACGTCTGTGGCGGCGGCATCAGTTGTAGCAGCGGCGTCCGCGGAGCAGTCGACGACGCCTGCATCGGCATGTGCAGTGTCTTCACCAGGTTCGGCGCAGTCTGCAGCTGCATCGGCAGCGTCGGCGTCAGCAGGTTCGGCACCGTCCTGAGCGGCTGCATCGGCATCGGCATCTGCATCAGCGGCGTCGGCCTCGATAGCGGAGCAATCGCTCTCGTCTGCGACGGCGTCATCGGCACAGTCAGCAGCTACTGCATCGCCGTTCTCTGCGCCAGCAACATCCGCTGCGACATCTTCACCAGCTTCATCGGTGTCACCGTCGGCGTCTGCAGCTTCCTCGGTTGCAGCAGCGTCGGTCGCGGAGCAGTCGTCTTCGATCGCCTCATCTGCTGGGGCAGCCTCTTCTTCGCCAGCACAATCGGCAGTGGCGTCGCCAGCTGCAGTATCTGTGGTGGCGTCGTCAGCATCAGCGGGATCGTTAGCCGTATCTGCAGCAACATCGTCAACTTCGACAGCATCAACGCCGTCGGCGTCACTGCAATCAACAGCCGGAGCTGCCTCAGGCGCAGTCTCCTGAACAAAGCAGACCGAGCGAGGGTAAACCGAGTTAACGCCACCAACGCGGGCATGCTCGATGACAAGACTCGAGCTCGCATCGATCGTCTGATCGGCGAACACCGATGTCACGGTGTTGACCTCATCTGGAATGTCGTTAGTCGCTGGCGACCGGTATCCAGAGTCAAGCACCAGGTGGAACTGCTCTTCAGGCTGAGTTCCAACATGCGGCTGCATGTCGTGGTCGTCGAACGACTCGACAATGATCGTGTACGTGCCGGCGTCGAGGTCAACCTCGAACGGACCGGCCGTGTCCTCGACACCATTGTTCAACAAGTGCACAGACTCGAAGGACAGCTCAGCGCTGCACTCCGATTGCGCACCCGCGGGGATGGCGACTGAGGCGAGGCTGAGCAGCAGCGATGCTGCAACAGCTCCGATAATGAGTTGCGACGGGCGCCGTTCTGACACGCGCGACAAATCGAATAGGGACATAGCGATAACGCTCCTTGGGACAACCCGCCAGGCTGCTTCCCCTACTCCATTTGCAAGAATAGTCATCGCGAAATTCGAACGTGGTGATGCTGGTTGCATTCCTCACGCGAAGTGATGTCAGCTCACCAACTCAGCTAGGGCATCGCACCCGTCATCGGGCCGCGATACGGTCGCCGAATGACACCTCCGGTCCATCCCGACATTGCTCACCTGTCCAACCTGATCGGCACGTGGCGGGGAACGGGCGCCGGCGAGTACCCGACGATCGAGTCCTTTCGCTACGTGGAAGAAGTAACGATCGGCCACGTCGGCAAGCCATTCTTGGCGTACTCCCAGAAGACTCGCCATGCCGAGACCGACCACCCCCTTCACGCCGAGCAGGGCTATTTCCGACCAGTCGGACTCGATCAACTCGAGCTCGTTGTCGCTCAGCCATCAGGAATTGTCGAAGTTCACGAAGGCACGATCGACGGTGGCGAGATCGAACTTGCGTCTGTGATCGTGGCGACGAGCTCGACAGCCAAAGAGGTAACGACAGTTCGCCGGTGCCTGACCGTCGACGGCGACACAATGCGCTACGAGGTTGACATGGGAGCTGTTGGCCAGCCGCTTCAGCACCATCTCCGCGCCGAACTCAGCCGCGTTCCTAGTTGAGCGCACCGGGCGCCTGAGCAGTGAAGGGTTGACAGTTCCTGCTGTCCCACTACATTTGTACGTACATTCGTACAAGCCAGTGACGTTCGGCATAGTTTGCGCCCAAAACGCCCGTGCACAAAGGAAACAACGTGATCTTTGAACAGCATTACCTCGACTGTCTTTCCCAAGCCTCCTACTTCATCGGCGACGAAACGACTGGGCGAGCCGTCGTCGTCGACCCCCGCCGCGACGTCGCCCCCTACCTCGAGAGCGCCGAGGAACATGGCATGACCATCGAGCTCGTCCTCGAAACGCACTTCCACGCCGACTTCCTTTCGGGCCACCTCGAACTCGCCGAGAAGACCGGCGCAGTCATCGCTTACGGCGACAAGGCCGAGACCGAGTTCGACTCCCGCAAGCTTGCTGATGGCGAACGCATCGAGCTCGGCGAGGTCGTGCTCGAGATTCGCCACACTCCTGGCCACACGCCGGAGTCGATCAGCATCGTCGTCTACGAAACCGCCGACTCTCCCCCTCACGGCGTGCTCTCTGGCGACACCATGTTCATCGGCGACGTAGGTCGACCCGACCTCATGTCGTCGGTGGGCATGAGCAGCGAAGACCTTGCCAGCGATCTTTACGACTCGCTCCACAACAAGATCATGACCCTGCCTGACGAGACCATCCTCTACCCCGGCCACGGCGCCGGGTCATCGTGCGGCAAGAACCTGTCATCCGACACGTCATGCAGCATCGGCAAGCAGCGCGAGACCAACTACGCAGTCGCTCCCATGACCAAGGACGAGTTCATCAAGGTCGTCACCGACGGCCAGACAGCCCCTCCCGGCTACTTCTCCTACGACGCCATGCTCAACCGCAAAGACCGCGACCTTCTCGACGAAGACCAGATGCCCGCCGCACTCAGCATCGATGACGTTCTCGAACAGCAACGCAACGGCGCCGTCGTGCTCGACACGCGCTCGCCGGATGAATTCGCTCTCGGGCACGTCGCCAACTCGATCAACATCGGACTCGCCGGCCGGTACGCCGAGTTCGCCGGTGGCGTTATCAACCCGGAAACCCCACTCATCCTCGTGGCCGAGCGCGGCCGGGAGCTCGAGGCCAAGATTCGCCTCGCCCGGATCGGTTTCGACAACGTTGTTGGCCATCTCCCCAAGCCAGAAGTCGCGATGATGGACAACCCGAACATCACGTTCCGCAACTCCCGAGTAGACGTCGCCGGCATGCGCGAAGCGATGGAAACGATCGACGATCTCCAGCTTGTCGACATTCGTCAGCCGGGTGAAACCGAAGGCGGCTACGTCGAAGGCGCCATCCTCATGCCACTCACCCGCCTGAACGAGCGGCTGGGCGAGCTCGATCCGTCACGCCCAACAATCGTCTACTGCGCCGGCGGGTTTCGGTCGTCGATCGCGGCGAGCCGTATGATCCAAGCGGGCTTCACCGACATCTCCGACCTCCTCGGCGGATACGGCGCGTGGGACGCTGCGCATCAAACGGCATAGATCAGCGATCTACTGAGTTACTAGAAACGAATCTGCGAGTGTGGTGGGCCCTCGCACGTCCTGTCTCCGGAGGGAACATACATGTTTGACCTACTACCCGACCGTCTTCCGTGGTTTGTCGGTGGCCCGATCCTCGGACTTCTCATCGTTGGATTGTTCGTACTTGCAAATCAGCCCCTTGGCGCCAGCGGCGCCTACGTCCAGACGTCGAACTTGCTTCGGCGCCATGACGGCGTGGTCATCTGGCGAGTGTTCTACTTCGCCGGCCTTTTCATCGGCGGCGTACTAGCCACACGAGTCTTTCGGACCGGCACCGAAGGTGTTCGCTCAGGATACGACGCCCTCCGAGAGGTGTTCCCGCTCGGCGTGACTATTCCCCTCGTTCTCGGCGGGGCGATCCTCCTCGGGTACGGCGCCGCAGTCGCTGGCGGCTGCACGTCGGGGCACGGCATGTGCGGCACAGCCCAGCGCTCGCCTGCAAGCATCGCTGTCACGATCACCTTCATGATCACCGCGATTGCCACGACCTTCATCCTGCGGGCAGCCACTGGGGGTGCGCTGTGAAGCTCAACCTGATCGGCCTTGCCTTCGGCATCATGTTCGGTGGAGTGCTCGGCGCCTCCAACTTGCATGAGTACGACACGATTCACTCGATGCTCGCCTTCGAAGAGCTCGACGTCTTCTTCTTTATGGCCTCGGCGATCGCCGTGTCCGCCCCGCTACTTTGGTTGCTCGAACGCCGGGGCATGAAGACGCCCTACGGCGGCGAGCTGTCCCTCTCGCGATCTAAGCCCGAGCGTCATCACATCAAGGGTGGTGCGCTCTTCGGCATCGGTTGGGCCATCGCCGGAACCTGTCCTGCTCCAGCGCTCGTGATGCTGTCCTCCGGAGCGTTGCTCAGCCTGATCGCTATCCCAGGGATCTTCATCGGGCTTCGCATCCACGAACGCCAGCAGCGCAACGGCCTGCACGTCGGCGACGGAGAGCATCGCCAGTTCGTCACTGTCTCGAAGTGACACGGTTTGTCGCCCCGACAACCGCAGACATCATCGCTGGCGTCTCGGTAGCGCTTGTCGTTATTCCTCAGGCGCTGGCCTACGCTGACCTCGCCGGAGTACCGCCACGGCACGGACTCTTCGCAGCAGCACTCCCCTCGGTGCTTGCCGCACCGTTTACCTCGTCGAAGTATCTCCAGACGGGCCCGGTCGCACTCACGGCACTGCTTAGCGTCGGCGCCCTCCAGGGCTTGGCCGAGCCGTTCTCAGCCGAATACATCGGACTCGCAGGCTTGCTCGCCGTTCTCGTCGGGCTGACCCGGGCTGTCTTGGGTCTGATCCGACTCGGGGGCGTTGCTTACCTACTATCCGATCCGGTTCTGATGGGGTTCACTACGGCGGCGGCGTCGCTGATCATCGCCAGCCAGACCCCGAAGGTCCTCGGTGTGGTTCCGGGCGGCAACAGCGTTCTGGGTAATGGCGTTCTGGGTAATGCGCTCGAAGCCATCATCGACCCGTCCTCGTGGCGATGGTCGAGTGTGGCCTTCGCCATCGGAACCGCGGCGATCGTGGTTGGCGGTCGTCGCATCCATGCGTTGTTCCCCGGGATCCTCTTCGCGGTGCTCGGCGGCCTCGCCATCTCTCACCTCACGGGCTACGCCGGCGCTGTTGTCGGCAGCCTTCCCGGCGGGTTCTTAACAGTGAACCTCGACCTGCCGTGGGCGTCAGCCAGCGGACTCATACCTGCGGCGGTCCTTATCGGACTTATCGGATTCGCCGAACCAGCATCGATTGCCCGCCACTACGCCGCACTCGAACGCACCCGCTGGGATGCAAACCGTGAGATGTTCGGCCAAGGCATCGCCAATCTCGTGTCGGGCATCGCTGGTGGGTTCCCAATTGGAGGGTCCTTTTCCCGCACGTCGATCAACCATGCCTCCGGGGCCAAGAGCGCGTGGGCCGGAGCGTTTACCGGGATCGCCGTCATCGCTGCGATCCCGCTCTCGCCAGCCTTGGCCCGATTGCCGACGGCGATCCTCGGCGCCCTCATCATCACCGGAGTATTCAAGCTCGTAGACTTCGCCGGTCTCGCCAAGTTGGTTCGAGTCTCCCCCGCTCAAGCGGTCGTCGGCATCGGCACGTTCGCATCGACAATCGTTCTCGCTCCACGAGTCGAACGCGGCGTAGTTGTCGGCATCGCTCTTGCCCTTGGCGCACATCTGTATCGCGAGCTCACCGTTACGGTCACCCACAAGATCCAGGACTCGAGACTGATCATTCGTCCTCAGGGAGTCCTCTGGTTCGCCGCGGTTCCACGAATAGAACAAGCCATGCAGGATCTCTTGGCAGAACACACTGACATCCGCTCGGTCATCATCGACCTTGGAGCGGTAGGACGACTCGACTACTCCGGAGCCGCGACCCTGGAACGGGTGCTCGCTGAGCTGCGATCGGCTGGTGTCGAAGTCGACGTCCGAAACGTTCCACCCGGCGCAGCTCGAGCGGCGAACATTCACATCGGTTAGGTCGCCCGGCTAGGGATCGAGCAGATCGGTGAGCTGCTCGACGTGAGCGGGTAGGTGCATCTGCGCCTGCACCACTGTTGAGATCACACCCCATGGGCGCAAGTCATCGACCATCACCTCGCCTTCGTGAAGAAGCGTGCAATGCACCATCGTGTTGCGCTGGTCCTCAGTCAGGCGGCGAAGGCTCGCCATCATCTGGCTCGCGACAGCTCGCCCGCGTGCGACGAGTTCGGCCCGGTCACCCGCTCGCTCGATCCAGCCAACGAGTGCCTCCTCGTCATGGCACACGGCGTTCTCGAAGCGGATCGTGTCCGCCGAACGATGGATGATCGATTGACACACCACGTTTATCGCCAGGTCGTTCAGCGCAACATGAGCGATGGTGCGGTCAGCATCCCAACCGGGTTTCGATGGCGGCCCGAAGTCGCCAGCCGCGGCAAGCGCAAAGAACGCGTCGTAGGCCTGAGCCAACTCGGTGAGGTCGGGAGAGTCGTCGTGCAGCTCAACACCGTCAGCGAAGTGGTCAAGGACGTATCCCCAGGCGTTCGGGCCGATGTATGAACGACGGCGGGCTCGAGCATCTTCGCCGAACTGTTCCCATCCTCGATGTTCCAGAACAACGGTCGTGCCGTCGCCCTCAGGATGGAACGTCACCTCGACTTCGGACGCGTCGTCTGCCGAGCGTCCGGGGTGCCACGCAATCACGAGCCTGGTTGGCGGATCCCACGCGCGCACCTCGCCCCACACCACGTCGGTTCCATCGACAGCAGTTTCGATGACCTGCCCATCTCGGAAGCTCACGCTCGCCGATCGGTCACCGAACATCCCATGCGTCGGGAGCGGCCACCATGCGCCGATCTCTGAGGTGAAGATACGAAACGCGTCTTCAGGACTTCGTTGCACGTAGGCAGAACGGACGATGGGAGCGGTCATGAGTCGGATTCCTCAGCGTGTTGAACGAATGCATCAAGCGCCTGATCCCAGAACGAGTCAACCCAAGCGCGAAGGCCACTGAATCCATCAGGGTCGACGCGATACAGCCGGCGCGTTCCTTCTGGACGGACTGCAACAAGCCCAGCCTCTCGCAGGACCCGAAGGTGTTGGGAGACCGCCGGTTGCGAGACCGTCGTGTTCTCCGTCAGCTCACGAACACTCAGTTCGCCGCCTCGAAGCAACTCAAGAACATGACGTCGTGTCGGATCGTGCAGAACGTCCAACGCCTCCGCTGTATAAGCCATGACTTATCATAAGCACGTGCTTATGCATGGGTCAATCCGGGCCAGACACCTAACGAGAGACTGCGACGATCTCCCGTTGCCCAAGCGGTTCACCCAGCTCGACCGTGATCGGCCTCGGAGAGAAGCATGCTGCATTCACCGCCTGACCATACGGCGTGGACGGGTAGAGAATCTTGATTTCAACCGAGCTAGCCGAGAGCGTCACTTCGGACGGAAGGGGCTCTACTCCGCCGCCACACTCGACCTGGTTTATGACCTCCACCGTGGTCGAGTTTGGGCCGGGAGTACCGACGACCTCCCACTGGAGCAGACGAAGACTTGTCTCGCCGTAGAACCCCTTCGGTGGCAGCTCGAGGCACACATGGCCCTCGGGGGTATTTTCGAACAACCAATCGATCGTGGGTTGATACCGAACGCTGAGCCCCACGCTGACACGACGGGTTTCAAGATCTCCGCTCGACAGGCTCGTCATGAACGGCAGGCCGAAGGCATGCTCCAATCGATTCGCTGTCACGAGGCGCTCGTCCGCCAGCGCCTCGTCCACGGGGCCAGCTGCGGCGGTTCCGCACGCGGGCAACGGGATCTCGGTCGCCTCTGGAATCTTCGCTAAGTCAAGCTCATCAGGAAGTAGCACATCGGCGCTGGGCAAACTCGGAAGTGGTGGCGGGCTGTTAGCGTCACTGCCAGACTCGACGTAAATCAGTGTGACCGAGCGTTCCGCAGCGGCGATGGTGAGTGTGTCACCAGTAAGCGTGGCGCTCATTGGCGGGTAGCGGGTTCCCGGAACCTCACGGAACAGCTCGGTCGGATGCCCGACGCACCCTGGGTTTCGCGAGAACCCGAACGCTTCAAGCTGACCCTCGGGTCGTACCCGGAATGAAAAGCGCCCATACGAACAGCCATCGGCGAACTGCACGTAGATGTTGTCTGTCCCGCCGCTGCCCGGACCGGCAAAGGACATCTCCCCTCCGTCGTACGGGGTTTCATCGAGTGTGGAGAAGCGCCACAGCGACCCACCCAAATCGGAAAGCGCCGTCGGAACGCTGAGGACTTGAGGAGCACTATCGGCCGCAACAGCATCCGTTGCATCCATCGCCACAGAGGGTTGCTCGGTGACCGCAGCATCACCATCTTCTACCGAATCGTCCTGCACCGAAAGCACTGATGAGGGGTCGGAAGAACATGCTGATGCGAGCAATGCAGCACACACCAACATGACCAAAAACCAAGAATTCTTCATAACTAGTAGTCCGCCTCCGCCATCGTCATGGGTTCCCGCCAGTGTGACGGACCGAGAACCGCTTGTCTCGTCACCGGCTGTAGCGAGAGCGTGAGCGAAGACGGTTCGACGCCACCGCCATCGACTTCTACGATTCCGTGCATGACGAGCGAGTACCTGTTGCGCCTGGCGATCGCCGCGCTAGTTGGAGCAACCCTCGGAGCCGAGCGAGAGTTCCGAGATAAGGCTGCCGGACTTCGCACGGTCATGTTGATCTGCATCGGGTCGTGCCTCTTCACGATCTTCGGCGCCGAACTCGCAAGCGACACCAGCGACCCGACCCGTATCACCAGCGCCATCGTCTCTGGCGTGGGCTTTCTTGGTGCAGGTGTGATCTTCCGTCGGGGCCGCCACTCGACCGGCATTACCACGGCGGCAACTATCTGGTGCGCCGCAGCGCTCGGCATGGGAATCGGCGGCGGCGTCTACGCCCTCACCCTCACCGCAGCGGCCGCGGTGCTCGTGGTGCTCTGGCTGCTTCCCCCGGTCGAGCGAATCATCGACAACCAACAAGAGGTCAAGACCTACGAGCTCAAAACTGACCTGAGCGAGATCTCGATCGAGGACGTTCACAAACACTTCGATAGCGCAGGGCTGAAAGTCTTGCACTGCGAGCACGGCAAACGCGACGGGCTCATGACGAGCGAGTTCGAGGTGGTCGGCCGCCACGACGCTCACACAACACTGACCCACGCGCTCATCACCGCATCATGGACGTACTCCGTCGACACCTAGCCGGCGATATGGTCAGACCGTGACCGAGCCCTTCTTTGCGTATCACATCGACAAGCGGTGGACGCCAATGTTCTTGTCGCTCCGCATCCGAAAGGACGACGGTGTGACGCTCACCGAAGACGGGCTGTTCAAAGCCACCTATGGCTGGTTCTCGGTTGAAACGCCGATCAGCAACATCAACCACACTGAGGTCACCGGGCCGCATCGCTGGTACACCGCCGTCGGCGCTCGCTTGAGCTTCGCCGACGATGGCCTCACGTTCGGAACAAACCACCACTTTGGTCTGTGCATCGAGTTCATCAACAAGGTCGACAAGGTGCTCGGCATGGACGACCACTCGGCCCTCTGGGTAAGCGTCGCCGAGCCAGAAGCGCTCGCCGACGCAATCGCTGACCGAATGTAGCTTGAGGCTACAAATGCAGGTTTCTTCGCTCGAAGGTGAGCATCGCGAGCGCCGAGATCACCACCGACGACGCGATCAGCGCGATCACGCCTCCGACATTGACCTCAGACGTAATCGCCTCGCCGGCGCCATGCCAGGCCCACGGACTCACTGCTGACAACCAACTCAACGAGTCGATCAGCTCGGCGAATGAGTTCGCAATGAACGACGCCAGAATCGCCAGCCATCCGACCCCGCTCGCCATCCCGGGTGCACCGGTTAGCGCCGAGACCAGCAGTGCAATGCTGCCCATGAGCAATCCGAAGAACAGCACCGGCAGCGTCGCCAATGCCACTCGGCCAATGCCGACGCTCGCGCCAGCAAGCGGCCCACCAATTACGACGCCGATGAACGCCGCCCCCGCCCCGATCACCGAAACCAGAAGCACGAGCAGCCACCACGACCCGAACAGCTTTCGACGGCTCATTGGCATCACGGCAAACACGGCAAGCGTGTGATCGCGCTCCGTGCGAGCTAATCCTGCTCCGGCAGATATCGCCGCACCAGCAACGAGAAGCGGGCCGAGCAGGCTGTACACCTGACTCCGGATGTAGCCCTCTGCGCTTGCGATATCGGCGTCGCCAATGAAGGCCTTGTAGGCGTCGGGAAGGTCATCAGAGAACGCCTGTAGCTGATCGTCGAAGCTTGGATAGAGCGCGAGATACCCGATGGAGACGAACAGTAATCCCGCGCAGATCCCGGCGATCAGAATCCGGCGCGACTTCGCAAGGTCGAACGCAAGAGCGCCCATTACTGGCCTTCCTCGTAACCGCGGTACAGCGCCAAGAACGTTTCTTCCAGTTCGACCGGGTGTGCTTCGATCGTCTGCGCCCCGAGCTCGCCAGCTCGCGTCAACACGTCGGCTACCGGTCCGCGGTACTGGATCGTGACCTCGCCATCGGGCAACACACGAATCGTCTCGATTCCCTCGATTCCGTCGAACGCAGAGGCGCCAATTTCTGCATCGAAACGAAGAATGACCTTGCGCACAGCGCGATCGGCCAAGGCTGCGAGCGGAAGCTGCTCAACCAAGATGGCATCGCGAATGAAGCCGACGTTGTCAGCAACCGCCTCGACATCATGCAGGGAGTGCGACGAGAGCAGCACGGTTCGTCCCTCGTCAACGATCTCGCGCAAGACGAGTCCGATCTCGCGCTGTAAGAGCGGGTCGAGTCCGTTTGTGGGTTCATCAAGGATCACCAGTTCGGGTTCGTGGGCGAGCGCGGTGACCAGTCCCAGCTTCTGCCGGTTGCCCAACGAGAGTTCGTGACCCTTCTTCGACAGGTCCAACGACAAGCGCTCCGCAAGCTCGTGACCTCGGGCCACCACGTCTGGCCGCGATCGCAGCTTTGCGAGGAGAGTGAGTAGCGACGCCCCGTTGTGATGGCGGGGTGCCGGCTGATCCGACATAAGCACGCCGATTCGGCCGTGAAGCTCGGTGGAGTCTTTCCACGGATCAAGCCCGAGCACCGATACGGTCCCGCGCTGAGGGCGAATCAACGCAGTCAAGATCCGGATCGCTGTCGACTTGCCAGCACCGTTCGGGCCGAGGAATCCGTAAACCTCTCCAACGGGAACCTCAAGATCAAGCCCCACGGCTCCCACGCCTGGCGCGTACTCATAGGTGAGGTCCGTGGAGGTGATGGCGGTGGGGGCCATGGTGGAACAGTAGTCGTGTTTCACTCTGTGGTTGTCGGGATGACTACCCGACCCCGTGGTTCACGTGGTTGAAGTAAGCGCCGCTGATCATCATCCCGAAGCCACCACCGATCCAGAACGCTAGGTACACGCCGTACCCGACTGACTCTCCAAGCGGCGTGCCCCCAATCAGGAACAAGATGGCAGTTACTGCGAATACGGCAACCATGGTGAGTGGAACGCCGATCCATAGCACCTGCCCGATTGTCCGCTGCTCTTGTGGCGTCTCCGCCGAGGTCGACACAGGCTGGGCCTCAACGGTTGTGTCGGACGTGTTGATGTGGTGAGGAACAGTGAAAGTAGACATACCCAACCCTGCGCCAGCGAACAGCTACCCCCTAGAGACCTAAGTCCCATTGCGCTCAGGTCACGAGGACGGACGGCCTTCTGGCCCCGAGTAACTGCGTTCTACTCTGGCGACGATCACCTCGTACGACGAATACCACTGGTCGATACCGCCCTGCTGTGCAGCTTGGTGCTCAGCGTTCTGTTTCCATGCGGCAATCGACGCTTCATCAGCCCAATAGGAGACGGTCAGCCCGGAGCCGTCGGCGTTGCGAGCCGAGTGGATCCCGAGGTAGCCGGGCTGTTCTTTCGCTAGCTCAACCATGCGGTCGGCGGCCTTGCCATAGCCCTCAGTGCTCTCGGCGTGCTGATTCGGGAAGATGACCGCGTAATACGGCGGCTCGGGGAGCTTCGTCATCACCCAACCCTATGGCGCTGCACCTTGCGTGTCTTGGCGCCGTAGAGCGAGCCTCGCAAACCAACGCTCGCGGCTAGAGATTGCCTCGACGGAAGTCGATGAGGAACTGTTCGGCGGCGGCTACGTCAGGTTCTACCGGCAGCACCGATTCGAGCCCGTCGATGTAGGCGCACCGCTCCTCGAACTTGGTTTGGAACGCGGCAACGTCGGTCTCGGCGAGCTCACCGATGGCGAAGAGTTCGTCGCGATGTTCCGAGACGTCCACGGTGACCTCACCGACAGTCAACAGCTGTTCTGCCTGCAGCATCAGCCGGAAGCAGTGACGCCCGTGCTTTGCCGTGCGCTTCGCCAAGTCAGAGTTGAAGCCGGCCTGGCCTGCCTCTTGTCGATTTCCGAGCCGCTTTGCTTGCGCAATGGCGTACCCGGTGTATGCCGCACGAACGGTTCTCTGACCGAGCAGCTTCGATCGCATCTCGATCAGCGGCTCCACCCGTGCGTCGACGTGCTCGTACGACTCGAGGAAGAGCAGTTCGGTCACCGTTGGATTGCCCTTCAAGACAAGACCGATGTACTTGCCAATCTCGTGCAGCTGAACGTCGTCGGGCTCGGTCAACACGTGTGAGGCCTTGCCTTGATTGAAGCCCAAACGAAAGAGGTCGTCGGTTGGCACGCAATACATGCCAAGGCGGTCGACATCGGACCCCTCGTGGGAAAGCCCATACGCAGTCGAACCAGTCACGCCAAGCAGAAGCAAATCCTCGCCATCGGGTAACTCGAGCGCATCGGGATATGTAGGTTCAGTCATTGTCTTTCGAGTCGAAGAAGACAGGGAGAAGTGCTTCGACGCATGCGCCGATCATAAGCGTCGGCACCCCATCATCTACGGCAGGTGAAATCGGTTGATCAAGCCCCAATTCGGGCAAGATGCTCTGCCGCAGGCCGATGCCCTCGACCAACGAGGCAACCGCAATCGCCATTAGTACGTATGCCTTCTCGCCGAGCTCAGGTTTCGGTGTGAGCCCGACGAGCTCAGCGAACGGCTTATACGAGTCCGCCACGCGGTCGTCACGATGTGATCGTTCACCATCTTCAAGCCAGGAGACCAGGTCGCCGTCGCGGTCTTCCAAGGGCTGAGAGGCAATCGCAAAACGGATTGCCATGTCGGTCGAAGCAAAGTCACCGCCGCCACGTTCGGCGCGGTCACCAGTGTTCGACGATTCAAAGAACGCTGCCTGAATGGCAGCACGCACGATGGCTGACTTCGACGGGTCGCCTCCAGCGCGTGCGTACAGCTGTTCAAGTGCCTCTTGGGCTGCATCGGCGAACATCGAACCCCGGCGGTCGAGCAACCATGCCTTCAGTACTGCTCTCCGGAAGTTCTCCTGCGGCATGAAATCATCATCGATGCCCCAGGCCGAGTGGCTCGATGAACGCGGAACATCAGCTTCGATGCACGCAGCCTCGATGGTTACCTCGATGGTTACATTGTCTAGCCCAATCGTTAGCCCATGCTCTTGCAGCATGCGCAGACCAGCCTCGACCATCTCGGCGCGGGTCTGTTCGGCGCTACGACGGGGTCTGCTCTTTCGTGCCATCGCGGGTCACGGTAGCACTCGAATTTCCGGAATTGGACGTTCGTGAATTGCACTACCGCCCTCGTGCGAGACGAAGCGAAAAAGGTATGAAATTCGCTAGCTCTTGGGGTTCAAATCCGGCCCACGATGAGGCCTTTGGGAGTGGGAGCGGGGCGCCTTTGGCAACGACATGTACCCGATCCTTGACGCGAGATAGGGTCGAAAGATGCAAGACGACCGTGGTTTGGGAGACTAGAGGTGGCCGGTGGCACGTGGGTAGATCGCCTCACCCCACTCGGTGCCTTTGCGGTGGCCCTTGTTGGCCACGTGACATTCGCCCTCGTGTCCCACAGCTATCTCATCACAGCAGATGGCACCGTCATTCTCTGGCTTGCGTCGGGAATCACGGTCGGCCTTATGCTCGCTGCCAACCGGTCTGCCGCACGGCTCGGTGCGCTCTCTGGCGGCTTGGTTGGTCATGCCATCTTTCTGGCCGCAGTCGAAACGTCTAGCAGCTCGATTGCGCTGATGACGGCACACATCATCGAGGTCTGCCTCGCCGGTGGTGCAATCCTGCTGCTCTTCTTGACCCGCCCGTCGGAGTCTCCAGGACCGAGCAAGTCCATTCTCGCGATGCTGGCTTGCCTAAGTGCCGCGATGGTCGCGTCGGTTCCGGTCACCTGGAGCTCCGACATGTTGGAGTCCTCGCTCCTCTTCGGGGCGAGCCATGGCATAGGCACGTTCGCAGTCACAAGTGTCGTTCTGCTCGGTAGGGCCGGGTGGCTTGTCTCGGTGAACCCAACCACCCATCGACGCGAGTTTGTCGCAACGCTCGCCACGATCGCTGCCATTGCCACCGCCACGGTCTTCGTTGAACAAGGCCTTCTGTTCGTGGGACTCGGAGCCTGCCTGCTCTTCACGTCTCGGTTCGGCACGCGTGCCGGCCAGCCAGTTGCCCTTCTCTACTCAGTTCTGGCCGGAGTAGTCGCCGCCAGAGGATTTGGCACGTTTCCCGTCGCTGACTCAACCGGATTAGGTGAAGTTCATGCCTTCTCTGCGGCAATCGCCGTGCTCACGGCAATGGTCGGCAGGATGACCTTCCACGCCGACCTACGCGTGCGAGCCGAGCAGGCCGAAAGCGAACGATGGCAGAAGCTGGCCAGCACCGGCTTCGACGGCTTTATCGAAATCGACGCCCACAGCAACGTGGTCGACACGAGCGACAGTGTTGCGCTGTTGCTCGGGATGCATGTTGACGATATTCGTGGGCTTCCGTTCCGAGCGCTATTCAATGCCGCTGGATGGTCGAAGGTCGCTCACTTTGTGCGAATGGTGATGGCCGGGCAAAGCGTCCGCTTCGACCGAAGCTTCGAAACAGCGACCGGCGAGACGAGGTGGGCGCTTGCTCTCACCGAACCGCGCATGGACGACGACGGCAACTTCGCCGGATGCACCGTCTTTCTGCTCGACACAACCACAACCCACAAATTGAACGCAGAACGAGCAAGGTCCCGGGCAGCACTGCTGCATGCGCAGGAAGCCGAGCGCCTTCGGTTGGCACAACTTGTGCACGATGGCGCTCTGCAAGATCTCGCCGCCGCAAACCTCCTCATTGGAGCGAGCCGACTCGTCGCCGACGGCCAGCCGAATTCAACTCTTGAGGCAGATCATCTCAAGCGAATCGAAGAGCTGTTGGTGAGTGGCATGCGCAAGCTCCGAGCAGACGCAATCGGATCAGCCATCATCGACCTGCGAGAGACCAACGTCGTCGACGCACTTGAACAGACCGTCGAGAAGTTCGCGTCGATCAACGCTGCGGAAGTGCACGTTCGTGAACGCGGGATCATGCACGCATCGGCAGAGCTGTCAGAGATCATCTTCCAAATCGCGCGAGAGGCACTGGTAAACGCGATGGTGCACAGCGAAGCGACGATCGTCAATGTCGACCTCCGCCAAACGCGCGATGGCTTCTCGATAGCGGTCATCGACGACGGCGTTGGGTTCGATAAGTCACGCCTACAAGAAGTTGGCCACCTCGGGCTAAGCACGATGACAGCGCTTGCGTATCAAGCCGGCGGGTGGTGCTCGCTGTCAACGCGACCCGGTCGAGGCACATCCATCGAAGCGTGGATCCCAAGCACTGTCCTGACAAACGATGCCGTGCTGATGCGGCCTAGCAATCACCTTGGCCGTGACGCTACGAGGTCGTCGCTCCAAGACCTGCTGTCGTAGCTGGAGCGTCGAACGCTGGCGGAACCACAAGGCCAGCTCGTGTCGCCTTCGCCACAGCTTCGAGCTGGCTCGACGAGTTGGTCTTCGTCAGCAGCCCACGGATCCGTGCCCGAATTGCATGCACGCTCAAGTGAAGCTCAGACGCGATGGTCGACGCATTATGTCCGCCGGACAGGAACTCAAGAACTTCCATCTCAGCTGGAGACAGCGAATAAGGGTCATCGACCACGACGCCCGCAGTTGGGCCGCCGTCGACAGCACGACGAAGTCCGCTGACGATTTCGGTGATCGGGCTGCGCTTGGAGAGCACAACCACATTCGGAATCTCACGAGCACGACGAATTACCGCCGGGGCTGGGAAGGCCGTCAGAAGCACGATTGGTGTAAACGGGCGATCCTCAGCGCGTTCACGCTCACGTACCTGGCTCGCCAAATCGAGCCCAGTCACTGCGCCGATGAGCCGATACGAGGTAACGATCAGGTCTGGCTTGAGTGACTCGGCGAGACCGACCCCCGACTCAGCACTTTGCTCTAGGCCAACGACGCGAAGGTCGTCGGTGAGTCCCAAGGCAAGCTTCAACGCCTCGGCAAATGAACGCTGGTCATCGACAACGATGATGCGTGTGGGCTGATCAATCTCGTCATACGCCATGTCGTAAGCGTACGAATTTGAACTCCGAAGCGATAGTCGAACTACCCAAATGGGCAGCGTCACGCAGAGCGGCTAAACCCCTACTCCGACGTTTCTCGCGCAGGAACAAGATGTCCATCACGGATAGCGGTCGTGACCGCAGCCAGCTGCGTCGATGCACCCAAGACGCCCATGATGTCCTTCACATGGCGTCGAGCCGTATGAATACTGACGTAGAGCTCCTCGGCGATTTCCGCCGGCGCCAGTCCTTTGCCCATGAGCTCGAGCACTTCACGCTGACGTCTCGAGAAGATGGGCGCGGTTGGTTCGTTGAGGTCGATTGCGGACGGACCCGCTGCTATTGCGTGCAGCAGTTCTGACAACGGAGAGTCCTTCGAAAGGACCTGCTCAACTCCATGGGCTCCCGCCTGAGTGTGCAGGCCTGACGCTGCGTGCGCAGTTAGCATCACGATGCGAACATCGATGTCTTCGGCCCGAATTTTGTCGGCGCATTCGAAGCCGGTAAGCCCCACGAGCTGATAGTCGATAACCAAAACATCGGGCTTCATCGTCAGCAGCATTTCGCGGCAATGGTCAAACCCGGTGGTTACGCCAACGCAGGAGAAATCGTCTGTGCTAGCGAGTGCCAAGCACAGCGCTTCACCGAAGGATCGGTGATCATCAAGGATCCCCACACGACACACCATGACCCTGTCTACCTCAATCTTGGGGCATAGGCGACCGCAAAGAGCGGTCAAATTTGGGGTTCCATGCTTCCTTGGGCACCAGTCCCAATGCCCACATCTGCAACACTTTCCTCTATGGACTTCTTGCAAGCGGCAATCGACGAGGCATCGCGTGGTTGGGATGAAGGCGGAATTCCCATTGGCAGCGTCCTCGTATACAACAACACGATCATCGGACGTGGACACAACCGACGGGTACAAAACGGCAGTCCTACCCTTCACGGCGAAATGGACGCCCTCGAGAACGCCGGCCGGCTGCCTGCCTCGGTGTACGCCGAGTCGACGTTGTACACGACGTTGTCCCCTTGCTCGATGTGCAGCGGGGCGATCCTGCTCTATGGCATTCCACGTGTGGTCGTTGGCGAGAACACGACGTTTCTCGGTGAAGAAGAGCTGTTGCGGTCCCGAGGGGTCAAGGTCACTGTGGTCGACAACGCCGAATGCGTTGCGCTCATGGAACGTATGATCGCCGAACGTCCCGAACTCTGGAACGAAGACATCGGCGAGTAGCGCTTACAGTTCGCCGGCGAACAGCTTGCTGCGGACGTCGGCAGCCCGCTCTCGAACCTCTTCGAGGTTGGCGAGCCTGCGCATTCCAGCAAGTTGCTGACCCATTCGGTGGTTCGACCGGAACGCATCCTCGTTGCGGGCCAAGAAGTCCCAGTACAACGTCGTGTAGGGGCACGCATCGTCACCGGTTCGCTTCTTTGGATCGAAGCGGCAACCTTTGCAGTAGTTGCTCATCTTGTTGATGTACGCGCCGCCAGACGCATACGGCTTGGTTGCCATCATTCCGCCATCTGCGTGCATTGCCATGCCGACGACATTCGGCAGCATCACCCATTCCGCTCCATCGACGAAGCTCGCCCACATCCAGTTGGTCATCGCCAACGGGTCGACTCCTGCGGTAAGGGCAAGGTTGCCGAGCACCATCAAGCGTTCGATGTGGTGCGCATAGCCATAGTCATGGACGTGTGAAACCGTTCCGGCAACACACGCCAGCTCGGTGCTGGCTTCTCCAGTGAACGCGGGCGGCACCGGCTTGTCGGCCCCAAGCCCGTTCTTTGTCCGATACTCGGGCATCCATAGCCAATAGACGCACCAGACGTACTCCCGCCAGCCAATCACCTGGCGAATGAACCCCTCGACGCTGTTGATCGCCGCAGCACCGTCGTGGAACGCAGCCTCTGCGCGGTCGACGACCTCCTGCGGATGCAAGAGGCCGAGGTTAAGCGACGCGCTCAATGTCGAATGGGCCAGCTTCCACTCCTCCCCGAGCATCGCATCCTCATGAGGCCCGAACGGATCGAGCGCTCGCTCGACAAACTCATCGAGTCGCTGCAGCGCCTGACTTCGGGTGACCGGCCACCATCCTTGCGGCTCCCTCCCCCAGGTACCCGGCATTCGGTCGAGCACTGCTCGGTCGATGTCATCGAGCTCAAACGCTGTGAACTCCGGCCACGAACGACCGTCCTTGGGTGGCCGCTCGCGATTGTCGTGGTCGTAGTTCCACTTGCCACCAACCGGCGTCTTGCCATCCATGAAGACGTCGAGTCGGGTGCGCTGCCATCGATAGAAGTCCTCCATCTTGAACGACTTGCGGCCTTCGGTCCATGAAGCGAAGTCGTCGTAGTGACACGTGAACTGGTTGTTTCGGGTGAGTTGCACACCATGGCGTTCGAGCATGGCGCGTCCGTCGTAGCTCATCGGTTCCATCGCAACGACGGTCTCGACATCGAACGCATCGACGTGCGCCATCAGCCCCTGCGACAACGTCGTTGCTCGCCGATAGTCGACGTCAAAGCCTTCGGCTCTCAGCTCAGCGGCGAAATGCTCCATCGCTGATAGCACCAGGTGGAGCCGCTGCACGTGCCACCGCTTCGACTCGATCTTCGAGGTGCTCTCGACGAACAACACCCGGCAGTCTCCCGGCTGACGGTCAGCGAGTGACGAAATCGAACGGTTGAGTTGGTCGCCCAGCACCCAAACCGTTGTGGTCATGGAGTCTGGGGGTTCAGCGCGTCATGACGCTCACGAACTTGGGCGGGGTAATGCGACCGGGCGAAGTCGATGTTGTGGCTGAGCGCAATGTCGAGCAACTCCATCCGGTCGGGCGACTGCTTCCACGGCACAGGAACGTAGATCGGCAGATCGAACACTCGAAGCCGGTCGAGCCCCGAGTAGATCTTCCGCTGGTACTCGGCTCGGTCTTCCCACTCCCAATGCGCGGGAGCGAACCCGGTTCCGGGATCCAGGTAACAGCGGTGCCGAATGCCGTAGCGGTCCATCTCGGTAAGGCGCTCGGAGAACCACGACACCATCACCTCGACCGGGTCACCTTCGACATGCTTGAGGTGCCGCGGATCGGGGCCCAACATGAACGGCAGCACCACATCGCACTCACGCTCTGCGGCGAACTCGAGCATCTCGGTGTCCTGAAGCGCGTCGGCAGCGTTGAGTACTGATGCACCAGCGTCAAACGCTCGCCGAGCGGTCTCGACCTGCCAGGTATCAACCGAGATCGTGACGCCGAGTTCGGCGATCGCGCGTAGCGGCGGTTCGAGTATCGCCCACTCCTCGTCGGGCGTGACCATCGCTGCGGAGCCGTGCGAGGCCTGCCCGCCGAGGTCGATGTGATCGGCACCGTCCGCTAGCAGCTTCTTGGCGTACGCCGTTGCTGCCTCAGCGGTCGTCGCAACCGAGAATTCGGCAAGCGAGTCGGGCGAGGCATTTATGACACCAAAGATCTCCACGTCGACGACGCTAGGCCATGTGGTGATCATCGACGGGACGGAATCGCCCGACGTTCGTCACGAACGTTGACCGTCCCAACCAATCGCTTGCGCAATGGCGTCACGAACTGCAACCGGATTCTCGATCGGCATCATGTGCCCGGTCCGTTCGAGCGTTACAACGTTCTTGTTCTCGACGGCGTCGAGCAACCCGCCCGACGCCTTCATCGGGGTCATCTTGTCTTCGGTGCCGAGGACGAACGTTACGGGCTGGGTCACCCTTGACGCCGCCGCAACGGCTCCGTCGTATGCATTTGCGGCGACCATGTCGTGCCCGAGCGCATTCTCGGGCCCGGTGTCGAGCAGCGCAGTGCATGCGCCGACGAGCCAGGTGCCGGGCGACTGATGACCACCAACATGAGCGCGGGAACCAATGCCCCACGACGTCATCAGTCGGCTCGCCTTCGGAATATCGTCGTAGCTCGTCGTGAGCAGTTCCGGATGCACCGGCATTGCTGCGGCAGTGCCGATGAGCACGAGCGACTCGGCGCAGGTTGGGTCTTGCGCGGCGGCCTCGAGCGCAATGAACGTGCCGAGCGAGAAGCCGACCAGGTGCGCTGGCCCAAGGTTGAGCTCATGCACGAGGCCTGCGAGCCAATCCCCCATTTCAGGGATCGACTGCAGCGGCTCGCCGGTGCTCAGGCCATGACCGGGCAGGTCGATCGCAGCCACTCGATACCCGTGATGGGCAAGCCATCGGGTCTGCATCTGCCAGGTGGTTCGGTCCATTCCTGAACCGTGAATCAGGACAACCCCTGGCAGGTCGCTGTCATGGTTGCGTCCGCCGGTAGCGACTCGAACTGACTCGCCTCGATACGTGATCTCCATGCCTGTCCCCTATCGCTGCGACGCTTTGAGCGCCCGAGCCAGGTCGTTGATGATGTCGGCTGGGTCTTCCAGGCCCACCGACAAGCGGACAAGATCTTCACCAACGCCAGCCTGCTTGAGCGCTTCGGCCGACATTTGCTGGTGCGTCGTCGACGCAGGATGCACCACGAGCGTGCGGGCGTCGCCGACGTTGGCCAGGTGTGAGGCCAACTTGACCGATTCGATGAACTTACGACCCGCCTCTCGGCCACCCTTGACGCCAAAACTCAAGATCGCTCCGGCGCCCTTTGGATAGAGCTTCTTGGCGATCTCGTGATCGGGGTGCGTTGGAGCTGTTGGGTGCGATACCCAGCTGACTGCATCGTTTGCCAGCAACATCTCGACGACCGCCGTGGTGTTCGAGCAGTGCTTGTCCATACGCAGGGGCAGCGTTTCGATGCCCTGCAGGATTTGGAAGGCGTTCATCGGACTAATCGTTGCGCCGAAGTCACGAAGCCCCTCGGCTCGAGCTCGGGTGATAAACGCGGCCGGACCAAACTCCTCAGAGAACGTCAGCCCGTGGTAGCCGTCGTACGGCTCGGTGAGGGTCGGGAACTTGCCGCTGCCATCCCAGTCGAAGTGTCCACCGTCGACGAGCACGCCGCCGAGTGCAACACCGTGACCGCCCATGAACTTGGTGATCGAATGCATGACGATGTCAGCACCGTGTTCGATCGGGCGAATCAGGTACGGGGACGCAAACGTCGAGTCGACCATGAGCGGAAGCCCATTGCGGTGGGCAACATCGGCGATCGCTTCAATGTCCATGACCTCGATGCCGGGATTGCCCAGCGTTTCGCCGTAGACGAGGCGAGTGTCTTCGGTGATCGCCGCTTCGAACGCAGCCGGGTCTCGAGGGTCGACGAACGTTGTCGTGATCCCGAAGCGAGGCAGTGTTTGGGCAAGGATGTTTGCGGTGCCGCCGTAGAGGTTTCGGGCGGCGACGATGTGCCCGCCCTGACCCATCAGCGTGGCGATACCGAGATGGAATGCTGCCATTCCGCTTGCGGTACACACGGCGCCGACGCCGCCCTCGAGGGCCGCGATGCGTTCTTCGAGTACTGCAGTTGTTGGGTTCGAGATGCGTGAATAGATGTGTCCTGGTTCTTCGAGGTTGAACAGGCTGGCCGCGTGGTCGGTGTCGTCGAACATAAACGACGTCGACCAATAGATCGGCACCGCCCTTGCCCCGTTCTCCGCATCCGGCTGGTGACCTGCGTGCAGGCTCAGTGTCGAGAATTGCAGAAAGTCGGGTTCGACCATTTGGGTACTCCTTGGCAGCGCGATTCGCATCGTAGCCGCATCGGCGAACGGGAGCAGCCACGGCGTTACACTCGCGGCGTGCAAACCGATTTCTTCGGCAAGGGTGAAGCCGCCGTCCTATTCACCAAGACCGGCCATGACCGCCGATACAAGGCGGCAATCATTGGCTCGCGGCTTCTGTCCCGTCTGTGCTCGCGGGTGGAGCTGCCCAAACAGGTCGAGCTGGCGACCGATCGGCCCAACATTATTGCCGCCAACCACTCGAGCTTGTTCGACCTGATCGCGGCCCTCATCGTCCTTGGCAACTACGGCATCCCGGCTCGCATCGGCGTGAACTCTCGCTTCTTCGCGAACCCGATTGCAGGCACGTTCCTGCGGGCTATTGGGTGCATCCCGTTTAGCAAGGACGACAAGGAGTCAGCCGAAGCATCGATGGCCGACGCACTTGTGGCTGGCCAGTCGGCGGCGATCATGCCAGAAGGTCGCATCACTCGACCCAAAGACCAGGTCAACGGCGTTGGCCAAGGCCGCCCAGGAGTTTCACGGATTGCGCGTCGAGCCGGCGCCGCGGTTGTGCCGGTCGGGTTCGCCTTTGCCGATGAAGCTTGGGTTCCGGGAACGCCGCTGCCAAAGCCTCGCTTCGGACGCCATCGTGTGATCGCCAACATCGGCCCGCCGATCCACTTCGAAACCGACGATCACATCGCCAACGCCAACCAACTCATGGAAGCAATCGGCGGCCTAGTAACCACCGGCCGCAAAACCCGCTCCGTGGGGTCAGGCCAGCGGTAACTTCCTCGGACTTCCGCCGAGATCCCACTCCGCTTCCAAGTTCGCTACGCGAGCTCCGCTCTCCTCTCGCCGGAGGCGTTTCCTTCGTGCGTATAGCCACGACAGTTTGCTGCGAAATGCCTGGTCGACAGTGCCCGGCTGCCACCGCCTCCGGCGGCCAGGCTGCGTGCCGCTTGAACGCTCCCCCTGAAGGGGAGCATGAAACCGCAATCCGTGTTGCCAAAATCGCGGCGGAGCCGTTGGCAACTAAGGGTTGGGGTTACAGCGCGAAGCCGAGGAACATGGCGACGAGGGCGGAGATGAATCCCAGGGCGCCGGTCATGCCCTTGATCTTTGGGTCTTCGTTCTTTGCGTGAATGAAGGCAGCGACGCCCGAGATCACCACGAAGATCATCTTGATACCGAAGCCCATGCTCCAGCCGGTGCTCGTTTCGCCTACGGCCAAGATGTTCCAAATGCCGGTGAACATCGCAATGGCGAACGCTGGCCATGCGACGTTTTGAAACGCTTGTGCCGCCTTTGCGGGCAAGCCGTCGACTCCTGCAGCGCGAAGAACCGGAAGCAGCGCCATCATGACGATCTGGCCGCCAACCCAGACGGTCACAGCGAGCACGTGGATGAAGATTCGGATGGTTGCGAGATCGACGTTGAAAGTACGCATAACCGGAAGCGTCGCACCCTCCAGTGGGTCGTAGCAAGTCCGCAACCCGGTAGTTTCTGTGGCATGGGCAACACACTTTGGGAACCGACCGAAGCGCAGGTCGTGGCGACCGAGATCTCCGCACTGTGCACCGAGCTCGGCCTTGATGGTTACGGCGAGCTACACGCATGGTCGACCGACGATTCCGAGCGGTTCTGGAACCTCGTATGGGACCGATACGGAGTCATAGGCGATCGGGGCGAAGACACGATTCAGCGCGGTGACCGTTTTCGGGAGACCCGGTTCTTTCCCGGGGCATCTCTCAACGTCGCCGAAAACTTGTTGACTCCAAAGACGGTCAACCCTGATGCGCACGTGGCAATGACATTCTCGAATGAGACTGGCCGGATCAGCTCGCTGACGCTTACCGAGCTGCAACATCGAGTGTCAGTACTCCAACAGGCAATGCGGCGAGCTGGTGTCGGCGTTGGCGACGTCGTTGCTGCGTGGCTCCCGAACCTGCCGGAAACGATCGCCATCTTTCTCGCCGCGAACTCACTGGGTGCGATCTTTACGTCGAGCTCGCCGGACTTTGGAGCGAATGGCGTTGTCGACCGGTTCGGACAGCTCGACCCAAAGCTGCTGTTCGCAACCGATGCCTACCTTTACGCGAACAAGACGCACTCGACCCTCGATCGTCTGGCCGAGATCACCAGCAGGATTCCGAGCATTGAGAGCACGGTGCTCGTCCCCTACCTCAACGGCGATGTCAACGCCCCAAACACTGAGACGCTCGCCGCATTCACCGCTGACCTCTCCCCCGCCGAGCTGACCTACGAACGCGTCGATGCCGATCACCCGATGTTCGTGCTCTTCTCGAGCGGAACGACGGGCACCCCCAAAGCCATCGTCCACCGGTCCGCAGGCGTGCTGCTCAAGCTGATCAGCGAACACCGGATCCATTGCGACATCCAACCAGGCGACCGAGTCTTCTACTTCACGACCGCCGGTTGGATGATGTGGAACTGGCTTGCCCTTGTGCTCCAGGCCGAAGCGACCCTGGTCCTCTACGATGGCTCGCCGTTTCATCCAGGCCCCGAGGTGGTGTGGGATCTCGCCGATCGAGAAAAGCCGACGCTCCTCGGTATCTCGGCGAAGTACGTAGATGCGCTCAACAAGGCTGGTTTCAGGCCGGCCGAAACCCACGACCTGTCCTCGATCAGAACGTTGTGCAGCACGGGGTCCACGCTTGTGCATGAGAGCTTTGCGTTCCTCTACGAGCACGTGAAGGCCGATGTGCATGTGGCATCGATGTCTGGCGGCACCGATCTTTGCGGCTGCCTTGTTGCAGGCGACCCAACGTCACCGGTGATCGCCGGTGAAATCCAAGCGCCAGCAATCGGTCTCGACATTGCAGTCTTCGATGATGACGGCAACCGCTTTGCTGTTGGCGAGCAGGGCGAGCTTGTTTGCGTGTCGCCGTTTCCCTCGATTCCGCTGCGTTTCGTCGGCGACGACGACAACGCTCGGTTCGACAGCTCGTATTTCGAACGGTTCGACGGCGTGTGGCACCAAGGAGATTTCGCGGAGTGGAGCGAAGGCGGCGGCATGATCATCTCAGGCCGTTCAGATGCCACCTTGAACCCAGGTGGCGTCCGGATTGGCACGGCGGAGATTTATCGCCAGGTCGAACAGCTCGACGAAGTCGAAGAAGGCTTGGTCATTGGCCAGTCGTGGGACAACGACACCCGGGTGGTGCTCTTTGTCCGTCTCGCTGAGGGGGTCGTCCTCGACGACGAACTTGTCGCCACGATCCGCCAGACAATCCGAACCGGAGCGTCCCCACGCCATGTGCCCGCCAAAGTTGTGGCCGTCGCCGATATCCCCCGAACCCGCAGTGGAAAAATCAGCGAGCTCGCCGTGAGGGACATCGTTGAAGGACGCCCCGTCAAGAACACCGAGGCTCTGGCAAACCCCGAGGCGCTCGACCTCTACCGGGATGTGCCAGAGCTTTCGACGTAAGTAGCGGCGTCAGCCGAGAAGGAGTCCAAGCGATTCGTAGAGAACCGCTGGCTTCTCGTCACCAACGACGTGGACGGAGATTTCACGCTTCATCAAAACACCCGACGCCTTCTCGGTGACGTCGATGAGCCGTGACTTTGCGTGCACCTTTGCGCCAACGGGCACGGGGTTTAGGAAGCGAAGACGGTCGCCGCCGTAGTTCAACGCTCCGAGCACACCGTCGATCTTCTCGCCGCCCTGCGAGCCGAAGTACGACACGAGGCTAAGCGTGAGGAATCCGTGAGCGATCGGTCCGCCGAATGGACCGGCGTTCGCCTTCTCGATGTCGACGTGAATCCACTGATGGTCGTAGGTGACATCGGCAAACGTATTGACCATGTCTTGGGTGATCTCGATTTGGTCGGTCCACTCGGACCATTCCTCGGTGATCAGACCCTTGAGTCCTTCAATGTCCTTGATCGAAACAGCCATCGCACTTCCTTTTCAACGAGCGTGGAGATCAACCTAGCCGCTCGGCGACAGCTCGCCGGTACCGCTCGACGTTGGCCAGCTTCACCGTGTCGAACCCACGGATCTGGTCGGCCAGGTCGGCGATTGCGACCCGCTCATCGAGTGTTACTGGAGTAAGCCCGCTGTGGAGCCGGGTGAGGAGGTCTTCGTACTCGGTGATGAGCTCGCGTTCGACCTGCCGCTCCTCAGTTCGACCAAACGGGTCAAGCTTTGTTCCGCGTAGCCGCTTGGTTTTGAGCAGCGACGCGAAGGTCTTGCGTCCGGCAGCTGAGGGCACCGCGATCTTCTTGTCAACGCCAACCCGCTTGAGCGCTGGCGGTTGCAGCTGGTAGCTGAGCTTGGCGTTCGGACCGAAGCGTGCCTTTGCTTTGGCTTCCATGTCTGCGTTGAGGGCGAGCCGAGCAACTTCGTATTCGTCTTTGTATGCCATGAGTTTGAACAGGTGGCGAGCGGCGACGTTTGTGAGCGGAGATCCCTCAACTGTCGCAGCTATTTCAGCACGTCGAACTGCGGAGATCGTCCGGATAAACCGCTGAGCGTACGCAGCGTCCTCCCATGCAATGAGCTCGGGAACCCGCCACTGCAGGATTGTTTCGAGTTCGTCGCTGAGCTGTGGGACTTGGTCGATCAAGCGCTGCACTTCGGCCGTTGGTGTGGGTGGTGCCGCCTTCACCAGGGCATCCGCTGTGATCTCATGTGCGAGCTCGGGATTCTCGGCGATCCGGCGTCCAAGACGGAACGCCTCGCGGTTGATCTCGACTGCGACACCGTTGAGGCCAATGGCTTCCTCGATCGAATTGGCGGTGACCGGGATTCGGCCTCGCTGGAACGCCACGCCGACCATCAAGAAGTTTGCGGCGGGTTGGGAGGCAAACACCTCCCGGGCAATGAGCTCGGCGTCGACGTAGACGTTTTGGTCGGGGTCCGTGCTGGCGTCGATGCGGGCGGAGAACTTCGCAATCTCGGGGAACTGCTCGAGTGAGATCTGGGTGACCATCTGCCCGGTAGGGACTCGGCTGGTCGAGACGAAGGCCGCGGTGTGCCCGGCACTTCCGCGCTCAAGAACCGCGTCGGACGTCCCGCCCACAACGTCGAACAACAGCAACGTATCGGCGGAGCCTGTGCCTACCTTCGATGCGCCATCGTGTGACTGAGCGGCAAGGTGCAGGTTCGAGACGACCTGGCCGCCCTTTTGGGCCAGGCCGGTTTGGTCGAGGCTTGTCGCCACTCGGCCGTCGAGCATCGCAGCAGTTGACAGCACCTGACTCACGGTCACGACTCCGGTGCCACCGACACCCACGATGAGCAAGGTTGCGTCGTCGGGGATCGCCGGTTCAGCGGGCAGGGCTCCGCCAACAACGTCGCCACGGCGCCGTTCCTTTGCGACCGAGTCATCGGGATCGATCTCGATCGTGACGAAGGCGGGACAGTTGCCATTGACGCAGCTGAGGTCGAAGTTGCACGACTCCTGATGAATCTGCGTCTTGCGGCCCAGCGGTGTCTCGACCGGGTGCACGCTCATGCAGTTCGAGACATCCCCGCAGTCTCCGCAGCCTTCACAGATGGCCTCGTTGATCATGACCCGTGTCGTCGGCGTCACGACCTGGCCACGCTTGCGCTTGCGACGAAGATCGGCGGCGCAGCCCTGGTCGTAGACCAAGGCCGTCACGCCGGGGATCTCGCGCAATTGACGCTGAACGTCGTCGAGCTCAGCCCGGTCGACAATTCGGCATCCCTTCGCAAACTCGGCCTTGTTGTCGTACTTGTCGACGTCGTCGGTTACGACAACGACGACCTTGACGCCTTCGGCGTCGAGCCAACGAGTGAGCTCGGGCACGGGGAGTTCGCCTGCGGCATCCTGCCCGCCCGTCATGGCAACCACGCCGTTGTAGAGCAGCTTGAACGTGATATCGGTGCCCGCGGCAACGGCTTGGCGAATGGCGAGCGAGCCCGAGTGAAAGAAGGTGCCGTCGCCCAGGTTCTGGAAGCGATGCGTGTTGTCGACAAATGGCGCGGTACCAACCCACTGGGCACCCTCGCCACCCATCTGGGTGAGGCCGGTGGTTTGGCGGTCCATGAACAGCACCATCGAATGGCAGCCGATGCCGCCTAGCGCAATCGAGCCTTCGGGCACGACAGTCGATTGGTTGTGTGGGCACCCTGAGCAGTAGTAGGGCGTCCGGTTCGGCAGATCGCTCGATGGCAGCAGCTCGATGCGGGTGCGTTGTTTCACCAACCGGCTTGGGTCGATCTTGAGCTCGAGGATTCGCCGCAGCGGTTCGACGAGTTTGTCAGCGCTCAGCGCGCCTGCCAGAGGGACCAGCGGGTTCCGGTCGGCGTCGACCTTGCCAAACACCCGCGGTGGGTTCGTTTCGTCGTACAGCAAGTTGCGAACCTGGGACTCGATGAACGGGCGCTTGCCCTCGATGACCAGCACGGTCTCAAGTCCGCTCGCAAAGGCGCGAAGGCCCTGAGGTTCGAGCGGAGAAATTACCCCAGGGACATAGACGGCAACGCCAAGGTCGCTCAGGCTGTCCTCGATGCCGAGCTGCCGGAACGCATCGCGCACATCGCCGAGCGGCTTTCCAGCCACAACAATGCCGAGCCACGGGTTGGTCGAACCGAAGGAGCGATCGATCGGGTTTTCGCGTACGAAGCCGAGCGCTGCCTCAGTCCGGTGCCCAAAGAGCTCCTCCTCGAGGTACACCGACTGCGGAGCGATCAGGTTGTTGTCGACGGTTGGCCGCCATGGTTTGCCGTCAACCTCGTGAACGTATGGGTGCAGATCAATGTCGCCGGCATCGGGCGACACCGTTGCAAAGGCATCAGCCACGTCGGTGTGCACTTTGAAGCCGACCCACAGGCCCGATGCGCGAGAGAGCTCAAAGCCGTAGCGGCCGAGGCGCAACACATCGGACACGTCGGATGGATAAAGCACTGGCATGCCTGCGTCGTGGAGCGCCCACTCTGACGCTGATGGGATCGTCGACGACTTGCATTCCGGGTCGTCACCGGCGAGCGCGAGCACACCGCCGTATTGGCCGACGCCGGCAAAGTTAGCGTGGCGGAATGCGTCACCTGTCCGGTCGACGCCAGGGCCCTTGCCGTACCACATTCCCAGGACACCGTCGTAGCGTGCATCGCGTTCGAGCTGCGCCATTTGCGAGCCCCACACCGCAGTTGCTGCGAGCTCTTCGTTCACGCCAGAGATGAACGTGACGTTCGCTCCGTCGAGCACACTGCGGTGCTGCGAGATAATCGACTCGATACCTCCCAGCGGCGACCCCCGGTAGCCGCTGACAAGGGTTGCGGTAGAGAGACCGTTTGCCCGATCGGCACGGAACTGATCGACCGGGATGCGCAGCAGCGCTTGGGCGCCAGACAGACTGATCATGCCTTCGGTCGCCGACAGTCGCTCGGTCAGTGCCATTGGTTACTGTCCTTCGTAGGAGTCGTTCAACGCCTTTTCGATCTTCTTGCGGGCGCTCCCGAGGACCTTACCAAGGTCGCCCGCAAGGACTTCGAGATTTGGAGTCTGCGGTGCCGGTGCTGGTTCGACGGCACGGGCTGGCGTTGGAGGTTTTGGCGGGGCTGGAGGGGCTGGAACGCCTGGAGGGCTCGGCGGGGAGAGACGTCCCGGTGGAGGCGGCGTGTCCCCGGCACCCAGCGACGGTGGGGGCAATGTGCCGGACCCAAGCTTCTCGGCGTAGTCGCGTTGGGCGGTCACGGTTGCCGGGGCAACCGTGCGGCCGGACTTCGCCACCGAGAACCCCGTTGGCGGCGCTGGACGCTCGCTTGATGGCGGAGGCGGCGTCTTCGTGCGGGGCGGTTCGCGGCGAGGCGGCTCCTCGTGGAGCACGAAGTCGTCTTCGTACTCGTACTGCTCGTCGTCCTCGTAGTTTCCGAACGCGTCGTAGCTGCGATATTCAGCACCGTCGGACTCGGGGCCGCCGAGGCGATCCATGAAGTCGGACTGCACGTCAGTAACAGCTTTCGTGTACTTCTTCAGTATCGACGTCACGCCGCCGTGGCCGGGGGCGGGTGGAAGCGCCGTGCTGTCCCACCCGCGCGGGTAGGACGAGCTCGCGTACCACTTCCCGTTCGACGCCAACCAATCAGTTGGTTGCCGGTCGTTCCATGTCGCTCCTGCCATAGTCAATCCTACCTCTAAAGCCGAATCGCTTCTTTGGGGGTCGCTCCCGAGATCGCTCCGCTAGATAGCAATGCCCGCTGTCTTGGTTTCGAGGTACTCGAGCAGCCCTTCACGTGCACCCTCTCGACCGAGTCCGGAGTCTTTCATTCCGCCGAATGGCACGGACGCCGACGTCGGGTTGACGTCGTTGACGCCAATGATGCCGAAGCGAAGACCCTCGACGGTTCTCAGCGCCGTCTTGAGATCATTGGTGTAGACGTAGGCAGCGAGGCCATAGTTCGTATCGTTCGCCATAGCCACGACCTGGTCTGGGTCGTCGTAGGCAATGATCGGAGCGACCGGCCCGAAGGTCTCTTCGCGATAGATCCGCATCGAGTCGGTGACACCAGCGAGCACGGTTGGTGCGTAGAAGTGCCCGTTGGCGAGGTCGCCCTCGGTCAGCCGGGAGCCACCGACGAGCGCTTCGGCTCCGTGGGCCACAGCGTCATCAACTTGAGCTTCGACCTTTGCCACTGCTGCGTCGTTGACGAGCGGGCCACATCCAACACCCTCGGCCGCTCCGTTGCCGGTGACGATGCGACCGACCCGTTCGGCCATCGTTGACGTGAAGGCGTCGAGGTGGTCGGTGTGCACGTAGATACGGTTCGGGCTGATGCACGCCTGTCCGGCGTTGAGGAATTTCAATGCACCTGCGCCCTTGGCAGCGTGGACGGGATCGGCGTCGGGCATGACGATAAACGGAGCATGGCCGCCGAGCTCGACCGAAATGCGCTTGAGCGACGCGCCCGCAGCAGCAGCAAGGGTCCGCCCAACCGCAGTCGAGCCGGTGAACGTCAGCTTTGCGACTCGTGGATCGGACGTGAACACGTCGCCGATCGGCACCGGGTTCTGGGCTGTCACCATGTTGATGACCCCAGCCGGCACTCCAGCATCGTGGAACAACTCGAAGATCGCCTTCGCATTCAGTGGGGTTGCCTCGGCTGGCTTGAGGACGAGGGTGCACCCTGCCGCAAGCGCCGGGGCCATCTTCCGGGTGAGCATCGACATTGGATAGTTCCACGGCGTGACGGCAGCGACCACGCCAACGGGCGCTTGTACCGACAGGAATCGTTGGTTTGCACGCGATGATGGGATCCACTCCCCCGTCAGGCGTCGAGCCTCCTCGGCGAACCAGCGGATGAAATCGGCGCCGTAGTTCACTTCGGCGGCCGAGGCTCGGAGCGGCTTACCTTGCTCCGCGGTCATGAGCTCAGCCAGGTCACCGGCTCGTTCACGCATCAGGTTCCATGCGGCCATCAAGATGTCGGCGCGTTCGTAGGCCGTCGTTTGTGACCAGTCGGCAAAGGCAGCATCCGCGGCGGCAATGGCTCGTTCAGCATCGGCTGCGTCACCGTCGGGGACGCTTCCTAGGTGCTCGCCGGTTGCGGGGTTGGCTACGTCAAAGGTCCGACCCGAGATGGCGTCGACGAACTCTCCATTGATGAACATAGCCACAGACTAGGCTCGCCGAATGCAAGGATCCGACCCCGCCGTCGATCAGTACGGCATCGTCATTGCTCGCACCGACGACGACGTGACTGCCACCATGACCGTGACCGATGCAATGGTGAATAGCCACGGAGTTTGCCACGGCGGGTTGCTCTTCTTGTTGGCCGATGCGGTGATGGATTACACAACGAACGGGCCGCTCGGCGACGACTCCGTTGCGTTCGCTGGGCACGCCGAGATCGACTACGCCCAGGCAGCGCGCGTAGGTGATGAACTCACGGCTATTGGCGATCGAGTCGACGGCTGGGGACGCACCAACCTGATCGACGTGAGGATCGTCAACCAACGCGACGAACCAGTTGCACACTTTCGAGGACGAACAAGGACAGTACGACGATGAGCGATGCGCCAGCAGTGTCCGCTGACGAGATCAACAGCTTTCTCGCCGAACAGGGCGACTTCACCAAGAGCGGCCCGGTTCGAGTTGAGTCAGTCGGCGTCGACGATGTTGTCGTGCGCTGGACCTATGACGAATCGCTGCTTCGCCCTGGCGGCTATATCGCCGGCCCGACGCTGTTTACCGTGGCTGACCTGTGCGGTTGGGCGCTGACGTTTCTATCTGAGGGAATCACGCCGATGGCGGTCACGTGGGACCTGCACATCACCTTCCTTCGGCCAGCCATTGGCGGCGACGTGATCGGCGTCGGCCGTCGGCTCAAGCGGGGCCGCAAGCTCATCTACGGCGACATCGAAATGTACATCGACGGCAAACCCGACAAACCCGTCGCCCACGCCACCGTCACCTACGCGCTGCCGTAACCCTCCGCACTCCCGGCGGAGATCCGCGAAGCTTCCAAGTTCGCTTCGCGAGCTCTCCCCACCCGTTGGGACTTCCGCCCAGATCGCACACAATAGTGCCGGGCACGATCTGGCACTGTTGCGCCCGATCGGTCGGCACATCGAGAGTCCCGTAAACCAGATTTCCGATATTGGTGCCAGGCACCAGTGCCTCGTCTCACGTACCTCGTAAGCCGAATAATCAACACACTCATTTCACGAATTGCAGTTCGCCTATACCTCGCAGTCGAGTTGGGCCCGATTTGTACCTGGCACAGAATGGCTGTTTGGTGCCAGGTACGAAAACAGGCGAAACGTGGTCTGACCCTTGATCCGGGTTCGAGACGACGCACGCGTATGGCCCGACAGTGCCTGGCACTACTCAGCGTGTTGGAGCCCGGGCAAAGTGCCCCTTGGGCCATCAACGGGGACAGAATTTGCGGCTCGCCCGAGCGGACGGGTTACTGGTTCAGCGAGCTGGGCGGAGGTCGTCGATAGTTTTGACCGCGCTCTTCCCGGCAATCTCAACCGGATGCTCCGTGCCCCGTTCAGCGGACGCAAGCAGCTGCTCGGTACCGAAGTCGCTCGTGATCTCGAAACCAGCGTCTTGGATCATCTGATAGGTGCGATTCGACGAGGCGCCCTTCGCGTTCAAGTACCCATCGAGAAAGAGCGAGTTGGCCGGGTAGAGCGCCATGACTTCCATCGAGCGGAGGTGAAACTCTCGACCAGCAGCGATACGAATCTCGGCGGTTGGGTTCGTCAGGCGAAACATCGACAACACGCGCAAGCAGTACTGCGGAGAAAGACCTTGCGGGGTCACGAGCTCGTTACCTTCGAATGGCAAGAGGAAGTTGACCGGGATCGACTCGGCCTCAAGTTCTCGGAGAGTCTTGGCGATCTCGACCAGGTCGCTCGCAGGTTCGCCCATTCCGGCAATGAGGCCCGAGCACATCTCGATGCCGTTGCGCTTCGCCGCCCGCAACGTGTTGAGACGGTCTTCGTATGTGTGTGTGGTGCAGATTTCGGCGTAGTGCTCTTCGGACGTGTTGAGGTTGTGATTCAGCCGATCGAGACCAGCATCAGCCAACACGGCTGCCTTGTCATCGTCGAGAAGTCCGGCCGACACACACACTTCGAGCGGGTAGGTCGCCTTGATCTCCGACACGAGCGATGCAAGCTCGGCGGTGCGGGTCTTCGACGGGCCACGCCCCGAGAAAACCATGCAGTAGCGAAAGGCACCGTTTTCGTACGCGAGCTTCGCTTCGTCAAGCACCTCTTCGCGACTCTTCATCGGGTAGTCCTCGATGTCGACGTCGCTGGTCTTTGCTTGGGTGCAGTACGAGCAGTCTTCCGGGCAGTTTCCATTCGCGGCATTGTTCAAGATGTGAACGGTGACCTGATTGCCCCAATGCGCCTTGCGCACCGCATAGGCAGCGTTCAGGAGCGATAGAACGTCAACCTCCGGGTCGACCAGGACCTGCTCGCAAACCGCGTCAGAAAGCTCCTCCCCCTGCAGTGCCGAAGAAGCCAACGAGTCGTAAAAGGCGGAATCCATGCGCCCCCGACTCTAGCGAAACTCGCCACCACCAACCCACGCCAGCGCGGCCAAGAGGGTCTGACCCCAATAGTCATCGCGCGGCCAAGAGGGTCAGACCCCAAAAGTCATCGCGCCGCCAAGAGGGTCTGACCCCATTGGCCGCGAAAACACCGCCTCCGGCGTGCGACAGCACTGCTTAGGCAAGCTAGACGCGAGAGCGTGTATACGCACGAAGGACGGCGAAGCCGCGTGCGGGAGTGAGGGACGAGCGACCAGGCGCCGCCTAAGGCGCAGCAGGCGCGAAATCGAGGAGCGCAGCGACGGATTTGAGCCCTGGAGGGCGAAGCCCGGGAAACTACGAGGAAAGCTCGCCGCCGAGGTAGGCGGCGATGACCTCTGGGTTCGACTGGATCTCGTCTGGCAAGCCTTCGGCGATCTTCTGGCCGAAGTCGAGCACCATGATGCGATCGGCGATGTCCATGACGAGTCCCATGTCGTGCTCGACCATGATCATCGCGATGTTCAGCTCACGACGGATGTCGAGGATGAACCGAGCCATATCCTCGGTCTCTTCCTGGTTCATGCCTGCAACTGGCTCATCGAGGAGCAGCAGCACAGGGTCCATAGCGAGGGCTCGACCGAGCTCGACTCGCTTCTGGATGCCGTAGGGCAGGAGCGCAACTGGGCTCTTGCGGTAGGCCTCGATCTCGAGGAAGTCGATGATGTCTTCCACCTTGCGGCGGTTCTCCATCTCTTCCTTCTTCGCTGCGCCGAACCACATCGCTCCGGCAAGCCACGAGCTCTTCATGCGAACGTGGCGACCCGTGAGCAAGTTGTCGACCACGGTCATGTTTGCGAACAGCTCGATGTTCTGGAACGTACGAGCAATGCCCATTTCGGCGACCTTGTCCGGCCGCATGCCCATGATCGATTGGCCCTGCCAGCGGATGTCGCCCTCCTGGGGGCGGTACACCTGCGACAGCGTGTTGAAAATCGACGTCTTACCCGCGCCGTTCGGACCAATGATCGAGAACAGTTCGCCATCGTCCACGTGGAAACCCACGCCGTTGATTGCGGTCACGCCACCGAAGCGGAGGGTGATGTCGTCGACTTCGAGAAGATGATCAGCCATAAGAAAAGAACCTCCCGGTTACGACAGCCACCGCTTGCGGCGCTTGTAGTGCTTGACGTCTCGGAAACTCTTTCGTTCACCGGATTCATCGGTGTGGAGTCCGAGGTAGAACTCTTGGACGTCTTCGTCCTCGCGAAGCTTTTCGGCTTCGCCATCGAGAACGATCTTGCCGTTCTCCATGATGTAGCCGTAGTCAGCAATCGAGAGTGCCATTGCGGCGTTCTGCTCGATCAGCAGCACGCTAACACCGCTCTTGTTGATATCGACCACGATGTCACGGATCTGCTCGACGAGCAGCGGTGCGAGTCCGAGCGAAGGCTCATCGAGAATGAGGAGCTCGGGGTTTGCCATCATGGCACGTCCGATCGCGAGCATCTGCTGCTCGCCACCAGAGAGGTAGCCGGCAATCGAGCTCCGGCGTTCCTTCAGCACGGGGAACAATTCCATCGTGCGGTCGTAGGCGTCTTGCACCGACTGCTTGTCGTTGTTGGTGAAGCCACCCGTCTGCAGGTTCTCATCGACGGTCAACTCGGCGAATACTCGCCGGCCTTCCATCACCTGGGTAATGCCGTCCTTGACGATGTCGGCTGGGTTGAGATGCGTGATCTCTTTGCCCCTCCACGTCACCGAGCCCTTCGTGGCCTCACCTTCGTGCACGCCGAGCAGACCACTGATCGCCCGAAGGGTGGTGGTCTTGCCCGCACCGTTTGCGCCAAGCAGCGCAACGATCTGGCCTTCAGGAACTTCGATGGACAGTCCGCGCAGGACCAAGATCACATCGTTGTAGACAACTTCAAGGTTTGCGACTTCGAGCACGTAGCTCTCCCCCTAGAGATTCGCGACAGAACAGAACTTGCTGGCAGAGCCTGCCGGGGACCGAAGTCCCCGGCAGGCTCACATC
>CAKZVC010000003.1 GCA_937922235.1 uncultured Acidimicrobiales bacterium | reverse complement strand
AACACGACCTCGGCCCCCAGCGGGCGTCCGCGGCGACGAACAATGATCGCCCACACCTTAAAGAACTCCGCTGCGGCCCCCTGAATGAGCGCATTGCGGGCAAAGCGGCCTCGAGACTCTGCGGCAGAGCGGGCTCCGTCGAGGTCTCCATCGGTCCCGGTGCCATACCCGGTCCGGATCGTCCGCCCTCCTGACGTGGTGACCGTCTGGCGGTTGCGGCCGGCTTCTGCAGCGGTATCTAGCATGCCCATCGCGACGGGGTAGCTCTTGTGGAGCTTGGGGAGTACGTGCGCTGACTCACCGGTCGTTGCGCCGTACATTGCGCCCAAGACCGCCAACTTGGCGACCTGCCGATCGACGCGCAGTTGGTCGGCAACTACCTGGTAGAGATCGTCGGCTTGAGTTGCGGTGATGAACGTTTCGTCTTTTGACACGGCGGCGAGCACCCGTGGCTCGACCTGGCCAAGATCAGCTCGCACGAATCGATAGCCCGGGGCAGCGGCGACAGCGGTGCGCATTTCGGTTGGCAAGTTGTGCAGGCCAGCGGACGCAGTCATACGGCCGGCTGCGCCGTCGCTGCTCGACCATTCGCCTCGGAGCCGTCCGTCCTGCACGTGGTCGTCGAGCCAGCGATAGCCGTAGGTCGTGGCGATCCGCTCATCCTTGCGCCACCGCAAGAGCGCATCGATGATCGGGTGAGAACCGCGTAGCTCTTCGAGGCGCCACGCCCGGGTGTTCTCCACATCGAGCCCTTCGCGGCGAAGCATCGACTTCACGTCGTTCGGGTTGCGCAGGTTGACCGGCTGGGGAGCGCTGAGGTGTTGCAAAACGTCCCGGTCTCGCACCGCCCTGATTTCGTCTTCCTCCGCGTAGGTTCTGGGGCGGGGCCCAGCAGCGTCGCTCACGATGCGCTCTGCCTCGGGCACGTCGACGGGAAGGCCCCCATACGCCAGCTCGGCACACATGAACTCGGCCAGCGACTCAGAGCGGGCGGTCGACAGACAGCGCTGTCCGTCAGGTCTCTGCGTAATCGTGTCGTGCTGTTGGGCCGCTGAGTGGATAGCCAGCTGCGCCCACACGCTCGCCCGCTCAAGCGAGCTAGCCCATGCTCCCGCGACCCACTCTGGCTGGAGGTGCCCGTCGCCTCGAACTGCGACGTCGAGGTCGCCTGCATCGACTGGCCCATCGAGCAAACCGAGTTGACCCAGGCTCGGGATCTGCTCGGGGTCTAGTCCGTTGAGCGCCGCCCATACCTCGGCGATCGAGGTCCGCCATCCTCCCATCAGAAGTCGATGGACGGTCAGCACATCCCAACAGCGGTCGACGGCGATGCCGACACGTACGAGCGAGTCAGACGTGGTTCGATCCCACCACGTCCATCGAGGAGCGTGTTCATCGAGAAGCGCAACGACGCTACGCATCTCGTCTTGTGAAGCGCACGGAATAGTCCAACGATCGGACACGGTCGCAATGGAAATCCCAAGGTCAGGAACTACGCAAAGCCCGACGCTGTCACCCTTCGCTACCTGAAAATCGTCGGGAATGGGCACGAGCGAAACCTAGCTGACCAATGCCCTGGTCAAACGTTCAGGAACTCTGCGAAGATGGACGGGTGAAGTTCAGCATCCAACTCTCGGCGGACTATCCAGATAAGTCGTACGGCGGCGATCGGGTCTACGCCGACATGATCGAACAGGCGGTCTTGGCCGATCGGCTCGGCTACGACGCAGTCGGTCTCACCGAACATCACCTCATCAACTGCCTAATGAATCCGGCTCCGCTGCAGTTCGCCGTCAAAATCGCCGCCCACACCAAACAGATCAAGATCATGACGTCGGTTGTAGTGCTGCCGCTGCACGACATGCGCATCTTGGCTGGTGAGCTCGTGGTGGCCGACATCTTTACCGAGGGTCGATTGCTTGCTGGCGTCGGCCGTGGGGCGTTCCCGTTCGAGATGGAACGCCTCGGCGTCCCAATGGACGAAACCCGTGAGCGGTTCGACGAGTCGCTCGATGTACTCGAGGCGCTTCTTACCCAAGAAGAAGTCTCGTGGAACGGGCAGTACTACCAGTTTGAGCCGCTGACGATCATGCCGCGGCCAGTGGCCCCCGACCGGCCCCAGATCATGATGGCCGTGATGAACCCTGCAGGAATCGAGGCGTCGACCAAACGAGGCTTCCATATTCAAACAACAGCGCTTTCGGGGAATCACCAGATGCTTGTCGATCAAGTCACCGCTCACAAGACCGCAAAGACGGCCCTCGGCGCTGACGGCGAGCACCTCACGATCAGCCTGTCGCGAGTTGGATACCTCGCCGAGTCCGCTGCCGACAGGCAGCGTTACCTCGACGCAGCCCAGAGCTATTACAGCCGGTTCGACAACGTGTACACCGGGCCAGGGCTTGTGGATGCTGGGATGATTCGCACGCTGCCACGTACCCAGACAGCTGAGGAGCTCGGCGAGAGCCTGCTGATCTGCACCGCCGACGAAATGGTCGAGAAGCTCGCGGTGTATGACGAGCTCGACGTCGACCGGGTGATTATCAACGCGAACTTTGGATTGCCGCAGTCGGAGACGCTCGAGATGATCGAGCGCTTCGCCGAAGACGTGATGGTGCACTTCTCATGACCATTACGGCGAAGGCCGCAGTGCTTCGAGAGGTCAATGCTCCACTCAGCATTGAAGAGATCGAGGTTGATGATCCTGGGCCCGGGGAAGTTCGCATTTCGACTGCTGCTGCCGGCGTGTGCCACTCCGACTATCACTTCATGAACGGCCACTACAGCTGTGCGTTGCCAGTTGTGCCCGGACACGAATCTGCAGGAGTAGTCGAAGCCGTCGGTCCCGGAGTCGACTACGTCGAGCCTGGTGATCACGTGATTACGTGCATGTCGGTTGCTTGTGGCGGCTGTCGCTACTGCATCACTGGTCGGCCAGTGTTGTGCGAACAGCCCAATGCCGAACGGACAGCAGGGGCACCCGCCCGGCTTCGCGATGCCGACGGTGATCTTGGCCAGCTGTACGCCCTTGGTTCCTACGCCGACACGATGCTGGTGAGCGATCGAGCGGTAGTGAAGATTCGCAAGGACATGCCCCTCGATCGTGCGGCGTTGATCGGTTGCGCTGTGATGACCGGGTTCGGAGCCGTCGTGAACACCGCCGACGTTCCTCTTGGTGCGAGTGCCGCGGTCATTGGCTGCGGGGGAGTGGGGCTGTCGGCAATTCTCGGTGCCGTCGCCGCTGGGGCGTCGAAGATCATCGCAATCGACGTGAGTCAGGACAAGCTTCAGACCGCACGTAGCTTCGGGGCAACTCATCTCATCAACGCCGCCGAGACCGACCCCGTCGAGGCCGTTCAGGACCTCACGGGAGGCGGCGTCGACTACTCCTTCGAAGCGCTCGGGCGTAAGGACACAAGCGAACAGTCATTCCAGATGCTCGCGAACGGCGGCTTCGCCACGATCATCGGCATGGTGCCCGAGAACCAACGGCTCGAGATCGACCCCACTGAGTTGCTCATGGAGAAGACGCTCCAAGGGTCGAATATGGGGTCGAACCGTTTCCGGATCGACATGCCCGATCTTGTTGATCGCTATATGGCCGGCGCATTGCCGCTCGATGACATGATTACGGACAGGGTCGGGCTCGACGAAATCAATGATGCGTTCGCCAACATGCTCAACGGCACCGTGGCGAGAAGTGTGATCGTCTTTTGAGCCAGGGCTAGCCCGCGAAGTGCACAGCGGTGAATCTCGCTCGGAACGCTGTCGCGTCCGAAGCGAGTGTCTCGGGCGAGTCGCTTTCGAGCGCAGCAAAAACGAGCTGGGCGAGCCGCTCCATGTCGTCGACGGTGGCACCCCAGCGAACTAGCTCGTTCGTGCCGATCCGTAGACCATCGCCGTCACCCGACGGCAGTCCGATTGCCGATGCCAAGATGTTCGCTCGGCGGAGGTGGGTGGCACAGGCGTGGCCGCCGCCATAGCTTCGGGCATCGAGTGCGAACGCATGCGAGGCCGTGTGTGCCCCACCAGCCGATACAACCGGAGCTCCAAGGTTGTCGAGCTCCTGGGCGAGTGCGGCGGCGGTCGTGACCATCATGTCGGCGTGTTCAGCTCCGTGCTTCCGCCACTCTGCGAGGGTGACAGCGAGACCCGCGGTCTTGGCTGCGTCGAAGTTGGCCGTGAGACCTGGAAAGGCAATCGCGTCGACCGCTGATGCGATCTCCGCATCGTTCGTTACCAAGAGACCCCCAGCAGGACCGGCGAGGCTCTTATAGGTGCTCATCGTCATGACGTGCGCCCCCTCGGCCAAGGGGTTTGGCCACGCGCCACCTGCGATTGGTCCCGAGAGATGCGCAGCGTCGAACAAGAGGACGGCTCCCACCTCGTCCGCAACGGACCGCAGCCCAGCAACATCATGCCGGGTTAGGTTCAGGCTGGATCCGATCGTGATCATGGCCGGGCTGACGTCGGCGGCGAGGCGTCGGGTTGCGTCGACGTCGACGGTGTACTTTTCGGGGTCGATCGGTGCGTCGTGAATCGTGAGACCACGCAGACCAGCAGCACCAGTTCGATGATGTGTGACGTGGCCCCCGATCGAGGCCGGTGGCGCAACGATCGCGTCGCCGGAGTCGGTGCATGCAAGAAACGCGAAGAGGTTGGCTAGCGCTCCAGAAGGGATACGGACTTCGGCGAAGTCTGCGTCGAAGATTTGGGCGGCGAGCTCTGCGGCGATGACTTCGATCTGTTCGATGGCCTCAAGCCCCATTTCGTACTTGTCGCCGGGATAGCCGAGCGATGGGCGAGGGTTGAGCGCCTGCATTGCCGCTCGGGCCTGTTCGCTCATGGTGTTGGTTGCCGGATTGAGGTTGATGCACTCGACGTCGTGCGTCTCCTCGCTGGCATGAGCAAGCGCGAGGATCGACGCTCGAAGCTGGTCAGCGTCGCTGGTCAATGCGGTGTCAGCAATGGTTTGGACGTAATCCTCGGCGTCTGTTGGAACCCAGGAGCGGCGGGAAAGGCGTGGCATGGATGGGCATCGTAGGACAGCTTCGAGCCCTCAGGGTTCAGCTGATGCCCCGTGTCCGGTACCAGCCGGCGTTGCTATTGCTTCTGACCCATGAAAGTCCAACGTTGTCGAACCACGGTTGAGACCGTGCAGCCTTCACAACAACCCAACGGCGAGCAACCCGCCGGGCCTCGCTAACCCACTGTTCTGTGAGGGGCGTTGGGTCGGCGACGGCCCGCAAGAGCGCGAAGCCCGCATCGGACGTCGTTGGTTCGTCGAACATCGGGTCGATGAGCACGATATCGAAACTGCTGCTCCGGCTTGAGGTGAGGTGAGCTAAGGCATCGCCATGCACTAGCTCGATCGGTGCAGCGTCAGGACTGTGGTCGGCACCCCTCAGGAGCCCTTCGTTCGACAGATGGAACAAGGCTGCGCTCGATTCGACGCCGACCACGTGACCTGCTGGCCCACAGGCATGAGCGATGACCCTGGCGTCGCGGCCAAGCCCGAAGGTCGTATCGAGCACCCGGTCGCCAGGCATGACTTCAGCCGCCCGGACGAGTGGGTCGTGCTCTCCTCGGGCAAGCGATTGCAGGCGGATGTACGCAGTGCCGAGGTGAAAGGTCAACTGGCCAGAGGTGCTGGCGAGGAGAAGCTCGCGGTTCGTGAACAGCAATGCTGTCTGGCCATCGCTCAACAACGCGCTCGTTGGTTGGTCATCGCGCTCGACAAAGGGCAGTTTCCACGTTGCTGCCCGGGAACGTGCTGTATCGATAGTCGCAGCGCGCGCCTTGCGACTCGTACTGACGATCAGGGGTGCAACCACCCAACAACCCTATTGGTTACGAGCAGGGCGTAATCGAGGCAAGGCCCTCGGGTGATGGATTGGACACCCACACGTAATCGACCGACGCGGACCCATTGAAGGCACAGCCTCCATCGAGGCGCCGGTGCGAACTGTTTGGCGAGAACGTAGCGAGCAGTTCCGATCCAAACTGGATCGATTGAACGACGTTGCCGTCGCCGTCGATGAGATCGATGCGTTTGTCATTGCTCATGTTTCTGCTGAAGGACGCATCGGGAGTCGGCCCCGTGTAGTCCTCTCCTCCGAGGAGCAAGTGCTGGCCGGGTTGGAGGTTGCCATTTAGCGTGATGATGAGGTCGTTATCTTCACGAAGCTCCCACCCGTTGATCGAGACGTTCTCGCCGGTGATCGATGCGTTGAAGAGTTCGATGAACTCATTCTCTGAAGGGTCAACGCCTGTTTGGATCTCGCTGATGATCACCTGCGACGTCGCCGGCGGCAGGTGCGTTCGTTCGGCGCAGGGTTCCCACGGTTGGGTGTGACGTCGTGCAGTGATGCCGGTCGGCGAGATGATGAAGTCGTCTTCGTTCGCATCGGTATCGAGGCAATGGCCAAAACCGAATCCCGGCAGACGTTGGTAGCTCTGCTGGCGTCCATCGAGGACTGGGCGGGCCAAGCCCTGGCCTTCGCGAACTGCGGCCGCTCGTAGGCCGACCTCGTCAAGGACGGCGTTGGTCGTGAGGTCGATCAGACGCAAGCCGATGTTCCACGAATCGAGTCGTGTCGCTGGAGGTAGTCCGAGGTCAGATCCTCCGGTGTTCACATCAAACTGGCCGCCTGATTCTCCAATCAATAGCGTTTGTCCTGGGGCAAGGTACCGGGTTGGCGAGCCAGCACCCGCCAAGACGCTGTCGGTCGTAGGAGCTGTCGCACCGTCTTTGAAGATTTGTAATCTGGCAAGGGCTAGGTCGACCACCAAATTCGTCGGGTTGTACAGCTCGATGAAGTTGTTTCGTCCGCTGCCGTTGACCATGCCATTCACTGCGAACTCGCTGATCACGAGATGATCCGCTGCGGCAGGGAGTGTTTGCACGACGTCGTTCGTCCAGCCGGGGCTGGCGTTGACGTTGGGGTCGGGGACCGTGTCGTTGCTCAGCGCGGCGCCGAGGATGCAGTTGCCGTTCGCTAGAGCATCGCCCGAGCCCGTTCGTTCCCAACACCCGCTGAGGGTCGAGTTCATGCCGTCGGGCGTCGCCGAGATCGAGTCTCGCGCAATGAACGTAAGGTCGGCTTCGAACGTTGGATCCCAGAGCTGCCAGGTATCGAGTGGAGGACGTGCCCCGATCTCGGAATCCGGCGCAGTTTCGTCGCCCCAAGCCATGTAGGCGACAATGTCGCCGTTGTTGTCGTAGAGGAAGAGATCATCGCTCAACTGCAATGCAAATTCGGCGGCTCGAGGATTCGCGAGGATCAAGGGCGTGGTCAGCTCGACCGTTGGGGCCGGGAGGAACCGTGGGGCGGACGACAACCAGAGAACCAGGCGACCGTCGGCGGCGATGGTGTTTCCGCTGAGGTCGCGGACGAGTGAATTTGCATCGGTCTCAAAGAGTGGCGAGTCGCGGAGCTGCCAACCCGTGAGGTCGATTGGGGCGCCGGTCACGTTCATAAGCTCGATGAAGTCTTCGCTGATGTCAAAGAGGCCAAGCGTTTCGTGGCTCGTGAACTGTACCTCGTTGAAGACGACCTGGCGGAACTGTGTTGCTGGGCCATCACCGAACTGGCTCGTTACGGAAACAGTGACGGTCTCGGGCTGAGACGTCGCTCCCGGGGATCCGGTGTCAGTAACCACAACTTGGACGTCGTAGCTGTTGCCGTCGTCGAAGTCGATCGGGTTAACAAGCGCCAGCTCGTTCGTGCCTGGAAGGAAGTCGAAGTAGGCCTGTCCGGGGCCTCCGACGACTGCGTACGAAAGCGCGTTGTGATTCTCTTCGTCGGTGAAGGCAACGATCGGCGCAGCGCCCGGGGTCGGTTGCGTGATGAGCGGCGTTCCAGCAGCAGCGCTGTCCTCGATGGTGAAGGCCTGCCCAGGCGTAATCACCGGAGCATCGTTGATGTTGGTGACGTCGATGACGACCGTCTGAGTATCTTGCAGACCATCCTTGTCCGTCACGGTGACGGTGAGGTTGTACTCGGTTTGGGTCTCGAAATCGAGTCGCACAGCTGTCGTGATTGCGCCGGTCGCGGCATCGATCGTGAACGCCGCACTGTCGGGGCCAGGGTCGATCACATACGTGTGGACCTCGTTCTGGTCAGGGTCAGTCGTCGACAGCGTGATGACCGGTGCTCCTGGTGCCTGTTCCTCGTCGACGTCGATTGGCGATGGCACGATGAGCGTCGGGGTATCTGGCTTGTTGGTGATGGTCACCGTGGTGGAGTACGTGGTCGTGACCGGCGTCGGAGCGTCATCGGTGACGGTGATGTCGACCGGGTACACGTCGCTCGGAGGATTGTCGGCATCGACCGGTCCGTTGTCGAGGAAGATCTCGCCCGTTGCCGGATCGATCGTGAAGGTCGTTGTTGGGTCGGAGATGCCGAAGTTGAGTAACGTTCCGGCATCGGGGTCCGTCGCGGTTGCCTGCCCGGTTACAACAGATCCATCGGTTGAGTCCTCTTCGATGGTGAAGGCCGGAGTGGTCGTGAACACCGGAGCCTCGTTGACGTTGAGAACGTTGACGGTGAATGGGCTTGTGCTGCTTCGAGTTGGATCGGCAGTGTCTTCGACGACTACGTCAAAGACATAGGACGGCGTTGTTTCGAAATCGAGTGGACCGGTCAGGAAGACCGTTCCGTCGGTTGGGTCGACGGAGAATGGTCCGGTTGGGCCTGCGAAGCGGAAGGTCAGCGGTTCATTCTCTGGGTTGTCGACCGAGAAGGCCCCGACGATGCCAGGCGAGCGGTCCTCGAGGAGGTTGAGGCCGGTTGGAGCGATGATCGTGGGGCTTTCGTTGACCGGGAGGATGTCGATCGTGACCGGCGATGTCGTCGGAGTTGTCGGGGTCCCGGTGGCGGTGACGTCGACGACGTAGCTCGTGAGGGCCCCAGGTGCGTCAGTGTCCAAGGTGTTCGCGGCGTAGAAGATCTGTCCTGTCGCCGGGTTGATGTCGAAGGTTCCTGTCGGGTCGATGATCGACCATATGGTGATGGGGTCGTTCTCCGGGTCGGTGAATGCCACCGGATTCGGCGCACCTACGCCTGTGCCGATGGCAGCCGTCTCATCAATAGCGAACGCCTGGCCTGGAGTGATGGCGGGTGCTTCGTTCACGTCCGCGACGAGGACGGTGTATCGCCGAACGTCAGTCAGGTTGCCATCACTCACTTCGATATCGAAGATCAGTGAGGTCTCGCCGCTCTCGAAGTCGAGAGGTCGGGCGAGCGTGAGCACGCCCGTGTTCTGGTCGATTGCGACCGCGTCTGCCTGTGGTCCTCCGGCAAGAACGGACCACAGGAGTGCGTCATTTTCGGGGTCAGACCCCGCAACCGTTGCAAGGGTTGTTCCCGACGCTGTGTCTTCAGGTGTGATCGGAAGTGAGACTGTGGTGATGGCCGGCGCTTCGTTTACGTCGGTCACCGAAATAGCGAAGGTTGTTGGGTCCGAGCCAGTACCAGGACCTGCTGTCGAATCGTCGACGGTCACCGTGATGGTATGCGAGGCTGCGGTCTCGTTGTCGAGGTTGGCGACAGCAACAGTGACTGCACCGGTTGATGGGTCAACGGCAAAGAGACCAGAGGGGTCGGTCAACGTAAAGGTGAGGTTGTCACCCTCCGGGTCGGATGCGGAGATGTCGGTGGTTACGACCTGGCCAACGGGGCTGTTTTCGACAATGACAACGGGTACTATCGCTGGTCCGGTGATCGATGGTGGCTCGTTCAGGTCGATGACTTCGATCTTCGCTGGCTCGCTGCTGGTCAAGCCGTCACCGTCTGTTGCGGTGATGGTGATGGGGTAGGAGGTGACGGTCTCGAAGTCCAATGCCGCCAGGCTCGAGATGGCACCTGTCGCCGGGTCGATCTCGAAGGTTCCCGAGACGTCAGTCATGGCGTACGTCAGCGCGTCGCCATCGACATCGGTTGCTTGCGCTGGCCCGCCGACGACGGTGGTGCCAGCGGGCTGTTGCTCTCCAATGGTGAACACTTGTGCGGGAGTGACGACTGGGGCTTCGTTCTCGTCGGTAACCACAATGTCGACCGGGATGGACGCGGTTGCCCCTGGAATTGCGCTGTCCGTAACGGTGGCTGTGAGGTTGTAGCTCGACGTCGTCTCGAAGTCGAGTGCGGTCGTCACTCGGATATCGCCGTTGGGAGCAAGGGCGAAGTTCGAAGCGCCGGGTCCAGTGAGGGCGTAGGTAAGCGCGTCGCCGTCTTCATCGGTAGCGATGATGGAACCGATCACGGCCGTCGTTTGGTTCTCCGGGGTTGACAGTGGGCCAGCGAGCGGGGTGATAACCGGGGTGTCGTTGCGGTCGATGACATTCACCGTGACAGGTGCGCTTCCCGTAGCGCCACCGGGATCGGTTGCCGTAACGGTGACAGTCAACGTCGGTGTGGCTTCATGGTTGAGCGGCTTTGCGGTGCGGACAATTTCGCCAGTTGCCGGGTCGATCGTGACGTAGCCGCCGGGGTCAGCGAGGCTGAAGGTGAGGGCGTCGCCATCGGCGTCGGTGGCGGCGATTGGCGGGTCGAGCGTGAGTGTTCCCGCAGCGGTGTTTTCTCCCAGGCCGACCGATTGCCCAGGCGTAACGATCGGAGCGTCGTTGGCGTCGGCGATTGTGACAGACACGACCTGCTCGGCCGTGATGGCTGGAGTGCCAGCGTCGGTGACCTGAACAGTCAGTGTGTACGTGGCGGTTGTCTCGAAGTCGAGCGGTTGTGCGAGGGTGATTTCGCCGGTGTCCGCGTCGATCGTAAAGACTCCTTGTCCGGTGCCATCGGTGATCGAATAGCTCAGCGCGTCACCGTCGATGTCGGTGCCGACTGCGTTGGCCACGGTCGAACCGACTGGGGTGTCTTCTGGAACGATCGTCGCTGGGATAGGAGTAAGCGTTGGAGCTTCGTTGACGTTACTGACGAAGATCTCGACGGGTAGGACCGTCTGAGTGCCGCTGCCGGTGTCGGTTGCGATCAGCGTGACGGCGAACGACGACGTGTTCTCAAAGTCGAGGGCAGGCGCGGTAAGCGTCAGTGCTCCGGTTTGAGGATCGACAGTAAACGAGTTGCTGAGATCGACGATCGAATAGGTGATGGCATCGCCTTCAGGGTCGATTGCCGACACGATGCCGTTGGCAACGGGGTCGCCTGATGCCGCGTCCTCACGAATGCTCATCAGCTGTGGCGTGGCAAAGGTCGGCGCTTGGTTGACCGGCAGGGTAGTTGTGGTTGTGGTCGTGGTCGTGGTCGTCGTTGTTGTTGGTACTGCGGTCGTGGTTGTTGTTGCGGGTGCGGTCGTCGTTGTTGGCGCAGTGGCTGGGGCGACTGCACGAACATCGATCGTCACGCGCGCTGGTTGGCTCTCCTGCTCGCCATCAAATGCGAGGTAGCTGAACGACGCGTCTCCTACGAAGCCAGGGTTCGGGGCGAACGTAATGACCCCATCATCGAGTGTCACGGTGCCATCGGTCGATGTCGACACGGTGCGCACTGTCAGATCGGTGCTGTCGACGTCGGTGTCGTTTGCAACGAGGGTGCTGATCGGAATTCGCAGCGACTGATCTGCTGCGGTGGAGAAATCATCTGCTACCGCAATAGGTGCGTCGTTGACCGGGTTGATCCGGGTGTTGACTGCTCGCACGATGGTTGTCGTGCCATCGGTGAGCTCGAGGACGAAGCTCAGCGTCTCGTCTTCGGAACCATCATGGGTGATCGTCACCACACGGTCGTTTAACTCGACCGTGCCGTTGTCGGCGCCCTCGACTACCCGAAGTGTGAGCTGGTCACCATCGACATCGCCAAACTCGATCGGCACCTCAACCGTGCCACCTTCGTCGACCGTTGCTGATGGGCTCGTCAGTCGGGGTGGATCATCCACCGGAGCGACAGACACCACGACGGTCTCGTTCGTGCAACGTCCGTTGATGTCACACACCTGCAGCTGGAACGAGTCCGGACCGTAGCGATCAGCATCGGGTTCATAGACGTAGTCGCCGCCTGCTTCCACTGGCCCAGAACGACCAAAGTCGACCTCGCCGAGAAGCGGGTCGTTGATCACGGTGACAATGAATGGCCCATCGCCTTCGATGGTAAAGGCGCCGGCGATGCTCTGGTCTTCGCTACCCGAAAGATCGGGTGCGACGATCGCTGGAGGTTCCCCTTCGGAGAACGCCAACGGTTCGGGAGCTGGCGGAGCCTCGGGAAGGCCAACCACCGCGTTCACGGCGATCGCTACGGCAGCGGTCGCCGCTGATGCTGCGCTCGATGCTGCAGTGGTCAGCGCGTTGCCGACAGGTACGCCTCGAATCACCGGCAGGTTGGTGAAAAAGGCAAGCGGGCCAGCCGTGCGTCGCAGATCGCCAAGACCGATGTTCATGAAGGCGCGAGATACAACAGGGTCGAACTGCGACCCAGCTTTGTCGGCGACCTCTTGTCGAGCGAGCTCGGCCGGCATCGGCTTCTTGTACGAGCGGGTGGACGTCATTACGTCGAACGCGTCGGCTACTGCCACGATGCGGGCGGAGAGAGGAATCTCGGTGCCTTTCTGGCCTAGCGGATACCCGTTGCCATCCCAACGTTCGTGGTGGCCAACTGCGGCATGGCGCCACTCGCCAAGCCAGTCAGCGAGGGGCTCGAGATATTCCTCGCTCTTGGCCGGATGCTCTTTGAGGATGGCCCATTCTTCGTCTGTCGGGCGGCCGTCCTTGTTCAAAATCTCGCTTGGGACGTGGAGCTTGCCCATGTCGTGGAGAAGCGCCGACCAGCGCAGCTTGCCGAGCTCTTCGGGCTCAAGTCCCATCTCCTCACCAATGAGCTCGGAGTAGGCCCGGACTCGCTCGGCGTGACCTCGGGTCATCCGGTCGTGCTCGGCCAGAACGGCCACCAGTTCGAGCATCTGCTCGGAGTAGGTGTCTTCGTCGCTGAATAGTTCGCCGCTCTCTTGGATCTCGGCAAGTCGACGCTTGACCGAACGGGTCGAACCCGTCTTGAGTGCGACGGAGAAACGAGACGGAGCCTGGTCGGGGAAAATCAACGACAGCCTGAACAGCATCGTCAGCGGCGCGAGCTTTGCCATGCCGCGTTCAAGCAGTCGGACGAGGAGCATCGCGGCGATGGCGAGGCCGAGCCACCACACCCACTTGTTGAGTCCGACGCGTTCTGGCGGGAACTCACGAGATGCCCACAGGGAGGCGATGATCGAAACGATCAGCGGCAAGATGAAGATTCCGAACCGGACCAGGCGCGCAAACCACTTGTGGCTTTCCCACCGTGTGGTCTGAAGTTCTTTGCTCGCCGTCTGCGTAGGGCCAGCCACCTGCCCGGATGACATACAGATCAATCGGCAAATACCTCTCAAAACTGAGGTACTTGTCGCCTTTCCGTAACGGGGGATATCTATTGATTTTGCTGAGAAAATCAGCGGTATTCACGTGTGAGGAAGCAGATCCGCTCTAGTTTGCGGAAACCTGCTCAGGCAAAAGGAGAACCATGGGCCCGCAAATTCGTCGGACACTCGTTCACGTCCAGAAGACCTTTGAGGAAGGCGGGCGCGTAGTCGAAACGCCAACCACGTTGGTGGCCGCACTCGCCATCGTGAAGAACCCCTGGTTCGGTCACGGATTCGTCGAGAATCTCCGGGACGAAATTCGTGATTCTGCGCCGGTTATCGGCAAGCTGCTCACCGAGATGATTTTGGATCAAACCGGCGACGCCCTCGAGGGGTACGGCAAGGCATCGGTCGTCGGAATGGGTGGCGAAATTGAGCACGCTCAGGCCCTCACACACACGCTGTGGTTCGGCAATCAGTACCGTGATGCAGTCAACGCAAAGTCGTATCTCGCCTTCACCAACACACGCGGCGCGGCCGGTTGTCCCCTCATGATTCCGCTGATGGATAAGGACGATGGAGGCCGTCGTTCGCACTACCAGACGATTCACATGAACGTTCCCGATGCTCCCGCCGACGACGAGATCATCGTCGCTCTTGGCGCGTCGATTGGCGGCCATCCCCACCATCGGATCGGCAACCGCTACATCGACCTCGAGGAGATGGGCCGCGACGTTGACAATCCGGCTGGCGTCGAGGCTTAGGCTTCGTACGCGCTCATTGGTGGGCACGAACACTGCAGGTTTCGGTCGCCGAATCCGTTGTCGACTCGGCCAACAGCCGGCCAGAATTTGGTGCCATCAAGCCACGGCGCTGGATAGGCCGCCGAACTACGTGAGTACGGGTGCGACCACTCATCGCCCGTGACCTCAGCAACGGTATGTGGAGCGTTAGCCAACACGTTGTCCTCGGGGTCGGCCGTGCCATCCTCGACCGCGCGAATCTCTTCGCGAATCGAGATCACCGCATCGCAGAACCGGTCGATCTCGGCGAGTGATTCGCTTTCGGTCGGCTCGATCATCAACGTGCCCGCAACCGGCCATGACATCGTCGGCGCATGGAAGCCGTAGTCGATCAGGCGCTTCGCTATGTCTTCGGCATCGGCGATCTCTTTCACACCGCGAATGTCGATGATGCACTCGTGGGCAACGTGACCTTGCGACCCTCGGTAGAGCACCGGGAAGTATGGGTCGAGGCGAGCAGCGATGTAGTTGGCGTTCAAGATCGCAAGTCGGCTGGCATCGGCCAAGCCGTCGGGACCCATCATCGCAATGTACGCATAGCTGATCGGCAGAATGGCCGCCGAGCCCCATGGCGCTGCGCTGACGATGTAGTCGCCATCGACCTCGCCATGATCGGTCGGGAGATGCGAGGCGAGGTGTGGGGCCACACAGATCGGACCAACGCCCGGTCCGCCGCCACCATGTGGAATGCAGAACGTTTTGTGCAGGTTGAGGTGGCAGACGTCAGCCCCAAAGTCACCTGGCCGGCTGAGCCCGACCTGGGCGTTCATGTTGGCGCCATCGAGGTACACCTGACCGCCGTTGGCGTGAATGATCTGGCAGACGTTTTCGATCGACTCTTCGAAGACTCCGTGGGTGGACGGGTAGGTCACCATGAGCGCTGCGAGTTCGTCGGCATGTTCGATCGCTTTTGCTTCGAGGTCGGCAACGTCAATGTTGCCGTCCTCGTCGGTGCCAACCGCAACAACCGTCATGCCAGCCATTACTGCTGACGCCGGGTTGGTGCCGTGTGCCGAATCGGGGATGAGACAAATGTGTCGGGCTGCATCGCCGTTGGCCTTGTGGAACGAGCGAATCGTGAGCAGGCCGGCGTATTCACCTTGCGACCCGGCATTTGGCTGCAGCGAGGTCGCGGCGAAGCCGGTGATCTCGGCAAGCCACGCTTCAAGGCGACGCGCGAGCTCGGCGTACCCCTGCTGCTGTTCGATCGGAGCGAACGGATGGATCCGGGCGAAGCCCTCCCAGGTGATGGGGATCATCTCGCTCGTCGCGTTCAGTTTCATCGTGCACGAGCCGAGCGGGATCATCGAATGCGCAAGCGACAGGTCCTTGTTGCGCAGGCTCGTGATGTAGCGGAGCATCTCGGTTTCGGAGTGATGGCTGTTGAAGATCGGGTGGGTCATAAACGGACTGGTTCGTCGAAGTGCGCTCGGGATTGCGCTGTTGGCTTGCTCGGGTTGACTGCCAAACAGTGCTGTCGTGAGTGCGGCGAGGTCAGCCTCGGTGATCGTCTCGTCGATAGCGATGCCGACCGCGCCATCGTCGTGCTGGCGAAGGTTGAAGCCTGCAGCGACGGCCTTGCTGCCAAGCGCACCGAGCTCGGGTCCGCCGGTGATGGTGATCGTGTCGAAGAACGCTGATGACTCGATGGTGTAACCCGCTGCGGTAGCGGTGGCGGCGAGCATCGATGCTCGGGCGTTCACTGTTGTGGCGATCGATCGAATGCCACGAGGGCCGTGGTATACGCCGTACATCGAGGCCATGACTGCCAGAAGCACCTGCGCAGTGCAGATATTCGACGTGGCCGAATCGCGGCGAATGTGCTGCTCGCGGGTCTGCAACGCCATGCGAAGCGCTGGGGCGCCGTGGCGATCCTTCGACACCGAGATTAGACGACCAGGAAGGCTGCGAGCGTTCGCTTCGGCTGTCGCGAGGAAGGCTGCATGCGGGCCGCCAGCCCCGAGCGGAACACCAAAGCGCTGTGATGAGCCCACCACGATGTCGGCGCCCCATTCGCCTGGCGGAGTGAGCATCGAGCAGGCGAGGAGATCGGTGGCCGCAACCACGAACGCTCCTGCGTCGTGTGCCTTGGCAGCCAATGCCTCGAAGCTCTCGACTGAACCGCGCGTGTCGGGGTATTGCACGAGGACGCCAAAGACGTCGTCGTCAAAGGTCGCCGCGGAGACATCGCCAATGATCAGGTTGATCCCGAGCGGGGTGGCGCGGGTGCGCACGACGTCGAGCGTCTGCGGATGGCAGCGGTCGGACACAACGAACGTGCTTGCCGTGCTTTTACGGCCCTTGAGGCGGCGGGCCATCGTCATTGCTTCGGCAGCAGCGGTGGCTTCGTCGAGGAGCGAGGCGTTGCTCATCTCCATGCCGGTGAGGTCGGCGACCATCGTCTGAAAGTTCAGCAGTGCCTCAAGACGTCCCTGCGCTATCTCCGCCTGGTACGGCGTATAGGCCGTGTACCAACCGGGATCTTCAAGCACGTTGCGAAGCACAACCGTTGGGGTCAACGTGTCGTAGTAGCCCTGACCGATAAGCGACCGAAGGACGACGTTCTGATCAGCAAGCGAACGGAGGTCGGCGAGGGCTTCGACTTCGCTCATCGCGTCGGGCAGCTGCAGCATGCCGTCGAACGCAATGTTGGCCGGCACGGTTTCGGCGATGAGTTGGTCGAGCGTCGCCACGCCGATGCTCGAGAGCATCTTGGCTTTCTCATCGGTGTCTGCACCGTTGTGCCGGTCGACGAACGTGCGCTCGACGAGTTGGTTGTCAGGGGAATCAGCGTTGGGCATGTCGGATGTCTTTCGGGTGTCGGGTGAAACGAACGAACAGGGGCGAAGTGGATGGGTTGTTAGAGGCGGTACAGCGGGCGCTTGGCCACGACGGCAGCTTTGGCCTTACCGCGGATGCTGACGGCGAGTTCGGTGCCGACGGCGCCGTGCGCTCGCGGGATGAACGCGTTGCACGCGAATGCGTCGGCGGTCGGAGCGAACATGCCGCTGACCACAGGGCCGAGCTCGTTGCCATCGAGGTCGACGACGACCGAACCCTCGCGAGGCACGCCCTTGTCGATCATGGTCAAGGTCTCTAGGCGTCGGGTGATGCCAGCTTCGGCAATACCACGTAGCGCGTCAGCGCCGATGAAGCGCTTCTCGTTGCCGGCCTCGTCGGTGAAATCGACCGCCCAGCTGAGTCGGGCCTCGAGCGGGTTGATGTCGCGGCTGAGCTCATGGCCATACAGCGGGTATCCAGGCTCGAAACGCAGGCTGTCACGCGCACCAAGGCCGACCGGCGTGGCATCGATTCCGAGGTTGGACGCCTGATCGAGTAGCCCAGTCCACACATCGACGACCCCGCCTTCGATGTAGAGCTCGACGCCGTCTTCACCGGTGTACCCGGTTCGTCCAACCATCGCCGTCGTGCCAAAGAGCTCGATGGTCGCGGAGGTGAAGCGCTCGATGTCGGCAACGCCGGGCGCAACGCTGTTGACGAGTTCGACGGCCTTGGGGCCCTGAATGGCGATCATCTCGAGCGCATCAGACCGATCGACGATCGACACATCACGAGCAGCTGCATGTTCCACGATCCACGCGTAGTCGGTGGTCCGGTTCGCAGCGTTGACGACGACGAGCATTGTCTCCTCGCTCGTGCGATAGACGATGACGTCGTCGATGACGCCGCCGTCGTCAGCACAAAGCAGTCCGTACTTCGCGTGTGACACCGGCAGGGTTGTCATATCGGATGTCACCAACGAGTCGACATAGCGAACGGCGTTGGGGCCTGATATTTCGATCTGGCCCATGTGGTCGATGTCGAACATGCCCACCGACGATCGCGTTGCGTGGTGTTCGTCGATGGCACCTTGGTAGAAGACGGGTAGCTCCCATCCGGCGAAATCGACCATTCGCCCGCCTGCGGCAACGTGCCAATCGAACAATGCCGTTCGGTGCAGTGGAGCTTGGGTGTCGGCTTCTGGGGGAGGGGTCATGTCGGGTCCAGTCAAAACGAAAAACACTCAAGGCGGGTGCCTTGAGTGTGACCCTGTCCTGAACCTGAGAGATTGAAGCCCCGTCGGTGCGAATCGAATGATTCGGCTCTCCAGAGATGCCACCGAGGCGATCCTTTTGCCTGAGAGTTTCGACCCGGGAGCTTGGCGGCTCACGAACCTTGCACCTTCGGCGGCCGAACGAATTCGGCGCTCTCTCACTTCGGTTGATGGCGTATGAAGTTGTGCTGTCACCATACCGATGCGGCCAGCACCTGTACAGCACTTCGATAGTGAAAATGGGCTGATCACTTGTTCAGTCGCATGGGCGGCTAACTTGACTGCACTGCAACGCAATCAGGAGTAACACATGTCTGACACGATGATCGATCGCCGCAACTTCTACATCAACGGTGAGTGGGTGGCACCAGCGGTCGCAAACGACTTCGAGGTCGTCGATCCGTCAACCGAAGAAGCGTGTGCGGTCATCTCGCTCGGAGGCGAAGCCGACACCAACGCCGCCGTCGCTGCAGCCAAGGCTGCGTTTCCCGCATGGTCGATGCGCCCGGTCAGCGAACGCATCGAGATGCTCGAGAACCTGCTCGAGATTTACAAGGCTCGTAGCGCCGAAATGGCCGAAGCGATCTCGACAGAGATGGGTGCCCCGATGGCGCTTGCCTCGACTGCTCAAGTTGGCGCCGGTGCTGGGCACATCAAGAGCATCATCCGCGCACTCAAGGAGTTCGAGTTCGAACGTCCACTCGGCGACCATGCTCCCGACAACGCAATCCTGTACGAAGCCGTTGGTGTCTGTGCCCTGATCACCCCGTGGAACTGGCCAATGAACCAGGTCACGCTCAAGGTTGTTCCCGCACTCGGCGTTGGCTGCACCATGGTGCTCAAGCCAAGCGAGATCGCTCCGCTCAGCTCGGCACTGTTTGCTGAGATGGTGCACGAAGCTGGCTTCCCTGCAGGCGTGTTCAACATGGTCAACGGTGATGGTGTCGGCGTTGGTACGCAGCTTTCGGGCCATCCAGACGTCGACATGGTGTCGTTTACCGGCTCGACCCGCGCTGGTGTTGCCATCACCAAGAACGCTGCCGACTCGGTCAAGCGAGTCGCGTTGGAGCTCGGTGGCAAGGGCGCAAACATCGTGTTCGCCGATGCCGACGAGAAGGCCGTCGTTCGCGGCGTCCGTCATTGCTTCAGCAACTCTGGTCAGTCGTGCAACGCCCCGACCCGCATGCTCGTCGAGCGCTCGATCTACGACCAGGCTGTTGAGACCGCCCAGGAAGTTGCCGAGAAGACTGCAGTCGACATTGCGAGCAAGGAAGGCCGCCACATCGGGCCCGTTGTCAGCGAAGTTCAGTGGAACAAGATCCAGGGCCTCATCGCAAAGGGCGAAGAAGAAGGCGCTCGCCTTATCGCTGGTGGCACCGGCCGCCCCGATGGGTTCGACAAGGGCTACTTCGTCAAGCCCACCGTGTTCGCTGACGTCGACCCAGACATGACGATCGCACGCGAAGAGATCTTCGGCCCCGTGCTCTCGATCACCCCGTTCGACACCGAGGAAGAAGCGATCGCCATCGCCAATGACACCCCGTACGGACTGACCAACTACGTCCAGACCACCGATAACGACAAGGCCCGCCGAGTTGCCCGCCAGCTTCGCTCTGGCATGGTCGAGATGAATGGCCTGTCCCGAGGTGCTGGTGCACCGTTCGGTGGCTACGGCCAAAGCGGCAACGGCCGCGAAGGTGGCGAGTGGGGCATCGAGGAATTCCTCGAAGTCAAAGCAATCTCCGGCTGGAACGAGGCGTAGATTTGTGAAGGATTTGGACCCTGTGGGGTATCAAATCCTTCACAGAAATTCCTAAGCCGCCAGCGACTTCATCGCCGATTTTGGCGGCACGGAATTCCGCCTGTGCTCCCTTTCAGGGGGAGCGTTCAATCGCCACGCAGGCTGTACGCCGGAGGCGGCGTCTACTTGAGATTTGTGAAGGATTTGGACCCTGTGGGGTATCAAATCCTTCACAAATCTTCTGAGCTTGCGTAGCGAACTGTCGGTCGCTGCGGATCTCGACCGGCAGTGTCGAGGAATTAATGCCCGGCGCCTACGCCGGTGGTGCGCTGGTGGAGGCGCTCGGCGTGCTCGTTGAGGCCAACGAGGTGCGCTTCGATGTCGCGTTCGGCGAACTTGGCGACGACGGCGTCGAGTGCGACAACCGATGAGGAGTCCCAGATGCGGGCGTTCGACAGGTCGATCTCGACCCGGTCAACTTCGACGGCGTCGTAGTCGAATGCGTGGGCGAGGGTATTGGTCGACGCGAAGAACAGTTCGCCGCTGACAGCGAAGAGTCGTTCGGTGTTGTCAGGGTCGACGACGCTCGTGACCCGTACGAGGCGCGACACGTTGCGGGCGAAGAAGATTGCGGAGAGCACGACGCCAGCGCCTACGCCGAAGGCGAGGTTGTGGGTGAGCACCACGATGGCGACGGTCGCTGCCATGACAGCGGTCTCGGTCTTTGGCATCTTCTTGAGCATCGAAGGGGAGATGCTGGCCCAGTCGAAGGTGCCAACGGAGACCATGATCATGACGGCGACGAGGGCGGCCATTGGAATCTGACCGACCCACTCGCTGAGGCCCATCACCAAGATGAGTAGGAAGACGCCCGAGGCGAGGGTCGACAGGCGGGTGCGACCACCAGAGCCGTGGTTGATCATCGACTGACCGATCATGGCGCAGCCGGCCATGCCGCCGAGGAAGCCGGTGGCGATGTTCGCAACGCCTTGGCCTCGGGACTCGAGGTTCTTGTCCGAGTCGGTGTCGGTCATGTCGTCGAGGAGCTGGGCGGTAAGCAACGATTCGAGCAAGCCCACAAGTGCCAGGGTGATCGAGTACGGAAGGATGATCTGGAAGGTCTCCATCGAGAACGGCACATCGGGTAGTGCGAACCATGGGAGCTCATCGGGAAGCTCGCCCATGTCGCTTACGAGGCGAAGGTCGAGGTCCATTGCGTACGCAGCGAGGCCGATGGCGATGATGGCCACAAGTGGTGAAGGCACTGCCTTCGTGATGCGAGGCAATCCGTAGATGATGGCGAGGCCGATACCGATCATCAAGATGTTGAGGCCAAGCCCGTCAGGGCCGCCGCCGGTGGCGAGCGTGAACGGAAGCTTGATCAGCTGCCAGACCGAGTCGACCAGGCCGTGGACCTCGGTGTCGAGAAGGATCTCGGGAACTTGAGCGAGGAAGATCAGAATGGCCAGTGCGTTGACGAAGCCGATCATGACAGTTCGAGGAACGAACCGCATGAGCTCGCCAACGCCGAGGTAGCCCATGCCGACCTGAAGGATGCCGGCGAGGATTGTGGCTGCGAAGAGGAAACCGATTCCGTGGTCGGCGACGAGTTGGACGACAACGAGGGCCATGGCGCCCGTGGCAGCGGAGATCATGCCCGGGCGTCCGCCGGTGAATGCGATGAGGATCGCAATCGAGAACGAGGCGTAGAGCCCGACCTTCGGGTCAACACCAGCGATCAGCGAGAATGAGATGGCTTCCGGGATCAAGGCGAGAGCGACAACGAGGCCCGAGATGATGTTGACCCGGGCGTCGGTGAACCAGGCTTCTGGTGAGTTCCAGGAGTTGGAGGACCAGGCGTTGGCGGGAGAGTCGCCGAGCGGCAACGCGCGAGGTTCTAGAGGAGTTTGCTTGTTCGACATTGGGCCCTTTGGGATCGATGCGTTTACGCCAACGGTCGTTTTGGGGCGCACCTAAAGGGTATGAGGTGAGGTTCTGGCCGTCCGGCCTACGCGTGTCAGACCTGTCACAGAACCCCCGAATCGAGGGTTGGATCGCGTGACATTCGCCATTTGTGGGCGGATTTCGTGCCGGTGGCGAGCCGAACCATTGGTTTCTTGCGAGACTGACGCATGGTTCAAAAGCGCATCGCTCTTCCTGCTGCTGGCGTCGGTGTTGCGCTCGCTGGTGGCCTTGCAGGCAAGCGATTGGTGTCGAAGTGGCGCCGAAACCCGGATCCCCTCGGTGGCCGCCGGGTTGCGTTCCCCGAGGGTGAACAGCGGTTCGTCACCCTTGCTGATGGCGCAAAGATCTCGACCGTGACTGTGGGCAACGGGCCAACGATCGTGTGCGTGCACGGACTGACGGCGAACCGTCATGATTGGGGACCGCTCGCACCAGCGCTGCTCGACGCCGGATATCAACTTCTGGCGGTCGAACAGCGAGGTCATGGCGACTCAACTTCGGGTACGGCCGGATATGGCTCCGAGCAACTCGGCGAAGACCTTGCTGCTGTGCTTACTGAACTCGACGTTCACGCAGCTGCGCTCATGGGGCACTCGATGGGCGGCATGGCCATCATGAGTTTCGCAGCGAACGCACCTGGTGAACTTACGGCGCGAGTGCAGTCACTCATCCTGATTGCGACAGCAGCATCGCTCAAGACCAAGCGCCACGGCGTGGCCCTACGTGCTGGAGGGCTGCCGATCCCGGAGGTGCTCATCCCCCAAAGCGAACGGCTGCGCGTTGGGGCAGGCCTGAGCGTGTTCGGAAAAAACCCGAGCTTGCACATGATCGACGAGGTGTTGCGCCAGTTTGAGCAGTGCGACGAGGACGTTCGCACCGACGCAACCGCAGCGCTTGCTGACCATGACGTTCGAGGACGGCTCGGTTCACTCGGTATCCCGGCGCTTGTGATTGGCGCATCAAAAGACTTGTTGATCTCGTCGTCTCAAGTCGCCGAGCTCGCAGCTGAGCTCGACGATGCAGAACTGCATATGTTCGACGATGCTGGCCACATGGTCATCTGGGAGCGGCACGAACGCATCGGGCGGCTCGTCCGAGGCTTCCTGGGCAAGCATGCCCTCGCCGGGTCAGCTCAGGTCGACGTCTCCGACCTCGTGCAGTAGCCGCTCCAGCTCCCTACATACAGGCGCCCGCGACCGAACCCGGACGCTTCGGCGGCCAACATGTTGTGGCAGGCGCTGACTCCCGAACCGCAGTAGTAGACCGTGTCGGCGTCCACACCAGCGTCAGTGAACCGTTGGGCGAGTGCGTCGCTGCCGATGAACATGCCGTCGCTCAGGTTCCCGGCGAAGGGGAGGTTCTTGGCACCGGGGACGTGCCCGGCCACGGGGTCGATCGGCTCGACGAGCCCGGCGTAGCGGTCGGGTCCACGACTATCGATGACGAGCCCGCCTTCGGCGATGATCTGGTCGACTTCCTCAGCGTTCACGGTCGCGCCGCTTGGCCATGGGCGGACGGGCGTCTCGGTGGTGAGGATTTCGGGAGGTGACGTTGCGAGCTCTCCATCCCATGCGTCGATTCCTCCATCGAGAAGCGCTGCGGGCTGACCGAGGGTCCGCAGCATCCACACGAGCCGTCCGGCGATCATGCCTCCAGCGTCGTCGTAGGCAATGACGGGCGCCTCAGCGGAGATGCCGAGCTGAGACAAGCCGGTGGCAAAGGCCACGGGGGAGGGGAGTGGATGTCGCCCGACGCCCGGCCCGGGCGTGCTCGACAGCACGGTCTCGAGGTCGACGAATCGGGCGCCTGGGATGTGTCCCTGGTTGTACGCGTCGGCGCCCTCTCGGTCATCCAGGTAGGCCCGGCAATCGCAGACGACGGTATCGGGATTGGCGGAGCGGAGGTCTGCAACCGTGACGATCGGTGGGAGTGAGAGCGAGGACATACAGCCAGTGTTGCAGCTAGCTATTCGGTACGCCTGCTCGTCTTCGGGCGACTGCTTGCGCCGTGGTACTGTGCCGCCATGTTTAGTACCGCTCGTACCGCTGTGCTTCAATCTCGGCTCGATACCAGCTCCGAGCAGTACCGCGAGAACATCGCGGCGATGAGCGAGATGTGGGGTCTGGTCGAGGCCGAACTGGCGTCGGTACCGACCATCGGCGGACAGCGCTACGTCGACCGTCATCATCGGCGCGGCAAGCTCCTGGTGCGGGAACGGATCGAGTTGCTCGTCGACCCTGACTCGGCGTTTCTCGAGCTCAGCCCACTCGCTGGCTGGGGAACCCAAGACCCGGTTGGCGTGGGCGCAGCAGTAGGCATCGGCACCGTCGCCGGCGTCGAGGTCATGATCATCGGGTCCGACATGACGTACCGCGGCGGCTCGGCCAACCCCAACACGCTCGAGAAGGTGTCACGCGCCTACCAGGTCGCTCGCGAGAACCGCTTGCCGGTCGTGCATCTGCAAGAGTCGGCGGGCGCTGAGCTGCCACGGCAAGCAGACATCTTCGTGCGAGGCGGCGAACAGTTCCGCAACATCACCCAACTGTCCAAGCTCGGCATCCCCACCATCACCGTGGCCTTCGGGCCGAATACTGCGGGCGGCGCGTACACCCCAGGCATGAGTGACTACACCGTGTTCGTGGCCGAGCGCGGCACGGCGTACCTCGGTGGGCCGCCACTCGTGAAGATGGCGATCGACGAGATCGTTGACGAGGAGACGCTCGGCGGAGCCGAGATGCACAGCACCACGAGCGGCCTGTCCGACTACCTCGCTGCCGACGAGCTCGACGGGCTCCGTCATGTTCGCCAGATCATCAGCCATCTGCAGTGGGAGAAGCTCGGACCGGGGCCGACCGAAGCATCCGAGCCACCGCTGTATCCGGTCGACGAGCTTGCAGGATGCGCGTCGGCCGACGTTCGGGTGCCGTTCGACATGCTCGAGGTCATTGCACGCCTCGTCGATGGCAGCCGCTTCGAAGCGTTCAAGCCGCTCTACGGCGACAAGCTGGTCTGCGGCTGGGCGTCTCTGCACGGCTTTCCGATCGGCATTCTCGGCAACAACGGCATTCTGTTCAGCGAGGAAGCGGCCAAGGGCGCACAGTTCATCCAACTGTGCAACCGCACGAACACGCCACTGTTGTTTCTGCACAACATCACCGGGTTCATGGTCGGAACCGCTGCCGAACAGGGCGGCATCATCCGAAATGGCGCAAAGCTCATCAACGCGGTGTCGAACTCGACGGTGCCCCACCTGAACCTCATGGTTGGCGCAAGCTATGGCGCAGGCAACTACGGCATGGGAGGAAAGGCGTATAACCCTCGCTTCATCTTCAGCTGGCCAAACCACCGGATTGCGGTCATGGGCCCCAAGCAACTTGCGGGCGTCATGGACATAGTCGCTCGAAACGCGGCAGCTGGTCGCGGAATCGAGGTCGATGAAGCCGCCCTGAGCGCCCAAAAGGAGGCGCTCGAGGGGCAGATCGAAATAGAGTCAACGGCCCTTTTTGCGACCGGCCGCTTGTGGGACGATGGAATCATCCATCCAGCCGATAGCCGTACGGTTCTTGGCCTTGCCCTGTCCGCAGTGCATTCGAATGTGGTGGAAGGCGCGACCGAGTACGGAGTGTGGCGGCATTGATTTCAAAGCTGTTGATTGCGAATCGTGGTGAAGTGGTCTGCCGTATTGCGCGCACTGCGCACCGGCTCGGCATTGCGACGGTTGGCGTCTACTCCGACACCGACGAGCACGCCATGCACCTCGACGCGGTCGACACGGCCGTTCGCATTGGTGGTGCGACGCCTTCCGAGTCGTATTTGCAAGGGTCGGTCGTCATCGAGGCGGCGAAGCGTGTGGGCGCCGATGCCATTCACCCTGGGTACGGATTCCTTGCCGAGAGCGCCGACTTTGCTCAAGAAGTGATCGACGCCGGGCTCACGTGGGTGGGCCCGCAGCCACGTCAGATTCGGCTACTCGGCAACAAGATTTCAGCGAAGATCGCGGCGACGCAAGCTGGCGTCCCGACCTCACCCATCGTGGAGGTCGTGCCCGGACGGGCCCCTGCCGGCCTGACGATGCCTGTGCTCGTGAAGGCCGCTGCTGGTGGCGGTGGCCGAGGCATGCGGATTGTTCGACAGCACATCGATGTTGGCCCGGCGATCGAAGCGGCCAGCAGGGAAGCTGAAGCTGCCTTTGGCGACGGCACCGTGTTCATCGAGCCCTACATCGAGCACGGTCGACATATCGAAGTGCAGATCATCGCCGACGGGTTTGGCAACGTGCTGCACCTGGGCGATCGCGAGTGCTCGATCCAACGCCGAAACCAGAAGATCGTGGAGGAAGCGCCGGCGCCTCACCTGTCGTCAGACCTTCGCAAGCAGCTCACCGATGGTGCGCTGGCGCTGGCCAAGCACATTGGCTATGAGGGGGCGGGAACGGTCGAGTTCCTCGTTGGCGACAACGGAAGCATCACCTTCCTCGAGGTGAATACTCGCTTGCAGGTCGAGCACCCGGTCACTGAAGAAGTCACTGGCGTCGACATCGTCGAGCTCCAGTTGCTGGTCGCCGATGGCAAGCGCCTTCCCGTCTCCCAGGACGAGGTCGAGGTCATGGGGCATGCAATCGAAGTGCGGGTTGTGGCCGAAGACCCGGCGAACGGGTGGATGCCCGACACCGGCACGATCGTTCGATGTGAGTTCGGCGAACATGTGCGCGTGGAGCGGGGCGTCCGGACCGGTTCGATCGTGTCGCCCGACTATGACTCGTTGCTGGCCAAGGTCGTTGCCTACGAAGCCACTCGCCGACATGCCGCTGCAGTTCTTGGGCGTGCGTTGCGAGGCTCGGCAATCGCCGGGGTGAAGACCAACCTGAGAACGCTGGCGAACATCATGGCCGAACCCGACTACCGGGCTGGCAAGGTCAACACCAAGTACCTGGAGGAACACCCCGAGGTCACCACCGACGGGCTGCCCGCCGCCGACCATCTCGCCGCGCTCATCGCGGCAACGCTCGCAGCCGAACAGCTCGAGCGAGCGGGTTCGCCCACCGAGTTCGCTCCATCGGGGTGGCGGAATCTCCGCACCCAGGGTCAACGCCGTTCATGGAACGAACACGATGCGACCCATCTGATCGAATACCGCGTCGACTCCACCCAGCCCACAACCATGACGGTGCTCACCGGCCAATGGCCCGAGCCCGGCGACGACGGGGCGATGCCCGATGACGTTCGGCCAGAACATGACGTGCGGGTTCTGTCCCGCCCGGCCGATAGCCCCGATGGCGACTACGCCGTCGAAGTCGATGGCGTCCGTTACTCGATGTCTGTTCTCGTGGATGGCAACGTGCACGTGTTGTCGCCGGTAGGCCATGCCTCGTTTGCGCCAACACCCACGTTCGTCCAACCCGAGTCGGGCGTGTCCGGAAGCGGACCACACTCGCCGCTACCCGGAACCGTTCTCGCCGTGAACGTCGCGCCGGGAGACGAGGTGTCCGAAGGTCAGCTGCTTGTCGTCGTTGAGGCCATGAAGATGGAACACCAAATCGTGAGCTCGGGCCCCGCCATCGTTGGCGAGGTGCTCGTTGCGGTGGGTGACCGGGTCGACGCTGGGGATCTGCTCGTCGAGCTCTCCGCCCTCCCAAGTTGATTCATGCCAAGCTGACCCCATGACCAAAGCGTCCGATCCGATTCGAATCGCAAACTGCTCGGGCTACTTCGGAGATCGAGCCTCGGCTGCGATTGAAATGGTCGAAGGTGGTCCGATCGACGTGCTTACGGGCGACTGGCTCGCCGAGCTGACCATGTTGATCTTGAAGCGGGTGCAGGCGAAGCATCCCGGCAAGGGATTCGCACGCACCTTCGTGTCGCAGATGGAACAGGTGATGGGCACCTGCCTCGACCAGAACATCAAGGTCGTGACGAACGCTGGTGGGTTGAACCCCGACGGCTGTGCCGAAGCGGTTGCTGAGGTCGCCAACACACTCGGACTGTCGCCGACCATTGCCTACATCGACGGTGATGATGTGCTCGATCGCCTCGATGATCTTCTGCCGTTCCGGGACGACCTCTCACTGCCAAACGCCGCCGAGATTCTCACCGCGAACGCGTATCTCGGATGTTGGGGCATCGTCGACGCACTACGCAACGGCGCCGACATCGTCATCACCGGGCGCGTTACCGATGCTGCGGTCGTGTGCGGCCCGGCAGCATGGCACCACAACTGGACGCCAACCGACCTCGACCAGCTCGCCGGCGCCGTCGCTGCAGGGCACATCATCGAATGCAGCGGCCAGGCGACCGGCGGTAACTATTCGTTCTTCACCGAAATCCCCGGCTGGAATACCGGACGCCCCCGTGTCGGCTACCCCTGGGCCGAGATTGCCGCCGACGGCTCGAGTGTTGTCGGTAAGCATGACGACACTGGCGGACTGGTCTCGGTCGGAACGGTGACGAGCCAGTTGCTCTACGAAATCGGTGCTCCGGCGTATCTGGGGCCCGACGTCACTGCTCTTTTCGATACGGTTCAGCTCGACCAGGTCGCGCCCGATCGAGTGCGGGTGTCTGGAATTCGGGGCGAGCTCCCTCCCGCTGAGCTGAAAGTGGCGACTAACCACGTCGGCGGGTTCCGTAATTCGGCGACGCTCGGTCTTGTCGGGCTCGATATTGATGCCAAGGCCGAGATGTGTGAAGCGGTCTTCTGGGATGCGTATCCGTTCACGACCGATGATGTTGACCACGTGTCGATCGAGCTCAGCCGAACCGACCACGTCGACCCGCTCACCAACGATATGGCGACCGCTCGATGGACAATCACGGTGAAAGATCGCGACCAGGAGAAGGTCGGTCGAGCGTTTTCCGACGCTGTTGTCCAGACAGCGCTGGCGAGTATCCCGGGCATGCATTCGCTCAGCGGAGCGCCGAAGGGAGCCCACCCCTTCGGTGTCTATGCACCCGCCCGAATTCCACGGGACGCGGTGCCAGCGCAGGTCACCTTGCTTGGTGGGACGACAACTACCGTCTCGTCCGCCTCGCCCGTGGTCGACTCCCAGCCAATCGAGCTCCCGACTGCCGACGCTCCCGTGCCGCTGCGGGAAGAGCCGACCGCCCTCGCCCCGCTCGGCACCATCATCGGTGCCCGGTCCGGAGACAAAGGCGGCGATGCCAACGTCGGGGTCTTTGCCCGCAAGGAGGAGGAGTGGCAGTGGCTCGATGCGTTCCTCACCAGCGAGACGCTTCAGGAACTCCTTCCTGAATGTGCGTCACTGCCAGTCGAGCGGTATCGCTTCGCGAACGTCCGGGCCCTCAACTTCGTGATCGTTGGACTGCTCGGCGACGGCGTGGCGGCCTCGACCCGTCCCGACGCTCAGGCAAAGAGCCTCGGCGAATGGTTACGAGCCCGCGAAGTGCCCATTCCCATTCGCCTCCTCCAGCCCACGTGAGATCTCTGCCCCGTTTCAGACCGGACAGGTCGGTTTTCGGGCAGAAATCTTTTTGAAGGGGTGTCGGGGTTGCTCCCGGATGATCCTTCTGTGCGCTGGTTGGCCATTACCATCGGCGTATGGCTTCGGGACCGAGTGACACGATGAGGAGTGTTGCGCTCGGTGCTGGCATTGGCCTTCTGCTTCTTGCCGTCGGTGTTGGGAGCTTTCTGCTTGTGCGCGAATCGCCTCCGGAGACAAGTGAGTCGTCGATCGATTCGGCGGGGTCGACGAATCCGACGACATCGACGTCGACGAGCACCACGCTTCCTGCTGCTAGCCCGGAAGTTCTCGATCCAACGACCACGACCGCCGTGCCACCCATTCGTGACTTCGCCGAGCTGTTCGAGATTTCGCGCAGTGCTGTCGGCAGCGTTACCGCTGTTGCCTGCGATACCACACGGCAGGGAACCGCGTTCCTCGTGAGCGACTCGGTGATGTACACCAGTGCCGCCGTTATCGAGGAAGCTGCTGAAATCGCCGTGGCGATTAACGGCCAGAGCATCGAAGCAACGGTGCTCGGTCGGGACCCTGAACGAAACGTGGCCGTACTCGAGCTGGCCGAACCAGTTGTCGACTCAACGCCGCTCAAATTCTCGGCAAGCGCTGCTCGCGTGGGTGTAGAAGTGGCGGCGATCGTCCAACCCGTTGCGTTGCCCCAAACCATGACTGTTGGTCGAGTGGCATCGATCGATGAGACCCAGCCTGCCTCGCTTGTCCGCACCGATGCGGACGTGATCATCGGAAGCAGCGGAGGGCCGATGATCGACCAGCGTGGGCAGGTCGTGGGCATCGTCTCGGTGAGCATCGACGACAACGGCATTGCTTCTGGGCCGCTCACTGCGGTGTCCGGCGCTGATGTGGCTGAGCTGCTTGCAGGGTGGGTGGAAGCTCCTTCACCACCGCCCGAAACCTTCTGCGTCGGCAATGTCGACTTGTCCGAGATCGATGCGGTTGCCGGTGAGCTGATCGCCGCCGACACCGATCACCCGCAGATCGCAGCCCTCCAACGGACCTTCGCCGTCTACACACAGAGCATCAACTCGTCTCGCGCTGAGAACGCGTTCGACGTGCTTGGACCGGCCATCAAGGACACCAGTGATCCCGAAGCTTGGGCGGAGGGGCAACGCACCAGCAAGCTCTGGGATTGGCGCATTCGCGAAGTGAACAACACGACGAACGGGCTCCAAGTCCGGTCGGTATTCACGAGCACCCAGGACGGCGAGTTCGGATTCGATGGCAAGAGCACGTGTACCCGCTGGGATATCACCCACAACTTGATCAGTGGAACGTTCCGAGGTGAGCCTTACTGGCTGATCAACCGATCCCGAGCAACGACCGGAAGCGGCCCTGTCGATTGCCTTGAGTGGTCTCCCGAGCGCGTGGAACGCGAAGACCTCATTATTGAGAACGATGCTGTCCAGCGGCGAACCGACCTCTTGGCTGGTGGCACGATCCACGCCTGGAACGTGAGCGTTGGGGGAGTCGTCGAGCCGACAGATCCCGCCGATCCTGATGACGATGAGGATGAAGCCGGTCCCGTTGAGCCCGGACCGGTAACGCTGACGGTGCAGGTCGAGACCGCTGGCGGCTTCGACCCGTTCGTCGAGATCTACAACGCTGCAAACGAGCTCGTTGCGTCGAACGACGATGTAAGCGAGGACAACATCAGTAGTGAGGTTTCCACGACGGTGGTTGGCGGCGAGACGTTGACCGTGGTGGTCCGAGACGTCACCGATCGTTCCGGCGGCGACTACTCCGCAACATTCACGACGACAGCTGGTTAAGGACTCTGTGACCGACCGATACCCCCGGATCTGCCCGCACACGATCAACCGGACCCCGATGCGGATGCGTTGGTTGAACCTCACGATGCTTCACTGGCGCTTTCCCGTCGAGGAAGTGCAGGCGTTGGTCCCAGATGGTCTGACAGTCGAGAGCTTCGATGGCTCGGCGTGGGTTGGCCTGGTGCCCTTCGAAATGGAAGTCGACATTCCCGGTGCGCCAGCGATGGAGAAGATCCTCCACTTCCCTGAGACCAACGTCCGCAGCTATGTCTACGGCCCAAGTGGCGAACCGGGTGTGTGGTTCTGGTCGCTCGAGGCCTCGTCACTGCCTGCTGTGGTGACCGCTCGGGCGTCGTACCAGGTGCCGTACTTCTGGTCGACGATGTCGGTGACCCGAACACATGCGGACGGCACGCCCGCAACGAATGACCTTTCGGGAACCGGTGACCGAGTCGTGTACGACGCCACCCGCCGGTGGCCGAAACCCTCGGGCGCAACGTCACTGGTTGATGTCGAGGTCGGCGACGAAATCCCGGTTGAGGAGATCTCTGAGCTCGACAACTTCCTGACGTCTCGATGGGCGCTGTACGGCTCGTTCTGGAAGTACCGCTCGTACGCCACGATGTACCACGAGCCATGGCCCCTGCATCGGGCGACGGTCAACGAATGGAACGACGAGCTTGTCGCTGCCTGCGGATTGTCGCAGCCGACCGAAGACCCGGTCGTGCACTACTCGCCGGGCGTCAACGTCCGTTGTGGATGGCCTGGGAAGGCCTAGAGCCGCACGAGCGAGTCCGCGGTTAGTTGTGGACGGTGACGGTCCACTGGCTGGCTTCTTCGGTGCCGAACAGTACGACGCTGTCGCCCGACGAGGTCGACAAGTCGGTTGCCAAGTCACGGTCGACCGGTTCATGGGAGAGCTCGAGCGTTGCCTCGGGCGCATCAACTCCGTACACCGCACATCCGTTGCTCGAGACAAACGCACCGAGCTGGTCGAGTGCCCCATGGTTTCGGAACACGTCGGCAACGACCTCAAGGCCATACGCCGCGTTGAACACTCCGGCCTTTGCCTTCGGCCCGTACTTTGCTGTTGTGGGGTGAGGTGCCGAATCGGTACCGAGCATGAACGCTGGGTCACCGCTGGTCGCCGCGTCGATCAGTGCAGCTTGGTCGTCGCTACTGTTGATCACCGGCTTGCAGTACAGGTCGGGTCGCATGCCGTCGGCGAGCAAGTCCGAACGCTCACGGGCCAGGTGGTGCGGGGTCACCGTGGCGGCGCACTGCGGATGGGTAGCCACAAAGTCGACTCCAGCGCGAGTCGAGACGTGTTCGACGGTGACGAGAAGCTCGGGCATGGCCTCGCACAACGGCGCGAGCTGGTCTTCGAGGAAGGCGGCCTCGCGATCAAAGATGTCGATTGCGGGGTCGGTTGCTTCGGCATGGACCAGGAGGCGAGTGTCGGTGTCGGCCAAAACCTCGAACAGGTCACGGAACGCGAGCAGCGACGTACCTCCGGATTCGGAGTTCGTGGTTGCACCGGCGGGGTAGTACTTGACGGCCGCCACGACGCCGCTGTCGATGCCAGCACGAAGGTCGGCGAGGTCGATGTCTGGCGAGCAGTACAGCGCCATTACGGGACGAAAGTCGACCGCATCGTCGGGGGTGCTTGCAAGGATCCGGTCGCGATACTTCTCGGCCTCGGCGGTTGAGGTGATCGGCGGAACGACGTTGGGCATCACCATCGAATAGCGAAACCGTCGGGCGGTATAGCCAACGACAGCGTCGAGCATGTCGCCATCTCGCAAGTGCACGTGCCAGTCGTCGGGGAACGGAATCGTGATCGAACTCATGGCAGTGAGGCTACTGTCCGGACCTTCGCCCGGCGCGCAACGAGCGGCGTTAGCGGGCCCGGTTGAACCGGAGGCTGGCACCGATGGCAAGGATCAGCAGGAGAAGACCAGCCGCAACAAACGCCACCGTTATCTCCGTGTCTTGATCTTGGAGCACGATCTGGCTGGGAAGCTGGTTGAACACGTCGATGAGTGCCTCGGCGTCTTCGGCTCGGAAGTACTCTCCGCCGGTGAGGTCAGCAACCTGCTGGAGCGTCGGCTCGTCGATCACGAGGAACGGGCGGAGTTCTTCGATGGTGGTGTCACCAAGGTCGGGGCGGCCATTTGAGAAGCCAAAGCCGGGGGCGAACGAGCTTGGGCCGATTTGGTCGGGAGCGCAGACCATCTCGGAAATTTCGTCGCCACCGAAGCCGATGGTGAAGACCCGAACTTGTCGATCGAACGCTTGCTGGGCCGCCACGAGTGGCTCGATGCCCTGACTGTTTGCGCCATCGGTGAGGAGGACGACAATGTCAGGCACGTACTCGCCCGATGCTTCTATGGCCGCGCGATCGACGGTGTCACTGAGATCGAGCGCTGCTCGCTCGACGTCAGGATTGACCTCGGCAATTGCGTCGAGCGACCGCAGGGTGGCGTTGCCGATGCCCGTGCCGAGCGATGCGGTAAAGCCATCGATTGCCGTGACGAGCTCGTCGGTTTCGTTCGTCGGAGACACCACCAGCTCGGCGGTGCCACCAAAAGCGACGATACCGATTTGGGTGCCGTCGTCGCGGTTCTCGACAAAGATCCGCGCCGCTTCTTGGGCAACGGCAAGCCGGTTGGGTGCAACATCGGTCGAGCACATCGACAACGAAACATCGAGCGCCAAGATGATCGACGTGCGGCTAAGTGGAACCTGCACCACGGCTTGAGGTCGGGCTGAGCCGATTGCGAGACTGCTCATCGCGAGCAAGAGCAGTGCCGTCGGCACGTGGCGCTTCCACGGGGCTGAGCCCGGCTCGGCTTCGCGGATCAGTGAGAGGCTGCCGTAGGAGATCGCCCGGTTCTTCCGCCGACGCAGCATCAGGATGTAGGCGATGAGGATAAGCAGCGGCACCAGCAAGGTGAGCAGCATGAGCGGCCACGCGAAACTCATAACGTCCGTCCCTTCGTCGCCATCGCTACAAGAGCAGCGAGCGCGAGCAGAACGAGCGCACCGATGCCGAAGAAACTCGTGAGCTCGAACAGCTCTTCGTTCACTTCGAGGTCGCGTTCAATCGTGTCGGTAATGGACGCAAAATCGTCGAGCGTTTCCGCTTGGAAGTAGGTGCCGTTGCTGCGATCAGCGAGGTCCTGGAGCGACGCCTCGTTGAGCGCTGACGACATCGAGAACCCCTCGAGCTCGACGACGGCGCCCTCGGTTGTGCCGATGCCGACCGGGTAGATGCGAATGCCGTTTGTCGAGGCGAGTTCGGCCAGTGGTGCTGGGTCTTGCTCGGTGGTGTCTTCGCCGTCGCTGAAGATCACGATGATTGCCGACCCAAAGCCACCGAAGTCGACCGGCGGAATGTTCGCTTGACCGTTCTCGTCCGGGAGAAACAGGATCGGCTCCTTGGCAATGGTGCTCAGCCCAGCGAAGAGGCCTTCACTCAGTGATGTGCCACCTGCTGGTTCGAGCCGATCGATCGAAGCGAGCACCGCCGTCCGGTCATCGGAGGGGCGCAGCGTGGCGGCGCCGGTCGACCCGAACGACACGATGCCGACTTCGACCGAGTCGTCTTGCGCCTCGACGAACGCGGTCGCTGCGGCCTTTGCCGCGTCGAGGCGGGTGGGCTCGACGTCGTCGGCGACCATCGATTGCGACGTATCGAAGACGAGGACGACGGTGCTGCGGAACTCGGGCACGTCGATGGTGGCCTGCGGACGCGAGAAGCCCACAAGCATCGATGTCAACGCCAAGAGGATCAGAAGGGGAGAGACGTGGCGCTTCCATCCGAGGTTGACCACATCGCCATAGCCAGCGCCGAGCGTTGCGTCCGGGGAGATCGAACGTGAGCGGCGGGCCATCCACAAGTACCCGACAACGAGTATCGGGACGAGCACGAGCGCAACAAGCGCCAACGGCCAGAGGAAACTCATCGGCGCTGACGTCCCTTGCGGCGTGCGACCATCGCAAGAAGGGAACGGGCGAGGTCGTCGGTCGTCGAGATCGTGAACAGGTCAACGCCTGCCTTCGTTGCCGCGTCGTCGATCGCGGCCTCTCTTGCTGCTGCGGCTTCGGCGAAGCGCTTGCGGAATCGAGGGTTTGCGGTGTCGACCGTCATTTGTTCGCCGGTCTCTGCATCTTGCACAACGACCAAGCCGGCGTTTGGTAGCTCGACCTCTTGCGGGTCGACCACACGAATCGCGGCCACATCGTGGCGAGTGGCGAGGCGACGCATGGCCACATCCCAGCCCGGTTCGCTAACGAAGTCGGAGACGACGAAGACCATCGAGCGTCGTCGGGCGATGTTCGAACCAGCGTCGCAAAGGCCAGCGAGGCTGGTCTGGGCCCCGGCATCGCCAGGTTCGGTCAGAAGGTGTCGAGCCAGACGCAGCACTTGCGGTCGGCCGGTTCGCGGCTGAACAGTGCGCTCGATCTGGTTGTTCCACAGAACCGCGCCAACGCGGTTGCCCCGGTTGCTCAGCACCCGGGCGAGGGCAGTCACGAGCTCGGCAACGACGGTTTCCTTCGTGCGTCCGTCATGGCCGAACTGCATCGATGCCGACCGGTCGACGAGGAACCACGCGGTGAGATCGCGATCTTCGTCGTATTGGCGGACGAAGGGCGTGTCCATCCGCGCCGTAACGTTCCAGTCGATGCGGCGAATGTCATCGTCGGGCTGGTAGTCGCGCAGGTCTGCGACGTCTAGGCCATCGCCGAGGAACGCGGTCCGGTAGTCGCCCTGCAGACGCCCATCGAGACGGCGCAACACCTCCCAGTCGAGGCGCTGAAGGAGCGACTCAGGTGTTGTTGAGGACGTTGTTTGTGCGCTCACGGAGCGTCACCTCAGGAAGGGGGATTGTGTGAAGGATCTGCGCCAGGAGGTCGTCGGAGCGCACGCCATCGGCGAGTGCCTCGTACGACAGCACCAGGCGATGACGGAGCACGTCGAGGGCCAGGTCTCGCACATCTTGGGCGAGGGCGTAGTCGCGACCTCGTACAAAGGCGAGGGCCTTTGCAGTAAGGATCAGGTTGATCGACGCTCGTGGGCTAGCGCCATGGGTGATGTACGGCGCGAGATTGGTGAGGCCCACGGCTTGCGGTGCTCTGGTCGCGTTGACGAGCCGTACCGAGTAGTCGATAAGCGCTGGGTCGACGTAGATCTGATCGGCGGCCTTTTGTAGCTCGAGCAGTTCCTCGGTGGTCATGACCTGACTGACGGCCTCGACCGCGCTCGTCATCCGTTCGACGATGACGAACTCTTCGGTGGGGCTTGGATAACCCACGAGCACCTTCATCATGAAGCGGTCGAGCTGAGCTTCGGGCAGCGGGTAGGTGCCTTCGGATTCGATCGGGTTCTGGGTGGCGAGCACGAGGAACGGGTTCGGCACCTTGTGTGTCTCGCGGCCAATGGTGACCTGACGCTCCTGCATGACTTCGAGCAGCGCCGACTGGACCTTCGCCGGGGCCCGGTTGATTTCGTCGGCGAGCAGCAGGTTGGTGAAGACCGGGCCAAGGGATGTCTGGAACTCGCCAGACTTTTGGTTGTAAATCCTGGTGCCCGTGAGATCGGCAGGGACAAGGTCGGGGGTGAACTGGATTCGCTGAAACTCGCCACCGATCGACTCGGCCACGGTCTTGATCGCGAGAGTCTTCGCGAGGCCAGGCACGCCTTCAACCAACACGTGTCCCCTGGCCAAGAGCGCAACGATGAGCTGCTCGAGAAGGAGGTCCTGGCCAACGATGACCTTCTTCACCTCGTAGAGCACCTGCTCCAGTGGACGTTGCTGCGGGGCCTTCGGCGGCTGGCTGGAGGCTGTTGCTGCGTCCGGCGCAATGCTTACGGCAGGTTGCGTCACGGGGGCCGATGTCGGGGCTGTCGCTGGCGCCGCGCCTCGGGGAGGGTTCGCTCCCATGGGAGGCGGCGGTGGGACCGACCCACCCGTAGGCGTCGAGAGATTGTCATTCGTCATTGTTCTGGTCCTCCAGCGGCGCCGCCGGCGATTTCGATGGGAACGGCGAATCCGATCCCGGCAAAGAAGTCCGAGCCCGTGGGGTTCACGAGCGCAGTCACGATTCCGACGACTTGACCGTTGGCGTTCACCAAGGGTCCGCCGGAGCTGCCCGGATTGACGGCAGCATCGAATTGGATGAGGTTCTCGAGCGACCCGCCGTCACCGAGCGGCAATGAGCGATCAAGTCCCGACACGACCCCAGTTGAGAACGAGCCTCCAAGGCCGAGCGGGTTGCCAATGGCGTACACCCGAGTTCCGATAGGGACGCTGCCGCCCATCGTTGCTGGGACGACGACCTGAGGGAGGGTGTCGGGCATCAGAGTGGCCAGGTCGAGCTCGGGTTGCGAATCGATGATTGTCGCACCACTGCGGGTGCCGTCGGCGAACGTGACCGTGATGGCCTTGCCGCTGTCGACCACGTGGTCTGACGTCATGATCGTGCCATCAGCGTTGATGATTGTGCCGGTTCCGATCGAGCCGGTCTCGTCGCCCGGATCGCCAACCTGAATGAACACGACCGACTGGATCACGGTGCCGTAGATGGCTGGCCCACGGTCGGGAGCGACGGTTGTGGACGAGAAGGCTTCGTCGATAGCTGCATCGACCTCGTCGGGGGTTGTTGTCACCTCGCGGTCGAGAAACAACAGCGTGGCGATAACCCCAAGGCCGATGGCGATAAGCCACCACGCCAGCGCGGTGAGGAGTTTTCGACGTGATCGGCGCGGCGGTTCGAGATCGTCGGGTTGCTCGCTCTCAGGCTCGACCGCAACGGGTTCAGGCTCGACGACGGGCAGCATTCGGCCCGGCATGGCCACCGGCGGCGGCGGAGTGCGGGGGGAGTACGGTTCCGTCGAGGTCATAACTGCTTGCTCTACGGTACTGCCCTCACCCGTATCGCCCCGACCGGGTGGCGTGATCTTGTCGATTTCTTGCCGAACGCGGCCGTTGGGGTCAGACCCTCTTGGTCATCGCGCGGCTTTCGGGGTCAGACCCTCTTGGTCATCGCCTGACCGGCTCGGCGCTGGTGGAAGTACGATCTGAGTATGGAACGGCCGTGGTGACTCGGGAAGAGTTGTCGATCGATGGGATGACATGCGCAGCGTGCGCGAACCGGGTATCGCGCCGTTTGGGCAAGCTTGATGCGGTCGAGATTGCCCAGGTCAACTTCGCTACCGGGCGGGCTTCGATCACTCATGACGGCTCGGTCACGACGGCAGAACTTACGGCTGCTGTGGCTGCGTCGGGGTACTCGGTAATCGAGCACGACGAGGTAGCCGAAGCCGAACAGCGCCGTGAAGACGATCTGCGCCGCCGGTTGATCGTCGGCCTGCTGTTGTCCATTCCCGCAATGCTGTTGTCGATGGTTCCGGCCCTGTTCTTCGACGGCAGTGAATGGGTTGTCGCTGCGCTGTCACTGCCGGTCATCGTGTGGTCGGGGTGGCCGTTCCATCGGGCGGCGTGGGTCAACCTCACGCAGCGGGCATCAACAATGGACACGTTGGTATCGCTCGGCTCGCTGTCAGCGCTGCTGTGGTCGTTGGTTGTCCTCATCGCCGAAGTAGGCGATGGCGTCTACTTCGAAACGGGCGCGGTAATCGTCACGCTCATTCTGCTCGGCAAGTGGTTCGAACGGCGGGCGACCAAGCGTTCTGGCGACGCCATTCGGGCACTTGCCGATCTCGGCGCCCAACATGCTCGCCTGATCGATGGCACCGAGATCCCGGTCGACGAGCTTCAGGTCGGTATGCGGTTCGTCGTTCGCCCAGGAGAACGTATAGCGACCGACGGGGTAGTGGTCGACGGTCACTCCGCCGTCGACATGTCGATGGTGACCGGCGAACCGGTACCTGTTGACGTGACGCAGGGCGATGAGGTCATCGGTGCGACCGTCAATGCCGATGGCTCGCTCACCGTTGAGGCGACTCGTGTCGGGTCTGACACCGCGCTCGCCCAAATCATCCGTCTCGTCGATGAGGCGCAGGGGAGTCGAGCCGAGATCCAACGCCTCGCCGACCGGGTCGCTTCGGTCTTCGTGCCTGTCGTGATCGTGATCGCTCTGGCAACGTTGGGTATCTGGCTTCTGGTCTCGGGCGATGTGGATGCTGCCTTCACGGCTGCGGTTTCGGTGCTGATCATCTCGTGCCCGTGCGCGCTCGGGCTTGCGACGCCTTTGGCGATCATGGTCGGGACCGGCCGGGGCGCCGAGCTCGGTGTCATCATCAAGGGCGGAGCAGTTCTCGAGGACACACGAGCGATCGATGCTGTCGTCGTCGACAAGACGGGAACGATCACCGAAGGGTCGATGGCGCTTCATTCGGTCATTGCCCCCGGTCTCTCGTCAGACGAACAAGCACATGTCCATCAGCTCTCCGCAGCTGCGGAGAGTCGGTCGGAGCATCCGATTGCGAAGGCCATCGCGGCGTCGGTTACGAGCGAGCGTTCTGTTGATGACTTCAGGAATCAGCCCGGCGTCGGCATCTCTGCGACCATCGATGGCGTCGATATCCAGGTCGGGCGTCGGAGCATGTTCGACCGGGTATCTGAGCTGATCGAAACTGAGGCATCCGCTGCCGAACACACAGGCGCCACCGCGGTCTTCGCTGGCAGGGGAGGCGTGGCCGAGCTCGTCTTCGTCGTCACCGACCACGTGAAGCCAACGTCGAGCGATGCGATTGCGGCCCTCCACGAGCAGGGCTTGTCGGTGACGATGCTCACCGGCGACAACGAACGGGCTGCGAACACCGTCGCCGAAAACGTCGGTATCGACGCTGTCGTGGCTGAGGTACTCCCAGCAGGCAAGTCCGCCGTTATCGAGGGGCTGCAAGCGAGCGGTCGGCGGGTAGCGATGGTGGGCGATGGCATCAACGATGCGCCGGCGCTGTCCCAAGCCGACCTCGGTATTGCCCTTGGCACTGGCACCGACGTCGCAATCGAAGCATCCGACCTCACGATCATCAGTGGAGACCTCCGAGCCGTCGCTGACGCGATCGCGCTGGCGCGCCAAACGCTCTCGACGATCAAGGGCAATTTGTTCTGGGCGTTTGCCTACAACACCGCAGCAATTCCGCTTGCGGCGTTTGGGCTGCTGCGCCCAATGATTGCTGCAGCTGCGATGGGACTGTCCTCGCTGTTTGTCGTATGGAATAGCCTGCGTCTGCGTCGGTTTACTGGTTACAGAGCCGGCCGTTAGGCCAGAGAAGAATCAGGTGTTACATGAACACAACGAAGTACCGGGTACCCGAGATCAGCTGTCAGCACTGCGTTGACGCCATCACACATGAGGTTTCGCAGCTAGAAGAGGTCCAAGACCTGACCGTCGATCTTGACGCCAAGCTGGTCACGGTGGTCGGTGGAGAAACCGGCGCCATCATCGATGCCATCGACGAGGCAGGATACGACGCCGAGCTGCTGTAACAGCGGTCACAAATCAGCACCGGAGAACTTCGTCTCGCCCACCGATACCACGTACCCTTAGCGCTATTCCCCGCAACGGAAAGCCAGGCTGTGTATCGAATCGATTGCCTTCAGTTCGCGAATTGGTCGGAGTCGATCTTTCGCGAGATGCGCGCCGGCGACGTCGATGCTGTGCACGTCACGATTGCCTACCACGAGACCTTCCGCGAGACCGTTGCCGAGTTCTCGAAGTGGAACCGCTTCTTTGAGCGCCACGACGACCTCATCGTGCTCGGGCGGACCGCCGCAGACATCGACCGGGCCAAGGCCACTGGACGAACTGCGATCTTCTTCGGATTCCAGAACCCGTCGCCGATCGAAGCCGACATCGACCTCGTCGAAATTCTCCACACACTCGGTGCCCGGTTCATGCAACTGAGCTACAACAACCAGTCGCTGCTGGCCACCGGTTGCTACGAAGACGACGATCCCGGCATTACCCGCATGGGCAAGGAAGTCATCAAGGAGATGAACCGGGTAGGCCTTGTCATCGACATGAGCCACTCAGCAGACCGCTCGACGATCGAAGCCGCAGAACTCTCCGAGCGCCCGATCGCTATCACCCACGCCAACCCGCACGTCTGGCACCCGGCGCTGCGCAACAAGCGAGATGAGGTCATCCGGGCCGTGACCGACAACGGGGGCATGATGGGCTTCTCGTTGTACCCGCACCATCTCAAAGACAAGACGGAGTGCACCCTCGAGAGCTTCTGTCAGATGGTCGCCGACGCTGCCGAACGCTACGGCGTTGCACACTTTGGTCTGGGTAGCGACCTGTGCCAAGACCAACCCGACAGCATCGTCGAGTGGATGCGCGTCGGCCGCTGGACTAAGTCGATTGACTACGGCGAGGGCTCTGCCTCAGCGCCCGGGTTCCCGCCGCAACCAACGTGGTTCGCATCGAACACCGACTTCGGCAACATCGAGGCTGGTCTTGCCGCCGTTGGCTTCGCTGACGATGAGGTCGCGGCACTTATGGGCGGAAACTGGTATCGCTTCTTCGACCAGAACTTCGGCCCGCAATCACTGGGGAAATCGCCAGGTGCCGCCTCATGACCGCGACCATCGAACGTCGGTCGCCCGATGTCGTCATGCGCCTCGACCGCATGGGGTCGTTCCACCAGTGCCGGCTCTCGTTCATGCGTATCCTTCTTCGTCGAATGAAGCGTGAGCGCTGGACGTTCGAACAGGCCCGTTTCGACATCGACGAGCACGGCGTCGGTACGGCCCTGTACTGCGCTCACACTCCCGAACGGACCTACACACTTGTGGCGTTCGCACACGACCTTCCCGATGATCAACGTTCCGACCGTGTGATCGCAACAGCCTGGGACACGACGTTCACCCTTCACGACGGCGTTCCTACGAGTGACGACGTCGACCGCCTTCGAGCAAACGTGCCGCTGCAGGAAGCTGGCCGAGTTGCGGGTTCTGAACTCACCCTGTCCCGAGCCAATCGGTCGGTTCGCCTATGGTCTTCGGTCGTCGACGCCCTTGCAGCTGGGAACCAGCCCAACCCGGCTTCGGTCGAAGATGTTGGCTACTTGATGCGAACAACGGCGGTCTATGGCAGCGGCAAGTTTGGGGCGGCAGATCGTCAGGCGGTGGCCGATCGCCCCGAGCTCCTCGCACCGTTTCAGGCGGAGATGCTCACGGTGTATCTGATTCGCACGTTCGTGATGGATCTTGTCGAACACATGGCCCGGCAGGCGTCACCAGACGCGGTTGCGCTCGACCCGGCGCTGCGACGCCGATTTGGCATAGGAAACTCGACCGGCCTTGGCATGGCTCCGTTTTTGGTGACACACCCGAGGCTGATCAATAACTGGATCGTGGCCCGCGAGGAAGCGTTGCGCCGGGTCCGCAGTGTCGAGTACGCAACGGACGCCGAGCAGCACCACTTCCATGGCGTGGTTGCGAAATCGCGCACGCTCGTCGAAAGCTGGCATTCAGGCCACGAGCTGCAGCAGGCCAAGCTCGCCGATCTTCACCGCGACCTCGACCTGCTCGACGCTCACCTCGCGGCCACAGAGCTGTCGGCGCCATTTGCCTGGAACGCTCTGGTCGACTGGGCCGCTGAAACGTTGTCTCTCGAGGGCCAGGAGCTCGTTGTCTCGCTGTTGCTCGAGCCCTACGGCGACCTGGTGGACGAGCTCGTCGACCACATGCATGCCGACGAGTCTTCGCCAGCGCCGATCGATGGGCGGGCCACGGTCGGTCATGTCCGAGAGCTCCTTGAACGCTCGTACGGCTGGGCGCTCGGCATCGACTGGGATGCTCAGGCGTCCGATGCCCGAGCGTGGTACGTGTCCGAGGAGAAGCTCGAGCCTCGGTTGGGGGAGCGCCACGAGGAACCGATCGGTCCGTACGAGCAGCCCCTGCAACCAGGACGTGATGCAAGCCGCATGCACGACGCGCTTCGCTCGTGGAATGAAGATGACGAGCTTGGGATGGTGTTACGAGCCCACCCCGAGCATCGTCACGTTGCCCGCCGATTGTTCCTGATCGACGATCAGCCGTACGCCGAAATCCGAGACAACACGATTGCCGCCGACATGTTGCCGATCGACTTGCTGAGAGCGAAGCTCAGCTTCTTCGGCGCCACCCGGTTCGATCCGCGGTCCGATCGCTGGGTTCGGATCACGATGTTTCAGGGAGCGCCCTTTCCCCACGAGCTCTCCACGGCAGACCCCGATGCATGGGTCTACCCGGCTGCATGAACCTGTCGCTTGACGAGTACCGGGCGCTGGTCGCCAAGGCATTTCGTGGTGTTGGTTACTCCTGGGGCCTAACCGAGGACGCGTCGTGGGCGGCTCGCCGACTCGCCGAGGTCGATGCCCAGTCGCCAGCTGCCGTAGTGGCGATGCTCGACTACCTCGAGCAATCCGGGTCGCCCATGGCCGACCACGAATCGCCGGCGACGACGAGCGCCGTGCTGAGCCGTATGCCAGCAGCCGATTGGACCTGCACTGCCGATGCCTTGTGCCCTGTCTGCGTCGGAACCGCGCTGCTCGACTCCGGCCGCTCGGCCCTCGACGAACGGCTAACTCTCGGCCCAACCCTCACTGCGGAGCTCCTCGCCCCCTTCTGCGCCCAATTGCTGGGGTCAGACCCCGCAGTCCTCACGATCGACTGGGAATCGGGCGACTGCCGAGTATCCCAAGGTTCTCTCGTGTTTTCAGGAAATCGCTCGGTGGTAGCGCCAACCGTGACCATCTCGAAACGTATGGGGTCAGACCCCGCCCGTGATGCGGGGTCTGACCCCACGCCTCGCACTAGCCGGGTTGTCGTCGAACCCCTGCAATTTCAACGATTAGAAGCGCTTGCGCACCGGATATACGCGCCGGCAACGGAGGAAAGTCGTGCTGGCGCCGGCGCCGGAACCACCGACAACGACTAACTACCCCCACGTTTTGGGAATGTGTCCATTCATTTCTTTAATAGATGGGGTCTGACCCCAGATTTTCGGGTGTTGGGGCGGGAGCGGGTCTGACCCCGGGGTCTGACCCCGTTGTTGATGGGTTTGGGAAATGGATGCTGAAACGCCGGTTCATACGCCGATACCAGTACTGTTTGTAACGCTTCTGACCAGGTGAAGGTGATGTATGGCCGGTGGACTCGTAGGACTGCTCGATGATGTAGCTGCTTTGGCAAAGCTTGCCGCAGCGTCAATTGACGACGTTGGCGTTGCCGCTGCGAAGTCAAGCGCGAAGGCGGCGGGCGTGGTCATCGACGATGCTGCCGTAACTCCCGCCTATGTGCAGGGGCTTGCTGCTGACCGCGAGTTGCCCATCATCAAGAAAATCGCGATGGGTTCGCTCAAGAACAAGCTGGTGTTCATCCTCCCAGTGATCTTGCTGCTCGACCGATACGCCCCGACGGTCATCAACATCATCTTGATGTTCGGCGGCGCCTTCCTCTGCTACGAGGGAGCCCACAAGATCATTCACAAACTCCAAGGCCACGAGGACAAAGATCACGGGGCCCCAGCCGTACTTCAGGGCCCAGAAGCCGAGAAGAAGACCATCTCGGGCGCCATCCGCACCGACTTCATCCTCTCTGCAGAGATCATGGTGCTGTCGCTCAAAGCCTTCCAGGACACCAACGAAGAGACGGGTGTCGACATTGGCTTCATCCAGACCGCGTTCACGCTCGCTGCAGTCGCGCTGCTTATTACCGCCGTGGTCTACGGCGCCGTCGGGCTCATCGTCAAGATGGACGATGTGGGGCTGGCGATGGCCCGCCGCGATGACGAACAGTCGCAGAAGGTCGGCGAAGCCCTCGTAAAGGGCATGCCCCTCGTACTGAAGTGGCTCACCATCATCGGTACCGCCGCAATGCTGTGGGTTGGTGGCCACATCATCCTCGCCGGAACGCACGACGATCCGTTCAACTGGGATGGCCTCTACGGACCGGTACACGACTTCGAAGAATGGCTTGGCGGAGTGAGTGGCATCGGCGGTCTTCTCGGCTGGCTTGGCAACACGGGTGCGTCGGCAATCATTGGCTTCATCGTCGGATCGATCATCTTCTTCGTCCTCGGTGCCGTGCTCCCCAAGAAGGACGACCACGGCGAACACGCCGCGTCCCACTAGCTGCCACGCACTCTTTCTGTGACGGAGGTCGGGCCGTTGAGGCCGGGCGCATCGCGGCTGCGTTCGTAGTGTTGCCGTATGGCAGCCATTGCGTTCGACGTTGAGATCCCATTCGACTATGACGCCCGCTCGGTGTGGGACCTGTTGGTCGACTGGAAGGCGCACGAGGACTTCATTCCAGCGACACGCGTCGACATCGAAGAAGCTGGCATCGACGGTGTTGGCACAGTCTTCACCGCATACAGCGGCTACGGGCCACTCACGCTCGTCGACCGCATGCGCGTCACCGAGCTCGCCTGGGATGAGGCAACGAGGTCGGGCTACTGCCAGGTCGACAAGCTTGGTCCGGTGCTCGACGGCTACGCCGGTATTCGAGTCGAGAGCGCTGATTCGGGGTCGTTGGTGACGTGGACCGAGGACCTCACGGTGGGCAAGATCCCCAAACTGCTTGCTCCGCTGGTGGCAAAGGCCACCGCAATTGGTTTCCGAGTATCGCTCAGCGTGTTCTTCGCGCGTGAGCTGAAGAAGCAGACGCGCTAGCGGCGAATCAGCTTGTACGCGTGAGCATCGAACGCGCTGAGCCCGTTTGCCCGCATGCCGTCGTTCAGGTAGTTCTCGGTAGCGAGGTGCTCAATGTCAAAGCTGTTGGCGAAGAGTGACGTGACCTCGGCTTCTGGAACGCTGAAGGGTGGGCCCTGCATCTCTGCCTGGTCATAGGAGAACGTCACCAACAACACCACCGCTCCAGTCGGCAACAGCGACGTGAGGTGCTCGGCGTAGCGGACGCGAGTCTCCGGATCGAGGGCGACGATGGATGCCCGATCGAAGACCGAGTCGATCGGCCCCGTGTGCTCGGTCATGATCGAGAAGAAGTCAGCCGCAAACACGGTGTACGGGCCAGCCGTGAAACGGAGCGGTGGGCCGACATCAACTTCTGGCGTGAGCGTCTGCTCATCGAAGAACTCGCGCACCGCCTGTTCGACGAACTCGACGCCGATAACCGCATCGGCGGTTGACGCCAGGTGCACCATGTCGAGCGACTTGCCGCAGAGCGGCACCAACACCCGGCCCGGGGTCTGACCCCATACCGCAGCACCATGCTGTTCGAGGAACGCATTGGTTTTGTTCTGGTGAAATCCGATGTCGCCGCGCTGCCAGGCGTCTTCCCAGTCTTTAGAACCCATGGGCAAAGGCTAATGTCGCTGAGGTGACCTACGACTTCGATGAACTGATCGATCGGCGCAATACGTGCGCCATGGCGAAGAATGGGTTCCGCAACTACCTCTTTGGTGGTCAGGAGCCCGTGGAACTCCCGTGCGCTGATGATGAGACGATCTCGATGTGGGTGGCCGACATGGCGTTCGCATCGGCGCCCGCAGCGCGGGATGCAATGGTCGAACGGATCGAGGGTCATCCGATCTTCGGGTACTCGGCACTGCTGGATGACGAGCTCTACAACGTGTTCGCATCGTGGTGCGATGATCACTACGGCTGGCGACCCCACGTCGACCACTTCCGCACGTCTGCTGGCGTAGTGCCGGCGCTTTCAGACTTCGCCGAGCTGTTCGTTGGCCCCGAGGATGCCGTCCTGACCCTCACGCCTGCGTACGGCTTTTTCAAACATGCCGCGGACGATCACAACCGACGCTTGGTGTCGAGTGCTCTGGTCGAGGACGAACTCGGTCGCTCATCGATCGACTTCGACGACTTCGCCGCCAAGATCAGCGACCCGGCCGTAGCCATGTTCTTCCTCTGCCATCCGCACAACCCAACCGGGCGTTCATGGACCGACGACGAGCTCCGCCAGATCGGACAACTCTGCATCGACAACGATGTCGTGATCATCTCCGACGAGATCCACTGCGATCTGCTTCGCGTCGGCCGCACGCACACCCCGCTAGCCAAGCTCTTTCCCGACTACGACAAGCTCGTGACCTGTATGTCTGCCAGCAAGACTTTTAACCTCGCTGGTCTTGGCCTGGCGAACATCGTCATCCCGAACGAAACAATGCGCGAGCAATGGGACGAGCACACGTTTCCAGTCCTCAATCCGGTGAGCCTTGCCGGGACGATCGGAGCCTTCCGAGATGGCGAAGCGTGGCGACAGGCGCTGTTGGAGTACCTCGACGACAACTTTGCGTTCCTCGCCACAACCCTGGCCGAGCGCTTGCCCGATGCGGTCTTCGCGATTCCCGACGCAACGTACCTGGCGTGGGTCAACCTCTCGGCGTACTTCCCAGATGAGCTCAACCTCACCCGCTACTTTGCGGAGGCGTGCGGGGTCATGCTCGAAGGCGGCGACATGTTTGTCGCCGACGGCGACGGACATGTGCGGCTGAACATCGCGTGTCCTCGATCGGTTCTCGTCGAAGCACTCGACCGAATTATTGAGGCGACCGAACGCTTCGAAGGCAACTGATGCAGCTCACCTTCACCACCGAACCGTTTCCGTGGCACTCGGACAAGACCAGCTGGGTGTTTGTGGCTGTCCCACCGGAAGATGCAGACGCCATCGACGATGCAACCGCCCTCACCGGTGGCTTCGGCAGCGTCAAGGTTCAGGTGCAAATCGGCGACACGTCGTGGTCGACCTCGCTGTTCCCCAGCAAGGAAATGGAGACCTACATCCTTCCGTTGAAAAAGGCTGTTCGTCAGGCCGAAGGCATCGAAGAGGGGAAGCCCGTCGAGGTCACGGTCGAGCTGGTACACGTGTAAACAGCGTGCCCAAACCCGCAATGGTGTCATCGATTCCGGCGAGGCGCAGCAAATGCCAACTGAGGGCGAGGTTGCTCGACACAACCGGCTTGCCGAGCGCAGATTCGAGCTCGTCGATGATGCTGAACGTTCGCAGGCTGGTGCATGAGATGAACACCGCCTCGACGTCCGAGTCTGACACGACGTGCTTGACCCCTGCGGCGATCGACTCGGGGGAGATCATTGCGACGACGTGATCGCGTGATTCGTTGAACGAGCCGAACGCATCGACGTCTATGCCGTTGGCCTTGAAGAGCTCAACAACGGGCGCGGTTACGTCGGCGGTGTACGGGGTGACAACGGCGATACGGGTGACGTCGAGCGCTTGAAAGGCCTCGATCGCAGCAGCGATTGGATTCGAACACGCCATACCAGGATGTGCCTGCTGGATAGCGCCGGTCACGCCCTCTTCGCCTATGAGCGTCGAGGCCGACGTGCAGCCGTAGCCGATGGCGTCGAAGTTGAATTCGCCCGGAAGAAGGCCGGCCGCTTCAGGGATTCGCGCTTTCATGTCGGTGAGTGTCTCGGGGGTCACCTCAGGATCCATTGGGATGCG
>CAKZVC010000002.1 GCA_937922235.1 uncultured Acidimicrobiales bacterium | reverse complement strand
GGTGTCGGTGTCGGTGTCGGTGTCGGTGTCGGTGTCGGTGTCGGTGTCGGTGTCGGTGTCGGTGTCGGTGTCGGTGTCGGTGTTGGTGTCGGCTTTGAGCTGAGCCATCTTTGCTTCGAGCTCAGGCGTGGTTGGCTCGGTGAGATGTGAGTTGTCCGGGAAGATGATCACCGGAATCTTCTGCACCCCGCCGTTTCGCGTGAGTACAACGTCGTTACCTCCAGCATGTTCGACCAGGTCGACAAAGTCGTACTCAACGTCGTGCGCATCGAAGAAGGCCTTCGCCCGAAGGCAATCGCCGCACCAGTCGGCCCCATACATGGTGATCTTCTCGGGAGCGGCGGTCGCGTGTTCTGGTGTTGGTGCAACGGGGTTCATGTGTTTGGAAACTACTTGGGATCGTTCATTGTTCCCGCGACTCGCTGCTCGGGTTGATGCCGCGGGATCATCGCCGATAGGCGATGCATGCGGGAAACTGGAACCATGCAGATTGGGTGTCCACAATGACGTCGACGTTTTCAGTCCATGAGGTACAACGCCTTGGCCGATCTATCAGCGCGGTGCATCGAGCGACCAACATGGCCGACGCGCTCGAAGTTCTCAAGTCTGACCCGGACGCTCGGATACTTGCAGGCGGAACCGATCTGTTGCTCGAGTTCGAGCGTGGAGATTCCACGGCGCCCGCGACAGTTGTCGATGTCACGTCGATCGAAGACTTCCGGACGATTCGTGACGAAGAAACCCACTGGCGATTAGCCGGTGGAGTTACCCACAACCAGATCGTTCGCCACGACGAGATCCGAGCCACAGCCTTGCCACTGGCACAGGCGTGTCTCGAAATCGGATCCCCACAACTACGCAACCGCGCAACGATTGCTGGCAACGTGGCAACGGCGAGCCCCGCCAACGACACCATCTCGGCGTTGATGGTGCTCGGCGCAACCATCGAGATCGCATCGCTCGATGATGATGGTGGGGTAGCACTCGAGAGAATTCCAATTCGCGAGTTCTTCACCGGTTTCCGCAAGACGGCATTAGGCCCGGAGCAAATGATCTCCGCGATCCTCGTACCCAAGCTCAGTAATACCCATCGTGGTCTTTGGGTGAAGCTTGGCCTGCGAAAGGCCCAAGCGATCAGCGTGGTCCACGCTGGAATCGTCATCGAGCTTCGTGATGGAAAGGTTGCTTCGGCTTCGCTGGCGATGGGGAGCGTTGCCCCGACGGTAGTAATGCTCGATGCCATCAATGGTCTGGTCGGCACGGCTATCGATGAGGAGACGATCCGTCAGGTTGCCCGGGAGGTCGCGGCGGCCATCTCGCCAATAAGCGACGGCCGGGCGACAGCCGACTACCGCTCGGCCAGTGTCGTGACCCTCATCGAGCGATCGCTCCGCACCCTCCGTGACGATGCACAGTCATCGATGTGGCCCGACGCTCCACCAACGTTGAGCACCGAGGATCAACTCGTCGCAGCCATCCCGACAGCCTCGGTATTCGATGCCGAAACCGTCGTCAGCGTCTCGGTCAACGGCACAACCGTCGATGCGGATCGTCCGACCAAGACGCTGCTCGACTGGGTCCGAGATCAAGGTCTGACAGGCATGAAAGAAGGGTGCGCAGAAGGCGAGTGTGGAGCATGCACGATGTTGCTCGACGGCGCCGCCATCATGAGCTGCCTCGTGACGACCGCACAGGCTGACGGCCGGGAGGTGTCGACCGTCGAAGGACTCGACCATCCAATCCAACAGGCCTTCGTCAGCGACTTCGCGGTGCAATGCGGCTTCTGCATTCCGGGATTCCTGATGTCTGGAGCACGGCTGATCGAGGAGTGTCCCGACCCGAGCGATGAACAGATCGAGCTCGGCCTGTCGGGCAATCTGTGTCGTTGCACGGGGTACTACCCAATCATCCAAGCGGTTCGAGACGCTGCCGTCGAGATTCGGGGATCCAATGACTGAGTTCCATGCTGTTGGGCAGGCAGCTCCTCGATTCGATGCGATCGACAAGGTCACCGGAGCAGCAGAGTACGCAGCCGACAGAGTTCCCGAGAACGCACTATTCGCCACCGTCGTCTTCTCGAACGAACCGCACGCTCGGCTGACCCGCCTCGACACCGCTGCGGCGTCGGCGGCCCCCGGTGTGGTGTGTGTCGTTACGGCGGCTGACGTTCCGGTCAACGAGTACGGCCTCACGATGTTCGATCAGCCGGTCATGCTCGGCCTGGAGCACACCGGGCGCTCGGCGGTTGACCCGACGGTGAGCCGATGGGAAGCCGACAAGGTGGCGCTGATCGTCGCCGAAACAGCAGAGCAGGCAAAGGCCGCAGCCTTGCGTATCGAAGCCGACTGGGAGCCACTTCCGATCGTCACCGATATCGCGGCCGCCCGACCAGATGACACGCTCGTGCACGAGGAAGCCGGCACGAACACCTACTACGAGCTCCGCGTCCGTAAAGGGGACATGGATGCTGGTTGGGCCGCAGCCGACGTCGTCGTCGAAGGGTCGTACGAGCTTCCATACCAGGAACATGCCTACCTACAGGTCGAAGCTGCCACTGCGTGGATTGACGAGGCCGGACGTATCACCGTCGAAACCGGTGGTCAGTGGGCTTGGGAAGACCAGCAGCAGATCGCTCACGCACTCGATGTTCCTGATGAGCAAGTTCGGGTTGTCTACGCTGCGATCGGCGGGGCTTTTGGTGGCAAAGAGGACATGACGTTGCAGATCGTGATGGCGCTCGCGGCCCGCAAACTTCGAGACCTCGGCATCGACCGTCCCGTCCATTGTCGATGGAGTCGAGAGGAATCGATCGTTGGCCATCACAAGCGTCACCGAGCAACGATCCACGCGAAGCTCGGCGCAACGAACGACGGCAAGATCACCGCGGTTGAAGCCGAAGTCCTGCTCGACGCGGGCGCCTACAACTACACCTCGAACAAGGTGCTTGGCAACGCTCACCTCAGCGTTGCTGGCGCATATGACGTGCCGAACGCCCATATCGACAGCAGAGCGATCTACACCAACACCGTCCCGGGTGGGGCCTTCCGTGGTTTTGGCGGACCACAAGGATCGTTTGTCGCTGAAACCCAAATGAACAAGCTGGCCCAGGCGCTCAACATGGACCCGGTGGAGATCCGCCGCAGAAATGTCCTACGTGACGGCAGCGAGGGCATCACCCAAGCGTTGATGCCTGACGGCGTGACGTTGCCAGAAGTGATCGACGCATGTGCAACGTCTGCGCAGATGGATGGCGAGCTCTTTCCGGCAAAGCCATTCGCTCCAGTCGCATCACTCCCTCCGTCACCAACGGCGGTTCGTCGGGGACGTGGCTTTGCAAGCGGATATAAGAACGTGGGCTTCAGCTTCGGGTTCCCCGAGCGCTGCGAAGCCGAGATCCGTTTGTACGGTGACGATGATGGCGAGACCCCTGACCGGGCCGAGATCTTCCACGGTGGGGCCGAGGTTGGTCAAGGCGCCCACCAGGCCTTTCAGCAGATGACGTCGGAAGCGACGGGCGTGCCGCTCGAACGCGTGAGCGGACATTTCTCTGACACGGCAACAACCGGTGACTCTGGTTCGGTTTCGGCCTCGCGCATGACGTTCATGGCTGGGAACTCGATCCGAGGTGCGGCCGAAGAGGCCGAGAAGGCATGGCGCGATGGTGAGCGTCCGGCGATTGGCCGGTTCCGGTACACCCCGCCGCCGACCGAGATGCTCGATGCTGAGACAGGCGTCGGACAGCCCAATTTCAGTTATGGGTACATGGCCCAGGCAGTGGAGGTCTCGGTCGATACCGAGACCGGGCACATCCGGGTCGACCGAGTGACGAGCACCCATGATGTTGGCCGGGCAATCAACCCGCAGTTGGTGGTCGGGCAGGTCGAAGGCGCGGTTGTTCAGGCTCATGGCTACGTGCTCAGCGAGAACTTGGTGGTGACTGATGGTCGTATCCGAAACCCTCGCTTCAGCGGCTATCTGATCCCGGGTATTGGAGACATTCCTGAGCACGTCGAGAGCGTGATTCTTGAGCTTGCTGACCCGCAAGGACCGTGGGGTGCTCGAGGCATGGCGGAGATGCCGTACATCACCTACGCGCCAGCAGTGATCGCCGCGGTGCACGACGCCACCGGCGTCTGGTTCGATGAGTTCCCGCTAACTCCGAGCCGCGTCCTCGCCGGACTGAGGCGTGCCGCCGCGACCTAGGCGCTGATGTGGACGGGAGCGCCCAACGGCACGTGGCGGTCCATGAACTGGATCACGCTGTTCGGCACACGAACACAGCCGTTGGACACTGCTCGACCAAGAACGCGCGCCGGGTTGTTGCTGCCGTGAATTGCGATCACTGGAAGACCGCCCGAGAACGTGGTGAGTGTTTCGGAGAACCCAGACAAGATAAGTGCATGCGTGCCCAAATAACGCTCGGCTGGGGGGTTGATCCGCTTTGCGGCGATGAAGAACGTTCCCAGCGGAGTCGGCGTCGCCGGTGTGCCGATTGCCGCGGCCGACTCGGCAATGATGTCTTGGCCGTCGTACACGATCACCTTTCGGCTGGTGAGGTCGACCTCGGCTCGTATGCGGGTTGTCGTGAGTAGGTAGTCGGTGGCCGGGATCCATCCTTCGAGGCCATTCGGTCGTACCGGGAGCTGCACCTTTAACCAGTCATCGCCGATCGCCCCTTCGACGACCCGCATAGTCAGAGGGCCGCCAAACTGGTGTGGATTCGGTACCGGAAACTCGAGTGCGATCGGGTTTCCGTTTGGCCCGTCGTAGGCCACAAGTTGGGTGACAGAGAGCCGGGCGGTTGCGACGACCGTCTCGAACGGATCGGGTGCCTCAGTGGTTGTCGTGGCGGGCGCTTCGGTTGTGGTGGTTGTGACGGTAGTGGATGGCGTCAGCGTTGTGCTGGTTGTTGATGTGGTCGGCACCTGGTCGGCCAGCGTTGACGCGGTTGTTGCGTTTGCGGGCGCACACGCCGTGGCTACCACAGCGAGCACCACGAGCGCGGTGCGGATAACCCACGGTCGAATCGGCACGTTGTCAGCCTATTCGACTCCACCTACTGCGTGAATTCAGCAGGTGCTTCGACTCACGCGGTCAGGCGGCTTTGCGCCCCTCGAGAGCGGCTGGAAGGCTGATATCCGTACGCTTTACGCGGTTGGCGAAGTGGCTCTTTGGGAGCTCGACGATCATGGCCGTTTCACCGTCATGGCGGTGATAGCGCAAGATTCCACCCAGCGACTCGGTTGCTTCGCGTGCTGCCAGAAGCCCAAATCCGTACGTTCCACTCAGGAGGTTTCCACGAGTCGCGTAGTCGTTGTCGTGAATGATCGCATCTTCGATGGCTTCAGGAAGTCCGGGTCCACGATCGCTCACGGTCACAACGACAAGCTGATCTTCGGTCATGATCTCGATGCCAACCGGGTTGCCCCCGTGGGTCACTGCATTGTGCAGAAGCTCGACGAGTACCAAGGAAATCTGTTCCCGATCGCCAATCACCACAGCGTCATCGGCCTGGTCGGTGTTGATCGCAACGTTGTGCCCAATCGTGCGGGTGACGTCCATTGCGAGTTGCCCGAGATCGACCTCAACATTGTGCAACGTGCGGACAGACCCATTGAGGGCGGCGACGTGCTCAAAGCGGAGGACAGAACGTCGAAGGTCGTCACTTGATTGAAGCGCGGGCACGTCGGCGATGATCTTGCGAAGATGCGCAGCCTCTTTGGCCACGGCCGCGGCCATCGCCAACGATGTCGCTTGGGTGTTCTCGTATTCGTGTTCGAGCTGACGAGCTCGTCGTGGCGTCCGCCGCAAGGCTTCAAAGATGTAGAGCGCAGCTGATGGCACGACGAAGGCCACAACAAAGGTGGCGATTGTGCTGATCACGTTCATGAGATCGTTGTCATCACGTAGCTGGTCGCGAGCTGCAAGCTGTTCGCGTCCAAGTGTCTGCGCTAACGAGTTGAACGCCTCGCCGGTTGCTGCCTCGGCTGTGTCAGCAAGCGCTTGGTCGAAGTCTTGTTCGAGAATCAGAGACTCCTGGGCCTTGGCGACCTCACGGTAGTTGTCGAAAGCTGCTCGGGTTTCTGTCGACGTCCGGTCGTCGAAGTTCGCGCCGACCGCGTCGAGCGCTTCATTCGCGTTGTCGATAACGGCCTGAAGGAGTTGGCTCTGGTCAGCTCCACTTACCGAGTCCACTCGGTACGCAATGGACAGCTGTGCTCGGGCGATCGAAACACCGCGAAGGTCCTCCGTGACTCGGACAAGTTCCTCGGCCTGGTTGGAAACCGAGCGCGCTTGCGACGCGACGGCGAAGACCGTGACGGCGAGAGCGAGGAGCGTGAGGCCACCGACGATGGAGATGATAAATGCCCGGCCACGAGCGTTTTCATTGAGGTTGCGCTTGCGACTCATGAGGCCTCCTGCTGTCGGAGCCCGTTGAGCGCGGGAGCCGATGCGTCGGCGATCTTAAGGCCGCCACCATTGCGTTTGGCCTCATACATTGCATGGTCTGCGAGCGAGATCAATTGGTCGGCGTCCAAGCCCGGGGTGTGAATTGCCAGACCCACACTCGCACCAAGCTGAGCGTTTCGGCCATCGGCCATCATCGGCTGGGAAATCGCCTCGTCGAGCGCAAGGCCGAAGTTGGTCAGGCCGTCGCGGGTGTCGAATACGGTGATCGGCAAAATGATGATGAACTCATCGCCACCCATTCGGCCGGCGAGCGCTCCCGGGCGATCGAGCGACCGAAGTCGGTCGGCAACCGTGACGAGCGCGGCGTCGCCAGCACGATGGCCGAGGGTGTCGTTGATCTCCTTGAACCCGTCGAGGTCGAGGAAGTACAGCGCCGTCTGGGCCCCTTCGGAGATGCGTTCTTCAAGCGTGCTGAGAACGTAGGCGCGGTTCGCGAGCCCGGTAAGCCCGTCGTGTCGGACTTCGTACAGCAGCTGATCCGAGTGAGCCTTTGCATCGGCGAGCAGCGTGGCTGCGTAGTGAATCTCGCGAGCGTGACCGGCGAGCAGGTCGAGCGCGCGCAGCTCTTGCTCGGTCGATTCGCGATGCTTCGACCACACGCGGAGAATGGCGGTGCCCTCATTGCTGCGCCCATTGACAGAGGTGATCTGGATTGCGTGACCCGACGCGAGATCATGGGTATGGAGCAGCTGACCGTACTCTTCGCTGCTCTCAGCAATGGTGACGATGCTCTCGTCTGAGGCATCTCGAGTAAGGATTTCAAGTGGCGGCAATCGGAATGGGCCCGAGGAATGACTGCCGTGCGAGGTGAGTGTTCCGTCTTGCTCGCGAACCACGACGTCGGCGTGGTCGAAGCCGATAGTTACCGCACTGTGGGAAACGGAGGCGAGAACCGACTCGACGGAATTCTCCTGAGACATGTCGGATGCGGCTTGGGCGATTCGACGGAGCCGGTCAGCGATTTGATCGGCGCTTCGGCGGGCATCGGACAGCTGGTCGATTCGTTGCTGGGCGCTGTCGGACAGAAGCGCAGCCGGACCGCTCACCATGAGGACTGCGAGCACCTGTTGAATTGCGAGCGTGAGAGTTTCGATCGTTGGTTCGCTTGTCTCGCCAACCGAAAGTCGTAGCGCAAGGAACGCGAGGCTCAGGCCAACCCAGACGACCGCGGCCGGAACCATAGAGAAGAGAACTGCGGTTTCGAGCACGGGTGCAATGAGTGCAACCCACGCGAGAGGTGACGTTTGGGCGTCGATAAGCGTCATGACGCCGATCGCCAACGCGGAGTCGAGCAGGATGAGCGACCAAGGCCGGTGAACGTAGACCGAGTGTTTCTTGTACCAGTGGATGAGGGTTCTGCTTGCCGACAAAAAACCGAACGCCGCAATGAGGAGGAACGCGAAGTTGATCAGTTCGTTCTGCGAACTCGCAGTTTCCAGCCCTTCCAGAGCCACGGTGCCCAGGATGATCATCGACAAAATCACGCGCGTCGTTGCAAAAGCCACGATGACGGATTCGTTCGTTGTGATTAGTTCGGTACTGGGCCCTGATCGATCGAGGCTCGTCCGCTTGTCTGGAAACACATGCAACAATCGGTAGTTCCGGAAACAATTTGAGGAGGGCAAGTTACCGAACTCCCCGTGCCCCCAAATTGGTCACGTCTATAGATATCGCTAGATGTCAGACCAGTTGGTGCGATTGCCGCCCGCGGCTCGGGCCGAGTCGAGGTTCACCAACGCTGCGAGAAGGAGTTCGTCAGGATCCGACAGCGAAGACTCGGTGGTGTGGACTGCGCCGATGGTGACAGTTGTCGATAACACCTCACCGGACGCAAGCGTTGACGCCTCGACCCGTTGACGGATGGCGTCGGCGACTCGAGTCATGCCGATGCGCCCCGAGCCCGGAAGCGCAATCGCGATCGTGTATGGGCCGAGCCGTTCAAGAATGTCTGTACGACGAATCGATGCGCGGGCAACAGTCACTACATGGTCGAGGAGCTCTGCTTGCCGTTCGGGCTGCATCATGACCAGGCTGTCGAGCTCGATTACGAGCAAGGCTCCCTCGTTCTCAAGTGAGGTGAACGTTTGCCGCATTGAAGCAGTTAGCCGATCTAGCGGCACGTCATGAATGTCGGTGGGTGGTGGTTGTCCGACCTGATCGTCGGTGTCCCCGTGGAGTAGATCGTCCTGGAGGAGTAGCGCACTTCCGTTAAACAATTGTGTGGTCATGAAGACCTCCCAAAGCTTGTCGACCCGCAAGCAAGGTGTCGTCAGAACAGCGAAATTGCTTTAGTCCAAAAGACCTAACTCAGAAGCCATACGAACTACCTAAGGCACCTACAGAACAAACACCGCCCCGGCGCCCAGCCTGCGGGGTGCCTTACGAGGTCAACGCTCTTCGCGGCGGTAGGCCTGGCCAATCGCTGCGGGGGCGACGCTTGGCCGGTTGCGAGACCGGATCGACAAGACGACGAGTACCAAAATGGTGAGCAGGTACGGGAGCATGCTCACGAGGATGGGATTGATCTCGGTGGTGATGCAGTTGGTGATCTCGTCGCCGTTGCAACGTCGCGTTTGGAAGCGGGGGCCAACGGCAATGAGTCCGCCGAAGAGGAGAGCGCCGATGAGCACCCGTCCGGGCCGCCAGGCACCGAAGATGACGAGAGCCACGGCGATCCAGCCGAGTCCGCCAACGATCGACTCGTTCCAGCTTGGGGTGATCTTCAACGTGAGATACGCACCTGCGAGTCCTGCAAAGGCGCCACCGATTGCGACAGCGATAAGACGGGTGCCAACGACCGGCGTGCCAGCAGCATCGGCAGTCGCCGCGCTCTCGCCGACTGCTCGAAGGTTGAGACCAGCGCGGGTGCGGTTGATGACAAACCACGTGAGCGCCCCAAAGAAGAGGGCGACCCATCCCATGGCATCCATCGAGAACAGCGTCGGACCGACGCCCGGAAGCTCGCTCAGTGCGCCGAGCGACAGGTCGTCGAACTTGGCTCCAGGAGCTTGGCTGACCAAGTCAGTGCCGAGGAACGCGGCCAGGCCGAGGCCGAGGATGGTGAGCGCGAGCCCGGACACCACCTGGTCAGCTCCGAGTACAACAGAGACCACGCCATGCAGGGTGGCGAAGAGCGCAACGGCAACGGCGGCGATGATGATGGCAGCCCACGGGGACCCGGTCTGAATGCCGGCCCAGTAGCCGGTCATGGCACCAACGGCCATCATTCCTTCAACGCCGAGGTTCAAGACCCCGGACTTCTCGGCGATCACTTCACCGAGGGCTGCCAGGAAGAGCAGGATGCCGAATTCGATGAGGTTCTTCCACATGCCCGTGTCGGACAACAGCACGCCAATGTCGCTGAGGAAAGTGATCATGCGACAGCTCCCTCGGATGCGTTTGATGAGGCAGAGGTCCGGTCGAGTCGGTAGGTCGTGAAGACCGCAGCGCCAAGTGCTCCGAGCAGGACGAGCGCTTGGAGGATCTCGGCGATCGACGCTGGCACGCCCTGACCCTTGATTGCAACGCCGCCTACGCGCAGCGCTCCGAATGCGATGGCGACTGCGGCAACGCCGGATGGGCGCATGAGGGCAATCGCGGCGACGATGATTCCGGCGAAGCCCCATCCCTCGGCAATACCTTCAACAATGCGGTCGCTCGATCCGAGCCGCAGACCGCCGACCATCCCGGCGATTGCGCCTGAGAGGACAAGCACGGTAAGGACCTTGCGCTTGAGAGAGATGCCGACGTACTCGGCGGCTTTTTCGCTGGAGCCCGCAACCCGAAGCTCGAAGCCCCACTTGCTTCGGGCAGCGAAGTAGCCAAACACGAGCAGAACGGCAGCGGCGATGAGCACGCCGATGTTCGCTCGTTCGAAGAGCGTGGGGAGTGCCGATTGCTCGGGAAGCTCTGGCGCGACCGGGAAGCCGATCGAGGTTGGGTCTTTCCACGGGCCGTTGACGAGGTAGCGGACCATGCGGATGGCCACCTCGTTCAGCATGAGCGTGGTGATGATCTCGTTGACGCCAAGGTGCGCTCGGGCCAGCGCAGGTCCGAGAGCGAGCACTGCTCCGCCAAACACCGCGGCGATGATCATCAGCGGAATGAGAACCGGGCCGGCGAGGTCAGGGCCGATTCGAGCGACCCACGTACCAGCGATCGCACCGGCGATGATCTGGCCTTCAGCGCCGATGTTCCACAGACCCATTGAACCGGCGACGGCAACGGCCAAGCCGGCGAGGCCAAGCGGCACTGCCTGGTTCAGCGTGGTTGACCACGCTTGGGGCGACCCGAAGGCGGCATCGGCCATCTTGGTGTAGATCGCAAGAGGGGAGTGGTCGGCCACAACGAGCAGAACTGCGCCGATGAGGAGGGCCACTAGGAGGCCCATAGCGAACGCCAGGATCTGGCCGCCGGGGAGCGGGGTTTCTCGCTTGGTGAGACGAAGTCCGAACATCAGTGGGCTCCCGCACCGGCCATGGCCGCACCGACTTCAGCTCGAGTTGCCGTGTCGGGGTCGAATTCAGCGACGACCGATCCCTCGTGCATCACGAGCAAACGGTCGCTGAGTGCAAACAGTTCTTCGAGGTCCTCACTGATGAGCAGCACGCCAACGCCATCGACAGCTTGATCGACGATGATCTCTTGGATTGCCTTGACGCCTTGGACATCGAGACCGCGGGTGGGTTGAGCAGCGATAAGGGCGATCGGGTTGTCGTCGAGCTCTCGGCCGACGAGGAGGCGTTGCAGGTTGCCGCCCGATAGGCCCGCCAACGGCTGATCGACGCGGCCTACTTTGATGTTGTATCGCTCGATGAGGTCGGTCGCTCGGTCCTCTGCGGCAGAGCGATCGATGAACGGTCCATCGCCAAGGCTTCGGTAGGTGCGCAAGATGGCGTTGTCGACGGCGTTCATTCGTGGGGCGAGCCCGACGCCTATCCGATCTTCAGGCACGTAGGCCAACCCGTTGGCATTTCGGCTGCGAGGGTTGAGCTTGGTCAGGTCGGTCGATCCAATCGACACTCGACCTTGCGAGGCCGGTGTGAGGCCGGCAATCGCATCGGCGAGCGGTCGCTGACCGTTTCCCGCAACTCCAGCAATGCCAACGATCTCTCCTTCAGCCACCGTGAGGCTGACCCCGGCGACAACCGCTCGGCCGTGAACATCGTGGACGACCATGTCGTCGACGGCGAGCACGTGTTCGCCGATCGGGTTCGTGCGCACTCGACGCTGGGACACTGCGGTTGCCTCGCCAACCATGAGCTCGGCCATCCGCCCGGCGTCGAGGTCGTCAACTGAGAGCGACGACGCAACGGTCTTGCCGCCACGTAGAACCGTTGCTTCGTCACAGAAGGTCTTTACTTCGTCGAGCTTGTGACTGATGAAGATGATGCTCCGCCCCTCGCCAGCCATTGCGGCGGTGATGCGTCCGAGCTCGGCTGCTTCGTCGGGGGTGAGCACGGCCGTGGGCTCGTCGAGGATGAGGACTCGAGCGTCGCGCCACAGCGCCTTCAAGATCTCGACTCGTTGGCGTTCGCCCATCGACAACTGCCAGACCTCGCGGCCAGGGTTGGTTTGGAGGCCGAACCGCTCGGCGAGCTCGCCGACTTCGGTCTCTAGCGCCGACTTCGACAGCACCGCTGGAGCGCTGCCGAGTACCACGTTCTCCGTAACCGTAAACGTGGGGATCAGGCGGAACTCTTGGTACACCATTCCGACGCCTGCGGCGATCGCATCGGCAGGCTTGGAGAAGCTCTGCTCGACGTCGTCGAGCCGGACGGTGCCTTCGTCTGGTCGGTAGACGCCAGCGAGCACGTTCATCAGCGTGGTTTTACCCGCGCCGTTCTCGCCGAGGACTGCGTGAACCGAGCCTGGTGCAACAGTGAGTGATGCTCCGGCGTTCGCAATGACGCCGGGAAATCGCTTCCAAATTCCGTCGAGTTCTACTGCTGTCACGATGTTCTCCACGCCGCTCGGTCTGTCCGGGCCGGTTGAGGTGGTGTGTGCGGGTTCACGGTGTTCTCCACGCCGCTCGGTCAAAAAGACGTCGGACCGCACTCCATCTGCGAGAGGAAGTGCGGCCCGAAGTTAGGTCGTTTTAGAGCGAAGAGCCAACTAGTTCGACGGGTCGCCGATCACGTTGTCAACAAAGAAGCTCATGGTGGCGAGAACGCCATCATGGATTGGGTCGCCAGGTCCGGCGACTGCATCTCCGCTGAATGGGTCAGCGAGGTCGACTTGAACAACGCCATCTTCGAAGACGACGTCTCCAGCCTGGTTCATGACGGTGCCCTGATCAAAGACATCGAACTCTCCGTTGAGGATCGAGTCCTTGACGGCCTTCATGTCTGCAGCAACTGGCGAGCTGTCTGGAATTTCGATGTCGACGACACCATCGGCCATGCCACCCCACCATGCTTCTGGTGTGTAGGTGCCAGCCTTCGCAGCTTCGATGACTGCGGAGTAGCGAGGCGTCCAGTCCCATACCGGAGCGGTGAGGTACGCAGGCACCTGGGCGCTCATGTCGGAGTGGTAGCCAATGAAGGTGCCGCCAGCATCGCTGATTGCGGCGCCGGTTGCGGTTGAGTCCTGGTGCATCGAGAGCACGTCAGCGCCGGTGTCGATAAGTGCCTGCGCTGCTGCGCCTTCTTCAGCAATGCCGAACCAGGTGCTGGTCCAGGCAACTTCGACGGTTGCGTCAGGGTTGGTTTCCTTGACACCGAGAGCGAAGGCGTTGATGCCACGGATGACCTCGGGAATTGGGAATGCAGCGACGTAGCCGATCTTGTTCGATTCGGTTGCGGCGCCGGCAGCCATACCGGCGATGTAGCGAGGCTGGTACATGCGGCCGAAGGTGTTGCCGAAGTTGGTGTCGTTCATCTTGAAGCCAGAAATGTGCTCGAAGATGACGTCTGGGTTGTCAGCTGCAAACTTCTCGGTGGCATCCATGTAGCCGAACGAGGTGGTGAAGATGACGTTGAAGCCTTCGTCGATGAAGTTCTGTACGGCTTCGTCGAATTCGGCGCCGCCCTCTGGGACAGCCTCCACGAATGCGGTTTCGACGCCAGTTGCGGCTTCGGCGCCGAGACGTCCTTCGTTGTGCATGAAGTTCCAGCCGGCGTCGCCGACTGGTGCGACCATGACGAACGCAGCCTTGACGTCGCTGCCTTCCTCCATTGCTTCGCCTTCAGCGGCCTCGTCGCTCGAGCCGGCATCCTCTGCCGTCTCGGTGCTGGTGCTGCCGCCGCACGCTGCTGCGAGCATTGCCAACACGGTCATGAGCGCGAGGAGCGCCTTCTTGGTTGATGTCATCTGAACAGACCCCTCCAGGTAGTTTCAGCCACGTGTCTACCGGTCGAAACGGCGACTCACAAGGCGGATTGCCAGGAGATTCGTGAACATCTGATTTCACCCACGAAGCGCGCGAAGGATCGCGCGTATCGCGCGAGTTTTGCGGCTGCGTAGCGTGCTAGTCGAGCTCAGCGAGTGCCTTGGAAAAGGCGTCGTCATCTTCGAGCACGATGTGGAAGTCGATGATGTCGTTGTGCGTCAGCTGCTGGCCAGTGTGTGTCTCGAACAGTTCCGCTGGAAGGCTCCAGAGATCGACTTGCACCCCGCTCGACTGAAGAAGGTCGATGATGCGCCGTTGGGTCTGGAGAACGGTGACTCGCTTGCACTCAGGGCAGGTGAATCGATATTCGGATTGATCATTGTCGATGCACACGCGAGCCCGGAGTTGTTCTGAGGTGAGCTCCTGATCCCCACAGGACGGGCATGTGACACGTACAGCTGCTGCCATACACACCATGTCGGCGACCATGGGCTCGATCGGTTAGGCCGTACGACTTCTTTGACCTGCATCGTTCGTCGCATGCCGCCGAAGAAGCAGCTCCGGGCTAGGCCCAGAGTCGGTCGCAGACATCGAGCCACAACTTGGTGGTGAGACGCAGCGATTCGATATCGATGCGCTCGTTGTGCCCGTGGAACCGGCTCATGAATTCCCCGAGGCCGATGTTGGAACTGAGGAGACCCGCTCCGTACGACGGGATGCCCTTACGGCGGAAGAAGCGTGCATCGGTGCCGCCGGTGACCATCGAAGGCAGGACCTGCGCCCCTGGGTACGTCATCTGGATCGAGTCAACGAGCGCACCCCACAACGGGGTGTCGGTTCCAGACTGTGTAGAGCCAGCTTCTTCATCGAAGATCGACTCGAGCTCGACCGAACCCATCAGCTCGGGCCCGATCGCTGAATGCAGATGGTTTCGAACGTCTTCGCTGGTTTCGCCGGGAAGGATCCGGATGTCGACTTCGAGGACGACCTTGTCGGGAATCGTGTTGATCTTGGTTCCACCGCCGATGATGTTGTTTGAGAAGCTCGTGTGACAGCACGAGTGCAGGTTGCGAGCAAGCGTTGGTTCCATCTCGGCGAGCGCTTCACCGATCCGTCCGGGGTCGAGGAGCTTCGCCTCGGTCTCGGCATCGAAGTTCTGGGCCCTCACCCGACTGGTAAAGAGTTCGTCGATGCGGGCGCCCGGATCGTACGCCTCGATGCGCCGGACGATTTCGGCCGCCTTCGAGATGGCGTTGTCGGTGCGGTAGGGCATCGAGCCGTGGCCCGGTTCGCCCGTGACGGTAATTCGTTGGGCATCGGCGCCCTTCTCGGCGGTCGTCAGCAGCACGATCACACCGTCGTCGTTGATCAACGGTGAGCCGCCGTATTCGGTCAGGACGTAATCGCAGTTGAGAACATCCCAACGTTGCTCGACGAGCGGAGACGCCCCGTAGACACCACCGGCTTCTTCATCGGCAACGCCGAAGTAGATGATGTCGCCGGCGTAGCGCGTATCGGATTTCGCAATGTGGCGAAAGGCAACCGCCATCGACGACGTCACGTTCAACATGTCGACGGCGCCGCGGCCCCAGATCTCATCACCGATGCGTTCGCCGCCGAACGGGTCGACCTTCCACCCTTCTGGCGACACTGGCACGACATCGGTGTGGCCCATGAGCATCAGGCTTGGGGCGTCCGGGTCGGTTCCGGGAAGCCGAGCCACGATCGAGTCGCGGCCAGGCAACACGGGCAGGATCTCGATGTCAGCGCCGCATCCTTCGAGCTCGTCGCGCAGGAGGTTGGCATTGCGGGTCTCGTGTCCGGACTCGGGTGTGCCATCGTTCACGCACTTGTTCCGAATCATTGCCTGCAGGAGTTCGGCGTTCTCTTCGGTCAGGGTGTCGAGGGTGCGTTCATCTACGGCCATGACTCAGTGTTCTTCACCGTGCTCTCGCTGTCCAGGCGTGAACCGTGGGGTCTCGTCTACTCTTCTGTGATGAACGCATCGATTGGTCCTGATCTCCTCGACGCCGCTCGCGGCCTACAAGACGACACGATCGAGTTGCGCAGAGCAATCCATGCCGAGCCCGAGATCGGGCTGCAGCTGCCGATGACACAGAAGAAGATCGTCGAGGCGATCACCGGCCTCGGGATGGACGTAACCCTTGGGGAGTCGACGACGTCGGTCGTCGCCGACCTCGACTCGGGCAAGCCCGGGCCCACTGTGTTGCTCCGAGGTGACATGGATGCGCTGCCACTTCAGGAGGACTCCGACGTCGACTTCGCATCGACGATCGAAGGCGCCATGCATGCATGTGGCCACGACACGCACGTGTCGATGCTCGTCAGCGCAGCTCGGCTCCTCGCCGAGAACACCTCAGAGTTCACCGGCAAGGTTCGCTTCATGTTCCAGCCAGGCGAAGAGGGTTACCACGGCGCCAGGTACATGATCGAAGAAGGCGTGCTCGACGGCGTGGATCGCGCGTTCGCCATTCACGTCACGTCGAGCTTTCCGAACGGAATGATCGCAACTCGCCGCGGCCCGTTACTTGCAAGCGCCGATCGATTCGAAATCACCGTCAACGGCGGCGGTGGCCATGCCTCGGCTCCGCACAATTGCATCGACCCGATCCCTGCGGCTGCCGCGATGGTCGGCGGTTTTCAAACGATCCTGACCCGAGACCTCGATCCGAACCAGTCGGCGGTTGTCACTGTTGCCCACATCGAGTCGGGAACAACAAACAACATCATCCCGGCCTCGGCGTTCATGGAAGGAACCATCCGCACGTTCGATGAGGATGTCCGCTCGACGGTCCACGACGGCATCCATCGAGTCTCAAGCAACATCGCCGCTGCGCACCGATGCAGCTGCAACTCGAACATCATCCCCGGATACCCGGTCACGATCAACAACGCCGAACAAGCCGAGCTCACTGCGGAAACCACGCAACAACTTCTCGGCGCCGAGGGCTTCCAGTGGTTTGAGAACCCACTGTTCGCAGCCGAAGACTTTTCGTACGTCCTCAATCAGGTGCCTGGCGCAATGGCCATGCTCGGGGCCTGCCCCGACGACACCAACCCGGTCGACGCCGAACCCAACCACTCGAACCTCGTGCGATTCAACGAATCAGCGCTCTACAACGGCGTCGGCCTCTATGCCGCAATGGCGATGGCTCGCTAACGCTCGGCGGGCAATGATGCGCTGCCGCTTCGCGTCAGTGTGCTCGCTAACGCTCGGTGAGATTCGCAAGCATCTCCGCCAGGGCCTTACGAGCCAGACGAACCCGCGTCTTCACCGTTCCCTCCGGGAGCCCAAGCGCAGCAGCCACATCGGCATAGCTCAGTCCCTCGCTGCGCAAGCGAAGGGCTTCTCGCTGCTGCTCCTCAAGCTCGGCCATGCACCGCTCGACGTCGGCGGCCGTCGCCAAATGCGAACTCATCCGTTCTACGAACTCGGCTGTCCGATTCGCCGCAGCGTCCTCATAGCTACGGCGTCGCTCCCGCGAACGAATCACCATCTTTGCTTCGTTCGCTGCGATCTGGCGCGCCCAGCCCATCACCGACTCGCCGCCCGACCACGAGTTGAGCTTTGTTGATACGGCAACGAGCGCCTGCTGTTCGGCGAGTTGCACATCATCGTCGGCAAACAAAAACCGTCGGATCGGCGGTCGGAGCTGGCCCCCGTTCATCAACGCCCGAAGAAAAGCGTGAAGTGCATCGTCGTCCCCGCCCTGCGCCGAGCGAGCAAGAGCGGTCAACGCCGCATCATCGAGTGGATCGGTCATGAGACATCGATCGTGTGCGTCGTGCTTTCGATGGAACCGTCTGCCATCACCGCATTGAGTTCCACAACGATTCGCCCCGCCTCGTTCGGCGTGAGACGGAGATCGTTGTTTCCGACGGTCTGCCCGCCGACGAGCCAACTGTGCGACAACGCATCGTCCGGCAGGTCTGGGCTGAGGAAGATGGTGCGGCCGACGTCGGCCGTCGTCGGACCCACGATGTCGATCGGTGGTCCGCTCAACATGGTGTAGGCAACACCGGCGGCTGTGAGCATCCCAGCCAGCACGATCGCCAGCAGCAACAGGAACTTCGATCGCTTCTTCGGGGCAACTGCGATGTCGGCAGCGTGCGCCTGCCCATCGAGCTCGGGTGCTGCCGCAAACGCGTTGGCTGCCATCGGCGGAGGAGGCGACGGTGGCGGCGACGGCTGCGCTTGCTGTGGAGCCGGCGGCGGCGGAGGAGGTGGTGTCGAGGGGAGGACCGTTGGCTCGTTCTGCTGCGTAACGACGGCGAGTATCCGCTCCCTCCACTCGAGCATCGAGCCGTGACGGGCCCTCGGGTCGTCATGAACGCCGCGACGAAACTCGGGCTGCTGATGCACAGGAAGGTGATCGATCGACTCGGGGCCGCGAACGCCCGTGAGGAGCTCGGCGATCAGGATCGTCGAGCTGAAGATGTCGGCGGCAGGCGTGATCTTCGAGTCGGGGAACCGTTGCTCGGGCGCCATGTAGCCCGGAGTGCCGCCTGCGACGGTGAGCTCCGATGTTGCGGTGAAGGTGTCTTTTGCCAAACCAAGGTCGCCGATCAGCAACTCCTCGCCAGCGGGTGCTGACGGCTGGCTGACGTACAACATGTTCGATGGCTTGATGTCGCGGTGAACAACTCCCTCGGAGTGCAGGGCGTGCAAGCCGTCGGTCAAGGTATCGATGATCCGTTGCGTGTCGTCGACGCTCCAGGCCACGCCTGGTGTGATCCGAGCCGACAACGTGCCGCGATCGGCGAAGGACATAACGAAGTACGGGCGTCCGTCATCAGACTGATCGATGTCGAAGACCTCGGCGAGTGGGGCATTGCGATGCCGTGAGCGAACTCGGCGCAAAAGCGTTGCTTCGCGTCCGAAGCGTTCACAAACCGAGGGGTCTGCCGCCCAGTTTTGCGCAAGCACTTTGATGGCGACGACCGAGTCGAGGCGCAGGTCGGTGGCTTCGTGGACGGTCGCGAATGCGCCCGTCCCTACGATTTCACCCATCTGGTACCGCTCTGCCCTCACCAACGTAATCTGGCACAGCGGGGTAGGTAACTCCGATTTCGGCCATGCAGAACAATTCCGTTGATGCAAAAACCAAACGGCGAGCGAGCGGCATCTCACCATCAAACGCCAACTGGAGAATCCCCATGACGAACCGAATCACCCGACGGACATCCACACTGACGGCTCTGATGCTGTCCCTCGCGCTGTCTTCGACCGCCTGTGGCCAATTCGGAGGCGGCGACACCGACACCGGCGCGTCGGTGTCAGTCGGCGGCGTCGAGAGCGGATGCGCAGACGCGATCAACCTCAGTCGCCTGCTGAACGGGGGGTCGTTTCCATCGATCACCACAGCAGACTTGCAACAGTTCGCGAACGGAGCCTCCTCGCTTGAGGAGAACTTCTCCGACAGTCGAGTCGATGAGTACATCTCGCTCGTTGACGAGGTAATCGGCAAGGCCGCTGAGTCGGCGGAGTCGCAGGACAACCCATCTCCTGGCCAGCTGATGTTGTTGGTCGAGTTTGAAAAGGTCGGACGCGAAGCCGACTTCGAACGCCTTACCCCAGCCGCAGATGACTACTTCGTCGAGCAGTGCGGTTCGGAGTACACCGCAGCGTTGGTCGATGCCGATCCCGTCGATACGCCAACGTCCGACACCCCAACCCCCGACGCCCCCGCTGAGGCAGCGGCCGAGGAACCGGCAGTCGCCGAGCCAGCAGCAGGGGAGGACGACACTGCTGATGAGCCAGCTGCACCGGAGATCATCCGCGTTGTCGAAGACACCTCAGTTGGGGCGAACGGCGTCTTTTTGCGGACCGAGATTGAGGTTGGCGAGATCATCCGAACGAACCTCACGCCGAATGCGGCGTTGAACGACGGAACCGATCTCGGCGAGGGGGAGATCATCATGGTCGGCATCCGGTTGACCAACCCTGGCTTCAATGCCTTCTCGTCTCTCTCGGATTATTCATGGGCCGCCGCCGATGGCACGAAGGAGGCCGCAGTCGGTTCGGTGAGCTCGACGGGTGGCGACTGGAACGCTCGCGTGGGCCTCAACGAATCCAAGCGGGGATATCTGATCTTCTCCGCTGAGCTTGGACCGACCGAGGGGGCCTATCTCGAGGTGGGCACCGGAAACTTGGTGGCCGAACGAATCCCACTCGGCGTTGGCGACACCTCGTCGACGTATCCAATCGCGATCGCGAGTGGTCAGGTGGCTGACGCAGTCTTTATGAACAACAGCTCGGTGTGCGAGTACGCGTCGGTCGTGGAGGTCCGCGACGCAAACATCACGCTCGATGCGCTCAAGGGCACCGGTCATGAACACTTCCGACCTGCGAACAACGAACGCTTCATCACCCTCGATGTCGGGATCAAGGTCGATTCGGTCACCGGTCAGAACTGTGACTGGTCGACCCGGGTCTACGGAGGGCTCACCGAGGTCCGGCTTCGGCTCGATAACGGTGACGTTGTACAGCCGACGAACGACGACTTCGGAGCCGAAGTAGGTGCCACGAGCACCGCCCGGTGGTCGTTCCCGGTGACGACGGAAGTCTCGTCGTTCGACTTGGTCATCAACGGTGGTGACGTCCTCAGCTGGACCGACATTGCGTTCCCCGAGGCATGAGGAACGTCGGAGCACGGTCTTGAACACGCCGTCGTTAGGATGACGCCATGACCAACTCCGTTGCCCCATCGGAAGGCCGTGGCGTCGTCCACCTGTTCTGCAAGCCTTCGGCTTCGTTCGATGCTGATGCGGCAATCGCCGCGATCGAGAAGGCCCAGGCTGACGACGCTCAAGTCGTCACGGTGTCGATGCTTGGACACAAGGCCGACGTGGCGCTCATGGCAATGCACCCCGACTGGTGGACGTTGCGTCGGTTCCAGACCGCAATCGCCGCGGCAGGTCTTGAGATCGTCGACTCGTTCGTGTCGCTTACCGAGATCAGCGAGTACGCCGCTGGCGTCCCTGAAGAGATGCGCAACATGCGCCTGTACCCCGATCTCACCGAGGTTCACGAAGACAAGCCAGCGTGGTGCTTCTATCCAATGAGCAAGAAGCGTGAAGGTCACGCCAACTGGTTCACAATGGAGTTCGAGAAGCGCAAAGAGCTCATGTACGAGCACGGCACGTCCGGGCGAAAGTTCAAGGGCCGAATTCTCCAAGTCATCACAGGCTCGACCGGCGTCGATGATTGGGAATGGGGAGTCACGCTGTTCGGACAGAACCCAGACGACCTGAAAGAAGTCGTGTACACGATGCGGTTCGATGAAGCGTCGTCGGTATACGCCGAGTTCGGCACGTTCTATACCGGCATCGCCGCGACCCCCGCCGAGGTCTTCGCCTCGTTATAGCCCTGGCTACGACGCCTTGGCTTGGGGATGCTGGCGATCGGCGATGTGCTCGATGCCCCAGCGCTCGATGAAGTCGCGTGCGCTAACTGGCTCGCCGAGTAGGAACCCCTGACCGCTCACACAGCCGAGCGACAGTAAGGCCTTGCGCTGTTCGTGTGTTTCGATTCCTTCAGCAATGACATCGATGTCCAAGATCTTGGCGAGGTTGACGAGTACTGCCGCGATGCTCTGAGTCGGATCCGACGCATCAAGATCTGCAACGAAGGAGCGGTCGATCTTGATGGCATCGACGGGAAGCCGTTGGAGCTCGTTGAGCGACGAGTAGCCGGTGCCGAAGTCATCGAGCGCAACCTCTACGCCAGATGCTCGGAGTTGATCGAGGGTGGCTTTGACCTGGTTGTTTGCGGCGACCATCGTCCGCTCCGTCACCTCCAGACACCAAACCGTGTGGTCGTCAGCGCGTGTCACCTGCTCGAGATGGTTGATGAGCGCGAGATCGCCGAGCTGTTCGGCCGCGACATTGAGCCGCAGGGTGAAGGGGCCATCGGAGGGCATCGCCGCCGTGAGAGCGGTGGCCTCGCTAAGGAGCATCGGAACAAGTTTTGGGAGGAGGTCGAACCGTTCGATGTCCTCAATGAAATCGACTGCGCTAACAAGCCCTTGCGTCGGGTGATTCCAGCGAAGAAGGCCTTCAGCGCCAACAACTTCGCCGGTTTCGAGATCGAACTCAGGCTGGAAATGCAGCTCCATTTCACTGTTCTGTATCGCCTCTTCGAGTCGATCGCTTCGCTCGCCATCGCGATGCCAACGCAGGTGCATTGCATCATCGAACTGCACGATCGTCGTGCCTCGGCTGGCCTTTGCCTCATAGAGAGCAATGTCTGCCTGTCGGAACAGCTCGCGTGGGGTCTCGTCGCTATCGGCGATGGTGTACCCGGCGCTCAGTTGTAGGTCGAAGGTGTAGTTGGATGCCTCGACCTTCCCTGCGGCTTGCTCGATGATCGCTCGGAACACTTCGTCGGGTTTGTTGCAGTCGATAAGGACGAGGCTGAACTCATCACCTCCGAGGCGCCCGATGATCGTGTTCTCGGGTGACTTGGCTTGCAGCCGTTGAGCGACACAAGTGAGGGCGCGGTCTCCTCCCTCGTGCCCGAACTGGTCGTTGACCAACTTGAAATCGTCGAGATCGATCGCCATCACGGCGACATCTTGACCGGCACCGAGTGCGACAAGTGTTTGCTCATGCACGGCCGATCGATTGAGAAGCCCGGTAAGCGAATCGGTTTCGGCGAGCCGTCCAAGGCGTTGCAAATGGCGGCCGATCAGCACGGCGCCAAGCAGGAGCAACAGCACACCGGCTCCACCGAGGGCCGACGCCAGGAGGGCATAGTTGCGACGCTCAGCGCGGATGTCGCGGAGAAAGTCATTCTCGGGGGCGTCGACGACGAGGAGCTGGGTACCAGCAGCGGTGACCCGGGTACCGACGACAATGCGAGGGTCGCTCGATCCAAGGCGAACGGTCGTGCCGGCCGAGTCAACGGTCGAGATGAACATTTCATCGATGGCGTCAGTTCCTGAAGGAGCAGCGAGGAGGTTTGTCTCACCAGCGATCAGCTCTCCACTGCTGGTAAGTACGGCAGCTCCACCGTTCTCACTTGGTTGACGTTCTTCGAGGAAGGTATGCAAGTCGGTCAATCTGACGTCGACGCCAACGACCGCAACCAGTGCACCGGTCTCGTCGGTTATCGACCTGCTGTACGTAATGCCCGGCTCGTTGCTACTAAAGAAGACGTACGGGTCAGTCCAATGCTCGGCCCGCCCCTCGACCCCGACGTACCACGGGCGCACGCGCGGGTCATAGGTATCGCCCGAGAGAGGGAAGCGAACGGAGTCGCTGGCAGGATCGATGATCTCGACGTCGACGTTGCGCTCTCCGTCAGTGATCTCGATCGTCTTGATCCGTAGTCCGGCAACCGAACCGAACTCACGTCGGACGTCGATGAATGAGCCATCGGGATAGCCAATGAAGCTTCCGTCGACATTCGGCTGGGATGTGGTCAGATTGCGCAGCAGCGAGATCAGCTCGTCTGCGTCTGACTCGGGTTGCAACGACTGTTCGATCACGTACGCGACCGACTCTGGGCCTGCGAAGTAGCTGTTTGTGACCGCGGTGGATTCGGCCGCGATCGCCTCGACCACCTTGGTGATCTCGGCCTCCTCGCGCTCGCTGTTGCTGAGGCCATTCGCCAGGGCGACGAGGCCCACGATCATCATGGTCGCGACAATGAGTGCCGATGCTCCGGCGAAGGGTAGTGCTCGTGATCCCGCTCGATTCTTCATGGCCCTCGCCAGCTCCATCCGTCCGTCCGGATGGCTCCACTACCAATCGACTACACCATAATTGGGGTAAGTCATTCGATAGGCGATCTCTCAAATTAGATGCCTATATCGAACAAGTACTACGAGGGCTAATAGACGTTGATTTCGCCGTCACGTATGAAACCAGCAAGCTGCAGCCCGCCAGCATGTGCAGTCTCGACCGCCAATGCTGACGGCGCGCTGACCGAGACGACGGTTCCGAAGCCGCCAGCCCAGGCTTTCTGCACCATCTCAAAACTCGCACGTCCGCTCACATAGAGACCGAGATCGGGCGTCGGCATCGTTCCATCGAGCAGCATGCGGCCAACAATCTTGTCGACGGCGTTGTGGCGCCCAATATCTTCTCGGACAAGATGGATCGCGCCGTCGCGATCGAACGTGGCTGCGGCATGAACTGCGCCGGTCTTCGCAAAGAGATCCTGTCTTGCCCGCACCTGGTCAGCAACCGAAGCGAGAAGCATCGGATCGAATGGCTCAGACGCAAGGGGTGTGAGCCGGTCGGTGAGCTCGTCGATCGCGTCCGCTCCGCAGAGTCCGCACGATGACGACGTCGACCCGAGACGAGGAGTTGGTTCGGGGGCCTTGCCCCCCGTGTCCACCGTGACCACATTGAATTCGGTTTCGACCGCAGGGCCGTCGGCGCAATAGCGAACGCCGATGACCTTGGCGCCGCCCAACATTCCTTCAGCATGAAGGAACCCGACCGCGAGCTCATAGTCGTTTCCTGGTGTGCGCATTGTCGTGGCGACGAGGGTGCCGTCGAGCTGAATCGACAGTGGCTCTTCGACAATGAGATCGTCGGGGCGGCGCCGGTGTCCAGCAGGACCATGACGCTGCACAAAGACTTGACGGGTCCGTCCCCGTTGCACTCGGCTCACTGTCGCAGGTTACCGAGCAACTTCGCCAGACGTTTGCTTGGACACAACCGCCGCGCCGGCAAGTGCGAGCGCGGCGCTGGCAATCCAGGCCGGGCTGTAGCTCTCAAAGAAGTCGATCGACCACCCAACAACCGGCCCGCCGACGGTAAGGCCGATCAGGAATCCGAGCATCAGACGCCCGGTGGAACGACCAGCGTCAGGTTGACGAATCATCGAGAGGTTGGCTGCCGTGTTCCACGACCCAAGCGTCATGCCGCCGATGATCGTGCCAATGACGAGGAAGCTTGCCTGGCCCCCGGATGCGGCAAGGACGAGCAGGATCGAGCCAGCGCCGACAATGCCCATGGCAAACAACATTTTCCGTGCCGGCACCCCTCGGTCGAGCGCAACGCCGGCGGCCAAGCGGCACGGGATCGCGACAAGACCTTGGAGCCCGAAGACTCGGCCAGCATCAGCGAGAGACATGCCGACCTCTTCCTCAGCAAATAGCGGCAGGAACCGACCAAGGCCGCCGCCGACGACACCGAGAAGAAATCCGTAGATGGCGACTTGCGTGACAAAGGGGGAGAGTCGGGTTGTTGGCGTGACGTAGTTCTCGTCGTTTGCTTCCGATGTGTCGGACGGGAGCTCGGTGATAAGTGGGAGCCCCAACAACGAGAGCAGCGAGACGCCCACAACGAGCCACATGGTGGCGCGCCAGCTGTAGTTCTCGACAATCCATGGAACGAGAAATCCTGCAGCAAACACGGCCGATTGCACTCCCGACTGTTTGATCCCTGTGAGAATCCCGCGTTGTTCGGCCACGATTCCCGTGGCGATGGCCTTGTTGCAGGCTGGGTTTCCCCACCCCTGTGCGAGCCCAGCGAATGCCATGGCGACGAACAGCATGGCGTAGCTGCCGGATAGGCCAATAAAGACTGCGCTCGTCGCCGAGATGATCAGTGTGGCTGCGACAGACTTGCGGCCGCCGAGCTGGTCGCTCAGCCGGCCCGAGACCGGGGCGAACAGGCCACCGACGAGCGTATTCACTGCACCGAGTAAGCCGATCTCGAACTTCGAGATCGAAAATTCTGCTTCAAGTTCTGACGCTGCCACCGCTAATGCGAAGAACGCCAGGGTCGACATAGCCATTGTCGACAGAAGCATGCCGGAGAATCCAGCGAGGCGAAGTTTCACCCCCGCACCATACGGTCTTCCAACGATTCACGTCGTCACCTAAGATGTAGAAAGGCGATCGAATGCAAAGGAGTGCGCGGATGCGACGATGGTTCAAAGAACTGTGGGTTGAGTTGCGCGCTCGGTCCCAAGGTCGCAAGGCCATGGGGAACGACAAAGCAACGTTCACTGCCGCTCGCGGCACCATGGGGGCCATTGGCCTCAACCGGTCGAACGCCTGGAACTACCTCGAGAACGACAACGGTGCCTATCTCCGCTCGATGGAGAAAGAACCGATGCTTCCGCCGAGCCTGTTTGTCTCCGAACGTGACCGCACCCGGCATGGCCAAGCGGTTCCGCTTGTCGAACGCTGCATCGAAGACCACGGCAACCACCAAGAACTCGGCGACTGGGACATCAGCGAGATCGTCGACGAACCCGCCTGAGATTTGTACAGAAAAACCGACCGTATAGGTCGGTTTTTCTGTACAAAAACTTCTCAATCGCGGCGTGTGACCTTGAATGAACGGCGGTCGAGCTCGCGCTCGATGTCGTCGAGCGGAATACCTTCGGCGGCGAGGCGCGTCATGACGAAGAACAGCACGTCGGCTGCTTCGTGAACGATGTCTGCGCGGTCGGTTGCGTCGTTGAGCTCGCCCGCTTCCTCGGTGATCTTGGAGGCCAAGAGCTCTCGATCGTCAAAGAGCCGTTTGGTGAAGCTCCCGTCGGGCGCGTTCTCGACCCGGTCGAGCAGGCGTCGCTCGAGCTCGGCGAACCCGTCGAAGTCGCCGAAGCAGCTGGTCTGGTCGAGGTGGCAGAACCCGCGACCAGCCTGGGTCACGGTAAAGCGGAGGGCGTCGTCGTCGCAGTCGGCGTCCATGCGGACGAGCCGCTGGGTTGCGCCTGAGGTCAGGCCCTTTTGCCAGAGCTCGTTGCGACTGCGGCTCCAATAGGTGACGTCGCCGGTCTCGAGCGATGCGGCGACGCTGTCGTGGTTCGAATAGGCAAGGCCAAGGGCCTGGCCCCGTTCGTTGGTGACGACCGTTGGCCACAGTCCGTCAGGACGGTCGCTGCGCAAGCAGGCTGCAACTGCGTCGCCGAGGGTGAACTCGTTCTTGTACAGCGCCATACCGACCTGGGCGTCAGCGCCGAGCTTGTGGATCTGTCCGATCTCTTCAGCGCCGGTGATGCCACCCGCGAATGTCACCCGGCAATTACCAGCTGCTTCGAGATAACGGTTGAGCGTTTCTGGGTCGGTGCCGGTCATGCGGCCCTCGCGTTCGACGAACGTCAGCAAGAACCCACTCGTGAGGTCACGGAGCTCGGCGAGCTTGTCCTCAACTCGTTGGCCGGTGCCCTTGGTCCAGCCGTGTGTGACGACTTCGCCGTCGAAACTATCGAGGGCAACAACGGTGCGTTCGGGCGGAAGCTGACGGAGAACCTCCGGCGTGGCGGCGGTGCCGAGGACCACCTTGGTTGCACCCGCATCAAGCCACGCAATCGCTGCCTCGACGGTTCGGATGCCGCCGCCGACCCGGCAAGGGGCGAGGGGCAGGAGCTCCTTGATGAGCTCGGTGTTGTCGCCTGTGCCAAGTGCTGCGTCGAGATCGACGATGGCGATTTCGCCGACGCGTCCGAACTTCTCAGCAAGAGGTCGAGGATCACCGGCCGAGAGTGCGTGTTCTTTGCCGCCGATGAGTTGAACGGCTTCGCCACCCATGAGGTCGATTGGAGGAATCAGCATCCGGACAGCTTAGGAAGAACGTTCGCTGTTGCCCTGTTGTCGCACCTGTCCACTCCATCGGACCTGCACCTCTAGAAGAGTGCTCCGCGTCGGCGATTGTTTCGGGCTTCGTGTAGTCGGGGTAGGCCCGATTGTTCGGGAGTTCGACTGTTGTTTCGGTTCCTCGCACGAGCGTTCGAAGCGCTGCTCGGGTTTTGGGCCGGGGCGGGTTTGCTCGGGTACGTGCCAATGCTGGTTTTGGGATTGTGGTGTTGGTTTTCGGGGGCGACTTCGTGGGGTAGTGCTGCCCTGGTTTTCCAGGTTTGGCTGTCGGGGTCGTAGAAGAGTGTGAGTTTTCGTTGGTGTAGTCGAACATGGCAGTCGTCGCAGACGAAGGCGAGGTTGTCGATGTTGGATTCGCCTTGATCGACGGCTTCCCACGGCAACAAATGGTGTGCCACACACTTTGTGTGGTGTGCGCCGCATTGGACGCATCCTCCGTCTCTGGCGATGAGCCCGTTGATTTGGGCTGGCGTGGCGAGCCGTTTGCGTCGGCCTTGCCAGAGGAGTTCGCCGTTGCCGTCGAAGATGTGGGCAATGATGTCAGCCCCGCACACGATCTGGTTGAAGACGGATCGGGGGAGTGGCTTGCCATCGGAAGCAATGATCGCTGAACGGTCGTTGCCGGTGAGCTGATCGAGCGTCACGTTGACATGCACAACATCGCGGACGGTTTTGCGGGCAGGGCGAGCTGGTTGTGCTGGAGCTGATTTGGCTGCACGTGCACTCGTGCTTGCAGCAGCG
>CAKZVC010000001.1 GCA_937922235.1 uncultured Acidimicrobiales bacterium | reverse complement strand
GGTGGCGGGCTCGGTGGCATGGGGCGCAGCGCGGCTCGAGCTCGGTGGTGACGGTGTGCTGCGTTTGCTCGTACGGAGGGTTGTGGTCGAGTTCGAGCAGGTCGGGGCTTTGGCAATCGACACACTCATGGTTGTGAGCCTCGAGAACGACACGTTTTTGGCGTGTCGTGGGGTGACGACGACGATTTGATGCGTCGATCGGTTTGCCCGCGATGTCGTGCAGCAGCAGCCTGACGAACGACTGGCCGAGGCGTCTACACACAGCGCTGTCGGTAACTGGTGTGCCGTCGTCGAAACGTGGTCCCGTCGCCTCGCACGTGGACCACGACCTCGGTGGTTAGTTCGATGTTCTTGCCGAGGAACAACAGGACGAACGCGTCGGCTCGTTGCTGAGCAAGACACGGCATAAAGAAGCCGTCATCATCAGCCGGTTGCCACTGCTGTTTCAACTGTCGAAGCTGCTCCCCCATCGTTGGATCCGTAGGTGCGTCCGCGGACGCATTTCGAACAATGGGCGTGGTCGATTCGCTTACTGGGTGTGGCTGAAATGCGTCCGCGGACGCATCTAACTCTTCGCTGGCCAACTCCTCTTCCGCCGGCTCGTACGGGGTTGCGGCCACCTTTTGGATGATCGTGTTCAACGCCGCTGCGACGTGCTTACCGATGTTCGCTGGCAACGCCGCCCGAATGATGACCATGCCATCAGCGTCGGTGTACACCGTGACGCTTCGATTCTCGTGTTGACGTTGGTCGCGCTCGTCGTCGGTTTCATCGTCAGCGAGATATTTCGCGATCGCGGTCGTAAGCCGGTTGGCAGTGCGGTCGTAGGCGAGCTTGAGAAGATCGGCCTCGTTCTCACTGTCGGCCCATCGAGTGACAATGCGTGTCTTCGCGTACGACAACGTGTTCGTGGCGAACGCATCGTGCACGAGTGGAAGTTCGTCGAGTGCGTGACCGACCCGTATCCACTCACGTGCGGTTGAATCATGGATGTCGAGAGCATGGGCGATTGCCACTGCGGGGCTCTTGAAGCCTTCGTGAAACCACTCGAGCGTGGTGTCGTAAACGGCTGCGAGGCGAACGACCTTGTATTGGTTGGCGTTGAGCTCGACACCGAGGGAAGCGATCTGTTCAACAAGAGAAAGGGCGTGCATGGGCGTGTCCTGACAATCGGCGAAGCAACCCACCAGAGGGGTGGGCCGAATCGGTTTCGTTTGTAAGGACAGCTGGAACGCTGCTTTCGCAGTTCCTAAGGACGAGCCGTCGATCCACCCACCGGCGCAAGAACACACCGGCAACCCTGACACTACTGACCGAGTCTGACAGCCAACCTCGCCGCTGTCGGCATCCGAGTGACCGAGTGCTAGCTACAAATCCTCGCCACGAAGTTCGGTAGAGAGGATGACCCGAAACCGCCTGTATGTCCACGCTCCCAGAACACCCAAGCAGTCCAAAAGTCACAGCGGATACGGCTCACAAAAGAGCAACGGACGCACCACACTTGGACCATGACGAATGCGGCCCAAGTCTCCAACGAAGCTCCTGAGCACACCGGCGACCTCGCCCTCGCTGCATTTAGCGACGATGGCCCGTGGCAGGTCACGCTCGAGGATGCTCGCTGGCGAGACCGCGTCGACACGATTCGTTCCACGGTCGACCGTCAGATTCCTGGGCTCATCAAGCCGAAGAAGGTTCCTGCTGGCGGGCGCCTGTTCGAAGTTGCTGGTCGCCTCGGAGGGGCGATTGGCCTGTGGTACGTCGTAGGCCGCCGCAAGGGACGTGTTGGAGACCGCAACGAATCAACCGCTGACCTTTCCGTCCGGCTACGGGAAGCAGCCGAGGTGCTCGGCCCGACTTACATCAAGCTCGGCCAGATTATTTCGAGCGGCCAGGGCATCTTCCCCACCGAACTGGTCGACGAGTTCATCAAGTGCCGCGACCAGGTGCCGGCTGAGGACTTCGAAACAGTTCGCAGCGTCGTCGAGTCCGACCTCGGCGCACCGATCGAAGACGTCTTCAAAGAGTTCGATCGCACGCCGTTGGCGGCGGCTTCTATCGCCCAAGTCCACCGGGCGGTCCTCGCCGATCACATCTCCCCTGGGGGCGGCCAGGAAGTTGTCGTCAAGGTTCAGCGCCCGACCGTCAGCGAGCTCGTCCATCAAGATCTGAAGGTCATGGCTTGGCTCGCACCATTCCTCATTGGCCGCATCCCCGTGACGGCTCTGGCAAACCCACCAGCACTTGTCGAGGTCTTCGCCGAGACGATCGCCGAAGAGCTCGACTTCCGCCTCGAAGCCGACAACATGCTGGATGTCGCAATGTCGCTACGACAGCTCGGCCAGACCGCATACGTCATCCCTCGACCTCACCCCACGTTGGTAACCCGCCGTGTCTTGGTCATGGAGCGCCTGAGCGGGTTCTCCTTTGACGACGTTGCGGGCATCGAGGCCGCCGGTGTCAACACACACGAGATTGTTCGCACCTCGATGATCGGGTTCCTTGAAGGGGCCATGATCCACGGTGTGTTCCACGGCGACCTGCACGGCGGCAACCTCTTCGTCCAGCCCGATGGCCGCACCGCGCTCTTCGATTTTGGCATCACCGGACGCCTCGATGAGAAGAAGCGCCAAGCGTTTCTGCGGCTCCTGATGTCGGGAATGATCAGCGACGTCAAGGGTCAACTCGCAGCCATCCGCGACCTTGGTGCCTTGCCGCCCGACACTGACCTCGACGTTGTCTTCACCGACCTCGGCCTCGACCAGGCTCCGCTCGATCCAGCCGCCCTTACGCCCGACGAGCTCATCGTCGAGCTCCAAAAGTTCGTCAAACAACTCCTCGGTTACGGCGCCAGCCTTCCCAAAGAGCTCATGCTGTTCGTCAAGAACCTCATGTTCGTCGATGCAGCGATCGGCACGCTCGCTCCCGATCTCGATCTATTTGGCGAGGTCGTCCACATCGCCACGTACTTCCAGCAGAACCACGGCCAGCAACTCGCTGCTGAAATGGGCCAGGCCAACGCCGCAATGGAAGTCGATCTCACGTCGTTCAAGGACAGCATCGGCATCGACCGCTCGACCGAGTCGGTTACGTACAACGACCTGAAGGCTCGGCGCGAACTGATCCAGAAGCGGATGGCCGATCACCACGACGACACGAAGCCATCGCTGCTCGACAAGCTGAAGACGCGGAAGACGCGTTAAGCCGCCTGGTTAAACAAGCTGGTGAGTCGCTGCTCTGGCTCGGCTGCTGGCGTCGCTGGTTCGCTTTGCTGCTGAACCGAACTACCGAAGAGGCTGGTGATTGTTGGCTTCTTCGTGCCAAAGATCGTCAGTTGTGGTTGTGCCGACGGCACAGCATCTCTACTAGGTGGCGAAGCGTGCGGTTGTTGGGGCTGTACTTGAGCTGGCGGCAACTGCGGTTGCCGCTGAGCCGGCTGTTGTGAAGGCATGGCCGATGTCCAGCCATCGTCGTCCTCAATCTGGGCGGCATGGTTCGCTCGTGCGGCAATATCTGCGCCCGATGTCCAGCCATCGTCGTCAGGTACCGGCACGTACGAGCCGGGTACTTGGGTGGCCGGGACTTGGGAAACTGGCTCCACCCGAGAGACCACGGCGGGAGCGGACGGTTGCACCGCAGGGGCTTCCACGGGCACTGGTGGCGCAACGGGTGCGGGTTCGATGAAGTCAGCGGTTCGCGGCGTAAAGACTTCAGGAGCGGGATCGAGCAGAGATCCGGTCTCTGGTTCAGCAGGTCTCGAATCGCCGTATGGCCCCGGCTCGGGCGGCGCCGGCGTTGGGACAAGCTCGTCGGCCGCACTCGGGGCAACCGCCAGTTGTTCTTGCTCGGCCCGAAACTCGGCATATCCGCTTGCGACGGAGTTGTTCTTTGGAACCTCGACCTCCGGCACTCCAAACAGGTTCGGGTTGATCGCGGTGAGGATTCGGACGCGTTTGCTCGCAGTGTCGATCAGATCATCGATCCGAACGCGGGTCCATCGACCCGACTTGCTGGTCAACTCGAGAAGATGCGATGTCGTGCCATCGGTGAGCGTGAGGGTCGGATACCACCACTTGTTCCGTCCCCGTCGACTCATTCCGAGCGTCACGTCGTGAATGTCGACGAACTTGACAGACGAGTCCTCGCCGATCACCCGTCGGCTGACAAGCGAATCGTCGGTGATCTCAACCCATTGCAGCGAGAACAGCCCGGCAGCAAACAACAGAGCCAGGACAAGCGTTATCTGCCAGAAGCCCAACGTAAGCGCGTAGACCGCCGCGAGGGGGCCGATCAGCAGCGCAACAACCAAGGCAGCGAGTCGGTGCGGAGACGGCAAGAATCGGGTGACCTTTCCCGACATCAGCGTCTCAATTTCGGAAGATGCATCAGGCGCGGTGGCGACGTCGACTGCGGTACCCATACCTAGTCAAACGGATAGATACGACCGCTGCTTAAGCGCTGACATGAACCGTCTACGCTGCAGAAATGACCGTCGTACCCACTCTTTTGCGAGGTGCGTGGCGCCGTCGGTGGATTCGCTTCGCTGACGGTACTGTCGACGACACCTCAATTGTGGTGTGGCTGCAATTCGAACGTGACATGGTCGACGTCCGCTTCGCTGCCGATCGGGCCGAACTGGCGCACCGAAAAGGCCTCGACAACTGCGATCTTGCCGACGTGCTTCGACTTGCCGACTCCGATTCGAGCAGCGGGTATACGACCTGCACAGATGTTGTCGTCGATGACGCTGGAATTCGCACGGCAACCGCAGAATGGCACAGCCCTGTCAACGCAGATTCGACCACGCGTGCGGTGTCGTTCCAGCCGTTAACAAGCTTTCCCGAACCTGGCCTGCTCGAGTGGAACGCGGACGGCACCGTCATGATCGAACGGGCCCCAAGCGGAGAGTACGTCGAGGAGTGGCATCTCGTCGCCGGCACAGCCGGTGGCGACGGCTCGATCGAAGTGCTCGAGTCGGGAATGCAGCGGTTCACCATGGGGCCGGTGGTGGTCGATGTCCTCGACAACCGATCAACACTCGACCGATCCACGTCACTCCTCGACCAGATCCACTCGGCCCCGAGCATTGCCGCAGCACGCATGCTCGTCGATTGCGTGTTCACGTTGGCCGAACTCGATGACAACGGGAACACTGTGATCACTGCGTCCACACATCCGTGGCGCATTGGCGACCGCTTGTAAAGGGAGACCGCCGTGGATGAGCTTCTACGCGAACTTGCCGAGCACGCAACGCTCCCCTTTGCCCGCGCCCGAATGCTTCCTCTCGAGGCGTACCGCTCACCGGAGTTTCTCTCACGAGAGATCGACCTCCTGTTCAGCCATGAGTGGCTGTGCGTCGCCCGTGCCGCCGACATTCCCAACAACGGCGATCACGCCACGGCCCTCCTGCCGACGGCCGAAGGCGATCGCTCGATCATCGTGGTGCGAGATCACGACGCCATCCGAGCATTCGACAACGTGTGTATCCACCGCGGAGCGCAGCTCATCGACGCCAGCGAACCGGCGACCTGCAACTCCGCCCGCTTCACCTGCCCGTATCACGCATGGACGTATCGCCTCGATGGCTCACTGACCGGCGGTCCGTACATGTCGGAAAGCACCGAGGCCGACGGCACGGCGTTCAATCCCGATCGGCATCACCTGAACGCACTGGTCGTTGAAGTCTGGGAAGGCTTCGTCTTCGTGTCCCAAGGGGCGCCGGATGCGTTGTCACCACAACTCGCCGGCCTCTCCGAGGTCGTGGGGCGATTCAACATGGCTGGCTATATCCCGATCTACAACTCGGTCGACGTCTGGGACACCAATTGGAAGTTGCTCGTCGAGAACTTCATGGACGCCTATCACATCTTCAAGGTGCACAAGAACAGCTTTGGAGCGACCGGCGACGACACACCGTTCACCACCATGCACCCGGGAACCGCACGTTGGGCACATCACCGAGTCATGAATCCGAACGACGCCGACATGTGCCACGAGAGCAACACCAGCCTTGACGGTGATTGGCGCAAGACCACCGTGCTTGCCGCGGTCTTTCCTGGTTTCGTGATCCAACTCCAACCGGATTGGCTGTGGTTTCTTCGCATCACCCCAGTGAGCACGCGCCAATGCCGGATCTCTTGGCAGGTGGCCGTCGCCCCCGAGATGCTTCATGCTCAGGCTGACGCTGATGCCTATGCGACGACGGTTATGGACCTCGTCCACCAGGTCAATAGCGAAGACCACCCGATAGTCGAAGGGATCCGCCGCAGCGTCGAACGTCCACAGTTCGAGCGCGGCCCGTTCTCCTACCTCGAACGAAACGTCTACGACTTCGACCGGTACATCGCCGAGCGTCTCCGCTGACCTCTACGCTGCGCGAGAGAACAAGCTGGTGAACTGCCGGGCCGGCTCTTCTTCGCGAATCTTCGTCGCTGCAACTGCTGCCGGAGTCTCGATCACCGTCGGGATCTTCTGTGGCACTGGTGGCGGCACCAGTACCGGCCGTGCCGCCTGGGGTTCCGGGTCGTTCCACGAACGGGGTTCGAACACCTCAGGAGCTGGCTCCTCTGGCGATGGCAGAAGTTCGGGAGCCACTTCGGGCATCAATCGAAGGTGGCGCTCGGGGGCTACGGGGACGACCGGAGCTGCAACCGCTGGTTCGATAGCGGGGCCTTGCGGCAGTCCGAATTCGATGCCGCTTTGCTGCGATTGCTGGACGGCCTCCGCCCGCTCACGCTTGAACTCGTCGTACCCAGGCGTAAGCAAGAACTCGAGGTCACCTGATGTGGTGACGGTCGTGAACTCGTCCTCGGACTTGTCGGGGAGCGCCGCCATTCCGGTCGCAAAGATCTTCTCGATTCGAGCGATCGTGTCCTTGCCCGACAGGCTCTTCAGCATCAAGAACTTGATCGACTCGCCAGACTTCGTCTCGACCTCGGGGTACCACCACTTGGACTTACGGACCTGGTGCATTCCTAAACCGACTTCGCGAACATCGGAGAAGCGAAGAACGGTCGAGTCGCCGATCAGACGACGATGACGAAGATTGTCGCCTTCGATCTCCACCCAACCAACGAGGCGAGCGCCGAGAAGCGGAACGAGCGCCGAGATTCCGGCGACGATCAGATTGCCGGTGAAAATGCCAGCGACCACACCAAAAGTGCCCGCGACAATCAGGACCAGACACATCAACCGGCTGGTGATTGGCGGCCAGACGCGGGTCATCTTTGTCGACGGCGAAACAGGACGCGACCCATCGTCCTTTTTGGCGCGCAATCTCCCTTTGGGCATACCTAGTGATCGGAATCTGCCACTCAGACCTTTACTGGTGCTTTTCACCCAACCTTGAGCCTTTTCGGTAGGGCGTGCACCCCAATTTGGCGAATGGGATATCTCGACAGGGTGTTCTACCCTGGCCCACGTGCGCCTTGTAGTAGCCCGTTGCACCGTCGACTATGACGGCCGTCTAACCGCCCATCTCCCCGAAGCCACTCGCCTCATCATGGTGAAGGCTGACGGCTGCGTGGCCATCCATGCCGATGGTGGTGCGTACAAGCCACTGAATTGGATGAACGCCCCAAACCGTCTTGTCGAAGACGGCGCGGAGTGGCGGGTTGTGAGCCCGAAGGGCGAGACGCTCATCATCACGATCCACGAGATCATCAGCGACACAAACTGGGACCTCGGGGTTGATCCCGGCCTCGTAAAGGACGGCGTCGAGGCGCATATCCAGGAGCTCTTGGCCAACGACCCGACCACGATTGGCGACGGATACAAGCTTGTACGACGCGAGTACCCGACCGACATTGGCCCCGTCGATTTGCTCTGTCGTGACGAGGACGACTCGGTCATTGCGATCGAGGTCAAACGCCGCGGCGAGATCGATGGCGTCGAGCAACTCAGCCGCTACCTCGAGTTCTTGAACCAGGACCCTCGACTTTCGCCGGTGCGCGGCGTATTTGTTGCTCAGGAAATAAAGCCGCAAGCAAAGGTACTTGCGAGCGAACGCTCGATCACGTGCGTTGAGGTCGACTACAACGAACTGCGGGGCATCGAGTCGCCGCAGCTCAAGCTGCTCTGATGTGTCTGTCACGCGCCGGTTGGGTCGGCGTACTGACATTGGCCTGTCTTCTGGCCGGTTGCGGAGTCTTTGGCGACAACGACGCTACGGCAACCCCGGCCGAAGAGGCGGTCGTGGTTCCCCCGGCGTCCGTCCGGGTCGAAGCCGGCGAGCGTTGGTTCGACATCGACCCGAGCACGGTTAGCGAGTCCTCACTCGATCGCCTTGCGACCAACGTCGACAACTTGGGCGCGGACATCACCCCGGCCGTCGATGCAGGTATTGAATTTGGCCAAGGCGAGTTCGTGGTTGTTCCTGCAGTCGACGGCGCCGAACCCGACATCGAGGCACTGGCCGATGCGTTGATGAACGCGACGACCGAGTCCACGACGCTCGCCTTGCCGTACAAACCCCTCGCCGCCGACGTGTCCTCTGCAGATGCACAGAGCTTCGCCGACCAGCTGAACGGTCGGCTCGAAGCCGGAATCGACATCGCGATAGACGGTCAGCGAGAGACGCTTGCTGGAGGCCCTATCGGCACCGCCACCACCGTCACCCTCGTCGATGGCGAATGGAACGTCGCTGTTGACTATGCCGCAATCAAGTCCGATGTCGAGGGGCTCTTCCCCGATGTTGGCGCTGAGGGCGGCGAAGCATCGTTTACGGTCGAACCCGGCGAGACCGAGGACGATCCATCCACTGTTGTTCTTCTCCCGGGTCGCGCCAAGCGCGTGTGCTGCGACGAGACGTCATCGGGTGAGCGTATTGCTCGTGCCCTGAGCGGCGAGTCCGATGTTGCCATCTTGACGTTCGCACTCGTCGACGGCGAACGCGGCCAGGCGTGGGCGGAAAACCTCGGCATCACCGAGCTCGTGGGCTCGTTCCGCACTCGCTACACCCCAGGTCAGAGCCGAAACATCAACATCCAGCGAATCTCCGAGCTCACCACGGGAGTCATTATCGAACCGGGCGAGACGTGGTCGCTGAATGAGTTCGTGGGACAGCGCACTCGAGCCAAGGGCTTCGTTCCCGCTGGCACGATTATCAATGGCCATCTCATCGACAGCGTCGGTGGCGGCATCAGCCAATACGCGACCACCATCTTCAACGCTGCCTTTTTCGCTGGCCTGGAGTTCGAGCGGTATCAGTCGCACTCGATCTACTTCAGCCGCTACCCGTACGGCCGTGAGGCGACGATCTCGTGGCCTGCCCCACAGCTCGAGATCCATAACCCAACGCCCTATGGCGTGTTGGTGTGGCCAATCGCAACCGATCGCTCGATCACGGTGGAGCTGTACTCGACCAAGTGGGTCGACGTCGAACAGACCGGACAATGGTCAAATACCGTCGGCGTGGCGTGCACCAAGGTGACGACCGAGCGCACCCGCACCTTCCTCGACGGCAAGGTCGACGTTGACACCGTGGTTGCCCAGTACCGCAAGGAAGGCATTGCCTGCGACGGTACTGAGACGGTGAACCCGAACGACCCAACGACAACGACCACCACGATCGACCCCAACGCTCCGTCGACCACGGTCGACCCAACGGCACCGTCGACCACCGTCGACCCGAACGCCCCAACGACCACGGTTGACCCAGACGCGCCGACGACCACGACCACCACGGTGGCTCCAGGTGACACGACTACGACGACAACAACTACGACGAGCACGACGACGACCGCTGCGCCAGCGGACACGACCACAACCGTCGCCGCCGAGACGTCAACGTCAACCGAAGCACCCGATCCGACCGACCCCTAATCAGATTTCTGCCCCTTTTCGGACCTGACAGGTCGGTTTTTGGGCGGAGATCTTGTGACCGCGCCATCGGCATTCTCCGGTGTTCGAGCCTTGTTGCGAAAGCCCCTATCGATACGCTTTGATCAATGAGTTCTGTCGCTACCGTCATCGTTGGAGCGGGCCCTGCGGGCGCAAGTGCCGCCTACTGGATGGCTCGTGCGGGCCACGATGTCCTTCTCATCGATAAGGCGACGTTCCCGCGCGACAAGTTCTGCGGTGACGGGCTCACAACGCTGTGCCTTCGCGAGCTCGAATCGATGCAGTTCTCCCCCACTGCTGTTCCCTCTTTTACTGAAGTTCATGGCGCGGTACTTCGATCGCCGTCGGGAATCCGCCACGACATTCCGCTCCCCGAGGGCCCGGGCTTGTACGCCGCAGTCGCGCGCCGCTCCGAGTTCGACGCGGCGTTGGTCGACCACGCAATCGCCGCAGGCGCGGACACTCGTTTTGGTACCAAGATCACCCATGTGGCGCCCGCCAGTGACGGCATCACGGTGACAACCGATGCTGGCGACGAGATTCATGCGAGCCAGGTCATTGCTGCAGACGGCATGTGGTCGCCAGTGCGCAAACTGCTCGGCCTCGATATTGCCAAGTACCGAGGTGAGTGGCATGCGTTTCGCCAGTACTTCGAAAACGTTGCGCCGGCAGCCGCCAGCGAGCTGTGGATCTGGTTCGAGCCCGACGTGCTTCCTGGCTATGTATGGTCTTTTCCCGTTGGCGATGGCCGCGCAAATGTCGGATTCGGCATCATTCGCGGTGGCGATCATTCAACGCAAGACATGAAAACTCTGTGGCCCGACATCTTGCAACGCCCACACATTCGCGGGGTCTTAGGGACAGATGCTGTACCCGAGTCCCCGCATCGGGCGTGGCCCATTCCGGCTCGCATCGACCAAGCCCCACTCGTCGGTCCTCGCACGATGTTCATCGGCGATGCCGCCATGGCGTGCGACACGCTTACCGGCGAGGGCATAGGCCAAGCGCTCCTCACCGGTCGTGAGGCAGCCGAAGCAATCCTTGCGAACCCAGACGACTTTGACACCGCAGCATCGACATACGAACGAACGGTGAGATCGGAGCTCGTTGCCGACCACAAAATGGCGAACCTGCTCGCGGGGTGGATGGCAAACCCGAAGGTGGCCGAGTTCGCTCTCCGTGCAGTGGGGACGAACGATTGGACTAGGCGCAACTTCGGTCGTTGGATGTTCGAGGACTATCCCCGGGCGATCATCGCAACACCCCGCCGCTGGCATCGCAAGGTCTTCACCGGCCCGGGTGCCGAATTGAACTAGTCCGAGCTTGCGGAATCTTCCTCGCCAGGACCGAGTTCCCGTACTCATGACAACACCAGCACTTCCAAACGGCCTCGTCGAAACGCTCGGCACCGGCACCACGACAGCCGAAGCCGCCGACCGCCTCGCTGCCGCTATTGAGGGCAACGAGAAGCTTCGCCTTATCGCCAGAGTCGACCACGCGAGCGGCGCCCAAAGTGTCGGCCTCGAGCTCACCCCGACCGTCGAGATTTTCTTTGGGAACCCTGCACTTGGCACGCCGCTGATGCACATCGCCCCGACGGTCGCCATTGATCTCCCACAGAAGATCCTCATCATCCAGACCAATGAGGGTGTCCGAGTTCTGCACAACGACCCGGCCTACCTCGCTGAGCGTCACGACATCCCTGGTGACACTCCGCAGCTCGCGGTCATCACCGGAGCTCTTCAGAATCTTGCGAACGTCGCTGCTGGAATCTGATCGACAGACCAAACCGCCCGGCGGGTCTGGCAGGTAATGTCAGCCAATGCCTGAGACCTTTCACCTCGATCTCGACCTCGACATGCTTCGCGGGGCAACGACGGCGATTGTCCCCGGAGACCCTGCACGGGTCGAACGAATTGCCGGCCGTCTGGACAACCCCGAGTTCCTAGCTTCGAATCGTGAATTCACGTCGTGGCTTGGGTATCTCGATGGGCACCCGCTCGTCGTGTGCTCAACCGGAATCGGGGGCCCGTCAACGTCCATTGCGGTCGAAGAGCTCGCACAGCTCGGCGTTCGCACCTTCCTACGCGTCGGCACCACTGGCGCTATCCAGTCCGACGTGCAACCTGGTGAGGTCATCGTGACGACAGCCTCCGTCCGGCTCGACGGCGCCAGCCAACACTTCGCACCGATCGAGTTTCCCGCCGTTGCCGACTTCAACTGTACCGCAGCCCTCGTCGAAGCCGCCCAGGCCTCAGGTGAGACCGTCCATGTTGGGGTGACGGCGTCGAGCGACACGTTCTACCCCGGTCAAGAGCGCTACGACACCTTCTCTGGGCGGGTCGTTCAGCGCTTTCAGGGCTCGCTCGAAGAATGGCAAGCTATGGGCGTCCTCAACTATGAGATGGAGTCAGCAACCTTGCTGACGATGTGCGCAAGCCAAGGGTTGCGCGCTGGCTGTGTCGCTGGCGTGCTCGTCAATCGAACAATCGAAGAGATCCCGCATCCCGAGGTCATGGAGCGGACAGAATCGCAGGCCGTCGACATCGTTGTTGGCGCAGCTCGCCGGTTGCTAACGGCCTCAACCTGAGCCCCCAATATTGGGGTCAAATCTCTCCATGCGCCGCTAGGGCAGCCGACGTGACGAACGCCACTGTTATGGTCGCCGCATGGATCGAGATCCGCGACATCCGGTACTTGCTGGTCCGACGGATGACTCGGGAGGAATCGTAGGGTTCCAGGAGTTCCTCGAGAACATCGGGATCGGCATCAGCTTCGTTGACCACAACCTTGACTACTTCTGGGTAAACGAAGCGTTTGCACAACTTGTTGGCTATTCGCGAGAGAAGCTTCTGACGATGTCGATCGTCGACATCACGCACCCTGACGACATCGATCTCGATGAAGATATGTCGACACGTGCCTTTAGCGGCGAGGTTCCCTACTTCAGCGTCCGCAAACGCTTCATTACCAGCAGCGGGGCGATCATCGTTGGCGACCTGCTTGCCGCGGTCGACTTCGATGCAGACGGTCAGCCGGTCATGGGCGTAGGCATCTTGACCGATGCCTCGACAACAGACCCAACAACCAAACGCATCGAGGCTCTCCAACGGTCCGCAGCCATCGGACAGTTCACCGCATCGGCGGTCCACGATCTGAGAAACAGCCTGGCCTCGATCTCCTTGATCGGCGAGACGCTCGACGGTGCCGCCAATCCCGAAGCAGTGCAACTCCTCCGACGTGAAAGCGAAGCTGCCCTCGGCCTGCTCGGCTCAATAGCAGCCTTCGCCAGCCCTCAAGATGACACGCATCTGCCAACGCAGAAGTCGCTGAGCGTCGGCGCTCTCCTCGAACAAATGCCAGCGCTCCTTGAGCTCGTCATACCGGCAGGAACCACGTTGATCATCGACCTTGAGTCCGACACGGTCTTTCCAGATATCGCTCCACGAGAGTTTCAACAGGTCATGGTCAACCTGGTCCTTAACGCTCGAGACGCCACGGTTGGTCGGGAAGGAACCATTGCGATCACGGCGGTGATTCCGCCCGACCGGCCGTTCTGCACCGACATCTCCGTCAAGGACAATGGCGTCGGCATGACCTGCGATGAGCTCGCGAGTGCGTTCGAGCCCTATTTCACCACCAAGGGCAGCGACGGTACCGGGCTAGGCCTCACTATTTGCCGGGAAATTGCCGAGCGTCACGGCGGCGCGCTTCGAGCAACGTCTGTTCCCGGCGAAGGCTCGACCTTCACTATCCGGCTTCCGCAAGTCGGAAGCTCAGTCGATCAGATGATGGATGATGAGAGCGCTAAGCGTTCTCTGCCTCGCGAGCGTTCTTCATCCGCTTGATCTCACGAGCGCGGGTGGTTGCATCAAGGTTGACCTTGCGCAAACGCACGTTGTCCGGAGTCACTTCGACACACTCATCATCGGCGATCGTCTCAAGTGCGCCTTCGAGCGAGAGGACCTTCGGTGGCGTCAGCCGAACCGTGTCATCGGACGACTGCGTACGGATGTTGTCGAGCTTCTTCTCTTTGCAGATGTTGACGTCCATGTCTTCGTTGCGAGGGTTCTCGCCGATGATCATGCCTTCGTATACGTCGACGCTCGGCGGAATGTAGAACACCGCTCGTTCCTGCAGGTTCTGGATGGCGTTCGTGGTACTGCTACCGGTGCGGTCGGCGACGATCGAACCCTTGTTGCGCATGCGGATCTCGCCCTGCCACGGAATCCATCCTTCGAACACGTGGTTCGCAAGGCCGGTACCGCGGGTCTCGGTCAGGAAGCTGGTGCGGAAACCAATGAGCGCACGTGCGGGAACGATGTACTCAAGACGTACCCACCCATCGCCGTGGTTGTTCATGTTTTCCATCTTGGCTTTGCGCTCGCCGAGGAGCTGCGTGATGCCACCGACGTGCTCTTCGGGGATGTCGATCGTGAGGCGCTCGGTTGGCTCGTGGAGCGTTCCGTCGATCTCCTTGGTGAGCACGGCGGGCTTGCCGACGGTGAGCTCGAAGCCTTCGCGGCGCATGGTCTCGACGAGTACGGCGAGCTGGAGCTCGCCACGACCCTGGACCTCAAAGTTGTCGGGGCGGTCGGTTGGGAGCACACGGATCGAGACGTTGCCGACCAGCTCCTTGTCGAGGCGATCTTTGATCTGGCGTGCGGTGAGCTTGTCGCCATCCTTGCCGGCAAGCGGCGAGGTGTTGGTGCCGATCGTCATCGAAAGTGTTGGCTCGTCGACAGTGATGGTCGGCAGCGCAATGGGGTTGCCTGGGTCGGCGAGCGTGTCGCCAATCATGACGCTTTCCATACCAGAGATCTGCACGAGCTCACCCGGGCCGGCTTCGTCGATGTCGACGTTGTCGATGCCTTCGGTGGCGGTAAGGGTGACGACCTTCTGGTTGGTCACCGTGCCGTCCTCCTGCATCCAGGCCACTTGCTGACCCTTCTTGATGACGCCCTGCATGACGCGGCAGATCGCGAGCCGGCCAACGTAGGGCGAAGCATCGAGGTTCGTGACCCACACCTGGGTTGGAGCGTCCTCGTCGTATTCGAACGGGGGAACGGTATCGATGAGGGTTTCGAACAGCGGCGACATGTCGGTGCCCTGCTCGCCATCGGGATCCATCTGGGCGTAGCCATCGCGGGCGCAGGTGTAGACGATCGGGAAGTTGATCTGATCGTCGTCAGCACCGATGTCCATGAAGAGCTCGTAGACCTCGTCGACAACCTCAGCAACGCGAGCGTCCGGGCGATCGATCTTGTTGATAACGAGCACGACAGGAAGGCCACGTGCCATGGCCTTGCCGAGTACGAAGCGAGTTTGTGGCAACGGGCCTTCGCTTGAGTCGACCAGCAAGATAACGCCGTCGATCATCGTGAGCGCACGTTCGACCTCACCACCGAAGTCGGCGTGGCCAGGAGTGTCAACGATGTTGATCTTTACGTCACCACCGTCCTCGGTCGTCCAATGCATTGCCGCATTGTTCGCGAGAATCGTGATTCCCTTTTCCTTCTCGAGGTCGGTGTTGTCCATGACGCGCTCGACGACTTCGCCGTGGTCACTGAATACACCGCCTTGACGCAGCATGGCGTCGACGAGGGTGGTCTTGCCATGATCGACGTGGGCGATCATGGCGATGTTGCGGAGATCCGTACGTTTTTGCACAGGTGAACGGTAACGGGGTTCGGCGGCCTGGAGGCGCCACTACGCCACACTTCACAGCAGGGCACCCAAGAGCACGGGGGAGCAATTTCTCGATATTCGGGAACTTTCCGCGGGTTGTGGCCGTAGAAGAGGTGACGAGTCGCCCCTGAGCGGTATCGAAACGGGAGAATTTCACATGGCGGGAACAGCCAAGAGCACTCGAAACACCGGAACGAGAGGCCGAGCAGTACGCCTGCTGGCGATCGTTGCCACATTGATGCTGGTGGTGACGGCTTGCGGGAGCTCTGCGCAACTCACGTCCGTCACCGACGCCGCCAGCGACGCTGCCGATGCCGCCGGTGACGCTGTCGAAGTGGCAGAGTCCGGCGAAGCTATGGAAGAGGAGGCGATGGAAGACGACGATGCGATGGCCGAAGAGGTCGTCGTCTCTGGTGAAATCGCCGCAACCACGGTTGCTCCGGCCCTGGCCGAAAGCGTGGCGCCGGCCGACGAAGCAACAAGCGACGGTGCCGATAGCGACCGCGAGGCCGACGGTGAAAACCCAACCGCGTCGTCAGGGCAAACGCCACCGACCCGGACCGCAGCCCAGCGTGGGCGAGAGATCATCTACACCGCAAGCGTCTCGGTTGGCGTCGACGACGTCGAAGATGCCGGGGCTCAGGCTGCGCAGATCATCGAAGACGTCGGTGGGTTCATTTCCAGCCAGAACACGACCGGCGGTGCCGAGCCGCGGTCGCAGATCACCTTCAAGGTCGACCCAGAGAACTTCTCAGTTGCGCTCGAACGACTCGCCGGGATTGGCGAACTTCGAAACCAAACCGTCAGCACTGATGACGTCACTGAACGAGTCGTCGACTTGTCTAGCCGCATTGAGGTCACGCAGCTCGGGGTGAACCGCCTCCGTGAGGCCATGGAAAACGCGACCGACCTGGAGGACTTCGCCCGTCTTGAGCAGCTCCTCTTGGCGCGCGAGTCCGACCTAGAGGTCATGCGAGGAACCCTTCGCACCCTGCGGGATCGCATCGACCTCGCCACTATCACTCTGGTCCTCGAACAGGACCGGGTCACGAACTTGCTTGCACTCGGCGTCACGGTGTATGAGGGCCACGACAAGGGCATTGGATGCCCAGGTGGCCGAGTCGACAGCCGCGTGTTTGAACCGGGCGACGCAGTGACGCTCTGCTTCGACGTGCGCAACGACGGCGACCAGACCCTCACGGGAGTCACGATTACTGAAACCGTGCTTGGCATCGAAAGCAACGACGACCTCATCCCTGTATTCGGCGACGCCTCAGCCCTTCGCCCAGGGCAAACCCTCCTCCAGGCGTACGAGCTCACCGTCGAACGAGACCGTTCACTCCGTGCCGGTGTAACTGGCCTTCCAACGGACGGCGTAACTGACGATGTTGTTGGCCCAGCAGTTCGGAGCGCCACTACCCCGGTTATTCGGGTCAATGAGGATGCAGTCGACCCTGGTTTCGGCGATGGGTTTGGCGCTGGCGCTGCGTTGCTGTCGGCTATCTGGGTTGCGGTCAAGGTTGTCTCGGGCTTCATCATTCCGCTGCTCGTCCTTCTGCCGATCTTTGCACTCGGCTACTGGGGTATTCGTCGACTGTTTGCGGCTCGGCGGGCCCGAAAGCAGGCCAAACGTATGGAGAACCAGCCACCGCCACCTCGCGAGAGCCAACCACAAACCGTTCCAGCTGCGCCGCAGGAAACGGGTTCTGACGAGAGCGAGTAGCGTTACGGGATCGTGGTGAAGCGCATTCCCGTTCCCAACACCTTCCAGCCCATCGACGACATGGTCGATGAGGCTTGGGAGCACATCAGAGCAATTCCCGGTGCCGACGCTCTTTTCTACGGAGCGTCTGAGGCGGCCAACTTCTCGAAGATCTGGCATGCCCTCGGCGTTGCGCAGGCGATCGTCCAACGAGACCCGAAGCGTGCGCTTATGACCAGCGCGGCGCTCGGACTTGAAGCTTCGCTCGTCAACGGACCCATCAAGTCTCTGTTTGAACGCGAACGACCGGACGTCACCATGGACGAGCGGCCGATGAAGCTTCGTCAGCCCAAGACCTCAAGCTTCCCGTCCGGCCATGCAAGTGCGGCCACCGTCGCCACAGCGTTTCTCACTCCTGGCATGGGTCCTGTCGGAAAGTTCGCGATCCGCTCGATCGCCGCCGTCGTGGCAACCAGCCGAATCCATGTGCAGATCCACCACGCCACCGACGTTGCCGCGGGAGCAGTCACTGGTTGGGCGCTGGCAAAGGGCATTAAGCCAGTTCTGCGTCGAGTCCTCGACTGAAGCAAACTCTGAGCATGAGCCAGCGAGACCTGACCACCGAAGAGATCGACGCCGAACGACTCAAGCGGAAGCGTGAAGTCGCACTCGGGTATCGCATCTTTGCCAGCCTTCGATGGGGTGACCTCGGCGACGGGCACATCACCGCACGCGACCCAGAGTTTCCTGATCACATGTGGCTCTTGCGCTATCCGCTGGGGTTCGAACGGGCGACGGTCGACGATCTTGTGCTTGTCGGCCCCGACGGCACAACCGCCGATGGGCGCGAGATCAACATGACGGCCTACAACATTCACCACCCGATCCACGAGGCTCGCGATGACGTCATCGGCGTGGCCCACACCCACACACCCTGGGGTACCCCATTCTCTGCCACGGGGCGCCCGGTTAACGCAATCACCCAAGAGGCCTGCACGTTCTTCGAGCGGTGGGCGTTCTTCGACGATCCCGAGGTCCAGATCCTGAATCGCAACGGCGGTGAACGTATCGCCGAAGCAATGGGCGACGCTCAGGTCGGCATCCTTCGCAGCCACGGGCTCATCAGCACCGGCGCATCGGTCGGTGAGACGATTGCGGCGTTCGTAACGTTCGAACGCGTCACCGAGGCGCTGATGAAGGCTCCCGATGCCGAACCGATCTCCGACCACGACGCAGCGATCGCCCGTGATGACCTTGTGAACTACCGTTCGCTCGAGATGGCGTTCGGGTTCCTTGTCGAACGCCACGTCGGCGACCCCAGCGTCGTCGGCTAGCTGGACAGGTCGTCGCGCCTAGCGCTCGACCTCAACCCGACTCACTTGAGTGTCGGCCGAGCCATGCGACTTCGAAGGCCCAGCGTCGGGCATCGGCCATTGACCGCGTGTGATGTCATTGCCGCGCCAACCGTTGTCGGCACCCGAGAGTGGGCGGGCGTTTTCGTGTTGGGTTTTCCCGCCTGAACTATGCGGCTGAATGTGGTCGGTTTGGAGCCAGTGGAATGGTGCATCGCATACGGGGTTTGCCGACTTTCCGTTTGTAGCGATGAGCACCAAATCTCGGATCCATGGTGGGAATGACCGTGACTCAAAGGACGTTTCGACGGATCGAGTTTTGGCGTCGTAGACGATTCTTCGAAACACCGCTTGTGCAGATGCGGCGATGGCATAGAGCGGATGAATTCGTGTGCCATCAATGAGCTGCGACTTGCGCCCCGCATATCCGGGGCTTGGCTCCGGCTCGACAAGCGGAAGTTCGTTGTTGGCGGGGTCTTCGAGCCAGCTCAAGGTCTCGTCGTAGGTGTCTTGGTCGATGACGATGTTGACCAAGGTCTTGATGGCGGAGCGAGTTTCACTGTTGTATCCGGTGCTGAGCAGGACGAGCATGGCCTCGAGCTGGCGCTGGCGTACGGTCGACTGAATGCCGCTTTCCTTGTGAGCAACTCGAATCCGTTCGGCCTCGGCAAGTACCGCCGTACGGAACGCTCCGGCTTGCAGCGGGTCGAGTTTGCCGGTGATCAACATGGTTCCGTCGGCAAGGGTGCGCATCGAGAGTCCACATTTGGCAGCGTGTTCTTTGGGCTCAGCGCCATCAGGGTCGGCACCAAGCAGCCACCCTGCGATCAGTTCGTCGAGGTCGCGAAACGCTATCGAGGTGAACCAGCGCACAAATTTGTGTTGGTCGTCGACCATCTGCGAGTGGACCCGGGCATTGTCTGCCTTTCGAAGCAGGTCAACGTGGGCGCTCGTGACTGTGCCTTTGCGGTAGGCGTCCGAAAGTTCAGCAAAGTCGAGAAGCCAATCAGCAAGAAGTTGGTCGGCACGAGTGTCGGCCGGATCGTGATTCGTCCGTTCGGCTAGGTGATTTGCCACGTTGCGTTGGTCGTTCAACGCTCCAACATTCGCAAGCTTTGCGGCACGTACGGTTTCAATGCGAAGCGCTTCAAGCTTGGCTGTTGCGGTTGCTATCGCAACGAGCCGGTTGGACAGCTCCTGCGCGGACAGACACGAAACAGGCGTGTCGAAGCATGCGTCGATATCGGTCGACACCTGCGCCACATCCTTGTTTGCGTCGACTACTCCACCGAGGGTCATAGATTCAACCTAGCGAACATACGTTCGCTCTGCAAGTCGGAACGCCGAGAATTCCTTCACTTCTGGCCGACCGACGGGGGTGGTACCGCAACCAGCGCCCAGACTTGCTCACCCTGATAGTGCGACTACGGTTTACCGATGGCAGTTTCGTCAGACATGCGGTGTGCCGCCGAAGCGGTCATGCCCGGACACCTTGACGTAACTGCCGAGCCCCTCACAGGCGGGAGTTCAGCGTTCGTTGCAGCGCTCAATCTCTCCGCGGCAAACGGTGAGCACCGGCGAGTCGTGTTCCGGCAACACACCAACAGAGCGCCGAAAGGCCACACCGACCTGGTGGCATCAAAGGAGTTTCACCTGACCCATAAGCTTGCTGATCAAGGCCTCAAAGTCGCTCAACCACTTGCGCTGCACGGCGACGACCCAGCCGATGGCCCTTGGCTTGTCAGCGAGTGGATTGACGGAACAACCCACGTGCCCGACGAAGATGTCGACACTGCGCTGGCCCAGATGGCTGACTATCTCGCTCGTCTTCACCAGATCAACTCGGACCATCTCGACGCGCCGGGAGTCACCGGGATCGAGGACCCGATCGAAGCGCTCCCGAGCTATCTCCCCGATGACGACAATGGTCGGGCTATCCAACGAGCCATCGACATTGGAATTCGGCGGCGACCAAACGCCAGTGTCCTTCTCCACGGTGACTTCTGGCCGGGCAACGTGATGTTCAAGAACGGAACTCTCGTGGCGGTCCTCGATTGGGAGGACGCTGCCTGGGGCGACCCGCTGGTCGATCTCGCCTGCGCCCGTGTGGAACTCTCCTGCGCCTACGGCGTTGAGGCATCCGCACGATTTACAACGCGCTACCTCGCCTTAGCCCATGACCTTCATCAGAACGATCTTTCGCTGTGGGACGTATACGTGTCGGCTACAGCGCTTTCATCGATGCACCTATGGGGCCTATCGGCCAGCGAAGAGGCCAAGCGACGCCGGACAACCAACCAGTTTCTCGGAGCAGCAATTGATCGACTGGGTTCGCTCCTTGACCAGTAGCCGCGGATCCTCTAACGGAAGTGTCGAGAAGTTACTGTCAGACCCCGGTGACAGGGTGAACGTATGACGAATCCGAGAGAACGAGTACTGCACAAAGTCCGGGCACTCCTGGCCAAGGCCGAGTCGACGCCGTATGCCGAGGAGGCTGCGGCGCTCACGGCGAAAGCCCACGAGCTCATTGCGTCGAACGCCATCGATCTTGCGATGCTCGAGGAACGCACAGGCCGAGGGGCAATCGTCACCCGCATGATCTTCATCGATGCGCCCTACCCGAAGGAGAAGTTCTTGCTTCTCAACGGTGCAGCTCGGGCGAACAACGTCGAGTGTCTCCTCGGCCTTGGGGCCAAGGGGCTGAAAATCCTTCGCGATGAAGATCGTCTGCACGAGCTCGATGATGCGGGCGAGTTTGCTTGGATCGTTGGGTATGAGTCCGACCTCGAATCGGTCGAGCTGCTGTTCACATCATTGCTACTTCAGGCGGTGAACGTCATGGTCAACGCAGGGTCGATGACCGACCACACGGGTCGCAACCGGACAAAGTCGTTCCGCCGCTCGTTCCTGATCGGGTTTTCCGATGTGGTTGAACGTCGGTTGCGCGCAACCGCCCGTAAGGCAACCGCTGAGGCTGACGATGCCCAGGCGGGCTCGGTGCTCCCTGTTCTCGCGAGTCGACGGGAAGAAGTGCGCGATGAAGTTCTCGAGCAGTTCCCTGACACAAAGGAGCTGAAGACCTCAGTATCTAATGCTGCGGGAATCCACGCAGGCGTGCATGCTGGTCAGCGGGCCGATATCGGTACAAGCCGACTTCGAGGAACCCAGAAGGCCCTCGGATAGCCGCTAGGCGATTGGGGCCGGGATCGCGTCTTCGGTAGCAGCGGGCTCGGTCGGAGTGGCAGCGAGAATCGTGCGCACGTCGAGCAAGAGGTCGGCGACCTCGTTGGTGCTCATGAGCTTGCGGGACATCGTGAGGCCAAGGCCCTCATCGATAAGGGCGATCGCTTCTGAGATGTTGACTTCTACTGTTTCGGTCATGTCATTCATCCTTCGGAAGTTTTCGTGTCTGTAGATGCAAACCGATTGATTGCCTCTTGCATTCCCTAGTGCTCACGCTACTCGCGCCCGACGAGTCGCGGACCGCGCGTTTGTGGTTTATCTGGATCGATCGTCTAAGACTGTTGACCCACCACATATGAGGAGTCTGGGCAATGCGCGTTGAGGGCAAGGTATGCGTCGTAACTGGTGCTGCGGCAGGGATCGGCCTAGCGCTGGCAGAACGATTCGTTGCCGAGGGCGCATCTGCCGTTGTCGCTGCAGACATCGCTCCCGAGCTCAACTCCGCAGCCGAGGGCATCGGGGCTCATGCAATTCGGTGCGACGTATCCAGCGAGGACAGCATCAAGGCACTCATCGACGAAACCGAAGAGCGCTTCGGCCCGGTCGACCTCTTCGTTGCGAACGCCGGCATTGGCGGCTTTCCAGGCGGCGTCGAAGTTCCTGACGAAGAGTGGCAACGAGTGTGGGAAATCAACGTCATGCACCACATCTGGGCAGCACGTCATCTCGTTCCACGGTGGCAAGAACGTGGCGGCGGCTACTTGCTGACGACCGCTTCCGCCGCTGGCCTGCTCTCGAACCTGGGAACTGCGCCGTACACCGTGACCAAGCATGCTGCAGTGGCGATTGCCGAGTGGCTATCGATCACGCACGGCGACGAAAACATCAAGGTTTCGGTGCTTTGCCCGCAGGGCGTTCGAACAGCAATGACAGCGGGCGACGATCCAGCGGTTACCAATGTGGTTGCCCAAGGCCTCGTCGAACCTGAAGATGTCGCCGAGGCAGTCATCGCCGGACTGGACGCCGAGACCTTCCACATTCTCCCCCACCCAGAAGTAGCGGAGTATGTGAAGTTCAAGGCGGCCGACATCGATAGCTGGCTTGGAGCCATGCGAAAGCTCCAACGCAAGTTCTTTGGCGGCTAACGGGCGGTTCACTCCGCAGCGCTTGGCTGCGCTTCACCGCACAACAGCGGTTGGCGCTCGGCTCGTCCTCCAACAACCCGCTACGTACGCCGATCAGCGGTGGACTGATGTCGTCGAAGGCGCCGGTTTCGCCCCCGATGGCGAACGACTGTGGACCTTGGCCGACTCGGTCGCGCCCCGGATGACGATGCTGATCTGCGGTCTGAATCCGTCTCCCGCTTCAGCAGACAGCGGCATTCCGTTTGCCCGACCCGGCAACCGTTTCTGGCCGGCAATGCTCGCTGCAGGCCTCGCCGATGCCGATCGCAATACCGATGTGTTGTTGAAGAATCAAGGAATCGGCATGACTGACATCGTGAAACGAACCACGCGGCGTGCAGACGAGCTCGATCGGGCAGAGTTTGCGCACGGCATTAATCGGCTCGAACGATTGACTCGCTGGCTTCAGCCAACGTCGATCTGCTTTGTGGGACTCGCTGGGTGGCGCGCCGCCGTAGATCGCCGGGCAACCTCGGGTTGGCAAGCCCGATCGATCGGCGATCGACCGGTCTACCTGATGCCGTCGACGAGCGGTCTAAACGCGAACTCACAGCTCCCCGATCTGACCGATCACCTCCGCGCAGCGAGCGCGCCGATCACCTGACATCGACAACTTGTCGAGATATATCAGAGAATTTTTGGCGCCTATTTGACGCGCATGGATCCGATGATTGTGAATTGATTTATCAACATAGATCAGCGATGACCCTCGGGTAAGTTCAGCCACTTCTCTCGACCGCGCGCCGAAAAGGTGGTTGACACTCATGCTAGGACTGCGTATACCTAATCCCCGGCGCCGGCCACGAAGTACGTGACCAGCCCAGAAGCAGATGACTACACACACCCATTCAGCACAAAAACTGAATATTGCAATCCTCGGACTTAGCTCCGAGGTGTGTGCGTACGTCGTCCTGTTTCAGGGCGATTTGCGCATGCCCACGACTCCGGCTTTGCGGGAGGTCGACCTGTAGCGAACTAACTTCGCCATAGCTCGAACCCGTTTCGTAAAGCCGCCCTCTCCCTGAACGAGAGTGCGGCTTTTCTGGTTTTTCAGCCGGGTTTCAACACACATAGCTGCGAGATGCATGCCGGTTCAGGAACAGACCCCGCGAAGGTTCCGGCGAAGAGGTCAGTCTCACAGTGTTCATTCCAAGAGGCAATTAGAAGAATTGTTGTCGGGGAGGAGCTCCCTCCCCGACTCAATTCGATCACTTGTCGACATTTCCAGTCGGCAAATACCCATCTGAACGAGGACGTGCTGGCTCGTCACCGACCTTGGACGTCGGCAATCTCGCAGGTTCGAATCCTGCCGTTCAGACAAACTCTCGTCTCCGTAGCTCAGTGGAAGAGCGCCTGGCTTCGAACCAGGAAGTCGTAGGTTCAACTCCTACCGGGGACTCGCTGTTCGCTTCGGCGAACTGTCTCTGGGCCCGTGGTGTCAACGGAAACATGCTTGTCTTGCACACAGGTGCTCCCGGTTCGAATCCGGGCAGGTCCACTTCTCTTGCCCCGATCGTTTACTGGTTAGGACGCTGGGTTTTCAACCCGGAAGACAGGGTTCGATTCCCTGTCGGGGTGCTACTTCTTGATTCAGAAACCGGTACGCAATCAAACGGGTCGCTGCCCGGAAACCAAGCTTTGCCGAAAGCGCCCGTGAGCCGGCGTTCTCGTCGCCGCAGCGATACAGCGGCTCGATGCCTTCGTCGATCAAGCGCATGCACGTGGTTGCGATCACCGCGACTCCAAGACCCATGCCCCGGTACTCCTCACGGGTGAGCGAACCAATGTCGCCAAAGCCTTGCGCTCGATCGAAGAGCCGGGCCGATCCATACGATGCGATCCTGCCTTCCGAGTCCACGACGACATCGATGACTTCGTCGAGATCATCCATCTCGATCTCAGCCTCGTCGAGATCATCCTCGGACGACACCGAAACGAGCTCGGCAACCATGTCTTGTGCGGCACTGTCGGCGCTGGAGATCGTTCGATACGTGAAGCCTGCTGGCAGTTCAGGGATCACGAGATTCCGGTGGTCAAGTAGCTGCATTCGAGCAGCGCCCATCAGCACGCCACCCAGTCCTTCGGCAACACCTGTCCAGGCGTCGAGTGTTGGCGCCATCTCGCCAACTGCAGCAGCGAGCTTGTGTTCAACGGCTGGGTCGCAGCTCAGATAGATTCGCTCGCCAAGCTTGTATCCGACGGTGACTCCCCCGGTGCGGGATTCGTCTGGCGCAACCGTGATTCCTGGCTGACTCATCGAGGCCGGATCACACCCCAACGACGTGACTACCTCACGACAAAATTCCTGAACTCTGTCCATGCACAGAGTCTGACATGCTTCCCTGGCGAAACTGGTAAACGCAGTAGGTCGAGAGCCTGCGGTCGCAAGACTTGTGGGTTCGACTCCCACGGGAAGTACACATTCCGAAGTAACTCAACTGGCAGAGATCTCGGTTGTTACCCGAGAAGTTGGAGGTTCGAGCCCTCCCTTCGGAGCCATGCTCTTCTGGCGGAACTGGTATACGCAGCAGGCTTAGAACCTGTGGCCGAAAGGCATGTGGGTTCGACTCCCACGAAGAGTACTGAATTGTCTAACGACAAAAGATCGGTCACCGGCGACGGTTGGTGGCTGGGAGTTCGGAGAATAACGGCTCGGTTAGCGGCCGTAATCCGACTTGTGCAGGTTGTGCTGGCGTGACTCCACGGCGACGTGGAGCCACGTTCGTACCGACAGGTATCGCAAGGTTGAGTGGGTCTGGAGCTAGCCCCACTCTTGTAGGTAATCCATAGTCCTACCTCCCGCTATTTCTTCTCGACACTCCCGGTCGAGATCCGCGATGACCCACACGGTCGCTACGCGAGCTCCGCTCCCCCTCACGGAGCCTTCTCGACACTCCCGGTCGAGATCCGCGATGACCCACACGGTCAACGCACCCTTGGAGAGACAAGCCGAAAGACGGCGACGGCACCGGATTCGAAACCCGGCGAGCGGTAAAACGCCTTGTGAGTTCGACCCTCACTCTCTCCGCAACATGCGATGTTTCGAGCCCCCAGGCGAGAAACTCGTGTAGAGAGCGAAGCGAACGGCTTCGCTCTCTCCGCTCTCACTTCTCGACACTTCCGGTCGAGATCCGCGGTGACCTACATGGTCAGTACGCGAGCTTCGTTCCCCTCTCGCTGGCGACGTTTGAAAGTGTCAGCGGGAAACTCGATGCCTTATCTCCGTGGCCAAATTGGATACGGCATCGCCCTACGAAGGCGACGATTGCAGGTTCGAGTCCTGCCGGGGATACAACACCCACACACCTCCAGGACGACGCGACGTTTCGAGCCCCCAGGCGAGAAACTCGAGTCCGAGGAAGCCCGCCAGGGCTGACTCGGTACCCACACTTGGAAGATCGCCGGAGTTGGAGAGCCGGGCTTGGTTGTAACCCAAGTGCGTTCACGCTGAGCAGGTTCGACTCCTGCATCTTCCACACATGATTCGCGATCGTTCGTGAATCAGACTCATCGACGTTTCGAGCCCCCGGGCGAGAGACTCGAGTTCGACGAAGCCCACCAGGGCTGACTCGATACACAGGCCCCGGAAGCACCAACGGCTGATGCGCTCGTTTTGTAATCGAGAGGCTGTGGGTTCGAATCCCACGCGGGGCTCTCTACTTGGTTTGGTAGCTCAGTTGGAAGAGCGGCTGTCTGAAACGCAGCGCGTCGGAGGTTCGAATCCTTCCTAAACCACTCAAGCTTCTCTGGCGGAACTGGTATACGCAGCGGGTTCAAAACCTGCCGTCGAAAGGCATGTGGGTTCGAATCCCGCGGGAAGTACTTGCCCTGGTAGCTCAACTGGAAGAGCAGCGGGTTTCTACCCCGCAGGTCGCGGGTTCAAATCCTGCCCAGGGCTCAATCAAATGAGCTCGTAGCGGCGAAGCCGGTTCGAGCGGACTCGGCCTCCGGCCAGCCGCAGCGCGGGTCGAGGCCCGCTAGGGCCGGATCCCGCCGTGCGGGAGTACATGGTGTTTGAGGCGACTGTTGGTTTGTCGCGCCAGGTTGTGACCCTGGTGTCCCGAATGGGGCTCGCCGGTTCGATCCCGGCCATCCACCCCAAAATGAGTTCGAAGCTGCGAAGCCGGTTCGAACGGACGCGGCCTCCGGCCAACCGCAGAGCATCGAGGAGGCGCTAGCCGACGGATTGCGACAGCGGCGGGGCGAGATGATGCTGTGGGTTTGAGGCTTCCATTGCTGAGGCGATCTCGAGGAGCTTGTGGTCTTGCCCAACTCGGGCGACGAGCTGAAGCCCGACTGGCAGACCTTCGCTGGTGAAGCCAGCGGGAATGCAGATTGCTGGGCACCCGGTTGGTGTGATGATGCACGCAGCCATCATCCATCCGAGGTAGTCGGGCATCTGAACCCCGTTGATTTCAGTGAGGAACTCGGTCTCAACGGGAAAGGCCGGCACCTGCGCTGCCGGAATGGCGAGCACGTCGTACTCATCGAAGAAGGCGCTCATCGCCCGATGCAGATCGGCCTTGCGGCTCTCAGCCAAGAAGAGGTCTTCGGTCGTGAGCGTTCGTCCGTATTCGATGTTCTCGCGAACCGTACCTTTCAGCTTCGGGTACAGCTCATCGGGAATCGGTGCCGCGTTCCGTGCGTACCCAAGCCCACGAAGGACGCGGAAGACGTATTCGGCATGTTCCATGTCTGGGCGATCGATAGAGAAAGAGCCACCTACCGATTCGACGGTGTGTGCCGCTGATTCCCCGATGGCCAAGACCTCAGCGTCGCATTCGAGCAGCCCCAAGTTTCCGCCCCAGGCCACCTTGGCGTTCGTCGTCGTCGGTAGCGACGAGGTGAACGTCGAGCCTTCATCTGGCAACGACCATGGATCTCGAACGTCAGGCCCAGCCATTGCTGACATAAGCAAGGCAGTGTCAGCAACGGTCCGACCCATCGGTCCGCTTAACCCGAGGCGCAAGTGCGTCGTCGTCGCAAGCGGATCGGCCACCCGGCCAACGCTCGGGCGCATCCCCACAACGCTGCACATCGATGCCGGGTTACGAAGGGAACCGCCAAGGTCACTGCCATCAGCGATCGGCAACATACGAGCCGAAAGCGCAGCTGCCGCTCCCCCGCTACTCCCTCCCGAGATCCGGCCAAGATTCCACGGATTGCGGGTCACACCAAAGACTTCGTTGAAGGTGTGGCAGCCAGTACCGAACTCGGGGGTATTGGTCTTGCCGATGATGATTGCACCGGCGCTTCGAAGCTTCGCGGCCACATAGCCGTCTGCCGCCACTGGCTGATCACTCGATATGAGCGAACCAGCACGAGTCGGAAGGCCCGCAACGTCCTCGAGGTCTTTCACCGCAATCGGAAGTCCGTGCAACGGACCACCGCCACCGGCAGCATCGGCAGCCTCAGCATCGGCGAGGATCTCATCACGAGAGCGCATCGACACGATGGCGTTGACGTCGCCGTTCACTTCATCTATTCGATCGAGATGAGCCGCCACCACATCGGCCGAAGACACCTCGCCCGATGCAATAGCTGCCGCGAGGTCGACCGCTGAGTTCTGAATCAGGTCAGAGTTCATCGCCAGACAGTAGCGGAAACGTCACTTGTCGGAATCGTCCAAGTCGCTCCCTCGGCCCTGGGGGCCTCACTCCCTTTCCGCCTTTTCTCCGCTCCGCTCCGAAAACGCTCTAGCGGAAGCCAGCATCTAGTCGGAATCGTCCAATGGTTAGGACAGCGGGCTTTGAACTCGCAGATGGAGGTTCGAGTCCTTCTTCCGATACTGCCCCCGCCGCAAGGCGGGATCCGGGCCTAGCGGCCCTCGACCCGCGCTGCGGTTCGCCGGAGGCCGGGCCCGTTCGACCGAGCAAGCTCGGATCGAACTCACTCTTTGCCGTGGCCGCTGGAGCGGTGTTGAGATTCCAAACCTCGACTTGCAGAGTTCAATTCTTTGCCACGGTGCCAATCTGCAACAGTGCCCGAGCGGACGAAGGGGCGTGTTTGCAACGCACGCGGTTTACCCACCGGCGGTTCGAATCCGCCCTGTTGCTCAACGCCCGTTCGTAACCGCGAACTAACGCTCACCGATGTTTCGAGCCTCAAGGCGAGAAACTCGGGTTTGAGGAGGCCCGCAGAGCCGAGTCAATACGGGAATATGGCGTAGTTGGAAACGTGCCGGGCTCTTACCCCGGTGTCTCCGGTTCGAATCCGGATGTTCCCTCAACAAGCCTTGGGATCTACGGAACGCTGCAGCACGTCCTGCGTGCTCAACAGCTCCTAGATTCCAGAGCTAGCTCGAGACCGACGTCGGCTCGTGGGTGTCTTCCAGTTCGATAACAGTCACAGGAGCGAGCCCGCGAGAAGGCCCCCAAGTCTCCCAGGCCGCACGAAGCGCATAGATCGTCGCGACTGCATTGATCGTGAAGTGGAACCACACTCGGAGGGCAACCAAGGTTGTTCCTTCAGCTGCCCCGAACGCCGTCGACAAGCCGAGCGCCTCACCAAAGGCGATCAACGAACCAACCAGCACGATGTGTTCGAGTACGTGGAACAGTTGCACCTTCTCGGCAATGGCGAGGGTGCGAATCGTGCGTTGCTCGGCTCGCATCGCAACCTGCCAAGCAGTCAACGCTCCCAGGAACACGACGTTCCCAGTGAGATGCAACATCTCAACACCGATCGACGCCGGCTGATCGGCTAGCGGCACAAGCGAGCAGAAATACGCAAGCCCGTCGGCAGTACCGGCAGCCCACGAAGACAACCATGGCTTGCTCTCGGGCTTTACCGCCCAGAACGCCAGCTGCAGAACGTGCTCTAGAACGTGGATGACCTGAAAGGTCAAGCCACCAGCGGCAACCGCGTGCATTGCTCGTCGAGCAGGTGCTTGTCGAGAGAGAAATCGGTACACCGCAACACCAGCGGCGACGGCGCAGCCGAACGCCAACAGCAGTCCAGCAACAGTTGCGGGGAGAGGAGGTTGAGACATCAACCTCCATCGGTTCAAAGAGCAGCAGATCAAGAAATTGCCGTCGTAGCTCAATGGCTAGAGCAGCTCCTTGTCGAGGAGAAGGTTGTGGGTTCGAATCCCATCGGTGGCGCAACTACTTCTCGACACTTCCGGTCGAGATCCGGATCAATCGACATGGTCGCTACGCGAGCTTCGCTCCCTGAAGCAACTTCTCAACACTTCTGGTCGCGATCCGGAACCATCGACGGTGAAGGCCAGAAGCTAGTCCGACGCGGGACACGCAGTAGTGGTGCTGCACCTGGCTCATAACCAGAAACGAGTGCGAGTTCAACTCTCGCTCCCGCTACCAACTAATTCCATGCGGGCGTGGTGTAAATGGCAGCACGCGAGACTTCCACTCTCGAAGCGCAGACTCGGTTTCTGTCGCCCGTTCTCTTGAAGTCGTGGCTCAGTCTGGGTAGAGCGCCGCTCTGATACAGCGGAGATCGTTGGTTCGAATCCATCCGACTTCACAACTACTTGTCGAGCGTCAGCTCGACATCATGCCCGGTTAGCTCAGTTGGCTTAGAGCACCTGTCTTACACACAGGGTGTCGCTGGTTCGAGTCCAGCACTGGGTACTGCTACTTCTTCGCACTCCCGGCGAAGATCCGCGGCCACGCACATGGTCGCTTCGCTCCCCCTAGGGCTTCTGGAAGGGCAAGCCGATAGGCGACGGCAGCTGGTTGCTAACCGGCCGAGCGCAAGCCTTGTGGGTTCGACTCCCACCCTTTCCGCTACAACGTCTCTACCCACTCACGGAAACGCGAGGGTTTACCTGGGATGGCGTAGCCACGGAAGTCGGGCAACGCGTGATCGCGCTGTCGATTCTGGTTGTCGAACGCCGTGACCGCCCGTTCGAGCGATCGAAGCGCGTCGATCTGTCCGGTGCTGAACGGGCCGGGCTTCCGCTTGTTGAGGTTTGGTTCGCCCAACCACAGCTGGAGGTACAGCTCGAGGGCTACGTACGAGTCGACAGCAATCACGTCCAACAATTTCGTACTGAAGTAGGACTCCAGCGACTTTGGCACGCTACGGGCTACGCCCGCGCAGATCTGCTCGACTGCGTCACCCCATACGAACGGGCCTTCGAGATCCGACCGCTCGCCAAGAAGGCCAGCGCAGAGTTCATCGATTGCGATGGAAGGACACTCATCACCGAGGAACCTCAACGCTGCACCAGCCCAAGCAAATCGATCTCTGCCCTCGGGCACCTGCATCAAATCGAGATCAGGTTCGACGCCCAAAATCGTCGAGGCGGCGAAACCCCACGACCGCTGGATAGCGTCGTTTGATCGAAGAAGCCCGCGTATCGATCGCAGAACCGAATCGGACGTATTCCCCGTCCAACACAAAAGCTCGAGAACATAGCCAACGAGCTCAGCGCTCTCCTCGTCGAGTAGTTGTTCCAAGTCTTTCCACCGATCGACCGCCAGCTGCCAGCAATCTTTGGCAGCCGGTGACGTCTGTTCATCCCGCTGAGCTGACCAGTCGTAGCGCCTGCCCATCGAACCCATTGCCGCGAAGCGGACGAGGTGAAGCGTAGTGACCCGTGCGCTCTCGGTAGCCGAGTCGTCGACCACGACGTCGATAAGGAACGGCATTGCAGCGACAGTCGCTTCGTAACGACTTCCCTGATGCGTGATCGATCCGAATAGCTCGTAATTCGCAGCATTGGCTTCATCTTCGGTGCCATAAAGCGCCTCGATCCACTTCGGCACGTCATCCGCTGGCCCATAGGCGTCGCTCAACTCGTTCCATTGGATCGCATGCAATCGCTCTCGATCTAACACAGATCCCCCGCTCGACTACCAAACATCAAGACTACAAAGGAGGCATCACATGTCCGTACTACTACTGAACGCCTCCTACGAGCCGTTGACCACGGTGTCCTGGAAGCGAGCTATGTCGCTTGTTCTGACTGGGCGAGCTGAGCTTGTCGAGCAGGACTCCACCCGCACGATTCGATCGGCAGGTGGAGCAGAGTTCCCTTTTCCCCAAGTTGTGCGACTGATCCAAATGATCACGTTCGCCGGCATGCGTTCGAAGGGCACACCACGCTTCTCGAAGAAGGCACTTGGCGTTCGTGACAATCGCGAATGCCAGGTTGCTGACTGCGACGAACGCGGTTCGACCGTCGACCACGTCACTCCACGTTCGCGTGGCGGCGACACGTCGTGGGAGAACTGTGTCCTCATGTGCCTAGAGCACAACTCACGCAAGGGCGATCAATCCCTCGAAGAGCTCGGCTGGGCCCTCAAGCAGGCCCCAGCCGCGCCAGCAGGCGCGATCGTCTTCGTAACCGCACGTCCCGAATGGGACGCGTGGCTGTTGCCGGCGTAGCTCGACTCAGCGGAGTCTGGGCGGAGGGCTACGCCGGTGACACTGCTCTGTTCTCGACATGCCAGTCGAGATCCGCGATCACCTTCGTGGTCGTGCCAAGAGTTCTTGGAATGAACACGGGCTGCACCGATGTGCAGACCCGTTGCGACGAATGGGGATACTTCCTCCACCGCACACACATCGCCGAAAGGCGAGACCCAGGGATCATTGGAATTGAGTGTCCTTTGGAGCCGGATGGGGCCTAATTGACCCGGCATAGGATCCGAAACGATCTAGCTCTGTGCACTCCCCGTTCATCTGGTCCTCGGGTCGTCTTCGCAACGGTGCAGCCCAATGCACGACGAATACAACACGCCTGTTGTGAGGATTGGGATTCCTTCCTTCATCAGGAACAGGTCGCAGGTTCGAGTCCTGCCAGCCGCGCGCATGCGGCTGTAGCTCAGAGGTAGAGCAGTTTTACGGCTCAATCGAACGGTTCTCAGGCTTGTTGTATTCGTTTCTTTCGCCGGCTGGAGTCGGTGCGGGTCAGATGCGAGCAGAGGGGTTACTTCTGGTTACGGCTTCGGCCGTCGGTTCAACTCCGAGCACTTCGTCTCACGACAGGTGACAAAACCTCGCTCACCTGGTCCCCTGACTCGCTCCCACTCCCACCAGCGGAAGACACCGGGTCGGACCTCAACTGCTCCTTCTGGGGTCCGGCCCGGTTACAGCATCCCGCTCGGACTCCCGCCGAGATCCGCGGAGGCCCTGCTTTCGCTGGGACTCCCGCCCTGATCACCACTCAACTTCGATGGTCGCTACGCGAGCTTCGCTCCCCCCACCCATTCCCCAAGACACGACACGCGTCTCAACAAAACAACATTCGCCCTGAAAGGAGCGCTCCACTATGTCCAAGTTTGCAAGCAAGATCCGAATCCGACCTACCGCTCCGGTGAAGACCGGTCGCGGCCGGGCCCTCACTCATGAAGGTGGAGTTGGCTATGCGCCAGAGCTCGAAACCGAGCTCTTCCTCATGGCCGCTACCTACATGGCCGAGCCAACGTTCTACGAAACAGCCGAAGCACGAGAAAACCGCTTCGTCGACCTCGTACACCGAGTAACCGCATCGAACCCAGAGTTCGTTGCTGGTCTGGCCCCATACCTCCGTAAGGAACTGAAGATCCGTTCGGCATCGATCATGCTGGCCGCTGAATACGTCGCCGCAGGTGGCGAAGGTGGCCGAGCAGTGGTCAACAGCGTGCTGCAACGTGGTGACGAGCCAGCCGAGATGATCGGGTACTGGCAAAGCCGCCACGGACGTGCCATGAAGATGGCCGTGAAGCGCGGTGTCGCCGACGGCGCAGCCCGGCTGTACAACGAGCGCTCGGCGCTTCGCTACGACGGACAGGCTCGCGGAATCCGCATGGCTGACGTCATCGAGCTCACCCACCCAAAGCCGCGCAACGCAAAGCAAAGCGCGCTCTTCAAGTGGCTGCTCGACCATCGTCACCACAACGATGCCGTAGCCGACCCAACAGTTCTTCCAATGCTGGCTGAAGCCAAGCGACAAGCCGACATCCCAGCTGACGAGCGCCGAAAGGCACTCGATGCAGCCGGACCCGACGAGCTGGCCAAGGCCGGAACGTCGTGGGAACGACTTGCCGGATGGCTCCCAGGAGGCATGGATGCTGAGGCATGGGAATCGGTTATCCCAACGATGGGCGTCATGGCGCTCATCCGCAACCTGCGCAACTTCGACGAGCAAGGCGTGAGCCCAGCTGCAGTCGAAACCGTGCGGGCACGGATCACCGACCCAGAAGAGGTAGCGAAGGCTCGCCTCTTCCCATACCAAGTGTGGGCGGCGTACAGCAACGCTCCATCGGATGCGTGGAAGCACGCACTCGGCACGACACTCGACCTGACAACCGAGAACATCCCGGAGCTCGATCGCACCCTCGTGGCCATCGACACCTCCGGGTCGATGCAAGCCCCAGTGGCTGCACGTTCGAAGATGACCCGGGTCGAAGTCGCAGCCGTGATGGCGGCCGTAACGGCTGCTCGTTCGACAAACACCGACACCGTGATCTTTGGTCGCACAAACAAGCTTGTTCGATTCCGAAAGGGATCGTCGACGCTTAGCCGTGTTGCTGAAGTATCTGCGATGCTCGGCGATGTTGGACACGCAACGTACGGCCACACCGCAATCCGAGACCACTTCGATCCGCGCAAGCACGATCGAGTGGTCATGTTCACCGACGACCAGATGGCAGACGCTGGCGCAGTGGATATCAGCCATGTTCCCGTGATCTACACCGTGGATCTCGCTGGATACCGACCACGGTCGACTCCAGCAGGACAACGTGGCCGATACACCCTCGCCGGGTTCAGCGACGCGACGTTCAACCTCATGCAAACGCTTGAGGCAGGGCGAAACGCCGACTGGCCGTTCTGACCACTAACCACTCTGTGCCTGGCACCAAACGCCGCTTTGGTGCCAGGCACGGGTAACCGACAACCAAGACAGATCAAACCGAAAGACCGACCAATGGCACGAGCACTAGCCACAATCGAACAACTCCGAGACGTACGGGCGCACGGCAACGCCGACGCGCTTGAGCTGGCGACCGTGCGCGGTTGGCAGGTTGTCGTGAAGCTTGACGAGTTCACTGCGGGAGACACCGTGGTGTACTTCGAGATCGACACGATGCTCGATATCACCGACGAACGATTCAACTTCCTTGCAAGCCGCGGTGTTCGAACCGATGTCCGAGATGACTTCTCGGGCCATGTGCTTCGGACCGTCAAGCTCCGTGGAGAGATCAGCCAGGGCCTCGTGCTCCCGGTTGGGCTCTTCCCAGAACTCGGCGACGTGAGCGAAGCCGGACGTGACGTGACCGACGAGCTAGGGCTTCGCAAGTGGGACCCTCCACTTCCGACCAACCTGTCGGGAAAGGTGGTTGGGCCTCGGCCAGGCATTGTTCCCAAGACCGATGCCGAGCGCATCCAGAACTTCGACGTTGCCAGCCTTCCTTCGCAGGGATGGGTGGCGACAGAGAAGATCGACGGAACATCCACCTCGTACTTCATGGACGAGGACGGCGTGTTCCGGGTTGCGACTCGGAACCTCGAGCTCGAGCCGGTTGGACAGCTTCAATGGACCATCGCAGAAGATCTCGGCATTGCAGAGATGCTCGCCGAGATCCGACCCGACTCCGGAGTAGCTGTGCTCCAAGGTGAGCTTGCAGGAATCGGAATCCAGAAGAACCCACTCGGTCTTAGCGATCGACAGTTCTTCGCCTTCCGACTACTGGTCGACGGGCGAGACGTGCCGACGGCCGATTGGCCAGACGCACTGATCGAGCTCGCTGCACCGGTAATCGACGTTCCCTTCCCGGCAACGGTGGAGGACGCGTTGGATGCGGCCGATGCGCTCGACTCGGTGGTAGCTCCAGGCAAGCGGCCCGAGGGAATCGTGTGGCGATACGAAGGGGACGAACTCGTTCCCGAGCGATCGCTCAAGGCAATCTCGAACCGCTACCTACTCAAGCACGGCGGCTAGGCAAGGTCGAGGGATGCGATCAGTTCTTCGACTCGGGTCTTGATCTCGTCTCGCACACCGCGAACGAGGTCGAGGCCCTGCCCGGCGGGATCCGTAAGTGTCCAGTCCTCGTGGCGGGTTCCCGGGTAGTGAGGACACACATCTCCACAGCCCATAGAAATCACGACGTCGCACTGGCGGACGATGTCATCGGTCCACAACTTTGGTTGGTACGTCGAGATGTCGATACCGACCTCAGCCATGGCCTCAACCGCAGCAGGGTTCGTCTCCGATGCCGGATTCGAACCACCCGAAAACACCTCAACCGAGTCGCCCGCAAGATGGCGAAGCCAACCGGCCCCCATCTGCGAACGACCAGCGTTGTGGACACACATAAACAACACAGCAGGACGGCCATCACTCATGACCCTCATTCTGCTCCGAAAACCTGAACAACAGATGACGTGCAGGTGCACCTATGACTACTTCTCTTACCCCAACAACTACATCCGACAAACCGTCGAAGCTCGAAATTCCTGAGCTACCCGACTCGGCCATCTTGATGGTCGAGGTTGGTTCGACGGCACACGGCACCGGCATCGACGGCGGCGAAGACCACGACCAGCTTGCGGTCATCGTCGAATCCCCACATCAGCTCATGGGTTTGAGCGATAAGGGATTTACGACCGTCATGCAGCGCACCCAGCCGGAAGGTTCGCCTTCGGGGCCGGGCGACATCGACCGCACGTTGTTCTCGCTTCGTCAGTTCTTGCGACTGGCAAGCACGGGAAACCCGTCGGTACTGATGGCGCTGTGGGCGCCGATCGAGTTCATCTCACCGGAAGGTGAGGAGCTTCGAGCCCTCAGCGAAGCGTTCGTCGGACGTCACGTCATCCCCCGCTACCGCGGGTACATGCAGTCGCAGGTCAAGAAGGTGATCGCCACGATCGAGGCCAACGACGACGACATCTACCCAACCAAGCCAGCAATGCACGCAGCCCGTCTCGGGTTCCAAGGCATCGAGCTGGTCACAACCGGAGACCTCACCTTGCCAATGGAGGGCCGCGATGCCGACTGGCTACGCGACGTTCGCTACGGCCGGGTTGGGTACGACGAATGGTTCGAGCGAACCGTCGAACTCGACGCAGCGCTCGATGCTCTTCTCTCCGACGAATCGGTGCCGCCGCTGGCGGACCGTGCCCGAATCGAAGACTGGTCGGTCACAACCCACCAGTCCCTATGGAACGACATCTACTAGAAAACAACCACGCACCAAGGAGGTGCAGCAATGACAATCACACCAGAACACCCAGAAACACAAGCAACTCGAACCGGCGACGTCCTCTCCTGGGCGACCGATCTCGACGAGAAGACGATGGCGCAAGCCCATCGGACAGCGGACCTTTCGTTCGTCCATAAGCCACTCGCGCTTATGCCAGACGCGCACCTCGGAATGGGTGCGACTGTTGGCTCGGTCGTGGCAACCGAAGGCTCGATCATCCCAGCTGCGGTTGGGGTCGACATCGGTTGTGGCATGGTCGCACAGAAGACGGTCTTCACCCGTGAAGACGTCGACCCGTACCTGTCGAAGATCCACGCTGGCATTGCGAAGGCAGTGCCATCGGGTCAGCCAAAGCAGGGCAACCGAAACGCCGGATCCCATGCGAAGCATGGGGGTAGCAAGGTGCTCGATCGTCTCGTTCGTACCGCGCCAAACGTGAAGTCGGACAAGTTCAACCCAAAGAAGATCGCGTCGCAGTTCGGAACGCTCGGTGGTGGAAACCACTTCATCGAGCTGACCGTCGACGACGACGATCAGGTGTGGGTTGTTCTTCACTCGGGTTCGCGTGGGCCAGGAAACCTGTTCGCGCAGGAACACATTGGCCGAGCGAAGAACTCGCTGAAGCGGGCCCTTGAGCATCCGCTCGAAGACCCAGATCTGGCGCATTTCGTGCAAGGAACTCCCGAGTTCGAGGACTACATCCAGGGCATGCTCTGGGCGCAGGACTACGCACTAGAGAACCGAGCGCAGATGATGGACGAAGTGCTCAAGGTGATCGGTGACAAGATGTCCTCGACCCCTGCAGGCCAGGAGAAGAAGATGTCGGTCGCTGGCCGGAACGGCCAGAACGTCGCAGTTGGTCCGCGGATCCAGTGCCACCACAACTATGCGTCGTGCGAACACCACCACGGCGTCGAGATGTGGGTCACCCGAAAGGGAGCGATCGACGCATCGATTGGCAACTGGGGCATCATTCCTGGCTCGATGGCGACAGGTTCGTTCATCGTGTCGGGTCTTGGTAACCCAGAGTCGTACCGATCGGCATCGCACGGTGCTGGCCGACGACTTTCGCGAACTGCCGCACGTAAGCAGCTCACCGAAGAGTCGCTAGCCGAAGCCATGAAGGACATCGCGTGGAACGACGACACCCAGTCGCTCCTCGACGAACACCCAGATGCCTACAAGGACATCGGAGAGGTCATGGACAACCAGAAGGACTTGGTGAAGATCGAGCACCGTCTGGAGACCATCCTCAACTACAAGGGAACGTAGTTTGTGACCCGGGGACGTAATTTGTGACCCGGGAACGTAATTCATGACCCCGTCGGCTTCGGCCGGCGGGGTGTTCGCGTTCACGTGATGGTGAGCGCCTTTTCCAACTGGCCGATGAGCTCACTGCAGCTGTCCATTGGCATCGCCATCGACGCATCCACGATGAGCGCGGAGTTAGGTCCCGTTCGTAGACCAACGCGGCGCTGGTGGAGCACAACGGGCCCCTTCCGTTGGTTGGTTCGAACCGTTATCTTTCCTCTCGACAGCAGACCGTTGCGGGGGATCTTCCCAAAGGTCGAGCGCTTGCTCGTTTGCCTGGCGGCCGTCAGTCCCGCCCGGAGCATGGCGATGAGGTCAGGGACTTCGTCCTCGCTGAACCCCCAACTCGGGCCCAATCGGCGTGGCCCGCTGAAGGTCTTGATCTGAATCGGATGCTGCTTGTTCCTCACCCGAATGACAGAAGCGAATTCTTCGTGGAAAAATCTCGACTCGAGTTCGACTGGCCGTCCTTCGTACACAACCTGCCCGCCAAAGAAGAGTTTGTTCCCGGCGTGCCGCTTTTCGACGAGATGGGTGATGTCGCGATGAACGCTGCTTCCCGCAGCTTTACGAATGCGTTTCAACATCGGCCCTCCGAACACGGTAGAGGAAAGGTTTCGACAACAAGCCACTGTGGCTGAAGCCGAGGCACGATCACTATCGGCGTGGGCGATACTCCGATGGGCCAGCGATGACGACGGTGTAGCCGTCGGGGTCCCGCAGCCAGAGTTCGAGCTGCTTGGCATTCTCGTTCATCTGCGGCGCACGCTCGACCGTTGCACCTAGCTCGGTTGCCCTCGCTGCCACCGCGTCGAAGTCGGCAACTTCAAACCACATAAGGACGCCGTTGCCGCGGGGTGCGTCGTTGACCATCAGCTCCGCGTGATCGTCGTCGGGGCCATCGTGATGAAGCTGCATGACCAGTTCGCCGTCCATCATCAGCTGTTCGTACTCATCACCGCCGTGTCCACTCTCGAACCCAAGCAACGCGCAGTAAAAGCGACTCGACGCCTCCACATCGGAGACGACGAGCAGTGTTTGCGACCAAACCGTTTGTGCCATAGGCACAGTCTTTCGCTACGGCCGACCCACCGCAACCGCGAGTGCCCGCTGCGGCGAACCGGCCTCACGCATGTTCTGCCAGAGGCGCTTGTATCCACCGACGAACGCATCGGCCGGGGTATCGACCGCATCGACCTCACCAACACCGAACTTCACCTCGACGGTTTCGGGCGCGTACGTGCCGAACAACTTGTCCCAGAAGATGAACACGGCGCCGAAGTTCTTGTCGATGTACTCGGCGTTGTAGCCGTGGTGCACCCGATGTGTCGATGGAGTGACGAAGATCCGGCCGATGAGTGAGTAGCTGCCGTCAGGTCGAGCCGGGAAGGCCTTCGTGTGGTGCAGTTGCTGGAGCGTTGCGACCAGAACGTCAAGCCCGATCTTGGCCAGCGGGTGGAAGCCAATGAGCGGCATCCAGAGGCTGAACCACGGCTTGTACATCGCTTCCATCCACGGAATCCGCACCGCCGACGTCATGTCGATATTGCGCGGCGAATGGTGGATCAGGTGCGACGCCCACAGAAACCTCGTCGTGTGCTCGAGGCGGTGCACCCAGTAGTAGATGAAGTCTCGAGCGAAGAGAACACCGATCCACACAAGTGGGTTTCCGAGCGGGAGGTCGAAGAGACGGAAGTTCTCGTAGATGCCAAAGGCAAGGGCGACAAACAGGAGTTTCTCGAAGATCGTCTTGGCGATCAGAAACCCTGCGCCGGAGACGAGCGAGGTGAACGAGCTCCGGAGATTGATGTCTCGTCGTCGCATCCATTGGTACGTCTTCTCGCCGATGATCGCCGTGAGAATGAAGATGGCGAAGATCACCTTGGCGTTGGCGGCGTACCAGCTGAAGAGCGTTCCGAGAGCGCTCGAGAACGCTGCAAACAGTAGGGACAGGTCGTAGAGGGGAATTTCGGTGGTTGGCATGTCAATATCTTCGCCAACGTCGCTATTCAGGTCTGTAGGGGAATGCCCCCAAATGCCCCTTAGGGGCCTCCTAATTCCCCAAGTCGACGCTCGATGAGCATCCGCTCGGCGTGGGGTGGATCGCAGCCGACCGCCAGCCTGTATCGATCGATGGCCTCGGATTCACGGCCGAGCTTCCGAAGCAGCTCGGCCTCGGCCGAATACAGATAGACGTAGCCATCGAGCGGGCCACGCAAAGGTTCGATAGCAGCCAACCCAACCTCGGGCCCCTCGACGAAGCTCAGCGCGATCGCTCGGTTGAGCTCGACAACCGGGCTCTCACTAATGGACAACAGATGGTCGTAGGTGCGAACGATCTGCTTCCAGTTCGTCTCGTCAAAGGTCGGAGCCGATGCATGAAACGACGCCAACAACGCTTGCAATCCAAACATGCCGAGCTCGCCCAACTCGGTAGCCCGACGCATCGAGAGCAGCCCAGCAGCGATTTTCCTCCGGTCCCACTTGCAACGGTCCTGGTCTTCGAGCATGACGGGGATTCCGTCAGCATCAAGGCGGGTCGCTCGCCGAGAGTCGGTGAAACAGATCAGAGCATGAAGGCCATGCGACTCTGAGTCACCCGGCAGAAGTTGCGTGAGCAATGACGCGAGCCACGCCGCTTCGTCACAGAGGTCGCCGCGAACAAACTCAGCTTCACTGCTACTCGCGTGGCCTTCGGTGAAGATCAGGTAGACGATGTGTCGAACCGCGTCTACACGCTCTTCGAGCACGGTCCGATCGACAGGGTCGAACGAAATGCCGGCCTGCCGGATCTTCGTCTTCGCCCGAGTAATGCGTTTGCTCATGGTGGCCTCTTCGACAAGGAAGGCGCGCGCAATTTGATCGGTCGTCAGTCCGGCCACAAGACGCAAGGTCAACGCGACTTGTGCCTCGTGGTTAAGGGCCGGGTGACAACAGCCCAACAGCAGAGCGAGCTGCTCATCAACAAGCTCGCCTGCTCCACCAGGACGCGGCCCACGCTTCGCTTGCACCTCAAGCTCGGCCACTTTGGTCTTGTACGACGACGAGCGGCGCACGATGTCCAACGCCCGCCTTCGAGCGGTTGTTGTCAGCCACGCCCCCGGCCGGTCCGGGATGGGAACGTCCGCCCCCCACTTCTGACTCGCCTGCACAAACGCGTCTTGCGCACAGTCTTCAGCGAGCTCGAGGTCGCCAAAGTCCCGCACGAGAATGGCCACGAGTTTGGGCCATTCCGTGCGGAAGACTTCGTCGATCATTTACTGCTCAGGAATCTCCATGACCGGACGGATCTCGACCGATCCGTACGGTGCGCACGGCACCTTCTCGGCCCACGCCATCGCAGCATCAAGGTCTTCAGCCTCGATGATGTAGAAGCCGCCAAGGACTTCCTTGGTCTCGGCGAACGGCCCATCGGTCGTAACTCGGTTCCCGTCGCGAACCTGCACCGTCGTTGCCGTCGCAGCCGGAAGGAGCGCCTCGCCGCCGAGGTTTGCGCCTGCCTGGTCAAGTTCTTCGGTGAAGCCGAACCACTCGGGCATCTCCGCCATCATCTCTTCCTCGGTCTGGGGACCAGCGGCCTCAGATGAGTACAAAAGAAGTGCGTATTTCATGATATTTCTCCCCCCGAGCACTGCCCGGAATCGTTGTTGTTACCGCTACGACGAACGGCCGCCGCTCCAACGGACACCTGTCAGAACTTTTCTTCGACTTTTGCCTAGCCGACCACGGGAACCTCAGCCATGGCCGAGGCAATCGCATCGTCGGAAAGGTCGTGGTCGACCATCTCACCGGACAAGAACGCCTCGTAGCTCGCGAGGTCGAGGTGGCCGTGACCGCACAGGGCCGTGAGGATGACCGTCTCTTCGCCGGTCTCCTTGGCCTTGTTCGCCTCACGGATCGCTGCGGCGATTGCGTGCGTTGGCTCCGGCGCCGGGATGATGCCCTCAGTCTTCGCGAACTGGAGTGCACCGGTGAAGCACTCGGTCTGACCAATCGACTCGGCCTCGACAAGCCCGAGCTCGTAGATATGGCTAACCAGCGGGCTCATGCCGTGGTAGCGAAGTCCACCCGCATGGATTGGGTCGGGCACAAAGTTGTGCCCGAGCGTGTGCATCTTCATCAGCGGAGTCATGCCCGCCGAATCGCCGAAATCGTAGCGGTATTCGCCCTGGGTAAGACTCGGGCACGCCGCGGGTTCGACGCACCGGATGGTCGGGTTCATGTTGCCCTTCATCTTCTCGCGAAGGAACGGGAACGACAGACCGCCGAAGTTCGAGCCGCCACCGGTACAACCGACGAGCACGTCCGGGGTCTCCCCCGCCATCTCCATCTGGAGCAACGCTTCTTCACCGATGATCGTCTGGTGCATGAGGACGTGGTTGAGCACTGAACCAAGGGCGTAACGAACGTCGTCGTGCGGAGCAGCCTCGGCAACGGCCTCGGAGATCGCAATGCCGAGCGAGCCGGTGTGATCTGGGTTTTCGGCAAGCAGCGAGCGGCCGAACTCGGTGACCTCCGACGGACTCGGGTGCACGGTTGCGCCCCACACTTCCATCATGGCCTTGCGATATGGCTTCAGCTTGTAGCTAGCTGCCACCTGCCACACCTCGCACTCGAGGCCGAACTGGGCGCACGCAAACGCCAGCGACGAGCCCCACTGACCAGCACCGGTCTCGGTCGTGAGCTTTCGAACGCCGGCCTTAGCGTTGTAGTACGCCTGTGGCACCGAGGTGTTTGGCTTGTGCGATCCGGCCGGGCTTACACCTTCGTACTTGTAGAAGATCTTCGCAGGGGTATCGAGCAGCTGCTCAAGACGGCGAGCTCGGAACAGCGGCGATGGCCTCCAGATCTTGTAGATGTCCTGCACTTCTTGTGGGATGTCGATGTAGCTCTCTTCGGTGACCTCTTGCATGATGAGATCCATTGGAAAGAGCGGCGCGAAGTCGTCGGGGCCGGCAGGCTCGTGGGTTCCTGGATGGAGCGCTGGTGGCGGCGGAGCAGGCAGGTCCGGGACGATGTTGTACCACTGAGTCGGCATCTGATCTTCGGACAACAGGTACTTGTGCTGGGCCATGAAACGCTCCTACGTGTCGGCGGTCACATGAGTTTGGCCGACGAACCGACACTTCGCCAAAGCCCGTCCCCCGTCCGCCACCCCACCTCGGGCAGCTCGTTGGACGTCGGGGCTCACGCGTCTCTATGGTTTCGCCTATGTCAGATCGAAAGCTGAGCGACAGTACCCTCCAGATCCTCATGATGGTGGCGATCACGATCGGCGCAGTTTTGTGGTCGTTTGCCGGAGCGTCGAGCACGTCGGACGACCTCAATCGTCGGATCGCCACCGCAGTGTTCGGAGCGATCGGCACTGTTTGGCTGCTGTGGCGGAAGTTCCGGGCTGACACCTCTTCCAGCGACGAGTCCTGACTCACTCAGGTATCGAATCGGGAGCACACCCGATTCCCGAGTAGTGGCATTTCACTACAATCAGGTCGTGGACACTCCTGAGACGCTGTATCAACCAACTGGACGGTCACCGCTTGCGGTCTTTCTTGGTCTGGTGTCGCTCCTGGGACTGATCCCGTTGCTGTTCTCCATCGCCCAGTTCGACTGGGCCGAGTCGGTGGGGAATCTGGTGTGGTTCGCGATCTTCGGTGGAGGCGCCTATTGGGTGTACGCCCGTCGGCGCCGCACTGGCGTGTACCTCACGAAGGACCACCTCGTCTCACGCGACGGCACAGGCGAAGATACCGAGATTCCCATCAACGACGCGTTCGTGTTCGTGAGCGAAGTGAGCGCCGGCACGGCGATTGCGCCCATGACCCGCACGCTGAAACTCCCGAGCGAGGACGGCGTTCCATCGCAGCGTGTGCTGATCGTCAGCCACGGCTCGGAATCGACCGAGCTCTACCAAGTGCGAGGTATGACACCGCCGAGGATGCGTGAAATTCGAGACGATCTGAACGCAGCGCTCGCTCACGCGCGCCGAAAGGCTGGTCTGCCACCGATCGCAACCGACTCGGCCTAGGCAACACTCGACTGCGGCCCGCGAATGAGCTTGCCTGGTAACGCGCCGGTGAACTCACCGTCTTCAACCGTGACTTCGCCGGCGCAGATCGTGTAGCGATAGCCCCGACCCTCCTGTACGTATCTCGGAGCACCCGTGGGTAGATCCCAGGCCATCTCGGGGCGCTCAAACCCGAGAGCGTCGAAGTCGATCACATTGACATCGGCGCGCATCCCAGGAGCGAGGACGCCCCGATCGTTGAGCCCGTAGAACTCGGCAGTCTGTTGGGTCTGGCGATGTACGATCAGTTCGAGCGGAAGCGTCTCTCCCCTGTTCCGGTCTCGAGCCCAGTACGAGAGCATGAACGTCGGCATGCCGCCGTCGACGATCGTCCCGCAGTGTGCTCCGCCGTCAGCCAGGCCCATTCGCGTCCGAGGGTGCTGGTGCATCTCGCGAAGCGGGTCGAGTGACCCGCTGGCGTAGTTCATAAACGGGAAGTAGATGATGCCGGTCCCGCCGCTAGCCATCAGGTGGTCGTAGGCCATCTCGGCAGCCCGGACGTCATCACCTCCCGATCGGTGCCCGAGGGAGTCTTCGGCAAGGGGTTCATAATCTGCTTCGCCCGTAAAGGGCCACATGCGGTCGAACGTCGTCGAGATGAACTGCACCAGGTTGCGGCCATCTGACGAGGGCTCGGACAAGATGCGCTCGCGCACCGCCGGGTCGGCAAGATGAGCACGACGTTCTGAGGGCGACAGATCGCGAAGCGCCTCAAAGCTCGGACGCCCGATGAACGGATTGATCGTGCCGTCCCAGCTCATGAGAATCCCGACCGGACGCCCTGCGACTTGGCCATACACCTCGATGCCGTCATCGGCAGCCTGATCGAGCATCACCAGAATGTCTCGCCAGAGCTCGGGGTGCGAGTCAGGAATGTTGAAGTTGAACACCGCGGGCTTGCCGGTGATCGAAGCCAACGCCCGAAGCCACTCGAACGACTCGGGCACTTCTGGGTGGTGCAGAGCACACTCGAAGACGCCATGCCCGGCAGCCGCCATACCCTCGGCAATACCGAGCAGCTCGGACGCGTCAGCTGAGGTACCAGGAACCAGCTCGCCGTCGAGCGACCGGTGCAAGGGAGTTCGAGAGGTCGTGAATCCGAGAGCGCCTGCCGAGAGCGCCTCCTCGGTGAGTGCAGCCATCGTCGAGATGTCATCGGCGGTGGCCTCCACGCCATCGGCACATCGATCGTCCATGACCCACGCCCGCAACGCTCCGTGCGGCAGCTGCGTGCCCACATCGGCAACCCAGTTGCGACGGTCGAGTGCATCGAGGTACTCGGGGAACGTTTCCCACTCCCACCTGATGCCATCGCTGAGCGCGGCACCGGGAATGTCCTCGACACCCTCCATCAAGTTGATAAGGAAGTCGCGACGGTCAGCCTTCGCCGGCGCGAAGCCAACACCACAGTTCCCCATCACTACCGTCGTAACACCGTGCCAACCCGAGGGCGTCAGATACGGATCCCAGGTCACTTGCGCGTCATAGTGCGTGTGCATGTCGACGAAACCGGGCGTGACGAGCAGCCCCGTCGCATCGATCTCGCGTTGACCGCTCTCGGCGACCACACCGACCGCTGCGATCTTTCCGTCGTCGATGGCGACGTCGCCGATAACGCGATCAGCACCGGTTCCATCAATGATCGTGCCGTTCCGAATGACGAGATCGTGCATGACCTGAGCGTAGGTCATGCACGATGTCAGATCATCATGTTTGAGTTCGTGACGCTTACCCGGCGGTCTCGACCGCAGCGACGATGTCGTCGACGCCTGGAACCTCAGCAGGCTTGCGGCGCCACGGGGTAACGACCTTCTCCCGGATCTTCTCCATCGCCAGGTAGTAGTACGGGAACGAGAACAGCACGAGGAACGTGCTCGACAACAAGCCGAAGATAATGGTGAAGGCAAGCGCCTCCCAGAACGGATCGCTCAAGGCCAACGGCAACAGACCGCCGACGGTCGTAAGCGACGTCGCGACCAGCGGACGGAAGCGACGGCGAACAGCGGTCGCGATCGCTGCATTCATCTCGGCACCTCGCTGGCGCTCCTGGTTTGCGAAGTCGACAAGCAGAATCGAGTTGTTCACCGCAATACCAACAAGGCCAAGCACGCCAAGCATCACAAAGAAGCTCAGCGGATTGTCGGTGATCAGCAATCCGCCGAACATGCCAAAGAAGCTGAACGGGATCGCGGTGAAGACGAGCAGCCACTGCACACTTGAACGGAACTGGATGACGAGCAAGACAGCCATGGCCAACAGCGCCAATCCGAAGGCGATTGGGAGCGCAGCGAAGGCTTCCTGGTTGTCAGACTCAAGGCCGAAGTCGAATCCGAGCGCATCGGACTCGAGGCCTAGAGCCGAGAGCGCCGAAGCGTCGTAGTTATCTTCGAAGTACTCCTGAGCGGTCGCCGTCGTGGTCGTGACGGACGCATCGTCGAAACGAGCACGGACTTCGACATAGCGACGACCGTCGTCACGGGCGATGACATCATCGAGAGCGAGGTCCGTTTCGACAACATTGAACACGTCACCATTAGGCAGCGTGAGGCTCCGACCATCGAGGTCGGATCGAAGTTCTTCAGCAGCTGTTGCGAGCGTGTCGAGGTCTTCACCAAACACCTGCATCGTGAAGGGGAACAGCGCCTCGGGTGGACCGTTCGAGATCGCCGAGAAGACGACACGGGCATCATCTCGGGCTTCTGCGATTGGCTCGAGGCGATCAACGAGCTCATGCACGGTCGGCCGATCGGTACCGAGTGGTGTGATGTCGTACTGAACAAACGCTGACTGCGCTCCACCGATGTAGAGGTAGCCCTGCAACAAGTCGTCGCCAAGCGCCTGTTCCGCCTCTTGGTTCACCTCGAGAGCGATCTGCTTCGCGTCCTGAATATCTGTTCCCGGCGGGTAGGTGAGTTCAAGCGCAATCGCAGTCGAGTCTTTGGCCGGCGGGAAGATGTTGAAGCCAACGCTGGGAGCGAACACGAACAGGCCAATGCCCGTCAACAAGAACGAGAGGAGGAATCCGGCAATACCGATTGCGGTTCCCTTGCCACCTCGTGCTCCTGGCAACGACGAGACGATATCGGCGAGCTTCTCCTCAGCCCGAACGAGTGGCCCGCCTGCCTTTGGCGCCCGGAGGGTAAGGAATCGAGCTGCGACCGGGATGAAGATGAAGGACAAGACGAGCGAGATAAGCAGCGCGAGGATGATCGTAATCGGAAGGATCCGAATGAACCCGCCAAGAACGCCGCCGATCAGCAGCATTGGAGCAAACACGAGCACGGTGGTGATCGTGCCTGACGCCGACGCTGCGCCAACTCGGTCGATTGCACGACGGATTACGGCGAGGTCTTGTTCGTCGGCGTCTCCATCGTCATCCTCGTCATCGCGGAAGGCATCGATGGATTCGGTGATCACGATCGCGTCATCAACGAAGAGGCCGAGGGCAAGAATCAGTGCGAACAACGAGATCGTGTTGAGTGAAATGCCAACGAGCAGCAGCGCACCGACGGAGGCTGCGAGCACGGTGAACAAGAAGAGTGCGGTGATGACCGATGCTCGCCACGAGATGAGCAGCAGCGCAACGATGGCGACAACGATGATGCCGAGCAGCACGTTGCCCTGCAGCGACGAGATCTGCTGTTCAACAATTCGTGCAGCGTCGATAGCAACGATTGCGTTGAAGCCGTCGGGAAGACCATCTCGGGCCCCGTCGAGCGCTTCTTCAGTTGCGTCACGAATGCCGATTGAGTCGACGCCGTCGTTCGCGATAACGCCGATAGCGATCGACGAACGGAACTCGTTGTTTTCGTCGGTCAGCTGGTTGAAGCTGGTCTCAAGGACAACTGGCTCGCCCGTGGCCGGGTTGAGGCCGGACTCAAAAAGGTCCTCGACTTTGACTTCGCGAATATCAGGATGCGTGATGTCGTCGACGATGGCGTTCGCCGCGGCGACAAGATCTTCACCACTGGTTCCGGGCGGCCCGAACACGCCGATGAGTACGTCGAACTCTTCGAGGAACTTCGACGCATCGATCGAGCTGCTAAAGAACTGCGCCTCTTCGGGGAAGTCGCCATCAGCGACGACCTGGTCGAGGAGGGCTGCTCCCTCGACGCTCGTCGTGCCACCGGCCAAGTTCGCAATCACCGTAAACGATGAGTCGCGACTGAAACTGGTGACGCTCTCGACCTCGTCGAGCGCAAGGACCGCTTCGGCGAACGGCTGGGTTACATCCTCGTCGACCTTCGCTTGGTCATCGACGAAATACCCGCCTGCGCCCACGGAGATCGGAACGTCGACCGGAGGGAATCCTTCGCGGGGCAACAGCACCGCGTAGGAGGCAACGCCAAACACAAGAATGACGAGCCACAGCAGCAACGACGGCCGAGGCCGCGAAGCGAAAATCTGTACGAAACGGGCGAGCATGGAACTCTCCTTCTCCAACCGTTTCCCACGCTAATGAGTTTTCGAGCGCGACCCGGTGACTGTGACGAAACACACGTTCACGAAGCGGCCGAGCTATATCGAGTTAGCTCGCAGCCGCAGGCGTGGCGTCAGCTCAGTGCCTTGCCCACAGCGCCAGACACGGTCTTGCCGTCTGCTCGGCCTCCGGCCTTGGCCATGACCGCTTTGATCGCTGCTCCCATGTCCTTCTTTGTCGTGTACCCACCATCGGAAATGACTTGGGTAACGATGGCATCGAGCTCATCGGCCGTAAGCGGCTCAGGCAAGTAGGCCTGCAGCACTGCACGTTCGGCCACTTCGACGGCCTCGCGCTCAGACTCACCGGCCTCGGCAAAGATTTCAGCCGCTTCGGTGCGTTGTTTGACCTCGGTTGCGATCAGCTTCATGACCGCGTCGTCAGACAGCTCGGTCCCGCCGCTCTCGGCAGTCTCGGCGGTCTTGATCGACGTTAGGACGGCGCGCAGCGTCGTCTTCGTTACATCGTCGCCAGCTTTCATAGCCGTGACGAGGTCTTCTCGAATGGTTTCAGCTAATCCCATGTGACTCATCGTGCCACACGGGATGGCCGTTGAGGGTTACGCCGCTGTTGGAAAGAGCAGCGGAGCGGCGTGTGATGGGGCCTTCGGTTCCGGTGGGACCGTTCGGAGGTCGATGCATGCGTCTGCTGCAGGGACGGCAGGTGGGGTGTGTCGAGGATCCTCGACCAACCAAAACAGCAGCTGGACGAGCGGGCGTTGCCGATCGACCTGCATCGTGACGTTGACGAAGTGCCATTCGGCAACTTCCGCGTCGGTGGGAGTTAGATAGTCGAGGAGACCCTCGAGTACCACTTCGTTCAGTCGTGTGTTTCTCTCGGCTGACATGATGACCGCCTTACTTTTTGTTGGTGGGTGTAGTTCTTTCTTGTTGCGGGAAGGTGCACGCTCCGAAGAGCAATGCCTATCTAGGTCTTTCGACCCATGTATCCATCGACACCAGAAGGCACGGAATCAATACGAAAATCGATAGATCGTGGAACCAGGCTGAGGCAGCCAACCACGGACGAGAAGGTCGAAATCTCCTGATTTTCCAAGAGGAACTCGGCAACGGGAATCATCGTGTCACACCCCATGTTCATACTTGTAGACATGACAACGAACACCACCTCCACCACAACAACTGCATCGAAGGCCGTCCAGCCACAGCTCACACTCGTCCTCGACTCGGGAACCTCACCAAGCCACTGGAAGCTCGACGACGAGACTCGAGAGATCGGCCGCATTGGCCTGGCTCGTGCTCGTGCTGCGCTTAAGGCCTCTCGCCCGGCGCATCTCGACTTGGCTGCCTGAGCTACCCTCACGACAGGCTCTTTGCCTTCTCGACCGCGGCATTCGCTGAGCGGTCCTCAACTTCTTGAGCGCGTTCTGACGCGGAGGCAGTATGAGCACACCGAAGCGAGTCCCTTCTCAACGGCAGGTTGTTGTCATCTGCCTCTGTTTCGGATTCATGCTGTTGGGCGCGTGCACCGCTCGATCCAACACCACGCACCAGGCACTCAAGGGTTGGCCAATAGTCGACCATGTTGTGGACGGCGACACGATTGGGGTCGCGTTTCCGGACGGACGGGTTGAGACGGTTCGCCTTCTCGGCGTCGACACTCCCGAGACCGTCGACCCGTCTCGACCTGAGCAGTGCTTTGGGGCGGAGGCGTCTGCGTTTGTTGCCGCGCTTGTTCCGCCAGGAACGGAGGTCAGGCTCGAGCGTGACATCGACGCGCGTGATCGATACGGACGACTTCTGGCGTACGTGTTCCGGTCAGACGACGATCGCTTCGTCAATGCCGAACTTCTACGTTCCGGCATGGCCGACCTATCGATATACCAACCGAACGATGGGTATGTTGAGCTCTTTCGCACGAGCCTCCGTCAGGCAAAGACCGAGGGGGCTGGGCTATGGACGGCCTGCGGAGGGGCCGACGTTGCGATCGACCCTCCCCCGGTTCGCGCCGACTAGCTCGCCGACCAGGCAGCGGTCCAGACATCGTTGCTGAAGAGCGGCACAAGCTCATCGAGCCACCGCTCATACGCGCCTTCGATCTTGAGGTCTCCGCGCATGAAGGCCTCGTCCCGTGAGCGCTCGCCAGACCACAGCTGGTCGATGACGGCTTCCTTGACCGTGACGGTTACGTCGGCCTTCTGACCCCTCGGCATGCGACCTTCGGTAGCTGCAACGATTCCGCCCTTGTCGAGCTCGAGGTTGAACGCCTTCTTGCCATCGTCGGTGTCGGTGACGACGTAGAGCAGTCGCATCTCTGCGTGCTCGCCTGCGCCGTTCCCAACCGCGCTCGCCAACTGGTCACACCAAGCTTGGTCATAGCGAGCCATTACGGTGCCACCTCGCCACGAAGCCCTGCGAACAGGTCATCTTCCATCTCGTCGACCTCAATCGTGGAGATCGCAAGCTCGTAGTCATCGTAGGGATACACGGCTGCTGCGATCGGTCGTGGAAGCGGAAACCAAAACGGCTCGTTCGGGTCGACCTGGGTTGCGTGGGCGAGCAGCGCATCGCATCGCTGATCCCAATAGTCGCCAGCATCGACCTTCGCGGTAATCAAGTGGTCCTCTGAGTCGCGAGCAAGCCACTCCTCGTTGAAGGGGCTCTCGCCGTTGACTTCCATGCACTTCTCGTGGGTGAGCACGAGGCGTTCCTTCGACCAGGCGGTGTAGTACATCTTCGACGGCGCCCATGGTTCGCCTGCATCGGGGAACGCCTCCGGGTCTCCCGCAGCGTGGAATGCCGGAATGCTGATGTCGTTCACTCGGAGGTGATCCGGGTGAAGGTAGCCGGTCTGATGATCGCTGTAGGTCACAATGACCTGCGGCCGCTCCTCACGAATGAGACGGACCAGACGCTCGACGGCTTCATCGAGCGGAGCGTTGGCGAAGTTGTCGGGATGAGCGTTCTCTGGCATGTCGGGCATGCCTGAGTCGAGGTAGCCGAGCATCGCGACTCGGTGATAGCCAATGACCTCGGCGGATTTGTCGAGCTCGGCCCGGCGTACAGCAACGAGGTTGTCGTTGTTCTCTGGGGTGTCGAGGGCTTTGTTCAAGATGTCGCCGGCACCGCCGTCGGTGCAGCACACCAGAACACACCGGACACCTTCGGCACTGTATTTCGCCACGGTTCCGGCGCCCTTGGACGCCTCGTCGTCGGGGTGAGCGTGAACGGTCATCAACCGCAGTTCGGGTTCCATTCGGGGCACGATATCGGGTACGTTGACAACCGATGACCTCTCGAGAAGTGGGCTCGGCCTCACCGACGGCATTGCAACGGCTTGCGGCCGCGTCTCAGACGCTTCGACCAGGCATGATTCTCGGCGTTGCCATTGCTGGAGTCGTGGGCATTGTTGGAATCGTCCAATGGGATCAGCAGCTCATGATCACGGGGCTTATCGCTGCATTGGTGATCTTGGCCTTGAACGTTGTCGTCGTGACCACGAGGCATTGGCATCGACGCAACACCGATCCGGGGGCGCTGTATGCCGATGCCGAGGACGTTGTCCGACTTCGGCGACCGAACGCTCGGCGGTAGTCGCTACTCGCGAATCTGATCCTGGATATCGCCGGTCTCTCGCGTCCCATCGAGGATGACGTCTTGGGGCGACGCATCGATGGCCCGGCGTGTCGCGTCTTGGATCCCTTGATGAGACTCGTCGAGGATCTTCGCCACCATGACGCAGAGCTCGACTGCCTGGACCAGCTCGCTCGACGTGAACTCGGCACGCGGAAGCTCTACCTCGAGCTCGTTTGAGTCGATCTCGTCTATCACAAGCGCATCATCGAGGATTCCGAGAATCTCACGGCGCTCAGCAGTGAGCCACTGAAGGATGTCGTCATTCTCGTGAGTGCGATCGGCGAGGTAGAACCGTTGATCGAAGATCGGATCACCGGTCTGGAGCTCGCGGCCGCTTGCCCGAGACCCTTTCTTTCGGGGTTCGATGTCCAGGCTCCGGAACCCCGACCTAAAGCGAACCTCTATCTCGGGAACGCCACCCTGATAGCCAACAACTCGAACCTGGTGCCCGTCGATTTCTCCACGCATTGAGGAGTTGGTTCGCTTTTTCGGACGAATGTGGGTTTTGAAATCCAGCTCGTCGGCAGCGCGTTGCCACGTTTCGGCCCACGCGCCATCATGACGGCTGCTCGAGGACTTGTTGGAGATCGCGATTACGCCGATGAAGAAGAGAATTGGTAGGTAATTTCCACCAAAACCTCCCGTCACGACAAAGGCAAACGCCAAAATCCCGAGTGCGAAGAGTCGACCGCCCATAGTTGGCTATCGACGCGCTGGAAAGCGACTTGAGTCGCTCACAGTGCGGCCAGTTCGTGATCGCCAGCCTCTTCGTCGGCAACGAGCTTCCATCCGAACACCTCAGCGAACGGCTCGCGACCTTCGTCTGGACCACTAGCAATGACCTCGTCGCCCGCCTCAAATCGGTCGGATCCGCGGGGACGGTGCCGGTAGATCGCACCCTTCTTCACGGCAAGCACGGTGTACCCCGGAGCCACATCCAGTTTGAGCTCGGCAAGCGAAGCGCCTTCGGCTCGACAGCCTGCGGCGACTGGCACCCGCAGGACAACTTCGTCTGCGTCCGCGAGCGCCACGTTGAGTACAGGGTGCACTTCCTGACCATGCTCGACGAACATGACCATGGCGGATGCTTGGTCGCCAATGTCCTCTGATGCGGCTGCGAGGTGCAACAACCCTCGAAGCGGAGCCGGGTCGGTGGTCCTACCCTTGGCCGCCCGAAGCACCCACGTTTCGAGCTGGTCGTGCATCTCATCGAGCCGTGTTTCAAGGTGGCGCACTTCAGCAGCGAGACCGCGGTCGTTCAGCACCAAAGCCGAGTAGGCCAGCCCGACGGCAGCTTCCGAAACGTTCTTCATCTCGACAAGCAGATCGATGGCCCGATCGAGTTCTTCGACCGGTTCGGTTTCGACGATCTCGGGCCGAGGCGGAGCTCCCGCCCAGGTGCGCAGCGTATCGATACCCGCTGGAGGGCCTTCGACAAACAACACATCTCCAGGAACGAGGATCGTGTCGCCGGTGACCGTCGTCGACCAGCCATCGCCGTCGCGAACCGCCAGCACCCGAAGGCCGGTGTGAACCGGCATTTCGAGCTCATGGAGCGCACGATGCGCCATAGTACTTTCCTCAGCAACGACGACGCGATGTGAGACTTCCTCTGCATCGCTGAGCTCTTCGATGAGGTGCGTCGGGATGCCGAGCTTGTTGGAGACGGTGCGGGCAATGTTGACCGCGTCATTACCGATTCGTTCGATTGCGGACACGACCTGAAGCACCCGACTCATGCCAGGCGCTTCACGAGGATGACGAACCGCCAATACCGCAAGGGAACGCATGTCGTCGACGAGCTCGGTCATGGTTGACTCGAGGTCGCGGACCTCCTCGGCCATATCCGGATCACCGAAGTACACGGCTGCGTAGGCGAGGTCGACCATGAGCTCAGAGGTGTCTTTAGCCTCGGCGATCAGGGTTCGGAGATTTCGGGGTTTGTCATCCATTAGCTAGTAACCGTCATGGTAGGGAAATGCGTGTGTGAGGGGAAGAGGTCATGTTGCGCCGACGCCGAGAAGCACGATCGTTCCCACGAGGGTGAACGCTCCAACAAGGTCAAGCACCGAGTTGGTGAGCGGAATCGAGGCCGTGTCGGGGTCAAGCCCGAAGCGAACAGCCGCAAGGGTGCCGTAGTAGGCCACCGCGAGCACGACAAGGGTGGCGCCGATTCCAGCGATGAATGCAATGGCGACCATCATTGCGAGACCAGGGCTGCCGGTATCGACAATGAGTGACCCGAGATGCGCAGACAGACCAACGAGCGCAAAGATCGGCACGGCGAGGGCCGCGATAGCACGGATGTCGAGCCACGCCTGACGTCCGGGCACAAGCGTTGACTCGATCAGACCAAGGTGGACTTTGCTCCCCAGCCGGCTCGACAGAATGCCACCGAGCGCTCCGGCCATGCCGAAGTAGGCCGGCACAAGGATGAGGAGTGCCGGCTCGTCGAGGAATGCCGACAGCCGCTTCTCGACGACGATGCCGGCAATCAACGACAGCGTCGAGGCAAGGGCCAGCACCGGGAGCGACTCGAGTGCGATTCGACGGAGAAGGGGAAGGCCAACTCGAAGGCACAGTCCGAGCGCGATGATCGCTGCGAGAGAAGCAAACAACCCGATGATCTCGCTGGTATTCGACGTGCCGACCACCAACGAGCCCACGATGAGGGCGGGCAGCGTGACCAGGTCGCCGGTTGCCGTCACAAGTGGAGCGGTCACGTTGTCGAGGTCCCATCCGTATCGGGTCGAGCCTGCTGCCAGCGCAATCGTGATGGCGAGCACGACGAGTGAGGCGATGACACCGCCCATGACCGATACCGCAATGAAGTCGAGCAAGCTCATCGCGTCTGCGACTCCGAAGACACCAGCGAATGCCCAAGCAACGATGGCAAGCCATGTGGCGGCAATCAGGCTAAGCCCCATCGACGCTAGGACGTTCTGACCAAAGACAGTGTCGACTCGTTTGGTGACCGCGAACTCGCCCGTGTGGATGGCGGTGCCCAAGCGACTTCCCAACGCACCGAACACGTTGCCCCGCTGAGCAATGGCTGCGGGCACTAGCAAAAGCAGCCCGGGAAGGTCGGCGAGCCGGTCCTCAGCTGATGCAAGGGTCAGTCCAGCAATGAGCGTCGCAATGATGGAAATGAGGAGAGCGACGATTGATTGTGTGGCCGCGCGAGGGTCCGGCCCAAGAATGCGGACGAGCCGCAAGGCGAAGGATCGGAGGGCTGCCATGACGCTGGCCAGGGTATGCGGACAAGGTCACGGGCCCAAGAACAGCTGCAAGAGATCTCTACAGAAGCTGGTCGAGTGCCGCGTCGACAGCCGACGCATAGCCACCGCCGAACTTGATTGCATGCACAGCGAGCGGAGCAAGCTGATGCAGCGGGACTCGTTGTTGCCAGCCCGGTTCAAGTGGGTAGACCTCGTTGTAGGCACGGTAGGCCTGATCGCCAAATCCGCCGAAGAGCTGCATCATTGCCAGGTCGAATTCTCGATGGCCACCGTGTGAGGCTGGGTCGATCAGCCAGCTTTGGCCATCGACATCAACAATTCGGTTTCCTGCCCACAGGTCGCCGTGCAACCTGGCAGCTGGTTCGTCTGCTGCGCCGTAGTCGCCCAGCCGGTCAGCAACGCGCAGCAGGCGGTCGATCGTCGGCGCAGGGAGCGCCCCTTGGCGGGCCGCGATGTCGGCCAGGGGTCGAAGGCGGCGGTCGGCAAAGAATTCAGGCCAACTGTTGCAGGGGTCGTTCGGGAGCGCTTGGCTTCCGGTCGTCCGACCGTCCTGTCGACCAAAACTCGGGGCACCCGTCTGGTGCAGCGCAGCGAGTGCCCGCCCGAATGACGATTCGCCGTTGTGGCTTCGAGCACCGCCCACGCCGATCCAGTCAAGGATCAGGCAGGCAGGGTGGTCGTCGGTCACGCCGACTACGGTTGCGACGTTGATGGCGCCGGGCTCAGCGAGCCAGGCCAAGCCAGTGGCTTCGGTTGTGAAGAATCCGACCGGCGGGTTCTGGTGTGTCTTGGCAAACAGCGTTCGCCCGTCTGCGACTTCTACTAGATACGCGGTAGCGAAGTCGCCGCCCGATACTGAACGCGACGACATAACCTCGGAGCCCACCAACGTGTTGACCTGGGCGACAAGCTCGGGTGTCACAGTCAGCGAACGATGGGCGGGTGGAGTTCGCGGGCGTCGCCAGCAACGAAGGTTCGCGCTGGACGACCCCGACCGGCCGACTCGGTTCGCCCGGTTGCTTCCACAAAGCCATCAGTAGCCATCACCTTGCGATGGAAGTTGGCCGCGTCGAGAGCACTCCCCCACGCTGCCTCATACACGGACCGGAGTTCGGCGATCGTGAACTCTGGTGAACAGAACGACGTTGCAAGGGTGGTGTACTCGAGCTTCGATCGAGCGCGTTCTACCCCGGCGGCAAGGATCTCGGCGTGGTCGAACGCAAGAGATGAATCGCTAAGTGCGTCGACTCGGTGCCAAGCCGCTGAGTCAAGCTCGGGTTCCGGCGGATCGGCAACAAGGGCGAGATGCGCAACACTCACGACGCGCATGCGGGGGTCTCGTTTGGGAGCACCGAATGTGCCGAGCTGTTCGAGGTGTGCTTGGCCAACTTCGATACCTGTCTTGTCGGCGAGCTTGAACTGCGCTGCATCGACAAGGTCTTGCTTTGGGCCGACAAAGCCGCCCGGGAGCGCCCACGACCCCTTTGCCGGCGATTCTCCCCTGCGAACCAACAGCACTTGAAGATGCGGCGGCCGCACCGTGAGAACCACCAGATCGACCGTGACCGCAAAGGGCGGAAACTTGGTTGGGTCGTAACCATCGATGCTCACAGCCGTCGAGTGTAGCAACCAACCATGCAATGGATGTCACGTTGACAATTAACGACCCTCCTCTTTATAGTCATCTTGACAAGAAAGGTTGACATGAGCACCTACTTCACGCTCGATCAAGTCACGGAACAACTCCGGTACCCGGCAGGCGAGGGCCATGTCCGACTGCGCTCGGAGCACATCGAGCTGTTTAACATTCGGACGATCGAAGCTACGGCGACTTCGTTCAACGACCTCGGCACGGTCATTACTACTGACCGAATCCTCCGCAGGCTTGGACGCCGAGTCGAGTGGTTCCTCCCCTACTTCCCGTTTGCTCGACACGACCGACGCAACGACGCCCTCGACGGGTTCGAACTGGGCCTCGCCCTCGAGATGGTGGCCGAACTCGACCTGGTGATTGCCGACCCACACAGTGACGTCGCCGGCCAGTTGCGACACTTCGACCAGGCATCCGTCGTCGACCGCTTCATTCACGCAGGACTCTTCGACACAAACCCCACCGTCATCATTCCCGACGCAGGAGCGACGAAGAAGGCCTACGCCTGGCTCGACGGACGTCCGGTGGTCCAGGCCCTGAAACACCGAGACCCAGCAACAGGGCGACTGTCGGGCTTCAACGTTCTGACAGACGATCTTCACGGCCGCCCCTGCATCATCGTCGACGACATTTGTGATGGCGGGGGGACATTTCTCGGACTGGCCAACCAGCTCAAGGCAGCAAACGCCGGCCCCCTCACGCTCGCGGTGACCCACGGGCTCTTCACCAAGGGCACCACACAGCTTGCCGAGACGTTCTCGACCCTTGCATGCCTTACTCCCAGCCAGGCAGACCCCGATGACCTTCCCGACGTCACCACCATCCCCTTCCGCGATCTCTACACGAAAGGCTCCATCACATGAGCACCCCGCTGACCCTCATCGACTTCTACAAAGCGGACCACCGCTCGCAGTACCCCAAGGGAACCACGACGGTGTTTAGCAACTGGACTCCACGCAAGTCCCGTATCGACGACATCGACTCGGTTGTGTTCTTTGGACTGCAGTACTTCGTGAAGGAGTACCTGATCAAGCAATGGAACCGAGACTTCTTCGATCGCCCTAAATATGAAGTTGTCGAACGCTACGCCCGACGAATGCGCAACGCCGGCATCAGCATCGAAGTCGATCACATCGAAGACCTCCACGACCTCGGGTACCTGCCGATCGAGGTGTGGGCTCTCCCCGAGGGGACCAACACACCGATCGGCGTTCCCATGTTCGTCGTCTGGAACACGATGCCCGAGTTCTTCTGGATCACGAACTACTTGGAGACCTCACTGAGCTCGGTCATTTGGGGCCCGAGCACCTCGGCCACCATCGCCCGCAAGTACCGCCGGATACTCGACCACTGGATCGAAGCCACCGGCGGCGACCCCAACTTCGTCGACTGGCAAGGCCACGACTTCAGCTACCGAGGCATGTACGGCAGCGAAGCAGCCATGTTGTCTGGGGGCGGACACTTGCTCAGCTTTACCGGGACCGACACCGTCCCGGCGATCGACTTCCTAGAGGATTACTACGGCGCCAACAGCGACGAGGACCTCGTTGGCGGCTCGGTGCCCGCTACGGAGCATTCGGTGATGTGCATGGGCACCAAGGAAGACGAGATCGAGACGTTCCACCGGCTCATCACCGAGCTCTACCCAAGCGGAATTGTGTCGATCGTGTCCGACACCTGGGACTACTGGAAGGTGTGGACCGAGTTCCTGCCGGAGCTGCGAGAGGACATCCTCAGCCGTGACGGTGTGGTGACCATCCGGCCCGATAGCGGTGACCCAGTCAAGATTCTGGTCGGCGACCCCGACGCACCTGTTGGCTCCCGGCCCACAAGGGGTCATATGAGTTGGCGTGGGAAGTATTTGGCGGAACCGTCAACGCCAAGGGCTTCAAAGAGCTCGACCCTCACATCAACTTGATCTACGGCGACTCGATCACAACCGAACGCTGCGAGGCCATCTGTGCGGGCGTCGCCGCGAAGGGATTCGTTCCAAAGAACATCTTCGGCATTGGCAGCTTCACGTACCAGTACAACACGCGCGATACGTTCGGCTTTGCGATGAAGGCAACTGCAGGCGTGGTCGATGGCGAGCTTCGGGAGATTTTCAAGGATCCCGCAACCGATGATGGAACGAAGCGTTCGGCACGAGGCCTCCTGGCCGTAGCCGTTGACGATAACGGTGAGCTCGTACTCGAAGAGCGCACGAGCTGGGACCGAGTTCGCAACTGTGCATTCGAGCCGGTCTTTGCCGATGGCACACTCGTCCGCGATGAGACGTTGCGCGACATCCGTGCTCGACTGCGGGGTCAATGATGAGCGAGCACACCCCGGCACGGGTTGTCGTGACTGGTTCGGTGAACTGGTCAGATCGTGCCGTGATCGAGCTCGCCCTCGACGAGCTTGCAACCCGTCAAGCAGCGACCGGCGGGTCGTTCCGGGTAATCACCGGAATGGCTGACGGCGCCGATGAAATCGCACGGACATGGGCTGAAGCCAACCACGTCAACCTTCTCGCAGAGCCGTTGACTGCTGGCGACTACCCAGGACCAATGCACCAGTACAACGAGAAAATGCTGAGCTGGGCGCCCGAGCTCATTCTCGCTTTCAAGGATGATTTCGACTTCGAGTGGTCTTCGCCGCTGTGTATCGCAGGGACTGAGCACATGTGTCGGATCGCTGCCACTGCCGGGATTCCGGTGGTACTAAATGGAGTGACTCCTCTCCGACGCCCACTCACTGAACGACACGCACAGGACACATCACACAGCGTGCACGAGACACGAGTTGGCGCCACGATCCTTCGTGTCGTCCAGGGGGATATCACCAAGCAAGAGGTTGACGCAGTGGTGAATGCAGCGAACTCGTCACTTCTGGGCGGAGGCGGTGTGGATAGGGCGGTCCACCGCGCAGCTGGGCCGGACCTCCTCGCCTCCTGCCGGGCCGTGGTTGCCCGACAGGGCGGATGCCCCACCGGCGAGGCGGTCATCACCCAGGCCGGAAACCTTTCTGCGAACTTCGTCGTGCACACCGTGGGCCCCGTCTGGACAGGTGACAAACCCGAGCAGCACGACGCACTTCTGGGTCGGTGCTACACCGAGTCGCTGCGTCTTGCCGCCGAAGCAGGAACAGCAAGCATCGCATTCCCGAACATCAGCACGGGCGTCTACCGGTTTCCGCTCGACCGTGCGGCAGCAGTGGCGACAGCTGCCGTCGAGGCCTGGCTAAGCAACAACGAACATGAATTTCTTGAGGTGGTGTTCGTGTGTTTCAACGAGGACAATTTCGAGCTGTATGCCGATCTGATCTCCCCTCCCACGTGACCCCAACTTTGGGGTAAACGGGCTATATAGATTAAGACGCTCGTGACCGTTGACACAACTGACGGGAGGTCATCCCAAAAGGATGATCGAAAATAAGGGACACGAACAATGCTGAAGGAAGTCGCCGGACTACAGACCCTCCAGAAGATCAGAAGTGAGGCCGAGGTGACATCACGCGGAGCACACCGCGCCCCAGATGTGACCATGAGCTTCGATGGCAACAACGCTCCCACCGAACTCTTCAGCGACCTGAGAAAAATGGGCTGGACCGTACCGGACATTCCCCCGCCTCCAGTATCAGCAATTACATGGGAGCCGGACCCAATTGCGAACACCGACTACACGCTTGGCCCTTGGCTTGTCAGCGAGTTCAGGCTTCGGCCAGCGAACTGGCCTCGCGACGTCGAAGTCACGATCACCGAGCGAACAGTGACCATCCTTCGGCGTCATCGGGTTGCCGTGCAGGGCCACCAGACAGGAACAGCAACCGCCTAGCTTCGCGGGCGATGCTCAGTTCCTTCGCCGGCCGTAACAAAGACTGCCGTTGCCCGCCCGGACACGTTGGCCGTGTGCCAGGTGCCGGGGGCATTGATCGCATATTCGCCCTCGGCAAGCGCGGTCTTCACCTCATCACCGTCGACCTCTTGCACGAGCTCGATCTCCCCAGCAACGCACAGCACCACTTCAGAGCCTGTCGGATGCATCTCCCAGACGTCCCATGACTCCAAGAAGGTATGCATCGACATCAGGCGGCCTTCCTTGCCGTCGGCGCCATGGCGTTCGCCGTAGCCCTGGTACCACTCCATCTCGCCGGTGAACTCCGGCTGTGGAATCGATGTTGCACCCAGGCCGAGGTGCAGCGGGTGCGTGCGTAGGTTTTTGGGTGCATCACTCATATTCCGGATGCTACGACAGAAGACAGAAGGCCTGCTGTAGAAAATCGCGCCCCGGTTTCAGGTGAGCGCCTGCATCAGCCGGTCGACCTGCAGCTCGATGAACGTGTCAGTAATCTCGCCACCGACCTGACTTGCCCGAAAGTGGATCGGGGCGACCATGAGTTCGATTAACAGCGCCGGGTCTTCGGGTGGCTTGCACTCTCCACTTCTTACCGCCCGCTCGATCACTTCCGCTGCTACAGCAAATCTTGCGCCCCAGTACTCCGGCCGAAGCTCCGCAAGCTGCGGCGACTCAGCCGACGCCGACAGCAGTGCTCGTCCGAGCGGCGACGTGACAACCTCACGCACCATCCGCGCAATGGCAGTGAGATCATCTCGAAGCGAACCGGTGTCGGGGATAGGAATCACCGTCTCCGCCTGTGCCAGGATCGCCGTGAGCACGAGCTCGTCCCGCGTAGGGAATTTGCGATAGATCGTCGTCTTATTCACCCCCGCTACAGCTGCAACCTGGTCGACCTTGATCGCCAGCGTTCCCGATGCCTCAATCACGTCGATGACAGCGCCCAGAATCTTCTCGTCAACCGCCTTACCGCGTCGATGAGATGGTTCGGTAGCCATTACTGACAGTCTGCCTCGCGACGGGAGGCAACTTCGTCAGCCAACGCTGAATTGAACGCGTTGAACCCGGCCTCGGTGCCCTTGAGCACCTTGCCCATCAGCGGGATCAGGATGCCCGTGAACACCTCACCGTGGTCGAGACGGGTTCGACCCCCAGCGAGCGCCGCCAATTCGAAGACATGCTCACCGTCGAAGATCCCGTTCACGAGGAGCTTGCCCTTCCACCGCAACAGCGAGCCGGGCTGCACATCGAGAATCGTCGGGGTAAAGCCCATTCCCGGACTGCCGTCAGGCTTTCGCGCCCGGATCTTGATCTGCTGACCCACGACGGGCGATCCCTCAATGCTGGAAAAGAATGGGTTCCAGTCGGCGTGCGAGTCGAAGTCCACGAGCACGCCCCAGACCTCGTCGGGCGTGGCATCGATCTCGATTGTGGTCTGAATTTGTTTCATTTCATCTCCATCCATTGCAACTTTGTGTTGCATTAGAAGTTACCTGACCATAACCACTATTGCAACCAGGAGTTGCATTACTTAGTGCTCTGGGCGCAGCGCGAAGGCGTGCGTTGAGTGGAAACGACCGTTCGGTACACTTTTACTCATGCCAGCAAGAACCATCGATGACGAGAGCCTGACCGACGCGGTCTCGGCGGTTTTCAGCCGCCATGGCTATGAAGGAGCGAGCATCAATCTGTTGTCCGAGGCCACCGGCCTTGGTCGAGCAAGCCTGTACCACCGTTTCCCTGGCGGTAAGGACGAAATGGTTCAGGCGATCGTCGAGCGGGCACATCAGCGGTACGCCAAAGCACTCGAGCCAGCGTTCACCGATGGCCCTCCCCTCGAACGAGCCAAGCAGGTCGCGAAGGGCCTTGATGAGTACTACCAAGGCGGGACGCAGTCGTGCCTTGTGGTGGCGTTGAGTGTTTCCGACGCCGGAAACCGTGCCATCGCTGGAGAGTGTGTCAATGCGTGGGCAGAAGCGCTCACCAACATTTCGCTCGATGCTGGCCTGACCCCCGAAGAGGCCGACGCTGCAGCGATGGATGTCGTTGCAGCGATCGAGGGCGGCATGGTTATTTCGGTGACAAGCGGCAAAACCGAGGCTTACCAACGAGCACTCGAGACGCTTCCCGAACGACTCACCCGCAAGGGCTAACGCCAACGCTCTGGGCTAACGGAAGTCTCTCGATGTGATTGGGGCGGCGACGGTGAACTCGACGAGCTTGTCGGCAATCACATTGATAACGCCTTCGACGAGCTCGACCTTGCCGCGCACGATGAGCGCGGTCGATGACAGTGCGATCTGTTGGTGCCGCATCCAGCAGCCCTTCGACACAATGACATTGATGAGGCCGTGTTCGTCTTCGAGGTTGAGGAACGTGGTTCCCGACGCGGTTGCTGGCCGCTGCCGATGGGTCACGACACCGGCGACCATGATGCGATCACCCGAGGTTTGTTCAGCCAGCTTTGACGATGGCAGTACGCCGAAGTTGTCGAGGTCCTCGCGGTAATACCGGGTGGGGTGCCCATCGGGGGCGACGCCGGTGGCCCATAGGTTGGCGAGGGAGATCTCGCGGTCGGTCATGCCAGGAAGCTGCGGAGCTTCGGTACCGGTGATGATCCCGGGCAAGCGAGCGTCGGATGCCTGTGCGGCAGCGCCAGCCTCCCAGAGGGCGGATCGCCGGTCGCCGAAAGCGCCAGCGGTGGCGAGTGCTTCGAGCACTTCAATCGAACAACCGGTTCGACGTTTTACATCTTCGATCGAATGCCACGGCCGGCCATCGTCGAGCTTCTTAGCTAAGTCCTCTCCGATATGGCGAACTGACCCCAGACCCAATCGAACCGCCGGGCCACCAACACCCCACTGGGCGTGATGCACCCCAGCGCCTTGACGGAAGGCTGGGTCGGCGGGCGGGCCGTTCACCCATTCAAGCGATGCACCTGCAGCTGACTTGTTGATATCGGGCGTGAGCACTTCGACCCCGTGACGACGAGCATCGCCAACCAGCGTGTGCGGCGAATAGAACCCCATGGGCTGGGCGTTGAGTAGTGCTGCACAGAACGCTGCCGGGAAATAGCGCTTCAACCACGACGAGGCGTAGACCAGGTAAGCGAACGACACCGAATGACTCTCGGGGAAGCCGTAGTTGGCAAAGGCCACCAACTTCTCCCAGATCTCGTCTGCGATGTCGCCGACGATCCCCCGCTCTTCCATACCTGTATAGAGACGGGCTCGCAGATCTTCCATTCGCTTGCGACTCCGCTTCGACCCCATGGCCTGACGGAGCTGATCGGCCTCGGCTGGAGTGAAACCCGAGACGTCGATTGCCATCTGCATCAGCTGTTCTTGGAACAGCGGAATGCCGAGCGTCTTCGACAGCGACTTCTCGAGTAAGGGATGCAAGTAGGTGACGGGTTCGAGCCCGTTGCGGCGGCGGATGTAGGGGTGGACCGAGCCGCCCTGGATCGGACCCGGGCGAATCAGCGCAATCTCGACCACCAGGTCATAGAACATGCGAGGTTTAAGCCGAGGCAACGTCGCCATCTGGGCCCGAGACTCGATCTGAAACACACCGATCGTGTCGGCTCGGCACAACATGTCGTAGACCTCTGGGTCTTGGGGCATGGTGGCCATATCGAGCTCGACCCCGTGCACGTCGGCCACGAAGTCGATCGCGTAGTGAATAGCCGACAACATGCCGAGGCCCAGCAGGTCGAACTTGACCAGCCCGGTGCGGGCGCAGTCTTCTTTATCCCACTGCAGGACGCTGCGGTTTTCCATGCGGGCCCACTCGACCGGACACACCTCGACCACCGGCCGATCACAGATGACCATGCCACCGGAGTGAATGCCGAGGTGTCGAGGCGAATGTTCGAGCTCGCTTGCCAGCTCGGCCACATCCACCGGGAATGTGTCGAGCTGACTCTTGAGGCTGGCCCACCCATCAAGCTTCTTGCTGAACGCATCTTGTTGGCCGGTGGCATAGCCAAGGGCCTTGGCCATGTCGCGCACCGACGACTTCGACCGGTACGTGATCACGTTGGCCACCTGGGCTGCATGCTCGCGGCCATAGCGGTTGTAGACGTACTGGATGACTTCCTCTCGGCGGTCAGACTCGATGTCGATATCGATGTCGGGTGGTCCATCACGTTCGGGGGAAAGAAACCGTTCGAACAACAGTCCGAGCGCCACCGCATCGGCGTTGGTGACCCCGAGGGAGTAACAGACGGCCGAGTTCGCCGCCGACCCGCGGCCCTGGCACAAGATGTCGGCTCGCCGACAGAAGTCGACGATGTCAGCCACGATCAGGAAATAGCCCGGGAAGCCGAGCTCCTCGATGAGGTCGAGCTCGCGGTTGATTTGGGCATACGCCCCTGGCACCCGTTCGCTGCTTTCAGGGCCGTAGCGGCGACGCGCTCCTTTCAACGTGAGCTCACGCAGCCACGACATCTCATTGTGAGCATCGGGGCAGGGATAGGGCGGCAAGTTCGGTGCAACGAGCTGCAGGTCAAACGCACAGGCGTCGGCGATCTCGACCGCGGCTTCGATCACCCCCGGATAGCGCTCGAAGCGGCGAGCCTGTTCGCTGCCGCTTCGCAGGTGCGCAACCGAAGCAGCGGGCAGCCAGCCGTCGTGATCGTCGAGTGATCGACGGTGCCCCACGGCAGCTAACGCGGTTGCCAGCTTGCGGTGCTGTTGTCCGGCGTATCGAACATCGTTGGTGGCCACAACTGCGAGGTCGCGTTCAAGACCGAGACGGACGAGGGCATCGTTGCGAGTACTGCACAGCGGGGTGGAGTGATCCCACAGCTCAACCGCCAGGTTTGGCCGACCGAAGCGTTCGATCAGCCCGTCGAGCGAGCGCTGAGCTGCGATAGGGCCTTCAGCAACGAGTGCCTGGTTCAACGGGCCGAGCTGTGTTCCGGTCAGCACCATCCAGTTGCCTTCGGAGAGTTCACCAAGGCGGTCGAGGGTGAACAGCGGCGCCCCCTTCTCCCCCGCCATCTGCCCCTCGCTGATCGCCCGACCGAGCCGGGCATAGCCCTCTGGACCGCGAGCCAACACGACAATGTCGCCCACCGGGGTGTGCAGCACATCGTCATTCACGACGCTGAGCTCGGCACCGAACACTGTCGACAACCCATACGCCCGAGCAGCCTCGGCAAAGCGAACCACCCCGTAGAAGCCGTTGCGGTCGGTGAGCGCTAACCCGCTCAGTCCAAGCCGCACTGCCTCTTCAACCAGCACTTCCGGATCGGACGCTCCGTCGAGAAAGCTGAAGTTCGAATGACAGTGCAGCTCGGCGTATTTTGCGCTCGGACTTCCGCCGAGATCCGCGGAGGCTTCTACTTTTTCTTTGGGCTCGTAGTTCTCACGTTTTCGGGACCAGGCAGGGCTGTCGCCGCCGGTCTTTGCGACCCAATCGCTATCGTTGCCTTGGACCTGTTCAGGCTCGGTCCGCTCTTTCCGGGCGCGTCCCGAGAGGGTCTTCTCCATCTCGGACCACGGAACTGGTGGATTGCTGAACCCCATAAGGGTTCGCGACAGTATCGAACACTTGTTCGGTCTTCAACTCTTTTTGGAGCATCTTTCGGGCAGCCAGCGCGTTACGACACGAACGCAAGCCCCTCCGCGAGCAGCGATTCCCAGAGACCTTCATCTCGACGGGGCACTTGCACCCACTCCTTGAAGACCTTTTTCGCCGGAGCAAAGGCCAAGCCTTCACCCGCCTCGATCAGTTCAGCTACCCGGTCTTTCGGCAGCTTCACCACCAAGTCACCAGTTCGATATTCGGGCATCGCTAGAAATTCCTTACCAACCCGAAGACACCGGCTCCGCATGAGCTCGCCCTCGACCACGTTTCCGGCGGCCAGGAGCGGCCGAGCCACATCCCAGAACAATCCATCATCGATCTCTTCGGCCATGTTCACCTCTCCCCGGTAGCGCGTTGCCACGCGGTATCACGTCCACAACGAATGACAGCTTCCGATTCGGACTGCATTCACCAAAAGCGTTTGTTCTTGATGCGCTCGCGAATCAGGTAGGCGCCACCGAGCACGGTGATTGCCAGGTCGATCGGCGCCACGATCTGACCATAGTGGTCGCGGTCGTAGTAGCTCACCGGACTATCGAAGCGGTAGCTCCAGTCGAACGGAAAGAACACCAGCGGCCCGTCGTTGTGATGCACCGGAATATCCATCGCAGTATGAAGCAAGCACCCGGCGGCAAAGGCCATCAACCTCGATGACTTCTTCACCTTTCCAGCGGCGAGAAGCCCCGCAAGCACAACTGGACTGTGCAGTGTGTTCTGGACCGCAATCCACACCGGGTCCTCGAAGAAGAGCGTGTTGAATGCGTACTCCATCGATTCCCGAAAGGACATGTCCTTGACGAGCGGGAAGTAGGCGGCGGCGCCAGCCGTGAGCAGGTAGAGCCCAACATCTGGGGCGAAGCCACCAATGGCAAACCACTTCGGATCAGCACTGAGCACCGTAGGGACACCACCTGAATTCTCGTCGGCTCGAGCTCGGCGAGCCAACAACATGTTGGTGACAACGTGCGTAGTGGTGATCACGCCTCCACCGTACGCCCCGAAGGTCACCCCAGCACCGATGCACTCTCTGCACACCAACGCACAAACGAGCTATCCGCCGATCCATCGGTCGACGGATAGCGCGAACGCTGTCGTGCACAACTAGGCAACTGAAACGTGCATGTCGCATCAACCCTTCCGGCTATCCGTTTGCTCGGTCGTGGTAGACCTTGGACAGAATCTGCCAGTTGCCGTCAACCTTCAGGAGGGTGAACTGGTCGGTGTAGTCGACGCCGCCCCAATCGTTAAGCACCGCGGTGGCGGTCGCAGTGGTCGAGTTGACCTCCACCGGGCCGACGACACCGGTCAGACCCGGTGATGGCTGACCTTCGATGGCGTCGAACAAGATCTGAATCGGGCCGCCCTCGCTCTTACCTTCGGTTGACACTCCGTGGATGGTTGCGTCTGGGTGGAACGACTTGGCCATCTGGGCTGAGTCACCTGTTACGCCGGCGTTGATGTAGTTCTCGACTACGGCGGTCACGGCTGCTACTTCACTCATGTTCTTGCTCCTTGTGTGGATATTTAGGATGTTGATCAATACTGTACCGACCGTTCGGTACAACCACACTCCGTCACAAGAAACCATCAGTTCACCTGCACTCCCCAGCATCGCTGAAGAGCGAACGCATCCGGTCCACTAGCGGCCGTCAACGCTCCAATGCCACGGCTCAGACGGCAAGTTCTCCAAGCCGAATTGGATTGCATTCTCGGCAAGCCAGACAAACGCTTCGCTGTCCCGACTCTTGATCGTTCGGCCGTTGTAGCGGAAGTCGATCGCCCTGCCACGCTCGTGTCGTGACGAGCCCGGACGAGCCGTTGGTGGACTGCACTCCGACGCACGCTTCTCGAAGATGTCGAAGTCGGTCGTGCCACAGTGTCGTTTGCGAAGCTCGATCTGTTGGTCGTTGGTTCGATAGCCGTAACCATCGAGCTCAAGGCCATCAGCACGGGCTGCAGTCAGCAAGTGGTCGATGTCGTCGGCAATCTCGATGTGAACCCGAATGCCTTGCACGGTGGTGATGTCATCAGGAAGCACAGCCGGCAGGTCATCGTCGAAACTATCGACCTGACTCCAGTAGTTGTCGTCCCAACCAAGATCAGCAACCGGATCGCGATCTCTCGTGAACAGGAGGAGCCCACCAAAGATCACCAGGATCGCGAGAGTTCCGAACGAGCGTGAGAGAGATCTGCGCACTAAACGCCGAGCGTAGTGTTCGGTCGAACGAGGCTCAGGTTTCGGTTGGTAGCGCCTTTGGCCCGTCGAATGTCGACTCACGATCGTCGCCATCATGGCGAAGGTGAGCGTGCCACCGCTTGCGAGGCTTGTCTTCCGACCCCATCGCTGCTTCGAGCGAGCTAATGGCGTAGCCATTGAGACGGTCGTCAACGCGTGACTTCAAGGCGTCGAGCGATGCCGCAACTTCACTGCGAAGGTCGTGCATTGCAGCATCGTTGGCTTCAACAACCGGGCGATCATTGATCTTGTCGCGAAGTTCGGCCGTGCGCTCGTCGAGGTCGCTACGAAGTCTCTCGGTGCGTTCGGCCAAGTCGCCACGCAACTCGCCCGTCTGCTCATCGACATCGACACGAAGCGCATCCGTGCGCTTCTGAAGGTCGTTGCGAAGTGCGCTCGTCCGCTTGTCGAGGTCAGAGCGCAGCGCCGCTGAGCGCTCGTCAAGCTGACGAAGTTCTTCAGCCTGCAGGTCAAGGTCAGCGCGAACCTCATCGGATGAATCCGCGGCGTAGTCGGCACGGGCCTTGGCCTTCTCGGCGAGAACTCGAACCTCTTCAGCAAGCTCCATGACGTTCTTCACGTCTTCTTCAAGCTCGAGATCCAACTCGTCGCGGCCAGCGTTCTTGACGGAGCCAACCTTGTTGGCGATCTCTTTACGCAACGCGGTCGTTCGGCGTTCGAGCTCATCACGAAGCTCGTCGGACAAGCCAGCAACGCCTTCAGCGTGGACTCGGGCATTTTCTGCGGCGGCCTGCGCCATCGTCGATGCTTCCGCTGCATCGGCAAGTCCCGAAACGATCAGCTCGGCAGCTTCTACAGTCTCTTCGAGTTCGTGGGAGATTGTCTGCGTCCGGTTGTCGAGCAACCTGACGTGTTCGTGCGCTTCGCGGAGATCAACCACCAGTTCGTCGGCCTGAAGCGCAACCGCCTCGGCGTTACCGCTGGCCTGAACCGCGAGTGACTTCGCGTCGTAGATCAGTTCAAAGAGCTCGGCGGCGAGGGCGTCGATCTTCGACAGTGCCTCATTGGTGTCCTGCCGAAGCTCAATTGCATCGACGTCTACCTTGGACGCCCGTGAGGACAGTGCCCGGGTCTCCGCTTCGAGAGCGGCAAGCCTCGGCGAAAGTCGATCGTCTTGGCTGCGAATCTCGTCAAAGCAGATCTGCAGATAGTCCGAGAGGGCTTGGTTCTCTTCGCGACTCTTCTTCAACGTCTGCTCAAGGGTGAGCACGCGGACTCCCATCCAGCGTGACTCCTTCTTGAGCTCGCGACGTTCGGCATCAGCTTCAGCAAGCCGCTCATCAACAAGCTGCTCGACAAGCGAGCGAAGTGAGTCGTCAGCCGTTGCTGACGTCAGTGCTGATGGAGAGGATGGACGAATTCGTCCAACCTCGGCTGTGAATGTGGGCCAGAGGTCCTGAGTTCCGCTCCCAAGATCCGCATTTTTGGTTCCGCTCATGCGAAAATCATTACCATCAATGCGCAACTAAAGACAGCGATCCGGCCTCAAATGATCCGTGGGGCTCACCTTGGGCGGGGTAGAAACGGGACATGGCTCGATACGTCGTTTCTGTCCGGACTGCCCGCTCACCCGAAGATGCCTTTGCTTACATGGCCGATTTGTCCAACTTTGCCGAGTGGGATCCAGGTGTTGTTTCTGCTGCGTTGGCGGTCGGCGAGGAACCCGCCCTCGGGTCGGCATACGACATCGAGGTAAAGAGTGTTGGCGGCACGATGACGCTTCGCTACGAACTCACCGAGTTCGAAGCACCCAACCGATACGTCGCGATCGCAAAGAGCGACAAGCTGATGTCGGTGGATGAAGTCACCGTGATCCCCGACGAGCTTAGCGACGGGACAGGTTCGATCGTCACCTACGATGCCGAGCTGACGCTGAACGGTGCACTGGGCATTGCCGACCCGATCTTTCAGCTGACGTTCAACAAGATCGGTGACAAGGCTGCCGCCGGCCTCGTGTCGGTCCTTGACGGGGTAAAGGTCGAGCGCTGATCATGTTCTCGAAACTCCTCGACACGCTGATCGAAGCACCGATCGTTCCCAGCTTCTCCCGGATTGGCTACGACGTGCGAAGCCGCGCCGAAGGCTGGACTCCAGTTGGCGACTACGACCTGACGGGGAAGGTCGTGATGCTCACTGGTGCGACTTCGGGAATTGGGTTGGCTGCAGCTCGGGTTCTCGCACGATCCGGGGCGACGCTAGTCATCAACGGACGGCGAGCCGAGAAGAACGTGGTCGTTGTTCGCGAGCTCATTGCCTCGAGCGGCAACGAGAACATCTCGCAGATTGTGGCCGACATGGGCGACCTCGATCAAGTCCGGGCCTTGGCCAGTGAGTTGCTTGCGAGCCACGATCGGCTCGATGTCCTCATCCATAATGCTGGTGCTCTTTCTGCCAAGCGCCGTGTTGCCCCTTCCGGGGTCGAAGCAACGGTGGCCAGCCAAGTCGTGGGGCCCTTTCTTCTCACGAGCTTGCTGATCGACCGGCTGTCACAAACCGGAGGGTCACGAGTACTTACGATGTCGTCGGGCGGCATGTACAGCGCGGGACTTACGGTCTCGAAGCTAGAAATGTCCGAAGCGACGTACAACGGCACCGAGCAATACGCCCGGGCAAAGCGCGCCCAGGTCACCCTCAACGAGATGTGGGCAGCCGAACACCCACAGATTGCATTCCATGCGCTGCATCCCGGCTGGGCCGACACGCCGGGAGTTGATGATGCGCTGCCAGGGTTCGCGAAGGTGATGGGACCAATCTTGCGCACGCCGGCACAGGGGGCCGACACACTTGTCTGGCTCGCTGCCGATGACGAGCCACTATCGACGAATGGCAAGTTCTGGCACGACCGCCGGGAACGGAGCATTCACAAGCTCGGAAAGACCCGCTCGACCGACACCCCCGAGCGCCGTACCAAACTCTGGACCTGGGTAACCGACGCCAGCGGCGCATAACGCTCCCCGAAGGGGACGCTGGGGGCTTAGGAACGAACGGTACCGAAGGCTCGAACGGTGAAGGTTCCTGCGCCAGAGATTTTCGGCGGCACTGCTGTGAACGCGAACCCGTCAGCAGGCAGCGCTGCGAGGTTCGTGAGATGTTCGACGATCGGGATGTCCTTGGCTAAGAGCGTCGAATGCACTGGGCGTTGACCGCCCTCGGTTGAGTCGATGTTCAGCGAGTCGATTCCTACGCAGGCAACTCCTGCGTCGACAAGCGCAACCGCAGCTGCCTCGGTGAGGTACGGGTGCCCCTCGAAGTAGCCGTCGGTTCCCCACATGAGTGAGTGGTCGGTGCGGATCAGCACGGCCATCCCCTCGCAACCGGCGAGCTCGTCGGCAGTGAGCTCAATCTCGGGAACACCCACGCGGTCGATGCACACCGCCGGTACCCCAGCGACACGTTCGAGGGCGAGTTCGGTGAGGTCATGGCCGTTGGCGTATCGGTGGAATGGCACGTCGATGTAGGTGCCGGTGTTCGTGCAGATCTCGATCTGTCCGATCTGGAAGGTGATCCCCGGACCGTAGATCTCCTCTGCTGCCTCACGCGACAAATGCGTCCCGATAGAAGGTGTTGGCAACCCCGGATAGGTGGTCATGCCGTCGGTAATGATGTGACTCAAATCGATATGCATCAGGGGTCACGCTATCTTTCTGCCTGTGGCACGAACCAACGAATTCGGACAACCAATCGGCGAGGACCTCGGCCGATGGGTGCCGCCACCTGTTCCGGAACACAAAGAGCTCGCTGGAAACCATGTTCGCCTCGAACCGTTGCAGCGCTCTCGCCACGGCATTCCGCTGTTCCATACGTTCAAGCAGTCGGGGGATGAGCAGTGGACGTACATGCCGCTTGGCCCGTTCGGTGACGCCGCCGATCTAGGGATGTTGATCGATGCGCTCAGCAAGGCGCCGAACACCCAGGCGTATGCGGTTGTCATCGACAGCGAGGTGTTCGGATTTCTGTCGTACTTGAACGTGCAGGCCGATGTCGGGGTTCTCGAAATCGGGTGGATTGCGTTCTCGCCACACCTCCAGCGCACCACCGCGTCGACCGAAGTCCTGTACCTCCTGCTCGACCACGCCTTCAGCACGGGCTACCGCCGGGTCGAGTGGAAGTGCGATTCGTTGAATGCTCGTTCGCGGGCTACTGCGGAACGCCTCGGCTTCACCTACGAAGGCACGTTCCGCCAATCGACGCACTACAAGGGCCGCAACCGCGACTCAGCCTGGTTCGGCATGACCGATACCGACTGGACGCTTGCTGGTCGACGGCTACGAAACTGGCTGAGCCCAGTGAACTTCAACGACGATGGAAGCCAACGCCAGCGCCTCGGCGACATGGCCTAGCGCCACCGTTTCAACAACCGATGGAACGTCTGACGGGAACGACGCAGTTGTATCACTGGGGGTCACGAACCCTACTGGCGAACCTTCGCGGCCTCGATTCCTCCACTCAGCCCGAAGCCGAGGTTTGGTACGGAGCTCATCCCGACGCGCCATCGACGCTTTCCGACGGCTCAACCCTTCTCGATCGGATCGACATCGACCCCAGTGCGGAACTTGGCGAAGATGTTGCCGATCGCTTCGAGGGTCGACTCCCCTTCCTCTTGAAGCTGCTTGCCGCCGACAAACCACTCAGTATCCAAGCCCACCCCTCCGCTGTTCAGGCGAGTGCAGGATTTGCCCGGGAGGAGGTCGATGGCATCGACCTCCATGCACCGAACCGGTCGTTTCGGGATCGTTGCCACCGGTCCGAGCTCATCGTTGCGATTACGCCGTTCGAGGCGCTCATTGGATTCCGTGATCCGGGCGAGACCAGCTCGCTTCTGCGAGCGCTGCGAGCCGAGTCACTCGCTCAACGGGTGATCTCGCACGGCCCAGCGGCCGCCGTTCGATGGTTGCTCGCCCCACCTGCTGACGACTCTGACGAGGTTGCGAAAATCGTGACGACGATCGGTGAGGCGGCAGCGGACTACGTCGATGGCACGATCGGCCCGTCAGATCGCGACTGGCTCGACGAGGCCCGTCTTCTCGTCACTGTTGCCACGCACTACCCCGACGATGCTGGCATCGCGGTCGCTGCGTTGTTGAACCGAATTCACTTGCAGCCTGGGGAAGGACTCTTCGTCGATGCCGGCACTCTTCACACCTACATTGGCGGCCTCGGTGTTGAGATCACCGCCAACAGCAACAACGTGCTTCGTGGCGGGCTCACCCCCAAGTATGTCAACGTCGACGCGCTGCTCGATGTGTTGTCACCGAACATCACGTCAGCCGACCGTGCGCCAGTTGACGACGGCACGTTCCGCACATCGACAGACGAGTTTGTGCTGACGTGCGTAACGACCGAGATGCCTGTCACCGGACCAGCGATCGTGCTTTCCGTGACCGGAACGGCGTTGGTAGCAGATCGATCGTCGACGCTGTCGATCTCCCCCACCGAGGCTGTGTGGCTCGCTGCTGGAGAGACCGCAACCGTCACGACCACCGGCACGACCTTTGTTGCTCAGGTGGGCAGCTAGTTCGAGCGAGCGAGTTCCAGGTAGGCAGCTCGAACGGCAAGAGCTTTGCGGATCTCCGCGTTGCTTTCAGCTACGAACTCTTCGGTATAGCTCTCGTCGGTCACAAGCGACACGGCAAACTGCAACCCACTGAACGCTGCCACAAAACCCGATGCGATCAGATGCAGCGTCGTGACGATGATGCGGTGCCCCGCCAGGTTGAACGAAAGCAGCGTGACGTCTTGCAGCCTGGAAGCGCCCTTCTCGAGGGTGGTCCATTGCAGCATGGTGTCTTCGCGAACGGTGAGCATGCCGAACAGCACGTAGAACCCGAAGATCAACAGGGTGACCAAAAGAACCTGCACGGCAAGGCCGACGACAAGTCGCAGCGTCACGTTCGTTCGAGCGGCTCGTCCAAGTGGGACATGTTCGGGTGCACCAGGGAACGACGACGTGTCGCACTCGTGCAATGGGGTGTCGCTGAGCTCGGCGCCAACCTGCTCCCAGTGCTGGAAGAACCGAAGGTTCTGAATCGAACCGGTCATTGCTCCCGTGAGAAACACGAGTGCAATCGCCGCGAGCGCTCCGAGCACGATCGAGAAGAGCACCGGCGGGAAGTCGTTGACGACCTGCCAGATCTCGGCGTTCAAGAAGAGGAACGCCGAGAACAGCAGCATCAGCGGCAGGATGCTGCCGAGTAGCTGTGCGACCTGGGTCAGGTGCGACCACATAGTTGCGATTCCCCAACGGGCCATCGCAAACAGGCCCCACGACACGACGACGTACACCAGCAACAGGATCGCCAGGTTCAAGACGACCACACCAACGAACTCGACCATCGTGTTGTGCCCACCGAGGAGCGCCAAGAAGGGCGGGATCAGAACGAACAGCGCCAGCTCGGCCGGGCCGATGTCGTCGGGACGAGCGAAGTTGCTTCGACCCCGGTATCGGTTCACCACCACGATGCCGCCAACTGCGAGCGCCACGCCGGCGATAAACACGCCTGCTTGATACCAGCCACTGAACTCGTTGCCGAAGGTGAAGAACAGCTCCAACAAGAACACGGCGCTGAGAAAGCCGACTGCTCGAGTCCAGACGTCTTCAGAGGCAGTGAAGTCGTCGATGAAGTGTGGGATACCGATGTGGACGAACCAGTTCTCGGTGTCGTCGAGAAGCTTCTCGGTATCGCCGGCGGTCACTCGCAGACCGCTCCTCGCATGTCGATATGACTGATGCTGATCTCGGCGCCTTCCGGCAATGCCGCCGCCACCGCTTCAGCTTGCGAGGGCTCACATAGCGCAGCGGCGGTTGGACCACTGCCAGACAACCACGAGCACCAGGCTCCGGCGTTCTTGGCCGCTTCGATTGCGGCGGCGGTGTCGGGAAGTGACGCCAAGCGAACTTCCTGATGCAGACGATCTTCAGTTGCGAATCCGAGCAGGTCGGTATCGCCGTTCGTGAGTGCGGCAATGAACATTGCGGTGCGGCCCATGTTGAAGACCGCGTCTTCCATCGAGACCTGCTTGGGCAGCTTGCCTCGTGATTCTTTCGTGCCCGACAGCGTGTCGGGGATCCACAACACGACGGTTGCCTGCATACCGACCGGAACTTGCTCGACGCGGTCGCCAACAGCCACAGTGACGCCACCAAAGACCGATGGTGCAACGTTGTCGGGGTGACCTTCGAGTTCGGTTGCTTCGAGGAAGAGCCAGCGTCGGCATTCTTCGAGGGTCGAGCCCTTCTGCACCGCAGCTGCAAGCAGGCCGGCAACTCGAGCAGCACCAGAGAAGCCCATGCCACGCGCTGGCGGGATGGTGGAGGAGATCTTCAAACCACCGGTTCCGCCGAACTGCTGGAACACCCGCATCGTGAGATGATCGGGGCTACCAATGCCTTCTTCGGCGAACTCGACTTCGAGGTAGCGATCGATGGCCATGCCGAGCACGTCAAAGCCCGGGCCAAGGTTTGCCGACGATGCCGGCACACGAATGATTGTCATTAGGCGTCCAGCGTTCCGCCGGAAACCAGTGGAGGTTCGGTCGACCAGGGGAACTCAATCCACTGGTCGGTGCGCTTCCAGACGTATTCACATTTGATGAGCGAGTGAGGCTTCTCGTAGAGACATGCCGAGCGCACGTCGCCCACGACGTCGCTGCAGAAGTCGAAGACGTGGCGGAGTGTGTGGCCGGTGTCAGCAACGTCGTCGGCAATGAGGACCTTCGAGTCGGTGAGGTCGAACTTGTCGAGGTACGGAGGCAACGTCGTTGGCACGTCGAGGCGCTCGTCGACACCGGTGTAGAACTCGACGTTCATGACGTAGAGGTTCTTGACCGAAAGGGCATATCCGAGCGAACCCGCAACGAAGAGGCCGCCGCGTGCAATCGCCAAAATGATGTCGGGACGATAGCCATCATCGGCTACTAGCTTGGCCAATTCTCGAGCGGCAGTGCCGTAGGTCGCCCAGTCGAGATTCTCGCGTTCTTCACTCATAACACTGACCCTAGCGAGCGCGCCTCAATACGTCCCAGCCAGCCACCAACGACCTTGCTGGACGTACGCCAGAACGGCGTGCCCATCGTCGTCGACGAGCTGAAAACGGGCGCGCCTCCGGGCTCGTTCTGGGTCCCACCAGCGTTCGTCGAGAAGCCATGGCCCAGCCCAGGCAACCACTGGTTTCCAGGTGCGTCCGTCCTGACATATTTGGGCGGGCTCCCCCGACAGTTCACCTCGCCCCGACACGGTGATGGCCACCCCCTCGGCGTCGACAACGGCGATGGTTCGTTCGGCGAAGAGCTCAACTGGCGACGGTGCTGGCAGCTGCCCGGGCCATGGGCGTTCGTCGAGCAGCGAAAGTTGCCGCCCACCGAGCTCGACCGTGCCTGCGGGCAACAGTCGAATCTGGTCGTCGGGTTCGCGGCCACCTCGCCACTCGGCGACTTGAACGTTGTCGGCCCCGACCAGGGCTTCGAGGCGGGCCACGGCCCGGCCAACGCGTTGGTCGGCTTCGGTTTCGCCTCCCCAAAACCCAAGTTGGCGACCGGTGGCCGGGATGAGGTCTTCGGGGCGGAGCACAAGCAGGCTCAGCCCACCCGATGGCCGAATCGATGGAGACGCGTTCAGCCATCCGTCGAGTTGCCAGCGAACTCTGTCGGTCATCGCTGCGACCGACAGAGCGCCTTCATGGCGCCATCCGCGAACGAACCGTTCGCCGTTTTCACTTTCGGCTTCGATGGTCATGCGGCTGCAGGCTGCGCCACGGCGTTGGAGTTTGGCTTCGAGCTCGAGGGCGAGCTGTCGGGCCGAGAACGCCACCCGGTCGATCCGGTCGAGCGGGGGTTCGAGCACCAGGGAGACAGCCATGTCTTCTGGCGGGTCGAGGGCTTCGACTCGTTGGTCACTGGTTCCCGATGCCCGCTGGTGTGCTGCGAGCCCGACTGCGGCGAATCGACCGAGGACGTCACGGGGGTCGAGCGCGGCGAAGGCGCCGAGGGTCAGCAACCCGAGCCGGCGGAGCACGTCGGTGAGGTCGGGTTGATCGAGCACGGTGATCGGGAGCGGCGCGAGGAACTCAGGGGTGCCTCCCGGTTCGATGATGCATGGGCCGATGGCTCGCACTCGGGCAGCGAGCCGGGCGGCGAAGACACCGTCGGCAATACCGATGTGGCAGCTCGTCCGACCATCGAGCACGTCTTCGACCGCGATGAAGATCTGTTCGGCAAGTGACTTGTCGCCGCCGAAGTAGCGCGACGGGCCAATCGTTGGGAACACGCAGGTGCCAGATTGGGTGAGCTCGAGACGGGGCGTGAACACTTCGACAGCCGCGGCGATGGCCTCGAAGGCTCGGGCTTCGCCGGCAAGGTCGCGTTCGGCCAGGAGGAGTTCGGGGCATCGGGCTTGGGCTTCACGGCGCCGTATCCCCCGGACGACCCCCATCATCCGTGCGGCTTCTGAGGAGGCCACGACCCGGTTGGCGTGGAGCACTGCGCCGGGCTCACCCGCAGAGATGCCAGCTGCGACGACAGGCCAGTCCTGAACCCAGAGTGCGAGAACCCGTTGTATGCCTGCCCGTGGGGCCTTAGCCAACGGAAACAAGCGTTGGTCGAGCGTCATCGTCAAGCTCGGCAGCTTCACGATCAGCCTCTTCAGCGTCAAGACATCTGATTCGACCGTCGAGCGCCGGCAGTTCGAACCGGGCGTGGCGTCCGCCGCCTGGAGTGCGCCGCCCGGTCACCGACACGTCGAGCCCTCTGGCCGACAACCGGCCATGCCCGGCGCCGAGCCCGTGCCATTCGACTGGCTGAACCGAGAAGGTGACGTCGTATTGGAGTTGCTCGTTGGTGTCTTTGGCGAGCTCGACGAGAACCGTGCCGCGTTCTCGACAGCGTGACGCCATGCGTCGATATTCGCGAGGTTGCACCCGATGTCGGGGTGCCCCGAAGACGATGGCGTCGACCGAGCCGATCAACGCCCCGATCGTGTTCGACCAGTTGGAGGCATCGGTGCTGGTGACGACGAGGACTCGTTCGATAGCCACGCCGACTTCTCGGGCGGCAGTGAGGCTGATGCCGGGAACGTCGACGGCCGCAATCCACCCACCCGAGGTGGTGACGGTGCTGAGCAGTGCCCAGGCCAATGCCCGGGAGGATGATCCGCCGTCGACACGGGTGGTCCAGCCTCGTTGCAGTCCCCCACCGGGCAGGACGGTATGGAAGATCTCGGGGATGGGAAGGACTTGTTCGGCGGCGAGGACGACCGGCGCAATGCGCTGCACCTGGTCACGAAGTTCTGCGGGAAGTGCCATATTCCCAGTATCGAACACTTGTTCGGTCTTGGCAAATGTGGACGCACCTTTTTATAGTTCGTGTTGTTTCAATCACTTCCATGTGTTTCAATAGATCTTGTGAGTGAATCCCTGACTTCCCCGCAAGCGCAGCTCAACGACGCCCTCAGTTCCATGAACTACTGGGCTCGGAAGGCCAGCAACTATGAAGCCGTGGCCGCGGATATGCGTCGCGTAGCCAAGGGCCTTGAGCAAGAGGTTGGCGCGTTGCACAACCTGTTCATGCCCATACGCCACCTGCATACGGCCGCTACATGGGAAGGAAACGCCGCGACGCTGAGTCGACAGAGACTCGACGCCCACGAAAGCCGACTCAACGGGGCCACCCAGTCGATCAACGCGATCATCGCCGATCTTGAGACTGGCGCCAGCACCAACAGCAGCCGAGCCCAAACAGCACGGGGCAGCAGCCAGTACTACCGCCGCCAGGCCGCCGACCTCGAATTCGCGATCGAGCGAGAGAACGACTCGGGCAATATCTACTCCTAGCGGCTCGAGCTATCCGATGAGGGACTGGCCCCTCGTAGCGAACGGTCACCAAATACGACCTCAGAACGCAACACGCCTTCTTCGCTCTCCCGTAAAAGCACGTTTTCTCGATCTAGTTGCTCGGCAGTCGGCGGATAGATCTGGGTCCCGCTCCACCCAGTTACCTCCAACGAGTGAAGTCGATCGAGGAACGCTTGGGTACAGAACATCGACGAAGATTGAGGGACGCGGAACAGATCGATCTCACTGAGCTCGCTCGTGTCCACTTCGAACACCACGAACTCCGTCGACCCATGAACCCCGTGGATCGGGGCGTAGAACGTTGAAGCCGCCAGATTGATCACATCACGCTGCGTTGTGACGTGGACTGCGGAGTAGTCGCCTTCGGTTCGACATCGCAGAGGCAAGACTTCGACAAGGGACCAGAGCTCATTTGTTCGAGAGAGTGCCTCCTCTGACAGCGCAATCATCCGGCGATCCGGGACGAATCCGATGACATCGGTCCTGCCTGCCGACGGTTCACCTGGCTCCGGCACGGTGACAACGCCTTCAAACTGCTGCCACCGATCAGCGATTGACTGTCGACGGATGTACGGAACTGAGCCATCCATTCGATACGACTCCGCCCATTCAAAGTCAGCTCGTGGGCCTCGGTCACTGACGAACGACTCCACCCCTTGTGCCACATCAAACGAATAGATTTTCACTGCAACTCAGTTTCACCCAAGACATCCGGACGGAAGTGCACGTTCCCATGCAACTTCCCGGAGGCTTTCAATTCAAGCAACATGACCTGGATGTAGTAGCTGACGGGAGCTCGACGGCCCAAAGAGCCAGAAAGCCCACCCACGCCTTGCTCACCCCTCTTCGACAAAAGTTCTCGCATTCGCCAAGCCCGATCCCCCATGATCCGCTAGCAGGTAGGCGCGTCCGCCATCAGCCCAGGTCACCCCGCACCACTGATCACTTCCGATCCGGACGACAAGCTCTCGATCATCAAACGAAAGACCGTGATGCCCAAGAAACTGATGCGGTTCGTCGACTCCCTCCCGAACTGGGGCTAGATGCTGACAAAGGCACTTCGCGTCGCTGCAGTGCCACTCGTGATCCAGCGACACCTGTGGCACCAGCGCCATTGGCATTTCCGGATATCTGAATTCGATCTCTAGATCTTCCGGCCATTGCGAGCCTTCGACCACGTCATCTTCTGCAACACGAACAGCCCGAACAGCTCCTTCAAAGAACTGCTTTCCAGTAGCCGACGCGTGGTCGCCGAAGTCCCGGATAAAGAGCAGAAGAAGGCCCGATGAAGGAAAGGGCGTGGGGATGAGTGCAGAGGCTTCACGTAGGTTGATTTGCGCAAAGAATGCGAGCCGCAAACCAGCCTCTGATGGCCATTCAAATCCGGGGTAGGCATCTGGGAGGCCACCGAAACGAGAACTACCAGGGGGAAGAGGCGAATCATTCTCCGGCACCCGCACAAGCGTCAGCGCAGGCTTCGAACTTTCGCGGACACGACCGACCTCGTTCGCAGGAACTTGCGCTTCCAATCGTTCGAACGCCTCCTCCAGCGTCACCACTGGTGGCTCGTAGTCGGGGTGTCTGACCACATGCGGCAGCTCATCGAGCGCAGTGAAGCCAGTAAGTCCAGCGACCATTGACCGATAGAGGGCCTGTCTCGGCTCAATAGGCTGAGTGAGATGTTCTCCGTTAGCCGGATCGAAAACAGTCGCAACATCACCCTCGACCATGAGAATCCGGCCATCAGTGGTCCATACCGAGCTCGAATACGAGCTGCCGGGCGCCGGGTGCTTACTCACGACAAGCCTTCGTTCCAAGGTGTCAACCACAACAATCGGACCGCGCCACATGTCCGCTTTGATGAACCGACCACCGGGCGCAACACTCCACTTGTAGCGCAGGGGCCAATCATCACAGCCCTCTGGCAGAGCAAGCGGGTGTCGACCATCTCTCCCAACTTCCTCGAGCCAAAGCTCCGACTGAGTCCCGGCGACAATGCACGTTCCAGCCGACGAGAGGTAGTCCGATGATGAGTGGACCCGAGAACCCGACTCTAAGTCGAGAACATTGAACATTTGGGATGGGTGGCGGAACTTGCCCTCCGATAGGACAACTCCATTTTCAACCTCCCCCACGATCTTGCGACCCGCGAGACCATCAGGTTTCGAGAAACTTCGTTGCTGACCGAGTGTGACTGCGGTGAGTGTGTTGTGGGAGCTCTTCCATACTGAGCCAGCCGTAACGGCAACCGGCGACCCAACATGTACGCCTTGCCCGTCAAGGTCCGCCGGCAACAGCCAATTCCCAGCGAGGATTCCCGTCCCGACGAGCGCTGGTACGAGTGGCCGATCGATGACGACCTCACTGTCCGAGGGAGTAATTACAGAGCGTTGCTCGCCTGTCCTCAGGTCGGTTGCGACCAAATGAGGTCGCCCTGGTGTTGCAAGAAGTACAACGGGAAGGTGCATACCTCACATTCTCCTGGACGGGTCGCCAAAGGTAAGCGGCGAGGCCTGTGCTTCGTTGCGCAACTTGACCTCGTTCGCTAGCTGTGCGGCAGTTGGTGGAAATACTTGGGTGGACATCCAGCCGGATGCTTGCGCGTCCGTCAATCCCTCGATGAATCCGCCGGAGCAGAACAGATAGTCGGCTTCTGGCACATGGAATGCGTCGCGGTCCCTGATCCCCTGAGTATCGAGGTGGAGAACATGAAACTTCCACCCTTTGTCCGGAGTGATAGTGAACGTCGACGCCTCTTGATCAACCAAGCCGGCGGCGGTCCGAGCCCGAACTGCGACATACTCAGCGTCTCGGCATCTCAGCTCGAAAGCCTCAAACAGTCCCCATAGGTTCTCGGTTCGTGCCATGAGCGCTCGGCTTACCCCAACAAGCGAGTTCGCAGTTACGGGAAGTTGCACAATGTCAGGAAGCACTTCCCCTGGCCCGCAACCCGACGAGATCTGTCCTTCGAAGGGGATCCACCGCTTACTTAGGAGCGGGTCATGAAGCAAACGGGACGGAAACGAGCTTCGCCATTCGTCTTGCTCGCTGGGTGGCAAGTCAGCGACAAACCTCACGCCGCCCGCTGAGCGAAGACTATAGAAAACACTCATTGTCAGATGTTATCCCATGCTTGAGTTTCCATGTTCCACTTGACTTGACGAAAGACCACGTCGCCGAATTCATCAACCTCCTCAATTGTCCCTCGAACAATCCCAGCATCAAGCTCCTCGTAAATCTCATCAAGAACCTGAAGTCCTGCGTCTCGCCCCCCAGGCACAGCCTGCGTAATTCTCTGATTGATGTAGTTGAGGTGCTGCGTGCGATGCACCGGTCCGAATACGCCACCATGAATAGCCCGTCCGCTTGGATCAGCGGTGGCCAGGCCTGGTCGTTCTAAGAAAATCCCTGTTCTCGGGTCGTCAATGTCAATCTTCATTTCTTTCAGAGCATCCCTGGCTGGTTCCGTCCGGGCATCCACCTTCGCGACCATGTGGTGGGCTTGATCAGTGTTTCGTTGGATCCCGTCAGCACCAAAACGAATTTTTCGTGGAAACCGCTTGATAGCGATCAGGTTCTCGCGAAGGCGTTCCGCCGACCCAACCGTGTTTTCGTTGAAGGGGTAGGCACTCCGATCAGGGGTACTGCTATCCCTCCATGCGAGAACGTCTTCGGGGTCACATTCAGTTGATGCGTTGTGAACCACAACATCCGCTGCCCCTGTCGACACAGTGAAGGTGTTGACATCAGCGACCGAAAGCTCCCACACGAGCTCACCGCCGATTGGCCTATCAATCGTAATTCCAGTCACCGAGACGGGAGAACCGTCAACGTCGAGCAGCCGGTCGCCCTCAACAAGATCATCTGCCTCAGCCCAAACCTGATCGTCGGCAAGCCAGAACAGATGATGATCAGTTGCTGAAACCCGCAACCCATCGTCGAATCCGATTGTGACGATGTCTCCATCGTCGAGGTGCGACCACTGGTCGAGCACCTCATGGCTGCCAAAGACACCTGCGTCAGTGTCATAACCTACTACTGACTGGCCCGGCTCAATATCCTCGATCGCGACGCGGGTGCCATCGGCCATAAGGACAAGTGTCCCAGTTGGGAAGCTATTGCAGCGCGCTGGCAATCGTATGTCGTCAGCTTGTCGAGAGAACCGAGCGAACGCTGAGTCAAGGACACCAGCAGTTACACAACCGACCGCCGAGCCGACGAGCGCGTCAGCTGCCTCGAATGCTCGATCTTCATCGACATACGCAAAGGCGGCAACGCCCGTCGCTCCCTCAGCTGCACCCCATGCACATGCGACAGCTGCTCGCCTACCGAGGTTTGCAGCAGCACCTGCCGCTCCAACTGGAGCGAACACCGCACCGAGAGCGGCCTCAGTTGCCACACACGATGCATCGAGGTCACTTAGACCCCCTGGCGTAAGCGCGCCGTTGTCAGACTGGTCACAGGTCCAGAATGCAGTAGCCACACCCAATCCAGTTCCAAACAGGATTGTCGAGGTCAGCGCAGCTGGGGCGATATAGATCATTCCAGCAACGACGGCCACTGATGTCGCTATGTCTTGAGCTGCATTTAGTGTGTCATCGTTCTTACACGCCCACTTCGCCACCATGTCAGCCACGGCTGGCCACGACGATGTAGCGCAGGTTTCAATGGCATAGCACCCTGGACCAAAAGTCTGACCGTCTCGCTGAGCGGTCGCACCAGGGGCAACGTACATACCTCCGCCCATAGTGAGACACTTTGCGAGCTCCTGAGGAGCACACGGTTCAGCAATGAAGTCACCATCGCCGTTTGTGAAACGGAGATTCGTAAGACTCCAACTACCCCAATACATGAACCACATAAAGTCGACATAGATCTGCATGCGGTATGTCCCCGCAGAAGCTGCATCGAAAACATGAACGTCCTGACTTGTTCTCGCACCGTCAACAGAACTCCCGTTTTTCAACCTTGTCGGAGCGGCAACCCACTGGCCATCATCCGTCTTCTTCTGAACGCTAAACAAATAGTTGACTTGCGAGCCGCGACTCTTAATCTGCTCGCCTGCATCGAAGATGTCGCCTCGAACCTGCACACCTGCTGGCACTGTGATTTCTGCTGTCGAGAAGATTCCGGTTTCCCTCGCCATTATCGATAGGGCACCGGTCGAGCAGAAGGAGGGGCTTTGCTCGGTAACAGAGCCCGGAGGTGGCACGAATGGCCCCTCATCGAAGAGATTTACAGGCGCCGCTGTCGACGGGGATGATGATCCTCCAATGAAGCCATCGTCGGTGACCGGAAAGTCGATTCCGGCTAGACGATCAAACTCACTTGGCTCGAACGCTCGGCCGGAGCATTCCTGAGAAACCAACGATCCGTTCTCAAGCTCTGCAACCACTCGATAGTCCGGCGAGTTTGAACCAGCTTGAGCGGTTACAGAATCCACGAAGTAATGATGACCTTCAATGGGATCAGCCAACGGTGCAAGCGGTTCGAATACACCATTCGCATTGTCAAGAACTGTGAGGTGTCCATCAGGCGCGTTCTCCCATGTAACCACGGTGGTTCCATCGTTAAGGCCAACGGCGATGCAGGTGCCCACGGCGACACCCGAGTAGTTGACGAGCTCTGAAGGTGGGGAGGTCACACCATCATCTGCAGATTCGACTGAATAGACACCTGCAACATCAGGGACATCAATCGCGAAGTCAGCAGTAGTTGCTACCAGCTGACCGTCGAGCAGCACGTTGTACGAGTCTGCGTAATACACCGGCCACCATGAGAGGTTCAACATGCCATCACCGGACGTCACGATGATCCGCTCGGGAGCTTCGGGAGCTGGCCCAGGCTCGGGAGGTTCCGGGTTCGGGGACCACGTCTGACAGGTCATCCGATGCAGCTCTACTCCACCCGACAGAGATCGAACTCGGTAGGAATTTTCCTCGCCCGGTTCATAGGCGACTACCTCGCCCTTACCAGACAGGGTTGCAGTGAACCCATCGGTGAATTCCCAAGTGGACCCGCCATCAAGCGACCGATCAACCTCGTAGGCATCTGCACTTGCGTCAAACGACCACCGCAGGGTCGCCGAGAATCTGACAGAAGCTGCACAGCCGAGCGTTGCTACCCCTGGGTCGGCGATGTCAGTTGGTGATTCAAGACAACTTGCAAGCGCCACAACCGCCGGCCGATCAATGGCCGAATATGGTCGATCGCCAGCGAGCACCCGGTATTGGAGTGACGGGTCAAAGGCATCCGTAACAAGCCGACGGAGAGTACTTGCAAAGTCACGTTCAGCAACAGCAAAGAGATCCCAAGTCTCGCCATCAGCGGAACTCTCAACGACGTAGCTAAAGGCATCGCTAACCGTCGTCCAGGTAAATTCGTCGGTGGCTCCGTTGATGTTGCACTTGAGAGGCGCCAGAACAGTTGGCTCGTTTACGCCTCCTGTCTCGCAGCCACCGCCCGGAGTCTCACCATCACATACGTCCGTACCGTCTTGACCATTGACCCTGTCGTTGTCGCCACCGAGGCCGCGCAGAAGGTCATCGCCGGGTCCGCCCCAGAGCCAATCGTTTCCATCACCACCCTGGATCTCATCAGCGCCGTTCCACCCAAAGAGACGATCCCACCCAGGTCCGCCTCCGATGAAGTCATCACCCTCTCCGCCACGGATCTCGTCGGGACCCCAACTTCCCCAGAGTTCGTCGTCCCCGTTGCTCCCGTGGATAACGTCTGCGCCTCCATCACCGAAGACAGTGTCGTTGTCGGCCTGACCATCCAAGACGTCATCGCCAACACCACCCGAGATTGTGTCTTCTCCGGCGTTCCCGTCAATCGTGTCAATGTCCAGGCCGCCGAAAAGAACGTCATCTCCAATTCCACCATTGATCTGATCGTCACCAGCTTCACCCGAGATCTGATCATTTCCCGCCTGACCGTTAATGATGTCATCGCCCTTGCTGCCGCATATGAGGTCATCGCCGTTGCCGCCGTTAATCGTGTCATTGCCCGCACCGCCGACAATGATGTCGTTACCTCCCTTTCCATCGATGACATCGTTACCTGCCCAGCCAACGATTACGTCATCACCAGCGGTTCCGACTAGCACATCGTCTCCCGACGTCCCCTTGATGGTGGGTACGATCGGGTCAAGAGCATTTCGAACATGCCGATGGATAGTCGATGTCAAAAATGCGAGTCCCGCGCCCCGTTTTCGGTGCCCTTCTTGGAGTTTCCCTGGTTGCGGGAACCATCGCGCCTGCAGGTGCTGAAACGCAACCATCGCTGGCTAGTTCCCGCCTAGTTGCACAAGCCGAAGATGCGCTCGATGCTGAGCTGATTGGCTACACCGTCGACGCCGAGCCCATGACCGATGCCGAGTGGATTGACCCGGTCACCCAGTTTGACCTCGACCCTGCGATGCTCGCTCCCCTGCCCGAGTTCGACGTTGCGGAATTCCACGACAGCACCGTGTTCGCGGCTGGCGTCGACCAGGTCGAGACCGACGCCGACAACACCGCCCAGGGCGTCGAGCTCGACAAGCACGTCGAACGCCATCGGCGCCTCCTGCAAGCCATCGACACGCTCGACCAATTGGTCGCGACGAACGCCACGGAAATCGCCTCGCGAACACCCAGAGTTGCCCAACTTGTCGACGCGATCGATCACGAAATCACCAACGAGGAGCGGCTCGCCGACGAGATCTCGCTTCGCAAACTCGCCATTGCTGAATACGCGGTGCGCTCGTTCATCGATCAGGACGACGTGGCAGAAGCGCTTTCGATTCCGCAGACCGGTCTAAGCGCCACTCGGGTTGTCACCGACGAGATCCGAGAGGATCAGTTCGCGCAGATCAACGCTCGCGAGAGCGAACTCGCCCGTCGGGTCCAGCGTCGACAAGGACTCGAATCGAACCTGTCGACCCTGCGCAGCGAGCTTCGAGTGCTTCGACGTGAACGCACCGAGATGCTCGAGCATCGACGGATCGCACTCGACCTGCCGCAGCGCACCGAGTCCGCGTACAAGCTCGCCTTGCACGAACGCCTCCCCCAATTCGTGTCGAACACCGACATCCCGCTCGTTGCACTGAACGCGTACGTCATTGCTGAGCGCCGGCTCGCAGAGGAACGTCCGGGCTGTCGAATCGAATGGTGGATGCTTGCCGGCATCGGCAAGATCGAGAGTTTCCACGGGCACTTCGGAAAGTCGACGTTGAACGTCAACGGCCACACAACCGAAGCCATCCGTGGCCCGGCTCTCGACGGACGCATTCTGTCCGGTGCGGAGTTCGTCGCTGATGGCGCTGTTGCTCCTGCAGCAACCAACCGGACGGAAGAGCAGGCCGTCACACCAGCTACTCCGGCTCCTGCACCAGCTGCGGCACCAGCTGCTGATGCTCCTGCCGCGCTCGCATCAGCCGACCCGGCTGTTGCCGGTGAAGACGGTGCTGTTGCCGCTGCGCCTGCACCGGTTCCGGTCATCAAGCGCCTTGCACTCATTCGTGACTCTGATGGTGGCCGCCTCGACGGCGACACCACCTACGACCGTGCCGTTGGTCCAATGCAGTTCATCCCATCGACGTGGCGTCTCTACGAAGCCGACGGCAACGCCGACGACAAGAGCGACCCGCAGAACATGTACGACGCTGCCCTTGCCTCAGCCCGCTACCTGTGCGCTGCCACTGGCACGATGGCTACTGCCGAAGGCCGCAAGGTTGCCTACTTTGCCTACAACCACGACGAGGAATACACGGCCAACGTCTCCGCTGCAGGCGATCGCTACCGCGAAGCCATCGACATCCCCACCGAAGAATTCGGCATCACCTCGCCGCTCGGAATCGGCGACCCCGAGCCAGCCGAGCTCCGCCAAGAAGCAGCACAGAAGCTGGCTGCGTTGAAGGACCTCCCCGTCCTCGACTGGTAGGGCTCTAGCCTGGTCGGGTGACCGAACAGACCACCAACGAGCACGGCGATCCAGAACGTAGTGATCCCGAACTCAGTGCACGAACAGATACCGAGCACACGGTCGACCCCGATCACGTCGTAGGTGTTGGGCCTCACCTCGAACCATGGCCAGAAGGCGACCACTTCGACCCCGAGCTTTTAGCTGAAGGCGATCGACGAAACGTTGTCGACCGGTATCGCTATTGGTCACGCGAAGCCATCGTGGCGGACCTTGACCGAACTCGGAGCCCACTGCACGTCGCCATCGAAAACTGGGAGCACGACTTCAACATCGGAACCGTCGTGCGCAACGCAAACGCCTTCAACACCGCAGGCGTGCACATCGTGGGCAAGCGTCGATGGAACCGCCGCGGCGCAATGGTGACCGACCGCTATCACCACGTGCACCATCATCCAACCGTCGACGAGTTCGTCGCATGGGCTGACGAACAATCGCTACCGGTGATCGGCATCGACAACTTGCCCGGCTCGGTTGCGCTCGAGCACACGGCGTTACCCGAGGCGTGCGTCATGGTGTTCGGCCAGGAAGGCCCCGGGCTATCCGAAGCCGTACGTGAACGCGCTCAGCTGGTGTGTTCCATTGCGCAGTTCGGATCGACTCGGTCGATCAACGCCGGCGTGGCATCAGGCATCGCCATGCACGCCTGGGTCACCCAACACCGGTTGGACCACATAAGCCCGGAGCCAACCACCGGGTAGACATCGCTGCCGCGGAACCAGCGAGTGTTCGCCGCCTCGGGCGCCCAGCCTGCGTGGCGCTTGAACGCTCCCCGAAGGGACGTGAGGCCGTGAGTTGTGGTTCCAAAATCGCGACGGAGTCGCTGGAACCTAAGACTCGACGGCAGCCATAAGCTCTTCGTCGGAGGGGATTTCGACGCCGGGCACGTAGTACGTGTAGAGGTCGACGATGATCTCCTTGAGGCCATCGGAGTTACTCTTGGCGAGTTCGACGGTGACGACGTTGCCGTTGATCGACACGCCAGCAACCTGGTCGGTGTCGAGGAGACGACGGCCGAGCTCGTCGACTGGACGGTCACCCTCGGGGTAGGTCTCAAGGGTGAAGCGCTCGTGTCCCATACCGCTCAGCGCCCGGTTCAGTACGTAACGCACGATTCCGGGGCGAGTCGATGGCTTTTCAATGACGGTAACGAGCTGACCCATGTGTCGCAGGTTATCTGAACTCAGACGAAGAGCGTGCCCTGGCCGTCGTCGGGAATGAACCGTTCGAGGCCACGCCACGCCAGCGAATCCATATACGCCCAGCTGCGGCGATGCACGGTTGACGGGCCAACGGCTTGCAGCGCCGAGCGGTGCCGGTGACACGGATAGCCCTTGTTCTCGTCGAGCCAGTATTCGGGGAACTGCTCGTCGAGCTCGCGCATCATGCGGTCGCGCATGACCTTGGCCAAGATGCTGGCTGCGGCGATCGACAGGCTCTCGCGTTCGCCACGAACCATCGTCTGCGACCGACCATCGCCGACGAAGTCCCACTTGCCGTCGAGAAGCACTCGTTCGACTGGGACGCCAAGCCCGTCGAGCGCTCGTCGGGCCGCGAGCTTTTGGGCAGCAGACATGCCGAGCTCATCGCACTCGCGGTGGCTCGCATGGCCAACCGACCACGCGTCGCACCACTCGGCAATGCGGTCGAACATGGCTTCGCGCTCGGTTTCGGTGAGCAGCTTGCTGTCGCGAACCTTGTAGATGCGGCGCTCTTTGGGAACGATCGCGGCGCCCACCGTTAGCGGCCCCGCCCAGGCTCCCTTTCCGACTTCGTCCATTCCGGCAACGATGTCGACGCCAGCGTCCCAGAGCGCTTTCTCATGGCGAAGCCCAGGTGCGGACTTCTTGAGCGCTTTGCGAAGCTGACGGACGGTCACCGGCTGAGGCCCTCGGGGTCGGGGGCGTCAAGCAAGGCTTCGCCTGAAGCATCGCTGGTTCGGAAGCCGGGGCCGAGTTGGGTGCACGTGAGTTCGAACGGGCCGGTTGGCTCGTCGATCTCCCACAGCAGCGCAGCGCGTTCGCCGTGCCAGCGCAGCGCCGCCGAGACTCGGCCGATGGCGGTGGGCATGCGCGAGATTTGCATGTTCTGCCCAAGCCACGACTTCTGCGCACCTGGGAACAGGTCGATGTCGATCGGGCCAGTTGCCGTGATCGCTTCGCGGCCGGAGCTTCCGGGGTATTGACTGATCGCCATCGCCCGGAGACCAATCAGCAGCGCGGCGCGGGCGTGCGGGCTGTCGCCGCAACTCGACCGGGGCCAGCGCCATGTCGACCCGGCGAGCGACCGAAGCGGCACCAACGGTTCGAAAGGGCGGTGGAGATCGGCGGTGGCGGTCATGGCCAGCCCGAGCGTCTCGGCATCGTACGGCTTGGAGGCTTTGTCGAGCGCGTCTTCGACGTCGCGGAACGACTGCGTTGGCGTGGCGATGCCATGACGAGCAAACACAAGGCCGTCTTCGAAACGCTTGAGCTCGCCCCGAATCGCCGCAGCATCGGCAGCAGCCTCTGAGCCGTGCGCAGCGTGGACAACGCGGAGCAAGAACGGCACGATCGCTTCGGAACGGGCAGCGGTGAGGGTGTGGCCGGCGATCGCCGCTACGGCTTCGCCGTGACGCTGAAGTACTTCGTCGCCTGGGCCGGTTCCGGCGAGGTGACAGAGCGCAGCGCCAAGCGCAGTCCAGCGAGCTCGATCGAAGTCGCCGTTGGTAACCGATGCGAGCAGCCGGTCGGCGACGGTGGCTGCGGCCCAGTCGAGGCCGACTCCGCCGAGTGCAGCGATGAGGACGGTGTCGTCTTCGGGGACCCACGACGCATCGCCGAGCGGGCGCCGTTCGTCGGCCACCGAGCCGATCAAGCTCGACACGAGCGCCGGCGGGATGTGCTTGGGCCAGGCTGGAAGTTCGATTTCGGCAGCAGCGGTCAGGTGCGTGCGCCAGCCCGACACGATGTTCTCGAGCGGGGCTGGCGCAACAGTCGTGGCCTCGCGTCCGTCGAGGATCTGGATCTGACGTTCGACGCCTGGCGTCAGAGGCAACAGCGCGGCGAACGATGCCTTGCCGTTCGAATCGGTGAACGTGCCATCGCTGACGAGCTCGTCTTTCGTGAGCGCCAAGCGAGCGAGCAGCGCAGGCGTGTCGGCGTCGTCATCGACCGCTCCAACGGTGTCGCCGGGGACTCGGCCGAGCTCTACCAGTGGAAGCTTGTCGACGACGATGAACGACTCGGCCGACCGGACTTCATCGATGCGACCGGGTGACGTCAATCCTTGAGGACGCACGACGACAGCTGCGATTGCAGCGACATCGGTTTCGTTGAGCAGCGAGATGACCACACGCCCCCGGCTATCGCCGGACTCGTCAGCCCACGCGGTCTGCACGATGTCGCTTTCGCCCAAGCGCTGGCGGGTTTCGATGACCGGAAGGCCAACCACCCGGCTCTGACGAACACCGTCAGCGGCGGTTCCGCGGACCCAGCGATCGCCGGCCCCAAACCACACTTCGACCGAAACGGGACGGCTTCGAGGAAATACCGCTCCCCGATCGTCGACTTCGGCAACCGCTCCGACCCCAAGGGTCGAGAGGGTGTTCCAGCGCTTGGCTGGAGCCGCCGAGCCCGTGGCGTCGGTTGGCATGTTCACGTCGTCGTCGCGCCCAAAGAGCGCACGCCAGGTCTTCATTGGTCAAACCCTAGACTTCTGCAATGGCCGTTCCGCACTTGGCAGCAGTTCTGATCCCGCTGCGCTCGCTGCGTCGGGGCAAGCTTCGCCTGTCCGACGCAATCGACGAAGACGGACGGGCAGCGCTGATCGAATCGATGGCCGAGACGGTCGTTTCAGCAGCCCACGAGCTCGATGTGTTCATCATCCACGACGATGACGCGGTCGCCGAGTGGGCTCTCGCTCGTGGCGCCACCCCACTTCGGCCACCGATCCCTGGGCTCAACGAAGCCGTGACCTTCGGTCGAGATCATGCCCGTGACGCGGGTTATTCGAAGGTGATCGTTGCACATGCCGACCTGCCTCGGTCGAAGGACCTCCGAGTGCTGCTGACGTCAGACCCCAAGGCGCAGGTGGCAATCGTGCCCGACCGTCACGGCGATGGCACGAACGTGATGTGCCTCGACACGCAGATCGAGTTCACCTTTGCGTATGGGCCGGGGTCTTTTGCGAACCACCTGCAAATCGCCCGAGACCTTGGCATCGAACCACACATCGTCAGTGCCCCCGACTTAGCGTGGGACGTAGATCACCCAGACGACCTTCCTCCGGAGTTGCAATGAACCCAGTGTCCACGAATGCCGTCACGACGAACCTCCCGACCCCAAAGCGGGCGTTGGCCATTGCGGCGCACCCCGACGACATCGAGTTCGAGTGCGGCGGCACCCTCGCCAAGTGGGCTGCGGAGGGTTGCGTTGTCAACCACCTGATCTGCACCGACGGTTCGAAAGGTACGTGGGATGCCAATGCCGACACCGTTGCCCTCGTGGGCATTCGCCAAGAGGAGCAGCGTGAGGCGGCGCGGCGCCTCGGTGCAACCGGTGAGGTCTTCTTTCTTGGTGCCGTTGATGGCGAGCTCACCGCCGACCTCGATATGCGAGGCGAAGTGGCCCGGATCATTCGTATGACCCAGCCCGACGTCGTCTTTGGGCACGACCCCTGGAAGCGTTGGCGCCTTCACCCGGATCACCGCAATGCGGGCTTTCTGGCCGTTGAAGGAATCGTTGCTGCGCGTGATCCCTTCTTTTTCCCCGAGCATGGCCTCGAACGGCATCGCCCTGATGCGCTCCTGCTGTTCGAGAGCGAAGAACCGAACCACGTCGAAGACGTCACCGGGTTCACCGAGCCGAAGGTCGCGTCGCTGCTCGCCCACGAGAGCCAGTTCGAGACGACCATGGTCATCACCGACAACCCAAGCGACGAGACCGCAGCGTTCCACGCCCGCGAGCTCGACCAGATGCGGACCATGGCCGAAGGCCAGCCATTCGAGTTCGGCGAAGCGTTCCACGCCATCACCGACCTCTAACCCGACATAACGGGGCCTGTCCCCAGCGCGTCGGTTCAGACCATCCCCCGACATAAAGGGGCCTGTCCCCATCGGTGAGATCTCTGCCCCGTTTCAGACCTGACAGGTCGGTTTTGGGGCAGAAAAACACAAACGACCCCGGACCGAGGTCCGGGGTCGTTCGTCAGTCAGTGTGTTTCGATCGCCGTTGACCGAAACGAGTACTGGCTAGTACTTAGGCCTTCTTGGCAGAGTCTGCGTCGATTGCGTCGTAGACCTTTGGCCAGAAGCGGTCACGTGCAGCCCAGATGCCGCCGATGCCGAACTTGATGACCAGGATGGCTGCGAGGCCAGAGGTCAGTGCGGTCCAGAGCTGGTCGATGATGTTGCGACCGAAGCCGAGCTGGTCGATAGCCATCATGCCACCGATGATCCAGATCGCTGCGACGATGACCTTGAGGACAAGGTCGCCCATCGTTACGTCGTCGAGCACGTCGGTGAGGAGTCCACGAACGAAGTTCGCAACTGCGCCGGTGATGACGATGAGGATGATCGCAATGATCACGTTCGGGATCCACGAAACGAAGTTCGTGATGAGCTCTTCGATGGAGTCGATGCCGAGCGTACGTACAGCGAGCTGTACGAAGATCAGCATGATCATCCAGCCGACGATCTTGGCAAGAAGAAGACCGGAGTCTGCAAAGCCAGCACGCTCAACGTGAGCACCGAGTCCGCTCTTGTCGACCGCTTGGTCGAACTTGAGAGCGTTCAAGAGTTTGTGTGCCAAGCCCTTGATGAAGTTGGCAACGAACTTACCGACGAGCAGCAAGAGCAGCGCACCGATCAGTTTCGGAGCGAACTCCAAGATGTCACCGATCATGTCGGTAAAGCCTTTTTGAATGTCATCAATCATGTGTTTGTTTCCCCTGATAAAGGTGTTTCTGTCTGGTCTGACGCAAGACCGGCCCGCGAAGTCGCGGAATTCTTTCGTTCTTGTCGAAGCTGCCCCGCCCGGCTATCAGCACGATGATCGCGAGGCCTTACTTCTTCCAAAGCACGAAAATTGATCCGCGACAAATCAACCATTGGTGGCGTCAGTAGAACCATGACCGTGACCGCCATCCCTGTCGAATCCGTTTCAGGATTTTTTGACCGTTCTCTACAACGCGTCGCCGACACGTTGTTCCCTATGTCCGGGGAGCTCGGGATCACCAGTCGACCGATTCCTTCGGACACGGTTGACGGCACTACCGTGGAGAGGTCTATGTCTGCGCCAACCTCATCGCCGGAGGCTCCCGAGGAACGCTCGCCTGCCGAGCTACTCGACGAGCTCGTCCGTGAGCACCTCGATGCGGTCTATCGCGTGGCCTACTCGGTCGTCCGAGACGCCTCGCTCGCCGAAGACGTGGCGCAAGATGCAATCCTCAAGGCGTGGAAAGCACTTCCAACCTTTCGCGGCGACTCATCGCTGCGCTCGTGGGTTCTGCGCATCACCCACAACACGGCGATCTCAACATTGCGAAAACGCCGTGAAGAGCTTCGGGACCCCGATCTACTTCCCGAGGTGGAGACAAGATCAACCACCGAATCACAAGTTGAGGGCCGAATGTCGATCGACGCATTCGAAGACGCACTCAACCAGCTCGACGAGCTGTCACGCTCGATCGTTGTCCTTCGCGAGATCGAGGGCTTCAGCTACGACGAGATCTCACAGATGCTCGATGTTCCTCTTCCAACGGTAAAGACACGCTTGTTGCGGAGCCGCCGTGTCCTTGCCGCCGCACTCGACGAATGGCGACCGTGATGGCTAGACACCCCAACCGTCAACAACTCGCATCGTGGCTCAACGGTGATCACGACCACCTCGATGAGCACATCGATTCATGCGAGAAGTGTGCGAGCCGCCTCGGCGAGCTCGACACCACGCTCCCAACAGCGGGCAACCTCGACAACGTCGAGGCGATCAGCGCTGAGTTGCGCCCCGCCCTGCTCACGTTGCTCCAGCCGCCCGAGGATCTCCACGAGCGAATTAGCGAACGAATCACGAAGCGGCTCCAAGACCGTAGCGATGCCGACCTGTTCGGTTCGCTCCTCGGTGTGCCGCTCGAAGCCGGCCGCATCTTCCTCGACAGCGAGTAGCGCCAACCACCTCAATTAGTCGAATCGCTCGGAACGCCGTATCGTCTTTCGGTCGGGAGTGGAAACTCCCAACCGGAGGGACCCGTGTTCATCGTTGCGCAGGCAAGTGAAAATGCGATACCGGCACTGATCGTGATCGCCGTCGGCTTTGTTGTCGGCAGTCTCGCCGCTGCTGCTGCACGACGGCTTACGTCGGGCGACCGTCGCCCGGAAGCAATTCAGGCGTCCGCTGGAGCTATTGCCACCCTCGTCTTTTCGCTCATCTTGATCGCTGCGCTCGTCGTGGCGCTCGGGATGATCAACGAAGCTGCCCTAACCCAGCTGAGCCAGGACGTTGTCACCTTCCTCCCAAAGGTGTTGTCGGCGGCCATCGTCTTGATCATCGGCAACATCGTTGCCGCAGTGCTCCAGACGGGTGCCGAGCGAAGCCTTGGCCACGTCTCGCAGAGCCTGCGAGATCGGGTGCCGATGGTGATCAAGGCGCTCGTGATGGGGTTCGCCATCGTTATTGCGGCAAACCAACTGGGTGTCGATACCACGATCGTGCTCGTCGCCGTCGCGTCGATCTTCTTCACGATCGGGCTCTCGATCGCGTTGCTCGCCGGCCTCGGCGGCCGACCAGTCGCCACCCAAATCGCAGCCGGCCGGGCATTGCGTCGAGAGCTCACCGTTGGCGACACGGTCAGGGTTGGTGCTGCTGAGGGAGAGATCAGCGCAATCGGTTCAACCTCAACACAGATCACCACCGCTCGCACGATCACCCTCGTCCCGAACGTCGAGCTACTCAACAGCAGCCTCGAAATCATCCAGGCGGTACCACCAATCGAGTCGGTCAGCGACTAATCGTCCACGACCTGCAAGAATCTGCCCTTTCCCCGTCGCGGTGCGTGACCACGGTGAGGCCAACACAACAAAACCAACGATAGAACGCTAAAACATCGTTGTCGGCGGACCGATTTGCACTAGTGCAAGCCGCAAGGAGATGACCCTGCCATGGCAGTTGAGCCACAAGAAGTACGGAACAAGACCTTCCCCATCATTCGGAAGGGCTACGACCAAGCTGCTGTCCATCGCTACCTCGACGTTGTCGCGACCGAGATCGAGAAGTTCAACCAATGGTCGAGCAATCAGGACGAGATCATCGTTGCTGACGTCGTGGATGACGACGTAGCCGAAGCCGAAATCGTCACAACGCCTGCGGCCATCGACGGGCCAAAGATCGAAGAGCAACCAATGACGGCAGCGGTGCCATCATCGGGCGCCGACGACTTTGATCGAGTCGGCAACGAGATCTCACTCATGCTGCGTCAAGCGCAGGAGAGCTCGATCAAGATCCGTAACGACGCCGAGGTCGAAGCACGCACCCTGGTCGATCAGGTACGTCTCGATATCGAAGCTGATCGCCTCGCCCACGAACAGGCCGCTGGCGAGCTCATTGCGCGCACGGAAGAACGTGCCAACGAGGTTCGAGAGGAAGCAGAAACCTACTCGTCGAAGACCCGCACCAGCGCCGACGAATACGCCACCGAACGTCGTGAGACCGCTGATCGCGAAGCCGAAGAAGCCGCTGCCGCAACCGCAGCCGATCGCAAGCTCGCTGCCGACAAACTCGCAGCTGCGACGAGCGAAGCAGAAGTCACGATCGCCGACGCAAAGAAGCAGGCCGACGAAATCATCGCAAAGGCCGAATCCGAAGCACAGTCACGCAGCGACCAGTTGTTGTCCGAAGCTCGCGAGACCTTCGACAACCTGATCGAGGCCGAGCGCAGCTCTCGCAAGAACCTCGAAGAGGCCCGGTCGAACATCCAGACCGCGCTCGATCAGTTGCGCCTGACCGAGATCGACGACTCCGTCATTTCGTCCCGCTAGTGCCGACGGCTACGGCAAGTCAGCCGGCAAGACAAACGAGCCGTCCTCGCCACAAGGAAAATCGACCGTCGACGTCACTGCGTCGAGGTTGAGCTCGCCATACAAGTGCGGAAAGTGCTCGGTCTCGCCGTGTGATCCGGGTTCAAAGACGACGTCGGCTGCGACCCTTCGCGGGTCGATCACGAGCAGCAAGAGATCATCTCGCCCGGCGTACAGCAGGTTCGCCGGCCGCAAAATCTGACCACGCAGCGAGAGGTGAATGAAGCCCTCCGCGTCAAAACCGGCCGGTGTGTAACTGCCACGTTCCTGGGCACGTTGCCAGTCGGAGTGACCAATGATGTGAAACAGAGTTTCTTGCATGCGGCGACGATAGCTTGACGCTCCGATGGCGACGACTGTGACCCTCCGACGCTGGCAGCGAGATGCGCTCATTGCCTTTGCCGACCGTCCCCTTCCCGACTTCATGGCCGTTGCGTGTCCCGGCGCTGGCAAGACAACCTTCGCTCTGGCAGCGATCCGCAACGAGCTCGGCGGCATACCTCGCCCGGTCATTGTGTGCGTGCCAACCGCGCACCTTAAACAGCAGTGGGCCGAAGCCGCAGCACGCTTTGGCTTGCACCTCGAGCCTGACTGGCGACCCGACCACGGTCTTGCCGCCGATATGCACGGAGCGGTCGTCACGTACGCTCAGGCCGCGTCTGCACGCCACCACCTGCGCCAAGTCGCCAAGGGCGGCATCGTCGTACTCGACGAGGTCCACCACGCTGCGAGCGACCACTCATGGGGCGATGGCGTCTACCACGCCTTCGAGGAAGCTGGAGTGCGGCTCCTGCTATCGGGCACCCCATTTCGCACCGACGACAACCCCATCCCGTTCGTCCGCTACACGATGGGCGACCACGGAGAGGCTGTCTCCGACTTTGAATACGGCTACGGCGAGGCGCTCGAAGAGGGCGGCGTTGTGCGCCCGGTCTATTTCCCCCGGTTCGACGGGCATATGGAATGGATGGACGCGAACGGTGCGCTGAAGGAAGCAACCTTCCGCGACGAGCTCGATCGATCTGACTGGAGCGCCCGTCTTCGCACCGCACTCGACATCGACGGCCAGTGGCTTCCCACCGTCCTCGAACGCGCTGTCGAACGCCTCACCCGCATCCGAACGTCGCACGAGAATGCTGGTGGCCTCGTCATTGCGATCGACCACGAGCACGCCCGAGAGATCGCGGCGAAGCTTGCGAAGCTGACCGGCTCAATGCCCGAGGTGGTGCTCAGCGATGACCCCAAGGCCTCCGACAAGATCGCCTCGTTCGCGGCCTCTGCTGACGAGTGGATTGTGGCCGTCCGCATGATCTCCGAGGGAGTCGACGTTCCCCGCCTTCGAGTGGCCGTGTTCGCCACGACAACGACGACAGCGTTGTTCTTTCGCCAAGCCGTGGGGCGCATCGCCCGTTGGACTCCCGGGCTCACGACGCAGCCTGCCTATTTCTTCGTCCCGGACGATCATCGACTTCGTGGCCATGCCGCAACGATTGCAATGCAACGGCGTCATTCGGTCGAGAAGCGCCCAACTCCGGCTATGGAGAAGGATCCCGCCGCGCTTGACGCAACCCCCGAAGAGCAGATGTCGCTGTTCACCGCACTGTCGTCGACGGTGCTCGAAGAACAGGCCCCAACTGGGCTCGACGGCATCGACCCCGACGAAGCTCCCATTCACTCGGGCGCAGGGGACCTCGTTGGCCACCCGTTCGACCTACCTCCTCCGCCGCCGCTCGCCGGCCGTGCATCGGTCGAATCGGGCGTTCCCGATGCCCTCGCTGATATTCGCAGCCGCTTCGTTGGCAAGCGTGAGCTCCGCGACCGCAACAACGACCGCGTCCGCAGCATTGCGCAGATTCTGAATTGGGAACACCGGGCCGTGAACGGCGAACTCAACCGCCGGTCGGGCATCTTCCGTATCACCGAAGCCACCACCCAGCAGCTCGAACAGCGCATCAAGGTCGCCGACCAGTGGCTAGAGGAACTCACCGGAAGGTAATGGTTTCTCGCAGCGATGTTTGGGGCGTCAGTCCGCCGAGTTTGCCGCTAGCCCTTTTCGGCGGCTCGTTGGGCTTCGAGCTTGAGTCCGATCTCTTCGAAGATCTCCATCACGCCTGGGAACCCGTCGATCTTCTTCAACCCACGATCGACGTAGTACATCGCAGCGAAGAAGCCAAAGAAGGCCGCCACCCAGCCAATGCCGGTTCGGATGAGGAAGAAGCCAGTGCCTGACGAGGTTTCGCCCAGCAACCAGATCTCAAATCCAACCGAGATCAGCTGATACACGGCATAGCCGAGCGTCAGGTTCCGCATCGTGCGGTGATAGGCCGGGTGCGCCATTGTGTCATCACTGAAGGGCATCACCAGCGGAGCGAGCTGTGCTGCAGCCGGTTTACCAATCAGCGCAGACCCGAGCGCAGCGAGCCCCAGGCCCACCTTGAGCGCGATGCCGATGGCCAAGAAGACATCCTCGCCCCAGATCAGCCCAGCGATACCGCGTAGAAACAGGTAGATCGCAATCGATGGGATCCACCAGCCAATGTCCTGGCCTCGCCGCTTGCGCTGCACGACCGCCCAGCCGGCTGCGAGCGTCATCGCTACGATCGCTATCCGGGCGCCCCAGGTCTCGTCGAACAGGCGGTTACCGAGCTGTTGACCAATGATGTATCCGGCGAGCGGCAGGATGCCTTCGGTCGAGCTGCCCTTGCGAAAGGCTGCCGGAAGTTCGTCGCTCGACGAGCTCACGCCGCCGTCGCCGGAAGAGCGCTCAGCGGTCACAGCGACAATGGTGCGTGACCGGTAAGGATGAGATAGTTCAGAACGGCGAACACGATGTTCCCGACAATAACGAACACATGCCAGATCTCGTGGTAGCCAAACACATTTGGGTTCGGGTCAGGCCGTTGGAAACCAACGATCAAGGCGCCGATCGTGAACACGGCGCCGCCGCCAAGCAACAGGATCATGCCCAACCCACCGAGGCCACGAGCAAGCGACACGCTGAACATGATCGGCCACCAGCCAACAATGAAGAAGAGCGTGTTCATAAAGCCGCGTGGCGGATGGAACGGCAGCCAGATCGTGATGATGCCGAGCGTTGTGCCTACGAGCATGCCGCTAAAGAGCAACAGCCCAGTGCCACCTCCGACCGCATACGCAACCGGCGCAGTCGACGCAGCGATGAAGAACATGATCATCGACTGATCGACCTGAAAGTGCGTGTGCAACCGCCGAGGGTCCCACACCTTGTAGTGCGCGGCTGCGCTGGCGGTATACAGGCCAATGCAGGCAAAGCCGTAGAGAAGAGCGATGAGCTTGGGTAGCCCGGAATCGGCGGCGATGACCAAGAACACCGTTCCGAGAACAGAGACGGGAATCATCCACTTGTGCATTCGGCCGCGCCAGGCCGGACGCGGATTATCGAGCACGCGGCGCACGCTGGGGCTTGCGTGTTCGAAGTTCTCAGGCGCCAAAGTCACCGGAGAAGTGTGCCGTCTCTACCGGTAGATTGCAGTCTTCGGATGAAGAATTTTCTGCGCACACTGTTCGTGACCTGTGCTGTTGCACTGGCGTTCACCCCGGTCATCATGGTCCTCGACGCGCCCGCAACTGCCCACGCGCAGATAACACCAATCGACGAAGAGCCCGATGATGCTCCGGGTCTTGGGAGCATCATTGGGTCGCCCGAGGCCGGACCAAAGCCAGAAGATCCTGGTGACCGCGGCGGGTACGCTCAACTCGGACTTGCGCTGGTCCTGGTGTGTGGTGTTGGGTTCATCGCGTCACGAGTGGTCCGCGACGCCAAGCGGGCCAAGCGTTCACAGACCTCCAGCAACACGTCCGCGACACCGTCAGACCCGTGGCCGCTGTAGTAGAACGATGTCATGACAATCGAGCAGCAGTTGGAGTCAATCGAGCTCTTTGGTGAGCTAACGGCAAAGGAACGCAAAGCCGTCTCCCGCCTTATGACAAACGTCAGCATCAAGGCCGGTCGCGATCTCATGGTCGAAGGCACCGCCGGACGCGAGTTCGTGATCATTCTCGAAGGTGAAGCGACCGTGCGTCGTGCCGGTCGAATCGTTGCGCGCGTTGGTGCTGGCGATTTCCTTGGAGAGCTCGCCGTAATCGCTGGAGTTCCTCGGACAGCCACGGTCACAGCTGATACCCAGATGAACGTGTCGGTGCTCAATCGCCGCGAGTTCTCGGCGCTGCTTGACGAGCAGCCCAAGCTGGCCCGAAAGGTACTCGTCGGTGCGGTCAAGCGTTTGTACACGCTCGATCCATCGATGGTGAAGTAGGGCCCACCGCAAGTGCACCATCACTTCTTTACGCTGCAGTCGCACTTGGACGTCACGAAGTTCGAGTTCGAGGACGGCGTAATCCGCAACACTGCCACGAGCCTGCTCCGCGAGGAGTCAACAATCCGCCATATCCTCGCCGACCTTCCCACCGAACGGGCATTCCCGCTTGACGGTGACATCGACTTCCCGAAGTGGGACGGATCGATCCTCATAAGTTCTGCCGAGCCCGACGACGTCGACCCCACGCTGCTCGCCGAGCTCCTTATCGACGTTGCCGCGGTCGTCGAGAACCGGCCTGTCGCGGTGATCGATGGCTCGGACCTTGAGGCGAAGTGGGTCGGCACCGCAACCCCCGGCCCCAAGATCTCCTTCGTGACTGAACCGGGAAGCGGCATCGATGCTCCGAGCTTTGCGGCGTGGATGCGCGACATGCTCGACGATGTGGCCTCGAAGTACCCCGGCATCGGCTGTCGCGGCATCGGTCCGATCGACATCACACCCTCAACATCTGCCGATGCCATTCTGTCGTTTTGGTTTCCTGACAGCGGACTGCTCGACACGGCTCTCGCCGAACGGTTCTACGACCCGATCGTCAACGCTGGCCTCGTCGAGGCCGGTTCGGTTCGGGCCTGGTCGACCGTTGAACATCGGTTGGCTCCTAACCCGAACGCGTGGGACATGCCAACTGGACGGCTCATGCCTGAGCCACCCGCCGACGACGAATGAGCGATCAAATCACGGTGGTTGGCTCGGCCAACCTCGACATCGTTGTGCCCGTCCCCCAGCACCCTTCCCGGGGCGAAACCGTTCTTGGAGGCGACCACGCTCGAATCCCTGGGGGTAAGGGCGCCAACCAAGCCGTCGCAGCAGCCCGACTTGGCGGCGCCGTGTCATTTGTTGGCCGCATTGGTGCCGATGCTGCCGGAGTCGAACTTCGTTCGTCGTTAATGAACGCAGGTGTGTCGTGTGCAGAGCTCAAAGAAGTCGCTGATGCCCCAAGCGGGATTGCGCTGATCACCGTTGGGCCAGATGGCGACAACGCCATCGTCGTCAGCCCGGGAGCGAACTTTCACCTTCGCCCCGCCGACATCGAGAACCTCGACGCAGTCACGAAAGCCTCCGTCGTCTTGCTGCAGCTCGAGATACCGATGGACTCCACTATCGCCGCTGCCCGTCGTGCGAAGGGCAAGGTAATTCTCGACCCGGCCCCAGCTCCTGCTGATGGCCTCCCTCGTGAGCTGCTCGACGAAGTCGACGTCGTCATCCCCAACGAAACCGAACTCGCCACCCTCGCCCGACGGCACGTCGACCCCGACAACCAGGACGATCTCGTCGATGCGGCGCGCAGCCTTGCGATTCCACAGGTGGTTGTGACCCTCGGATCTCGAGGTGCACTCGTCATCGACGGCGCGGAGGTAACTGCGGTCCCAGCTCCGGTTATCGAGGCGGTCGACACTACTGCTGCCGGCGATGCCTTTCGGGCAGCGATGGCGGTCAGCGTTGCTGCCGGTCAAACGCTGGAACAAGGAGCCGCGTCGGCTGTTCGGGTTGGCGCAGCAACCGCACTACGATTCGGCGCTCAGCCATCGCTGCCTACGGCAACAGAAGTGGATCACTTGCTCACATGAAAGTACGTCCCCGCATCCTCATGGATTGCGATCCAGGAATCGACGATGCGTTCGCGATTCTCTGTGCGCTTCGATTTACTGATCTCGCTGCAATCACCACGGTCAGCGGAAACGTCTCGATCGATAACACGACGCGAAACGCTCGATACATCCTCGAACTTGCTGGCGCTGAGGTTCCCGTACATCGAGGCGCCGCGGCACCGCTCGAGGTCCCGGCGATGGCCGCCGACGATATTCACGGCCGATCTGGACTGGGCGACATGTCGGTTCCTGAAGCAATGATTTCGGAGCATTCGCTGCGTGCCGTCGATGCGATCCTCGAGTACTGCGAGAGTGGCGATGCGATCATCGTCGCCACTGGCCCCCTCACCAACATCGCCCAGGCGCTCCTTAAAGACCCCACACTCGCCGAGCGGATTTCCCACCTGTATTGGATGGGCGGTTCAACATCGGAGGGGAACGTCACCGATAGGGCCGAATTCAATGCGTGGGCTGACCCACACGCGGTCGATGTCACGTTCCGAAGCATGGTGCCGCTCACGATGTATGGCTTGAATCTCACCCACCAGGTGCGTATGACCACCGAGCACATCGAGCAACTTCGCGCCGCCGGATCGTCAACGTCGATGATCATGGCCGACCTCCTCGCGTACTATTCCACGCACGGAACGGTCAGCGATATTGGCCAGCCAGTCCACGACACGTGTGCCGTACTCGGCGTCACACATCCTGAGCTGTTTTCGATTGAAAAATCGAATATCGTGACTCACGTAGCGGACGATGACCGGCGAGGCATGACCGAAGTGCAAGACCATGACACAACTAGCGCAACAACGGTGAGGGTCGCCGGAACCGCCCACGCGAGTTCAGTCGTCGACCTCGTTGTTACTGCCGCCATCGACCCGGCCGGGGACGACCAACCATGAGCGAGTGGTTCAACAGCTTCGGACCCGTCGAGTGGTTTGGCGAACAGTTCCAAGACCCGTCAGCGCGGTCCGTGTTTCGACTGATGCTGTTGTCGTGGGTCTTCGCTGCCGTCGTCTTTATCGGACTTGACCGAGTCGGTGCTGTACTGCTCGGACGCTCGCGTCCGCTTGCACAGGAACCCCCAGTTCGGGCACGAGCCTGGCGATGGGGACGCCGCACTCCCCCTGCGAACTACTCACTTCTGCCTCCTGGGTCAACCGTCGAGTCAACGGTTCCGGTCGTGGCGGCGCCAACACCGCTGGCCCGCCCACAACTACTCGAACTCGAACCTGGCGAGATCTCCGACCCGGCCAAGCCAACGCTTCCCGACCCGAGCATGCCACTCGATGACGACGCCTTCTGGCGCCTGTTCGCCGATGACGACGCCCCAGTCTTTGGCTACGAGAACGGCCTTCGACTTGGGAATGGTCAGGCGCCCGAGCGCTACAACCCGATTACCGGCCGAGTCGAAAAGCTGCGCCGCAACGAAAGCGCCGGAACGCTGTCGTGGTCATGGCTCCCCGACGACCCCCACGTGATCGGCCCTGAATAGTGAACTCCGCACGCACCCTCGCCGACCGCTTTCGAACTCAACGAACCGACAAGATTCGCGTCGATGGCGTCGAGGTCGTGTCCATGACGGAGCTCTCGATCGCACACGACGAAGTCGTCGAGGTCATGGTCGAATCGTCTCGCCACGATGTCGAGCAGTCGCTCCACATCCGGGCGCGCAAGGCCGATCTCGAAGTCCTCGATCATGCCGCAATCGAAGACGATGCATACGAGCTTGATCACTCGATTCAGTCCAGCAACCTGACAGTCGTTGCAAACCAACAACGTCGCATCGAGTTCGCCGTTGCGCTTCCCGAACTTGGGGACACCGACATCGACCTCACCGACCAGAAGCCTGTCCGCCTCCAGATGTGGAACTCCTGGCTACTCGGAGCAGCCGAACATGCGTGGACGGGAAACAGCGGCATTGTGGTCGAAGAGCTCGACCCGCCAGCTGGGGCCAAGAGCCGCATGCGCCTGTGGTGCAGCGACGGGCTTGGCGACCCGCAGTTCGATGACCTTGTCATTTTGTTGACGATTGGCGAGCTTCCTGAGGGCGGATATCCGCTTGCCGAAGTGAGCGCTGACGAGGCCGAGTAGGCCCCTGTTCTCAGTACAAACCCCACTTCTGGCCCTAAAGATGGTGCCAGTAGGTGACGAACCTGTGTATGTGTGCCAAACTCTTGGTAACTCAACATAAGGAATGCAATGAGCATGAACCAGACAATGGCGTCTGGCGACAAACTCACGCTTCTCTGCAACACCGCTGGTGCTTCGATCACCCGCCGTCAAGCAGATACGTGGTTTCGCCAACGCCAAGCAGCGCAGGCAACAACCCTTCAACCACAGCGAGCAGCCAGCTAGCTCGAGTTGCGTTTTCAGTAACGTCCGAAGATCACGACGAGGACGAAATCGAATACAGCACGTAGTTCGTCGCGTCATGGCGACTGAGCACGCGCATCGCCGGAAACAGCCAGCTAATCAGCGTGGCTGTTTCTGCCGCGTCCGGCCACTCGACGACGAGGCCCCGTCGGGGATGATCTTGGCGGACACGTGCCCCCTCGGGAAGCAGCAGGTCAGCCTCCCGAAGCTGAGCAGCCGCCTTGGTGCCGGCCTGATGTTGGATGCCGACCTCGGCAGGCTTTGGCCGCTTGCCCTCAGTGCGGGCCATGATCGTCGCCAACGGATTTGCCGGGCCGCGTGCAGCGAGGAACTGAAACATCAGTGAGTCGGGGATTGCATTGTCGTCTTCGATCGGCTCGAACTCGAGATTGCACCACGAGCCCGGCGACGACAGCACCGAATCGATGACTCGAACCGCGTCGACGATCGCGTTCGCATCGAAACGGCCAGCGTCGTTGGTCATAGTTTCCTACGATAGGGCCGTGACAGCCGACCCAGCCCTTCGCCTCGCCGCTACCTGCATCCCCGTTCGGGAGACGTCAATTGGGCTGGAGGTGCTGATGGTGCGTCGAAACCCCGATCTGAGCTTCGGTGGCATGTGGACCTTCCCCGGCGGGGTCCTCGAAGACGCTGACGGACCTGCGCCCGACGACTTGGACGAAGACCAGGCGCATTGGGGCGCTCCGGCACTCCTTTCAACCGCTGCCAACGGTGCTGTTCGCGAAACCCTCGAAGAGACGGCACTGTCATGCAACCTCAGTTCGCTGGCATGGTTCTCTCACTGGATGCCACCCAAGAGCGGTGCACCGAAACGGTTTGCCACGTGGTTCTTTATCGCCCCCGAGCACGCCGGTGAGATCGAGCTCGACCTGTCCGAGAACGACGACTATCGCTGGACCACTCCGGCCGACGCGCTCGCTGCGAATGCCGCTGGCGGCTTTCCCCTTGCGCCTCCCACGTGGATCACGCTCGATGATCTTGGCGAGTTCGACTCGGTCCCCTCGTTGGTCGATCATGTGATCACCCAAGGAGCGCGCTTGCATCACACGAAGTCCTTCGCGACCAAGGACGGCCGGATCGTGTGTTGGGAAGGCGACGCCGCCTACGACAGCGGAGATGCTGACGCCCCGGGGCCGCGAAACCGGGCCCGGGTCGACAAGCGAATGCAGATTGTTGAACGACTTCGGGGCTAGCCCCGAACGTGCCTAGCTTCGAACGCTACGACCCAGCGCTGCAGCAGCGCGGGTTTCGGCGACCTTGCGGCGACCGATGATTGGCGTGGTCGGAGCAAATCCGGCGGCAGCGCGCTCGGACTCGGACTCACCACCCCAGTAGCCCAGTTCGAGATTGCCTCGGGCGTACGCCCGGCAAGCCGATACGACGTCACAGCTCTCACAAATAACGCGAGCTTTGGCCTCCCGGCGCACCCGTGCTTCGGGTCGCTCGGCGAACGGCGCAAAGAAGAGATCGCTGTCGCCAGCGCATGCTCCCTTGCCCATCCAGGAGGTCGACTCGCTTGTTACTGCAAGTGATTCGATCATTATTGTCCTTGGTCCCTCTGAGGGCAGGACGTCGACAAGACACAGCAGTTTTACGTGCTGAGCTGGCGCGCCCGAAATACCCTCTACTCCACTCTTGCCGTTGACGATGATGCGCGCGGATGGGACGACAATTCCAATAGTTTCCCGCGAGGGGGCCATCTGTATTTGAGATGGGGTGCCTTGCGAAGCGCTACCACACGAGTAGGGAAATGTCCAAAACGATCCGCACTACAGTGAACTCATGCGGCCCAGGGAATTTGCCCCTAGGACAACCTGCTTACTCTCCCGTAAGCTACCAACCAGTAACGAACCGTTTGAGAGGACATCCAATGGCAGAAGCCGTCATCGTCGCCGCATCGCGAACCCCTATTGGCCGAGCAGGCAAGGGCTCGCTCGTCGAAGCCCGACCTGACGATCTGTCAGCCTTCATCATCGACGACGTGCTTGGCAAGGTCCCAGCGCTCGACAAAGCAGACGTAGAAGACGTGCTGTGGGGAATTGGACAGCCAGCCGGTGAAGGCGGCTACAACATTGCACGCGTGTCCTCGATCATGGCCGGCCTCGAAGCCCCAGGCGTCACCGTGAACCGCTACTGCAGCTCGTCACTTCAGACCATCCGAATGGCCGCACACGCCATCAAGGCAGGCGAGGGCGACGTCTTCGTAGCCGGCGGCGTCGAAACCGTTAGCCGCTACGGCAGCGGCGCATCCGACGTTGGCCCGCACAACGAGATGTTCACCGACGCCGAAGCTCGCACCGCCGAGCGCTCCGCCGGCGAAGCCGACATGTGGACCGCCCCGGAAACCCCCGACGTCTACATCGCTATGGGTCAGACCGCCGAGAACGTCGCCCAGATCACGGGCATCTCCCGTGAACGCCAAGACGAGTGGGGCGTTCGCTCCCAGAACCGTGCCGAGGAAGCTCGTAACCGCGGCTTCTTCGAGCGTGAGATCACGCCGTACACCCTTCCTGACGGAACCGTCATGAGCCAGGATGACGGCATCCGCGAAGGCACCACAATCGAGGGCGTCAGCCAGCTCAAGCCAGTGTTCCGGCCAGACGGAACCATCACCGCTGGCAACGCCTGCCCACTAAACGATGGCGCTGCAGCGGTAGTCGTCATGAGCGATACAAAGGCTGCCGAGCTCGGCATCAAGCCACTCGCTCGCATCGTCTCGAGCGCTGTCACCAGTCTCAATCCAGAGATCATGGGCCTCGGCCCGATCGAGGCAATCCGGTCGGCCCTCGATCGCGCTGAACTCACCGTCGACGACATCGACCTCTTCGAGATCAACGAAGCCTTTGCGGTCCAGGTTCTTGGATCTGCTGACGAGCTCGGCATCCCTGAAGACAAGCTGAACGTCAACGGCGGCTCGATCGCCCTCGGTCACCCATTTGGCATGACCGGTGCTCGCATCATGACCACGCTGCTCAACGGCCTTGAGGACTCGGGCGGCCGCTACGGCGTCGAGTCGATGTGTGTAGGTGGCGGCCAGGGCATGGCCATGGTCGTCGAACGCCTCGACTGATTTCGTCGACCTACCCGCACCCGGCTGCAAGCTGGGTGCGGGTAGGTCTTCATCGTTTTGCAACGCTGCTCTTCGCTCGGCCTTAGGCAGCGTGCGTCATTGTGGGTTGATGAGCAACGACCTTTCCCAAGACGCTTCGAAGCCGTTGACGCACCCATGGCTCGAGAGCACCGCCCTGCGGGCATTGTGTGCGTTATGGATGGTGGTCGTTCCCGCTGCGTCGTTCTTCGTCATTAGCGATGGCCTGTTGCGTCCGGAATGGCACGACGGTTCCCTAAGCGGCAAAGCTGCCATCGCACTGGAGTTCGGGCTCCTCGGCTGGTTTCGATCGGTAACTGTCGGCACGATTGCTCTCGTTGTTGGGACGTTGGTGTTCCCGAAGCGAGTGCAGCCATGGCCGCTCCGGCTAGGGCTGTATCTCGCTGCGGCAATGGCCACGATGTACGCGTTGCTGCTAGCGATCGCGAGCGTCGGTATCAGCATCATGATGTCTCTAGGCATGTGGCCGATCATCTACGGCGTCTCACGAGCGGCACTCAAGCCACGTAATTCTGAGAGGTCGACGTGGTGGCTTGTCGCTATGGTCAGCGTGGGGGTACTCGTGGGGCTCCTGCTGGCAATAGGCGCAGTACCTGCGCAAGCGCCAAGCTCAATCCTCTTGATCTTGATGGCCGGTTCGGGACCGACGATGTCCTTGGCCATCATCGTCATGGTGCTACGAGGAACCACGTCAGTTTCTTCTCCGCCGTGGGCACCGTTCATCCCTGCTGCGTTGTTCGTCGCTACGTGGCGCCATGGGATCCAACGGTCGATCGAGGTGTACAACGAGTTGCCGACCGAACCGATCGATTGCTATGTCGCCACAGCGGCTGCCCGAGGACATCATCGGTTCGTGCAATCGACCGTGGGGCCTTTCGGAACACCCGTAAATACGCAACTGCGCGTTCTGAAGGCAGGCGAAATTGTGCTCGCCTCTTCGCTACCCCTCATACATCGCGCCCTGCGACAGGTCTACGACCGGATCGGCCCCAAGCTCGCACAACGCCTAACGCGACCTGCGCACGCCGACGCCGCGTACCTGGTCCTGTTGCCGGTACACCTACTCACCCACGCGTTCCTCAAGGTGGTACTGCCCAACTCTGGGGCAAAGGTGGTCTCGGACATCTATCGCTAGCGGCCGTAGCAACTAGGATCCGGTGCATGACTGAAGTTCCACAAGGCCACCTGTACCTGGGCGGGGTACTCGACTCTTCGACCGGAGATCGCACCGGCGATCAGGTCCATCTCGAAGCGAGTGACCTCACCACGCACGGCGTGATCGTCGGTATGACCGGCTCGGGTAAGACCGGCCTGTCGATCATCATGTTGGAGGAGGCCCTGTTGCAGGGCATCCCGACGATCATCATCGATCCGAAGGGCGACATGGGCAACCTGTTGCTCACCTTCCCCGAGTTCAACGGCTCCGACTTCGAGCCGTGGGTCAACCCCGCTGACGCCGACCGCGATGGCATCTCGGTGAGCGAACACGCCGCCAAGACCGCAGAGATGTGGAAGAACGGCCTCGAGGGCTCAGGCATCACGGGCGAGCGACTCGCCAACCTCCGAAGCAAGGCCGACTTCACGATCTACACGCCGGGTTCGAACTCGGGCGTTGGGCTCGACATCATCGGCGACTTGTCGGCACCCGATGGCGCCGACAGCGAAGCGCTCGCCGACGAAGTGGAAGGCCTTGTGTCGTCGCTGCTCGCGCTCGTCGACATCGAAGCCGACCCGCTTACCAGTCGCGAACATATCCTTCTGTCGAACCTGGTTCATCGCTCCTGGACAGAAGGCAAAGACCTCGACCTGTCCACCTTGCTCGGCCAGATTCAGAACCCGCCAATGCGCAAGTTGGGCGTGCTCGAGCTCGACAGCTTCTACCCCGCCAAAGACCGCACCGCGCTCGTCATGAAGCTCAACGGCCTGTTGGCATCGCCGGCGTTCGCTTCGTGGATGGAAGGCGAACCGCTCGACATCGACAACATGCTCAGCAACGGACCCAAGGCGTCGATCATCTCGATCGCCCACCTCAACGAAACCGAGCGCCAGTTCGTCGTCACGCTGATCCTGTCGAAGGTCGTCACGTGGATGCGCAAGCAGGCGGGCACACCCGAGCTTCGGGCGCTCGTCTACATGGACGAGGTCGTGGGGTACGTGCCTCCGACCGCAATGCCACCGTCGAAGAAGCCGATCCTGACAATCCTGAAGCAGGCTCGTGCATTCGGCGTCGGACTTGTTCTTGCTACGCAGAACCCTGTCGACATCGACTACAAGGCGCTCTCGAACGCCGGCACGTGGATGGTCGGACGTTTGCAGACTGAGCGCGACAAGGACCGGCTGCTCGAAGGCATGTCGGCCGCGAGCGGTGGCGAGAATAAACAAGAGCTCTCGAACATCATCTCGGCGCTCGACAAGCGTCAGTTCCTCCTGCATCAGACCCGAGCTACCGCACCAACGGTGTTCGGCACCCGCTGGGCCATGAGCTACCTGCCAGGGCCGCTTACACGCACCCAGATCGCCGAGCTTATGGAAGAGCGCAAGGCTGCGGCACCTGTTGCTGCAGCAGCGGCTCCTGCAGCCCCTCAGGCCGGCCAGGCGCCCACCACTCCGGCTGCGGCGCCACAGGATGCTGGACGCCCGCTCGGCGATGATGAGAGCGCCATGCAGCCCGAGATCGCCGACGGCATCGACGTGAAGTTCGTCGACCCGGCGTCACCTTGGCTCAGCGAGGTAGGCGGCGACCCTGACGGTGTCCGCCTCGCCGCTGGCGTCGCGACCCGCGTCAACTTGTTGTTCGACGACACGAAGGCCGATCTGCGTCACGAAGTCGAGTACGAGGCCATCATCTTCCCGATCGAAAACGACATCGACGTCGACAACGCGATCGAAGTCGACTTCGACGATCGCGACCTGCGTAATGCCAAGGTGAACGACAATCACGTCTTCGTGCTGCCCGACGCCAAGGTGCATACCAAAGGCTTGTACTCGGCTGCAAAGACTCAGCTGAAAGACCGGCTCTACCGCAACGAGTCTCTCGAGCTGATGACCAACCCCGACCTGAAAATGGCATCGCGGGTCGGCGAAACCGAAGAGGCCTTCATCGAACGCTGCAACGTTGCTGCCGGAGACAAGGCCGACGAAGACGTCGCCAAGATCCGCAAGTCGCTCGAGACTAAAATGGACCGCATTCGCGCTGCAATGGAGAAGTCGGAAGACCGCATTCGCGAGCTTGAAGCCGACGTCGATTCTCGCGGCAAGGACCAGCTTCTCGACCTCGGAATGTCGGTACTCGGCGGCGTTCTTGGCGGACGTCGCTCGACTCGCAGCATCCTCGGAGGTGCCCGTCGGGCGTCGTCGAAGAGCCGGGTAAAGGGCAACGCCGAGGAGCGGCTGAAAACGGCCGAGAACCGGCTTGCCGACAAGGCCGACGAACTCGACGAGCTCGAGACAGAGCTGACTGACACGATGTGGGAAATTCAGTCCGAGTGGGACGAGAAGGCCAAGAACATCGAAACGCTCGAGGTCCCTCTCGAGAAGACCGATATTTCCATCGATGACTTCACTCTGATCTGGATTCCGACCTCCTAGAGCTCGTCGTCTGAATCGGGTCGCGCGACCTGGGTAATCAGCGGAGACCGCTGACACTCGTGCCGTCCACACGTCACACGTAAAAATTGACCAGACTGTTGTATCCAGAGGCAGAGTTGCCGATGGAAGCTTTGTACCAGAACTGGGCCCCTTGGCCCCGGCGCGAAATACCTGTGCGTCGTAGAGTTGGTCATGGCGGTTGAACCCAATGGAAGAGCGGAAATGTCGACGACTCCAGAAACCGATGTAGCGAGCACCGCCAGTCCTGGCGTTGTGCTGCATCCAACGTCGACGGTCTTCTCCGGACGCGGCGATCGCCCGTCACGGTTTAACGCTCGAAAGGCTGCGGTTTTCATCGCCGACCTGAACGCTGTTGCGCTGGCTCTCCTCGTCGCCAACATCCTCCATCAGTGGATCAGCCCAGAAGACCCGGTGCTGCCTCGTCAGTACTTCTGGTTGTTCGTCGCTACCTTCCCGGTCTGGCCGATCAGCTTCACCCGTCAGTACCTCTACCGTGCCCGTCACATCTCGCGAAGCACCGACGAGGCCGAACGAGTTGTGAAGGCCATCTTCTACGGCTTCATGGGTGTTTTTGCGATCTCGATCTTCTCCCAGGTCATCTTGTCCCGGTTCTTGGCCGTCATTGCGTTCCTTTTGATGCTCCTGTTTGTTGGTATCGAGCGATCGGTCGCCCGCTACATGTTCAAGCGCGGTCGGGCGAACGGCGAGAACCTTCGCAACGTCTACATCGTCGGCAAGAACGCAGAGGGTGCGTTTGTGCGCGACATGCTCGACAAGGACGCCTCGCACGGTTACAAAGTGCTTGGCTATCTCGAAGACCAGCTTCCAAACGGCATTGCCGACCTGGAGAACACCGAGAAGGCACTTGCCGCCATCAAGGAAAACAGTGCGGGCGGCGTCATCATTGCGGCAACCGGTATCGAGGTTGGCACAAGCAACCGCCTGATCCGCACACTCACCGAGAACGATGTGCACGTCGAGCTGTCATCGACCCTGTGCGACATCGCCTCAGATCGCCTAACGATTCGTCCGCTTGGGCGTTTCCCGATGGTGTACATCGAGCCCGTAGAGCGTGGTGGATGGCGTGCATCAGCGAAGCAGATGTTCGACTACATCCTCGGCACGATCTTGTTCTTAGGCACGCTACCGATTCTCTTGGCAGCCATGCTTGGGATCAAGGCCACGAGCCCGGGGCCCATCTTCTTCAAGCAGGTTCGTGTTGGCCGTGACGGCGAAGAGTTCGAGGTGTACAAGCTCCGCACTATGGTCATCGATGCGGAGAAGCAGCTCGAGAACGTGCGCCATCTCAACGAAGCGAAGGGTCCGATCTTCAAGATCAAGGACGACCCTCGCATCACCAAGATCGGTGGCCTCCTCCGTAAGACCTCGATCGATGAGCTTCCTCAGTTCATCAACGTGTTGCGCGGCGAGATGAGCATTGTCGGCCCACGTCCTGCGCTTCCCAACGAGGTCGAGCAGTGGAAGCCTGAGCTCCGTAATCGCCTTCGTGTACAGCCTGGCATCACCGGCATGTGGCAGGTCGGCGGCCGCCTCGACGGCGATGGTGATGGCGACGATTACGGACAGCTCGACCTGTACTACGTCGACAACTGGACCCTCGTCACCGACCTCGTGATCATCCTGCGAACCGTCCCCGCAGTCCTCCTCCAAAAGGGTTCCTACTAACCCCCTCTCTCCCCGGAAAATTTCGTGGTTTGAACACATTCTGTGTGTCGAAACCACGAAATTTTGGCCGGTTTGGCGCGCACTCGGCGTGTGGCGCACGATCTTGGTAGCAGCTTCCCCTTGCTCATTGCGCATAGAGGGAACGCACACATGGCGCAACTACCATCCGTCGACGACCAGTTCAGAGCCCAGCGCGGTGTTATCACAAGACAACAGGCATTAGCTGCGGGGCTGTCAGCCCGCCAGATTCAACATCGAGTTACGACAGGGAAATGGACATCGCCGTATCGATCGGTGTACTTCCATGCTGCCGCGCCGACGTCGTGGCACGGGCATCTTCTGGCCGCCGTTCTTGCTTCAGGTGGAGTTGCTTCACACAAGTGCGCTGTTGCGTTGTGGGGCTTTGATGTCTACCGAACTCCACCAGTCGAAATCACTATCGAGAAGGGCCGCTGGTTCCGCTACGAAGACGTAATCACACACGAGTCGACCCAATGGGAGTTCCGAGACGAGACTATTCGCAACGGCATTCCGTGCACCGGGCCCCAGCGTTCGATTTTGGATTGCGCCAATGAGACAAGCTTTCAGATGACCGAACGAATCGCCGAAGCTGCGATTCGACAGCGAGCTACCACCTGGCTCAAGTTGGCTGACTGTCTCAGCGAGCACTCTCGACATGGCAGAAACGGATGCCTACCCATTCGTCAGCTCCTGCAGGTCCGCCTGGACAACAGGACTGTTCCGCTGTCCGACTTCAGCCGGCGCATCGTTCAGCTATTGGAACGAGGCAACATCCCGACCCCGAAAGTTGAGTACCGGATCCACGACAGTGAGGGCGGATTCATCATGCAAGCCGACCTAGCTTGGCCAAACCTACGAAAAGCCTGGGAGCTCGATGGACTGCAGTGGCACTTCGGGCGCGAAGACGTCGAACGCGACCGTCGCAAACGCAATCGAGCAAAGGCCGAGGGCTGGACAATTCAGGAAATTCTGTGGTCGATGTACATCGACAACCCCAGCGAACTCGTCCGCATGGCCGACAAGTTTCTCAAATCCTGAAATTTCGTGGTTCGAACACATCAGGTGTGTCGAAACCACGAAATTTTGGAGAGGTTAGATGCCGGGGATGGCGATGGCGCCGGTGCGTTGGAGTGCGGTGATGCCGTATGGCTGGAGCCTGTCGAGGAAGCTGTCCAGATCGTCGGGACTGCTTGAAAGCGACAACATCATGTTCGCTCCGCGAACACGAACGACGCTTCCACTGAAGCCTGCGACGAGCTCCTCGACCTCGGCAACCTTGGCCTCGTCGCCGAGCTCAAGACGCACAAGAACCATCTCGCGTAGCGCCGAGTCCTCGACCGACAGCTCGGTGATATCGACGACGTCGATCAGCTTGTCGAGCTGCTTCTTGATCTGATCGATCGGGGCGGAGTCAGCATCGACAACGATCGTAATGCGGCTGAAGCGATCGTCCGTCGGCGCAACGGCCAACGACTCGATATTGAAGCCACGACGGGCAAACAGCCCGGCCACTCGAGCCAGGACGCCGGCTTTGTTCTCAACAAGCGCCGCGATGGTATGGGTTTCGGCAAGCTGTGAGCGCTTCACTTCGACTCCTTTTGCTGGAACGGCGGAACGACAACTTCGGAGTTGCTCTTGCCACCAGGAACCATCGGGTAGACGTTCTCGTTTGGCTCGGTGAGGAACTCCACAACAACCGGACGATCGTTGATGCTGTTCGCCTTTTCGATGGCCGCATCAACCTCGTCTGGATCTTCCACACGGATCGCAACGCAGCCCATGGCTTCGGAGAGCTTGATGTAGTCGGGAACCGGACCGCTGAGATCAACCTCAGACAGGCGGTTCTCGTAGAACATCTCCTGCCACTGGCGGACCATTCCGAGGTACGTGTTGTTGAGCAATGCGATCTTGACCGGAATACCCTCGACCGCTGCGGTGATGAGCTCCTGACAGGTCATCTGGAAGCAACCATCGCCATCGACAGCCCATACCGTGGCGTCGGGCATGCCCGCCTTCGCTCCGATCGCTGCTGGGATCGAGTAGCCCATGGTGCCAAGACCGCCTGAATTCAGCCACCTGTAGGGCTTCTCAAACTTCCAGTACTGGCTTGCCCACATCTGATGCTGACCAACGCCCGATGCGACGATCGTGTCTTCTGGAGACAGCGCATGCAGTCGCTCGAGCACCATCTGCGGCTTGAGTTTGGCGCCTGGCTCGGCCTGTTCGTAAGCCAACGGGTAGTTCTCTTGCCAACCCGACAGGGTCGAACGCCACGCCGTAACATCGAGGCCCTCGCGAGACCCGAGCTCGTCGAGCATCTGACCCATGACCCGCTTGGCATCGCCACGGATGGCGACGTCAGCCGGACGGATCTTGTTGAGCTCTGCCGGGTCGATATCGACGTGGATGACCTTCGCCCCTTGGGCAAAGCTGTCGAGCCGGCCAGTGACACGGTCGTCGAAGCGACTACCCATAGCGATGAGCAGGTCGGACTCCTGCATGGCCATAACGGCGGTGTAGTTGCCGTGCATGCCTGGCATGCCGAGGTTGAGTTCGTGGCTGTCCGGGATAGCGCCTCGAGCCATGAGCGTCGTCACGACCGGAATGTTCAGCTTCTCGGCAAGGGCACGGAGCTCGTCGGCACCGCGCGACTTGAGAATGCCGCCTCCGGCGTAAAGCACCGGACGTTCGGCCTTGAGCATGAGCTCGACAGCAGCCTTGATGTCTTCGGGCTTTCCATCGAGCACTGGCTTGAATCCGGGCAGATCGATGGCGACCGGATCGTTCCACGTCATGAGCGAATCCGGGTTCTTCGCGTCGGTGATGTTCTTCGGCAGATCGATCAGCACCGGACCGGGGCGGCCGTGCGTGGCGATGTGGAATGCTTCGTGAACGATCTGCGGGATGTCGTTCGGGTCAGACACCAGGTAGTTGTGCTTGGTGATCGACATAGTGATGCCGGTCGTGTCGGTCTCCTGAAAGGCATCGGTGCCGATGAGGCCATAGGGAACCTGGCCGGTGATCGCAACGACCGGAACCGAATCGAGGTAGGCGTCGGCGAGCGGCGTCACGATGTTGGTTGCCGCAGGGCCACTGGTGACCATGACCACGCCGGGCTTGCCGGTGGCGTGGGCGTAGCCCGAGGCCATATGGCCCGCACCCTGTTCGTGGCGTACGAGCACGTGGCGAGGGCCGGTGCCGCCGACCATGGAGTCATAGACGGGCATGATCGCACCGCCGGGGTATCCAAACACCACCTCGACACCCTCGAAGTCGAGAGCCTTTAGGAGTGCTGATCCTCCGTCCATCTGCATGTTCATGTCCTATCCGGTGAGCTACGTGTGAAGTGCTGGCCAAAAACCAAAGAGCCTTCCCGGCTGGGAAGGCGAAGCACACGACGTTTCCGTCGCGTGCTAAATAACTACTACTACGAGGTTCTGGCGAAATTTCACGCTGCGAGTATGCCCCGACAGCTGCCCTGCTTGCAACATCGAACACACGCTGACAAATCCGCTACTTCTTGTTCGTCGCGTAAAGGAGAGCCAAGACCGAACCGAGTTTTGGGTATGGCCTCCGAAACCCTGAACAATCGAGCTGCTAGTAACCAAGGCGCTTCTGCGCCGTTCGACGCGGACAAGCTGTTTCTCGTTGCCCAACCGGTCGTCCCGATGAACGACCGGGACCACCCCGCCTACTACGAGATGCTCTTGCGCGTGATGGATGATTCGGGCCTTGTCCATACCCCGGATGTACTGCTTCAAACCGCTAACGAAGACGACACCCTCGAGCAGCTCGACGGGTGGGTGCTGCGATCGACGGTCGAGTGGCTCAGCACAAATCCGGGAGCCTCAGCGAGTGTCAACATCACAACAAAAAGCATGGCGAGCGGCCGAGCTATCGATGATCTGAGGGACGCGCTTGCCGAATTCGATGTGGCGCCGAACCGCCTCATGCTCGAAGTGCCCGAGCGGTTCGTCACGATCGATGCCGAGGGCTTTCAGCGCTCTGTTTCAGCGGCCGTTCAACTCGGTGCCCGAATCGCCATCGACGACCTCGGCTCGGAGTGGCGAGCATTGTCAACCATCCGAGATGTGGGTGTCGATGCGGTCAAGATCGACGGCTACTGGGTGGCGAAGGCAACGACCGATGACCTCGCCGAAATCACGATCCGGTCGATCGTGAATGCCGCCCGACTGATCGGAGCTCGCGTCGTTGCTGAGTGGATTGAGGATGAAGCCACCTTCGAGCTGATGTCGGACATTGGCATTCAGTACGGCCAGGGGTGGCTGTTTGGATACCCGGCACCACTCGCCGACGTCGACATCAAACCCTTGGCGCATTTCTAGAGCGCACCGGAACCAAGCTCATCTCGTGGTTTGGTCTATGTAGAACCGCGGCCGTGCGTGCCTCGCCATACGCTGATCACGTGACTCGCCGACGTGGAGCCTTCCCCGGATCGTTCAACCCACTAACGATCGCACATCTGGAACTCTCGCAGCGTGCCCGCGACGATCATGACCTCGACGAGGTCCACCTGATCGTTTCGGAGGTAGCGCTCGACAAGCCGTCCCCTCCCGGCCCTCCGTTTGCCGAACGAATCGCCATCCTCGAAGCGGACGCCGCCGAGTACGACTGGTTACATGTCGCAACGACCGACCAGAAATTGATCGTCGACATCGCCCAAGGGTTTGATGTGGTGATCATGGGAGCGGACAAGTGGCATCAGGTGAACGACGTCAAGTACTACGCAGACTCGACTGAACGTGACGATGCCGTTGCTCGCCTCCCCCAGGTCGTCGTCGCTGCCCGAACCGGGACGACTGTCCCAGACGAGTTCCTGCTCGAAACTGACGACTCGTTCCACGATGTGTCATCTACCGCTGCGCGCTCTGGTGATCGCGACACCATGGCTCCACAGGCAGCGTTGAGGTGGCATTCCTATGATGGGCATCCCGGGTTTGTCGGCTGGTGGGAGTGCGTGCACCACACGATGAACGGCTCGACAGTCAACGTCGAGCACGTGATCGAACAGATTCACGCCGACGGCACCTTCGATGTCTACTTCGAAGGAAAGCGAATCGGAGGTGGACGCCATGTCGAGTTCATCGAGGACCCCAACGGCTTCACCAACCTGCAAGAAGGCACGGACGAGCTTGCAAACAGCGGACCGCACCTGGTGCTCTACCGACTCAGCCAAGACACGCTCGAGTACTGCAAAGCGCCGGAGTCTGATGGCCGGCCAACCGAGTTCGCATCCCCCAAAGGCTCGGGCTGGATCTACGGCGCCATGAAGCGAATCGACGACACCGACCCGCGCGTTCTCGCTGCACGCCTCAAGGGCTCTGACCCCAAATCATGAAGAGGCAGCATTAGGCAGCTGCCGGGGCCTCAGTCGGGTTGCATGCCGCGGAAGAAGTCAGCGAACTCGTCGAGCAGTTCTTGTGATGGCTCGACATCGGTAAGCGTCTCGAGGTAGCTCGGCAAGAAGCTCAGACGTCGCTCGGTCGGCTCGTTCGTACCAACGAGGTGGTAGCCGAGTTGCCCGTGATACAGCAGCCGAGCTCGCACCGTGCTGTCGGCCGAGGCAAAGCCGTAGCGGCCGAACATCGTGGCGAGCGCATCGAGTCGCTGCTCGTCGGCCGCCTCCACAAGCGTCGCCACCTCGTCATTGCGTCGACCCCAATCTCGAATCGCGAACTCGAGCTGCGGGTCGAACAGTTCAGGGTCTACCCAGCAGGCGAAGATCCCCAAGATGGCAGAGGTGATGTTGTCGGCCGGCCGCTCAACCCGCTCGACGATCGCTGTGGTCGAGTTTCTCCACTTTGCGAAGAGCTCTTCGCGAAGTTCGACGATGTCGTCGAAGTACCAGTAGAAGCTCGAACGCGAGACTTCGAGATCTTCGGCCAAGTTGAGGATCTTCAGCTCGTCGATGGCAACGCTGTCGAGCTTCGATCGAGCGGCTTTGATCCAGTCGTCGCGTGTGGCTTTGACGTTGCCGGTCTTCTCGACACTGTCATGTGCCTCGCTGGTCGAAGTTGCCATCAGCCGTCGACCGGGGCGCCACCCTCGGAGATCCGGCGTTGGACGAAATCATCAAGCTCGGCGGCAATTGCATCGTCGAGGGGTGGTGCTTTGTAGTCGGCCAAGATCTTCTGCCAGAGTGCAGTCGCTCGATCGCCGGTACTCGGACTACCTTCCTCGCTCCATTGCTCATAGGTCCAGCGGGTGAAGAGCAACGGGTCGTAGAACGCAGTCTCGTAGCGCTCCATCGTGTGCGATGTGCCGAAGAAGTGACCGCCCGGACCCACATCGGTGATTGCTTCGACCCCGAGCGTTGCCTCATCAACCACGACCGGGTGACACATCTCGGCGATCATCTGGCACATTTCCATGTCGATGACGAACTTTTCGTAGCTCGCCGACAGTCCGCCCTCTTGCCAGCCTGCGGTGTGCATGATGATGTTCGCGCCGCCCAGGAAGGCTCCGTAGGTGTTCATCATCGTCTCCATGCCACCTTGGGCATCGGGACCGTTCGCCGCACTGGAGCCTGACGACCTGAGCGGCAAGCCGATGTGTCGGGCGAGCTGACCGCTGGCAAACGCAGCCTTCTGCGCTTCGGGCGTTCCGAAGGCGGGTGAGCCGCTCTTCATGTCGACATTCGAGGTGAACGCCCCGTACACGACTGGCGCTCCGGGGTTCACGATCTGCGAAAGCGTGATGCCGGCCAGCGCTTCCATGTGCTGCAGCAACAGCGCTCCGGCCAAGGTGATCGGCGCCATCGCTCCCGCCAAGGTAAACGGGGTGATGATGAGCATCTGACCCATGGACGCGAAATCGATGATGCCTCGAGCCATTACGGTGTCGAGTTGGCGAGGCGAGTTCATGTTGACCACCGACCAGCATCGCGCTTCAGCAGCGAACTCCTCGTCGGACTCGATGCCGTTGCGGATCTTGATCATGTCGAAGGCGTCGCGCACGCGGTCGCGGCCTCGGCAGAACACCCACGGGATTTTGTCGGTGAGGGTGAGCGACGCTTGCGTCGACAACAGATGACGTTCGTTGATCGGGATGTCGTCGGGTTCAACGCTCGGGCAGATAGTCGACATCACATCGAAGTGCTGAGTCATCCGCAGGAAGTTCTTCTGATCTTCGAGCGTGCCAGCGCGTCGCCCAGAGATGCGGTCGGTGACGAACGGCGGCCCGGCAACGGGAGCGAGGTTCAGGCTCTTGCCGCCCATCGAGATCGAGCGATGCGGGACAGGTGCGCTCACGTCGAACGTCGACGGTGCGGTCGCAAGCGCTTCGCGGATTCGGTCCGGGTCGATCCGGACCATCTCGCCATCGACCGAGCCACCTTGGGCGTAGAGGTCCCGCGCTTCTTCGTCGAGAACACGCATGCCTTCGTCGGCGAGATACCGAATCGCGGTCTCGTGAATAGTCGCTACCTCGTCGTCTGACATCACCCGCAACGGCTCAAATGGGTTGATCAGGTTGCGATGATGCTCGGTGCTTTGAGCGGTGCGGGGCGCTCGGGCCGACCGTCGTCTTCTCGTCATTGACGCACTTTATGGCGGACTATACAGTCCTGTCTAGTGCTGTCTAAGATCGTCAGATCGCACGTGTAGGACAGTGGTAAGCAGGGGGAAGCAATGACAACAGATGCAAACATCGTCGTGATCGGGGCCGGAATTATCGGCTCGAGCGTGGCCTACCACCTCGCCGATATGGGAGTCGAAGGCGTCGTCGTCGTCGACAAGGGCGACCTCGACCACAACGACGGCTCGACCTCGCATGCGCCAGGTGGACTCCGAACGCTCACTCCCTCCCGCTTCTTCACCACGCTCGGGAGCGAGAGCCGGAAGGTGTACGACAAGCTTCCGCTCGCAATCGAAGGGCAAGAGCAGTTCTTCCGCACCGGGTTCGTCCAAATCGCCAACACCGAAGAGCGGCTCGGCAGTCACCGTCGACTCCGCGAGATGGGCCTTAGCCACGGCTTCGACTCCCCGATGCTCACACCCGACGAAGTCGCCGAGAAGCTCCCGCTCGTCGACCCATCCCAGATCGCCGGCGGCATCTTCCACCCACTGTCTGGAATCGTGAAGACCAGCCTGATCGCCACGTCGATGCGTCAGGTGTCTGAGGCAACGGGTCGCACCACGTGGTACGGAGACAGCGAGGTCACCGACATCGAAGTCGAAGACGGCCGAATCGTCGCCGTCGTTACCGATGGCGAGGCTGGCCGCATCACCTGCAACCAAGCGATTTTCTGCACGAACATCTGGGCGCCGTTGCTCGCCGAGAAGACCGGCGTATCGATGCCGCTGTTCCCCGGCGAACACCAATACATCTTCACCAACCCGGTCGCCGCCCTCGACGATCGGAAGCACACCGAAGTAACCATGCCCGTAGTCACCTTCGATGACATTCAGATCTACTTCCGCCAGCACCACGACCACATCGGCATCGGTAGCTATGCCCACGAGGCTCGCCTGGTTGACCCGAAGAACCTGCCGAAGTCCGCGATGCTCCCCTTCACGCCCGAGGACTTCACCGATGGCTGGGAGCTCATGCAGCGTCACATGCCGCCGCTGCGCGACGCAGGTATCCGTGACGGCTTCAACGGCATGTTCTCGTTCACGGTGGACGATCACCCGATCATGGGCGAGAGCAACATCAAGGGACTGTGGTCTGCCGTAGGCGCCTGGTTGTCGTTTGCCAGCGAAGTCGGTGCGGTCATGGCGCGTTGGATGACAACCGGCGACCCGGGCATGGATGTTGCTGTGGCTGACATCAACCGGTTCCACCCGCATCAGTCGAACCGCGAGTTTCTCTCTCGCCAGTCCAAGTACTTCTACGAAATCGGCTTCGAGGATCTACACCCAAGTGCGGTCGCCTCATCGGTGCGAGGGCTTCGTCATGCGCCGTACCACCATCGCCTCGAAGCGCTCGGTGCCGAGCTCGTGCCGTTCGCGTCGCAGGAGACTCCGCTGTACTACGCCTCGAACGAGCCGCTGGTCGCCAAGCACCGTGAATCGATCCCCGATCGCGTCGGTTACGACGCAACCGGATGGACACCCATCATGGGTGCCGAGCATCTCGAGATGCGCGAGAACGTCGGCATGGTCGACTGGTCGGCGGCGATTGGCCCGATCGAGGTACGTGGTCCAGGGGCGCTCGAACACCTGCAATATCTCTGCACTGCCGACATCGACCTGCCCATCGGTGGCGTTGCCTACTCGCTTGTGCTCGCACCATCGGGCGGCATCACCCGCGACGTCACGGTCACCCGTATCGACGAAGACATCTGGTGGATTCTCACCGGCATCGCAAACATGCCCGCCGAGATCGCTGCGTTCTCTGCCCTCGCCCCTGACGACGGCTCGGTTACCTACCGCGACTGCGCCGAAGAACATGTGGCGATCGGCCTTTGGGGTCCAAACGCCAGGGCGGTCCTCGAAGCAACGAGCACAAGCGATGTCAGTAACGACGGATTCCCCTGGTACACGGCCAAGACAATCGACGTCGGCATGGCCAAGGTCAAAGCCGTCCGCATTTCGTACGTCGGCGAGCTCGGTTGGGAGCTCTACGTTCCCCCATCGTTCGCACTCCACGTGTGGGACACCTTGTGGGAGGCCGGCCGAGCATTCGACATGCCTGCCGTTGGCGTGAGCGCGGTCATGTCCGGACGCATCGAGAAGGGCTACCGCCTCTTCGGTTCCGACATGAGCTCGAAGTTCACTCCTGCCGAAAGCGGTGTGGCCTGGGCCATGGACAAGACCAAGGACTTCTTCGGCAAGGAAGCCGCACTTGCGGCACCCGTCAACCACAAGCTCGTCACGCTTCAGTTCGAGAACCCGACATCGGTCATCTACGGACACGAGCCGGTGTTCATCGGCGACGAGGTGGTAGGGCGCGTGACCGGAGGCGAGTACGGCTACAACGTTGGCGCCTTCCTCGCCCATGCTTTTGTCGATCCCAAACATGGCGAACCTGGCACCGCCGTGGTCGTCCAAGCATCAGGGATTCAGCACGCGGCGTCCATCGTCAAGGGGCCACTCTTCGACCCGACTTCCGCTCGCATCAAGGGCTAGGTTTCCCGTCATGAGTTTCGAGTACGAAGGTCAGACGATTCCGACATCGGCTGACGAATCGGTGCTGCTCTCGCTGCTCCGGGCCGGCATCCATCCGGGTTCGGGTGGCCCGCTCTGTTTCGAAGGCGATTGCCCAAACTGCCTGTGCACAATCGATGACGTTTCCTACGTCCGGTCGTGCCAGACGCCTGCCGAAGTCGCCGTAGAGGTGTCGCCCCACGGCCGCGATGCTCCCCCACTTCCACCGCTCGACGCCGGGGCTCCAGCCATCGCCGTCGACTACCGGGTCGCCGACGTGGTCGTCATCGGCGGCGGAGAATCGGGCCTGCAGGCCTGCGCCGCCGCCGAGGCCAATGGCCGTTCGGTCGAGTGTTTCGATGCATCGACGGGTCACGACGTTGTGGCGATCTACCCGGGTCCACTGGTCCTCGTTCGGACCCATGGAGGCATGATCGAAGTCGAGTGTGACGAGATCGTGGTGGCCACGGGGGCGGCCGAGATCCACCCGGTCGTTCCTGGCAGCGACCTCGAAGGTTTGTGGATGCCGCGAGCGGCTCGGAAGGCCGTCGACGCTGGGCTCGATCTCGGCCAGCTTGTGTCGGTCGGCAACGTGCCCGACGCACTTGGAGCAACCGCCGCTCCCGGCGAGCTCGTTCGCTTTGTTGGCGACCACACTGTTTCCGCAGTGATCACCGCAACCGCCGATGGCGAGGTCGAGACGCCGTGCGACAACGTCGTGGTTGGCCTTGGGCTTCACCCGCGCACCGGCTTAGCCCGCATGGGCAACGGCATGAACGTCCGGGTCGTGGGCGATGCATTACTCGACGCCGACATCCCCACCTGCCCTCCCGAAGGCATTGCGTGTCCGTGCAGCAACGTCACGTTCGAACAGCTCGACAACCTCCACGACCGCGGCTTCACCCACATGGAGCTCTTGAAGCGTGGCTCGCTCGCCGGCACCGGCACCTGTCAAGGAAGCGTCTGCACGCCATACCTGCGGTCCTTTCTCCAAGACCGAGGTCAGGCACTACAAGCGCCCTTCACTGCTCGCCCGGTTGCCCGCCAGCTCACCCTCAGCGAGATGGCGGCAGGGTCTCATTTGCCAAAGCTGGCCCGCACCGCACTCGACGACGTACACCGCTCGCTCGGCGCTCGGATGGACCGGATGGGTGGCTGGTGGCGCCCATGGACCTACGGCGATACTGAGGCCGAGTACACCGCTGTTCGTGAGCGCGTGTCGCTTGGTGACGTCTCGACGCTCGGCAAGATGATCGTCACCGGACCTGATGCGGAAGCAACGTTGCAGCGCATCTTCCCGACAAACGTGTCGACGATCAAGCCTGGCCGATCGCGCTACGTGCTGATGCTCGACGAGCGTGGCTATGTCCTCGATGATGGCATGATCGCCCGCGAGCATGACGACACCTTCTTCCTCACGTTCACCTCTGGTGGCGCATCGATGTCCGAGATGTGGATTCGAGACTGGTCTGCGAGCTGGGGCCACGACATTCGTATTCTGAACCAGACGCTCTCGCTCGGCGCTATCAACATCACTGGCCCGAAGGCGGCCGAGGTGCTTGCTCGGGCCACCGATGACGAACTCCCGCCATTCCTCGGACACAGCACGCTCACCATTGCGGGCGTGGAATGCAAGGTCTTCCGCCTGAGCTTCACCGGCGAACTGTCGTTTGAGCTCCATCACCCGGCGGCTGACTCGGTGAAGCTCTGGACTGCACTCATGGAGCTCGGTGCCGATCACGACATTCGCCCGCATGGCATCGAAGCCCTCTTTCGGCTGCGTCTTGAGAAGGGTCACATCATCATCGGGCAAGACACGGACTACGACGCCAGCCCACGCCGGCTGCAGCACGAGTGGGCAGTCAACATGAACACCGGCGACTTCATTGGCCGAACGGCCACCGAACGAACGAACCGGATTCCACTCGACAAGAAGCTGGTCGGTATCGAGACCGACGGCGACACGCTCGTAGATGGCGCCGTGATGTGGTCTGGCACCGAGTTTGCCGGCACGGTCAGTTCATCGATGTGGTCGCCCACGCTCGGCAAGGGCGTGGCATTGGCCTGGCTCGAAACAGTCACCGGCGCGTTCCCCGAAACGGTGCGGATAGACGGGGTCGAGGCACGGGTCGTACCACCCCACTTCTACGATCCCGAAGGGAGTCGAGCTCGTGCTTGAACCACTGCTGCTCACCCGAATCGTGTCGACTCCAGCCGCGCTCGATACCGCAGACATTCCCGCCGAAGTGATCGTGCTGCGCACTGCGCCCGACGAAGCACTTGTGCTCGCTGACAGCAGCACCATCAGCGTCGATGATCCGCATGCGATCATCGTCGACGACACGGGCTGGCACGGCGCGTGGATGTCGTGGGACCAAGCCATACCGTTCCTCCAAGCAAACTGCGCGTGGGAGCTTCCGGCCGAGCGTCCCTCGATGGCGCAAGGACGAGTCGCCGATGCGCCGGCAAAGCTCTGGCTTGAAGACGACCGAATGCTGATCGTCGTGCCCCATGTGATGGCACGCGACGTCGCCGATCGGATGGGCTCATGAACGAGTTCTGGGAAGCCAAGGTCACGCTGCAATGGGCCGAACTCGGCTCGAGTTACGACGTGGTCATCATCGGAGGCGGAGGCCATGGCCTCGCAACGGCCTACAACCTCGCCGTCAAGCACGGCATCACGAACGTCGCAGTCATCGAGAAGGACTACATCGGCGGGGGAAACAGTGGACGCAACACCACCGTCATCCGCTCCAACTACGGCAAGCCTGAACCCGTCCGCTTCTACCAGCGCTCTCTCGATCTGTACCGCCAGCTCGAAGACGAGACCGACCGGTGGATCATGCACGACGAGCGAGGCCTGTTGTGGTTAGCGCACACCGAAGCGGGCCGTCGACAAGAGCGCTCGAGGTCATCGATGAACCTCGCCTTTGGGGCCGAGACCCACTTCGTTGAGCCTGAGGAGATCGCCAAGCTCGCTCCGGGGATCAACCTCGACGCTGGTGGCGAGTTCCCCATCACTGGTGGCTCACTCCACGTTGGCGGGGCCACCGCTCGGCACGACCGAGTCAACTGGGCGTTCGCCGAGGGGGCTATGCGCGCTGGAGTCACCATCGTGCAGGGCGTGAAGGTCGAGGGGCTCATACTCGACGGCGATCGGGTCGTCGGGGTCAAGACCAACACGGGCGATGTTGCCGCTGGCACCGTCGTCAGCGCAGTTGGAGGTCACGCGACCACGATCGCGACGATGGCGAACGTCCGCCTGCCCATTCGAACCCACCCGCTGCAGGCGTTCGTTACTAATCACTACGAACAAACCTGGGATGCGATCGTGGCGTCAAACGACCTTGGCTTCTACATCAGCCAAACCGCTCGAGGCGAAATGCTGGGCGGCTCGCACATCGATCCGCAGCCGAGCTACAGCCGCCGTTCCGACCACCACTTCATCAACGAGATCTCTCGCCGCATCGTGGCCTTGTTCCCGTTCATGGGCAATCTTCGAGTCCTTCGTCAATGGACGGGGATCTGCGATATGTCGCCGGACTACACGCCGATCATGGGCTTTACGTCTGCGCCTGGCTTTCTCATCACGACCGGTTGGGGTACCTGGGGCTTCAAAGCAATCCCGGCAGGCGGTGAAGCGATGGCTCAGCTGATCGCTTCCGGCGAAACCCCCGAGCTCATTGCCCCATTTTCCATCGATAGGTTTGCGAACGACCGCACGCTCGCCGACCGCGGAAGTTCAGGAACACACTGATGGCGCTTCGTATCCCCTGCCCGCACTGTGGCACTCGAGCGATTGACGAATGGGTTTATGGCGAGATCCCGATCGTTCCCGACGCCATTACCGATGCCGATGCCCGTGATGTCGACCGGGCGTACTTCCACAACAACGCCGAAGGTGTTGTACGCGAGGCCTGGTTCCACCTCTATGGCTGTCGCCGATGGGTCACGGTCGAACGGGACTCGCGCACCGACACGTTTTTGTAGGCACGCTTTTGTAGGCACGGAGCTCTGTAGCCCGGAGAAATTCGGGCCTAGCTCTGTTCGGCGGCCTGCCGTGCGTACTCGGTGTATTGCTGGCGGGCAGCTTGGGCGTCGACAACCGTGCGTGGCCGGATCGTCTCACCCGCACCAACGCTCCATGCGGCCTGCACGTCGGCGATCGGACGTCCAGTGGCGACAGCCGCGGCTTGCACCGCTGCTCCAGTTGCAACGATCTCCTGCCCTTCAGGAAGCACGATCGGGTGACCCCAGAGATCGGCACATCGCTGCTGATAGGTGGCTGATCGCGCACCGCCGCCGATCAGATGAAGGGCACCATCGGCTGGTACTCCTATCGATCGGAGCGAATCGAGGCCGTCGAGTAGACCGCACAACACCCCGTCGTGGGCCGCAAGGGCGATCTCTTCGCGGGTGGTATCCGAGCGAAGTCCAAACATCGAACCGGTAGCCGTTGGAAGGTTTGGCGTTCGCTCACCCGCGAAATACGGAAGGATCGTTGCTGTCTGATTCGGATTCGCCTCAGCAGCCAAGTCGCTCAGGCCAGCAGCATCGGTACCAAACCATCGGGCGACCGTGTCGGTCACCTTGGTTGCGTTCAGGGTGCAGATCAGAGGCAGATAGTGGCCGGTCGCGTCGGCAAAGCCCGCCACGATGCCAGTTGGGTCGGCTGTCGGGCTCGGCGAGACCGTGTAAGCAACGCCCGACGTTCCAAGCGACACAACGATGTCGCCGCTGCCAAGGCCCAGGCCGAGAGCACCCGCCATGTTGTCGCCGGTACCAGGTCCGACAACTACCGATGGCGGTAGGCCTAACGCGGAGCCAGCAAGCTGCGAGATAACACCAGCAGGCTCCGTCGGGCCAAGCACTCGAGGCAGCCAGGAGCGATCGGCGCCGTAGCGTTCGAGAAGTGGCGTTACGTAGACACCGGTCTGGGCATCAAACCATCCGGTTCCCGAGGCGTCGCCGCGGTCGGTCACATGCTGGCCGGTTAACACCCATGTGAGATAGTCGTGCGGGAGCATGATCTTGGCTGTCTGGTCGAGCGACTCGGGCTCGTACATTCGCATCCACGCCAGCTTCGAGATCGTGAACGACGCTCCCGGCACCGAGCCGAGTGTGCTTGCAAGGTACTCCTTGCCGAGCGCCTCGACGAGCTCGTCGGCATCGCGAGCCGACGTCGTGTCGTTCCATAGCTTTGCTGGGCGAATCGATTGGCCCTCTTCATCGATGAGTACCAGGCCGTGCTGTTGACCAGCAACGCTCATTGCGACCACGCGATTCCGCACGTCGCCAAGCTGTTCACAGGCCGCAACGAGGGCCGCCCACCATGATGCTGGGTCTTGCTCGCTAACCGGCGGCGTCGTCACGGGGTGGGCTGCAGCTCCAGTGGCGATGATCTGGCCACTTCCCAGCTCGCGCGCTTCCACTTTCGTCGACTGCGTAGAGGAATCGACGCCGAGCACAACAGCGTTTGCGGGGAGGTGCGGGCCGGTCATTTGGCGAGTTTATGGCAACGGGTCATCAGGGCATGAATCCTTACACCAACGTTCTTTCGCGGAACGAGTCTATGTACTAGTAGACTCTCTACATGGCACGACCGAGCGGCCGCCCCATCCGCGACGAACTGATCGATGTGGCTACCCAAATGATTTCGGACGTTGGCGTCACGGGCTTTAGCTATGGGGGCCTTGCGAAGCAGCTGGGCATCAGCGCCCCAACGATCCACCACCACTTCAAAACGAAGGAAGACCTCATCGCGGCAGTCGCGGAGAAGTACAGGCTCGATTTCGCCGAGTCGGTGCGCCAGCTTCCGACGACTGATCCGCTGGACCAGATCACGAGTTACGCCACGCTGTTCGCCCGCACAGCTGAAACCGACTCGTTGTGCCTGTGTGGAGCAGTCTCCGCCGACTGGCTCGCCGTCGGCGAACGAACTCGCGCCGAGATCGAAGCCTTCTTCGCCGAGCAAACCACATGGCTTGAAGCACGACTCACCGAAGCCGTTGAGAGCGGCGAGCTCGCCGAGGGCCTGCCGATCGGCACGCTTGCTTCGACCATTCTGTCGATGCTCGAAGGATCGCTCCTGATTGCTCGAGCAAACGGCGATGCCGGCCTCCCGGTCGACATCACAGCCCTTCTGACGCACCTCGTACGCACCGGAGCTGCAAATGCCTAAGCCAAACACATCCGTAGTCATCGTCGGAGCTGGAGCCTCGGGTCTGCATTCCGCTGGACTACTGCAAGCGCAGGACGTGGACGTCATAGTCTTTGAAGCGCGCAACCGAATCGGCGGACGCCTGCTGTCTCTCCCGGCTGACGGAGGCCACGTCGATCTCGGGGCCACCTGGTTTTGGTCGAACGAGCCACGGATGACGAACTTGGTTGAGGAGGCTGACCTCTCGGCATTCGCCCAGCACACTGCGGGAGACATGGTCGTCCAGCAAGCTCCAGGGCCAGCGCAACGTCTCGATGGCAACCAATTCGCCACACCGGCTGGACGCCTAGCGCGTGGCATGCAATCCGTGCCGGAGACACTCGCATCCCTGCTCGACAACGACGTTGTCCATCTCGAGCACATCGTGTCAGCCATTTCCGTCGTCGACGGCCGAGTGCAAGTCACCGCGAATGGACAGGAAGTCACTGCCGACCATGTCATCGTCGCAATCCCGCCAGCGCTCGCGGCCAGCGCAATCGACTTCGACGACCAGCTCCCCGAGCCAATCGCAGGTCTGGCCCGCGCCACACCGGTGTGGATGGGATCGACGGTCAAAGTTGTTGCCACATTCGAGCACGCGTTCTGGCGAGACGAAGGCCTCGCTGGAGCAGCGTTCAGTTACGTAGGTCCAATGCGCGAGATTCACGACATGAGCGGCCCAGACGGACGCCCCGCAGCACTCTTCGGCTTCTGCTCACTCGGCATTGGCGACCCTGCACCTACCGAAGCTGACGTCCAAGCCCAGCTACTCGATCTGTACGGACCCGATGCAGCTGAACCTCTCGCCATTCACATTATGGACTGGCGCACCGAGACCTTTACCTCCCCAAAGCACGTCGAAGCCCTGAACAACTACCAGACGTACGGCCATCCCCGCTTCCAAGAGCCGACCCTTGGTGGACGCCTACATTGGGCTTCGACCGAAACCTCCACCGTTGCCCCCGGCCACATCGAAGGCGCGCTCGCTGCAGCAGAACGCGCCGTACAGAACATCCTCAACACCGTACAAGTGGCGGATTAGGGACTGTCCCTAATCCGCCACTCGTTACACACTGAAAGGACACACAATGTCGCCTTCGCTCTCTGAGCTGATGAACGAATACACCACGGCGCTTGCGTACACCGATGATCTGTGGCGAGATCTCTCGCAAGACGAGATCCACTGGCGACCCGTCCCCGACTCGAGCGCAATGGGCTGGCACTTGGGCCACCAGGCTGCCGTTGCCCACTACATGATCCGGAACCTCACCGCGGCTGAGCCCTCACCTGACGGCGAGCTCGATGGGTTGATGGACGGCGCTACCGAAGAACGCCAGCGCGGCGACCTGCCCGATCTCGCCCGCATCGGCGAGTACCGAAACGCCGTCGCCGAGCGGGTGCGATACCGCGTGGGAAACATCGAGCGCGGCGACGTGGGGGCTCCCGTTCAGCTGCGATACATCGCGGAGAACATGATGACCGCAATCATCAACCACGAGTATCAGCACGCCAAGTGGATCGGCGAGACCCGATCAGAACAGTTCGGCCATGCCATGCCCGACCTTCCAACCTCAGACTTCCTGACGGTGGTTGAGGGCTATGTGATGGTCGGAGTCTCGAACAGTTAAACGAGCAGGCTCTCGGCAATCAGTGCCGCCCCGATAAGTCCGGCTTCGCCACCGAGCCCCGCGGTGGCCACCACAGGCGGGCCATCGACGGCATAGCCGGCGAGGTCAACACCACTGGCGCGAGCGATCCGTCCGGCCATGTCAGGGCGAGTCCCGACTCCCCCACCGAACAGCACGATGTCGGGAGCAAAGCCGAGCGTGAACACCCGAACGAGCTGAGCGAGGTACGCCGCTTCAAGGTCCCACACGTCATCGCGACCTTCGAGCGTCTCGGGGTCGGCGTTCCAGCGCTCACCAATAGCCGGGCCGCACGCCATGCCCTCGAGACAATCAGTGTGAAACGGGCACCGGCCCGCAAACGTATCGCCGTCGACACGCCGGACCGGGATGTGCCCGAGCTCGGTGTGGTTCCGTCCGCGGAATGGCACCCCGTCGATCGCCACGGCAGCACCGATGCCTGTTCCGACGGTGACGTAGGCGACCCGCGAGTACCCACGGCCGGCGCCAAGGCGCCATTCCGCAAGCGCCGGGGCTTCCACGTCCGTCTGGATGTCGGCGGGCACGCCAAGCGACTCTTGGAGTCGGCGCAATACCGGAGCGCCAGACCAGCCTGGCTTTGGCGTGTTGGCGATCGATCCGTAGTTATCGGAGCTTCGATCGACAATCAACGGCCCGAACGAGGCAACGCCAAGCGCATCGACTGATGGTCGCTCGCTATAGAAGTTCTCGATAGCGGACAACGTCTCGTCGGGGGTCGTAGACGGAACCCAAACCTCATCGACGATCTGGAAATCACCATCGACGATTGCGGCTCGGAACTTGGTTCCACCGGCTTCTACTGCGGCAAATGTGGCTGTCACGGCGCTCCCTAGCTATGTCGCTAGTACGTCAGGGTCGTTAGATCGTCAGGGTATTTGGTGATGAGTTGTGATGGCGACAAGGGTTCAGCGGAGGGGACGACCTCACCCTTGTCACCACCAGTTCTACATGGACGGGTCGGAACCGAGGCGCACGCCGGACTTGGCGTCAAAGATGTGCACGGGTCCGTTCACGTCGAAGTTCAGAGTGTGTCCACGTTCGATCGATGTTTCGCCATCGACGCGAACAACGACCATGGTCGAGCCACCCTCGTGCGGCATCTCGACGTGGACGAAGGCATCGGAGCCGAGCTCCTCGACAACGACAACGGTCGATGGGCTTCCGTCCTCAGCAAGCGCGAGGTGCTCGGGTCGTACACCGACAACAAAGCGCTTGCTGTCTGAGGCCCGCAGATCGCTAGCGACGTCGTCGGGAAGCGGAATTGGCTTGGCACCAACGATGAGCTGGTCGCCTTGACGGTCGACCTCGATGAGGTTCATTGCAGGTGAGCCGATGAAGCCAGCAACGAACAGGTTCGCAGGATGGCTGTACAGACGACGTGGGGTGTCGACCTGCTGCAGGACGCCATGATCGAGCACGGCAACACGATGACCCATTGTCATTGCCTCGACCTGGTCGTGGGTGACATACACGGTCGTGACACCAAGGCGGGCTTGGAGATCGACGAGCTCGGTGCGCGTCTGCACCCGAAGCTTCGCATCGAGGTTCGAGAGCGGCTCGTCCATCAAGAACACCTGCGGCTCACGAACGATCGCACGTCCCATGGCGACACGCTGACGCTGACCGCCCGAGAGGTTCTTGGGCTTGCGATCAAGATACGGCTCGAGATCGAGGATCTTCGCTGCTTCCTTCACACGTTCCATTCGCTCGGCCTTAGGAATGCCCTGCTGCTTGAGCGCGAACGCCATGTTCGACGCCACGGACATCTGCGGGTAGAGCGCATAATTCTGGAACACCATGGCGATGTCACGATCCTGAGGCGGCGACAGCGTGACGTCTTTGCCGTTGATGTAAATGCTGCCCTGGTCGACGAACTCCAAACCGGCGAGCATGCGCAGCGCGGTGGACTTGCCCGAACCTGATGGCCCGACGAGGACCAGCAGCTCGCCGTCGGCGATGTCGAGATCGAGCTTGTTGACTGCGGCAAGCGTTGTCCCTGGGTAGATCCGGCTTGCAGCCTCGTACTTCACTTCAGCCATTGGTGTTCTCCTCGAGATTGTTCGTTGCCGACAGGGTGTGCGTTCGTTGCACGATCACTTGATTGCTCCCATTGCCAGGCCGCGGATCATTCGCTTCTGTGCCAACCAGCCAGCGATAACCACGGGCAGAGTTGCGAGCGTGGCGGCGGCCGAGAGCTGAGCCAGGAACTGGCCCTGGAACTCGACGGCCGAGTTGACCCAGATCGGGACGGTGCTGGCGTCAGACGTGTTCAGCTGGATGGCCAGGTAGAACTCGTTCCACGCAAAGATCACGCACAGCAGGGCGGTTGCCGCGATGCCGGGCGCAACGATCGGCATGATGACCGAGGTGATCTGGCTTCGAAGGCTGGCGCCGTCGATCTGGGCGGCCTCGATGAGCTCCTTCGGCACCTCAGCAAAGAACGACCGCAACATCCAGACCGCAAGCGGAAGGTTCATTGCGGTGTACAAGATGATGAGCAGGAGTCGGGTGTTACGCAGATCGAGGTAGTCAGCAATAAGCCACAGCGGGAGAATTGCCGCAACGATCGGCAGGAACTTGGTCGAGATGAAGAAGAACAGCACGTCCTTCCACTTGCCGATCGGCTTGATCGACAGTGCATAGGCCGCAGGAATTGCCAGCGCCATGCAGAGAACCGTCGAGATCGCGACGATCCAGGCAGAGTTGGCGAATGCCTCGGCAGCATCAAGCAAGCCTGGCTTGTCAGCGGTGACCGTTCGGAATTGCTCGAGGGTCGGATCGAAGATGAGGCTGGGGTCTGCGTTGGCTTCGGCCTCGGTCTTGAAACCGCTCAACGCCATCCAAAACACGGGGAAGAAGAACATTACGCCGACGATCCATGCCAACAGGCTGAGCAGATATCCGCCGAGCGAGCGTTGCCCGACAACTGGGCCGGTATTTCCTTGGCTCATGCTTCTTCTCCTTCGAGGAGGCCGGACAGCACACGAAGCCCGAAGTTGGCGATAAGGATTGCGGCGATGACGACCAGAATCGAGTAGGCCGACGCGCTGCCGTAGGCGAACGCAGCGCCAAAGGAGCGCTGGTTTACAAAGAACGGAATATTGGTCGAACCTGGCCCGCCACCAGTGATGGTGAAGATGTGGTCGTACACCTGAATGAGATAGATCGAACCGAGCAGTACGCCGAGCTCGAGGTACGGGCGAAGGTGCGGCAGCGTGATCTGAAAGAACGTGGCCGAAGCACTGGCGCCGTCGACCTTCGCTGCTTCAAGCACCGATGACGACTGGCCTTGTAGGCCGGCGAGCATGATCAGCATCATGAACGGTGTCCACTGCCAGACGAGAACGATGACGATCGTCCAGAGCGGGAACTCCGAAACCCACTCGCGGGATTCGATTCCCACCTGGTTGAGGACCCAGTTGATCACACCGAAGTTGAAGCTGAACATCTGGTTCTTCCACACCAGGCCAGCAACAACGGGCATCACCAAGAAGGGCGTGATGATCAGGGTTCGAACGAACCCCTGACCAAAGAACTTGCGGTCGAGTAGCAGGGCGATGAGGGTGCCGAAGATGACCGAGAGAAGGACCGCTGAGACGGTCATCAGGATGCTGACCCAGGCGGCCTCGCGGAAGAACATGTTTTGGAAGGCATCGGTGTAGTTCTTGAAACCGATCCACTCACGAGGAGCCGTGGTGTTGCCTCGCCACTTGAGGAACCCGAAATAGAGGCTGAAGACAAAGGGCGTCTGGGTGACAACGATGGTGAAGATCAGCGCGGGGAGCAGAGGAATTCTGCGGCGCCTGGCGTCCTTTTTCTGGAGCGCTTTCACCTGTTCGTCACGACTCAACGTGCTCGTGCTCGTCACTCTCTCCTACTTTCCCGGGTCTTGCGTACGTTCGTATGCCGACAGGCATACAAATGGGCGGCCCGACCTCGTCCAGGACAGTAGTCCTGGCGAAGCCGGGCCGACCATGAGTATTTCTAACTAGCTAGCACTAGTGCTAGTAGTTGTTAGCCGTTGTACTCAGAAGCAATTGCGTGGCATGCCGCAAGAGCGTCGTCGACGCTTACGGATCCACCGATTGCTGCGGAGAACTGCTCGGTGCAGCGGGTGCCAACGTCCTGGAACTCAGGAACGCCGACGTACTGAACGCCAGGAAGACCTGGGCGAGGCGTCGTGCCTGGGTTGTCGATTGGCGCCGCAAGCATTGCGTCAAGCGTGCGCTGTGCGAATGCAGAAGCAGCTTCCTGGTACTCAGGGTTTGCGTAGAGCGACTGACGGGTTCCTGGAGGAACTGCAGCCCAGCCGTCGGTGTCAGCAATGAGCTGGTGGTACTCGGCGTTGGTTGCCCAGTCGATGAACTGCCAAGCAGCGTCCTGGTCGGTGGTGCTGACCGGGATTGCGAGGGTCCATGCCCAGAGCCAACCGGAGTTGTCGGTGACCTTGGTTGGAGCAAGAGCAAACGAGGTGTCTGCCTGGATCTCAGCTGGGAAGAGGCTTGCGGCGCCGGTTGCGTCGTACCACATAGCTACCTTGCCCTCTTCGAAGAGCGTCTTGCACTCGTTGAAGCTGGAGTTTGCAGCGTCGTCTTCGCCTGCGTCGTTGAGGAGATCAACGTAGAAGTTGAGTGCCTCAGCGAACTCTGGCTGGTCAACCTGCGAGGTGCCGATCGAGCCGTCTTCGTTTGCTGACCACCAGGTGCCACCAAAGGTGTTGAGCACGGTGGTGAATGCAGCGCCGAGGTCGCCCCAGCCTGGCTTGCCACGAAGGCAGATGCCAGCAACTTCGTCAGAGTCGATCTGACGAGCGATGTCTGCAATCTGGTCCCAGGTTGGGTTGTCAGGCACGGTGATTCCTGCTTCGTCCATGAAGCTCTGGCGGTACATGACGAACGATGACTCAGCGTAGAACGGCGACGAGTAGAGCTCGCCGTCGACCGAAAGGCCGTTACGCACAGCTGGGATGAGGTCGTCGATGTCGTAGGTGTCCGAAGCAGCTGCAAGGTCGTTAAGACCTACGAGCCAGCCGTTGGCGCCGAACTGTGGCGTCTCGAACATACCGATCTGGACTACGTCGAACTGATCGCCGCCAGCGCCAACCTCACGGGTGGTGACTTCGCGGAGAGTCTGCTCGTCGAGAACGGTGAAGTTCACTTCGATGCCGGTCTCAGCAGTGAAGTTCTCAGGAGCGAGCTCTGCCATCTTTTCGATGTTGTCGTTACCAACAAGCGCAACGGTGATGGAACGGTCGCCAGCAGGAGCTGCTGACTCTTCTTCCATAGCCTCTTCGCCGTCTTCTTCTTCCATAGCTTCTTCGCCGTCGTCGCCTTCTACAACTTCTTCGACAGCTTCTGCTGCGTCGTCAGCTGCACCTTCAACCGCGTCAACTGCATCGCTAGCGGTGCTTCCGCAAGCTGCAGCAACGACGGCGAAGATCGCCAACATGCTCATAAGCAAAATACGCATCGAGCGCGGCTCGGTGCTTTGTTTCTTCTTCACTGGGGGGACCCCTCCGTTATGTGGTCACAGATGCTGGCGGGCGCCGTCATCTGTAAGGCATGGGAAATGCCTACAGATGTTGTTTTACCTTTGTTTGTGTGGTTTGTGATGTCGGGCACGGGTCCGAATTGGAACATCTACGCTCCTACAATCTGCTTCTCGGCCGCTGATCATCTGCGTTTGTGTTGATCTACTCTCCCGAGAATGGAACATGACGCATCTCTCCCGCGGCTAAACGGCGCACTTCTCCCCTCGACTCGTTCAACACTCGGCGCACCTGAGTACGACCGGTCGGCTCTCACCCCATCGATTGTTCACATCGGTGTTGGCGGCTTTCATCGAGCACATTTGGCGACCTACGTGGACGAGCTCTGCCGGGCAGGAAACACCGACTGGGCCATCCTTGGCAGCGGCGTCCTCGCCGGCGACTCGGCAATGGCCGATGCCCTCCTCCCCCAGGACGGACTGTTTACCGTGATCGAACGCGGCGCGTCGATGAGCACAGCCACGATCATCGGCTCGATGGTGGGCTACATCCACGGACATCCCGATCACGCAGGACTTGTCGACGCCATTGCGGCGCCGACCACGCAAATTGTTTCGCTCACCGTCACCGAAGGTGGCTACCCAATCGATGACGCCACCGGTGCGTTCGATGCGGATTCGCCCAACGCGTCGTCGACCTCAGCATTCGCGATCATCGCCGCTGGCCTGGCAAACCGAATGCGTAACGGCGGCGGACCAATCACGATCATGAGCTGCGACAACATCATGTCGAACGGCAACGCAACTCGTACGGCCACGATGGGGCTCGTCGACACGATCGGCACCGAGCTCGCATCATGGGTCGCAGACAACGTCTCCTTCCCCAACAGCATGGTCGACCGCATCACGCCAGCGACCGCTGACACCGACCGCGAGTGGCTCGCGGAGAACTACGACCTCGTCGATGCGTGGCCCGTCGTGTGCGAACCCTTCCGCCAGTGGGTCATCGAGGACAACTTCGCCGGTGCACGCCTTCCGCTTGAGGAGCTCGACGTCATCGTCACAACCGAGGTTGCCCCGTATGAACACATGAAACTGCAGCTCCTCAACGCTGGCCACTCGTGTCTTGCCTACGCAGCTGCTCTGCTCGACATCGAGTTCGTGCACGATGCAATGGCTGACGAAGACGTTCGCTCATTCGTTCGTGCCTTCCTCGACAACGAGGCCAAGACCTCCCTTGCACCGGTTCCCGGTCTTGATATCGATGACTACATCGAAACGCTGATCGACCGCTTCTCGAACCCACAGATTCGCGACCAGGTCTCACGACTCTGCCAAGACGGTTCGGGCAAGCTCCCGAAGTTCTTGCTCCCAACAATGCGTACTCATGTCGCTGGTGGTGGGCCGCTTGATCTGGGAGCACTCCTGCTCGCCACGTGGTGCCAGTATCTCGCAGGAACATCCGACGCTGGCCTTGCGATCGACATTGCTGCCGACCCACTTGTCGACACCGGAGCCGCACTTGCCGCCGCGTCCACCGACAACCCTGCCGCTTTCCTGCAGTTCGCCCAGGTCTTCGGCGACGACCTCCCTGCGAACGACCGATTCGCTACTGCGTTCGCATCCGCATTGGAATCCCTACGAATTTTGGGGGTACGATCGGCTATTCGCAACGCCACGGGGGAAATCGGTGTCGCAACAAACGGGGGGACTGAAGAGTAGGCGAACGCCGCTCTTCCAATCAGAGCGTCAACGGAAGATTCTTGCGCTCGTCGAAATGCACGGCGCCATCGAGGTCGCCGAGCTAGCAACCCATTTCCATGTCACGTCGGAGACGATTCGGCGGGATCTGTCGGAGCTGCAGGAAAAGCAGTTGCTCAAACGCGTGCACGGTGGCGCAGTTCGCTGGGAGTCGTTCGAACCGCTCCTGGCCAAACGAGCCGATGCCAACGACGACGCGAAGCGGCATATCGCCAAGCGAGCCATCGAGGAGATCCCCGAGCGTGGCAGCATCCTGATCGACGCTGGCTCGACCCTTCTTCGGTTTGCTGAAGCAATCCCGCCGGGACGTTCGCTTCACGTCGTCACCAACGCCATCCCGACCGCACAGGCAATCGCTGAGGCAGAAACCGCAACGGTCAACATCCTTGGTGGCCAGCTTCGCCAGGAAACCATGTCGGTGGTCGACTCACATGCTGTCGAGCAAGTGCACCAACTTCACGTCGACGTGCTCTTCATCAGCACCGATGGCGCCTCGGAGAAGGGGCTCACGACCCCGTACACCCACGAGGCCACGCTGAAGAAGGCAATGATCGCGTCAGCCGCTCGGGTTGTCGCCCTCATCGATGCCTCAAAGTTTGGGCAGGATCATCTCGTTCGGTTCGCCGGCTGGGACGACATCGACGTGCTCATCACTGGAGCTGAAGCCGACGCCACGATGCTCGACGAGATTCGGTCACAAGGCGTCTTCGTCGCTGCGGTGTAGCGCGTGCGCACCCGCACCTTCGGGTCCTGTCGCTACTGCATGAGGCCGAGGAGCTCGCGCACGAGCTTCGCCCCGACCATGGCGGTCATATCGTGAATGTCCCGGCCGGGATTGATCTCCACGACATCAGCACCGACGACGTGAACTCCTTGTTCGGCAACAGAATGAATGATGTCGAGCACCTGGCGCATCGTTAGGCCTCCGGGTTCGTGGTGGCTGACACCTGGGGCGAATGCCGGGTCGAGCCCGTCGACATCGATGGAGATGTAGACAGGACCCTCCAGTGCAGGAACGACGCCGTCCCACGTCCGGACCTCGTGCACTTCAACACCGAATCGGTCGGCCTGTTCACGCTGATGAGGTGTGATCGTCCGGATGCCGAACTGGATCAGTCGGCTTGCGTGGTTCGCCTCCATGATTCGGGCGAACGGGCAGGCGTGGGAGTAGCGGTCGCCGTCGAGCTCGTCGTAGAGATCGGGGTGGGCATCGACGTGGACGATCGTGATGTTGTCGTAGCGCTCAGACATCGCCGCCACTACGGGATAGGTCACAAAGTGATCGCCACCGATCGAGAGCAGCGGCGAACTGTCGGCAATAGCGTCGCTAACGGCTGCGACGATCTTGTCTCGGGCATCCAGCGGCTCGGCATCGCCGAGCTCGAGGTTGCCCAAGTCGTCCCAGAGCTCGGGGTCAACCTGAGCGCCGAGCTCGGTGGAGTAGTTCGCTGAACCTGCGTGGAGCACCCGGCGGACCTCGTCGGGGGCGGCAGCGGGGCCGCGCATGAACGACGATCTGGCGTCGTAGTTGATGCCGAGCACCTTTGGGACGGTCATACGTACTCCAATTCGATGGCGAGTTCACCAAGACGGTCGTGCCACTTGCTTTCAAACACATCGGTCGTGCGCCAACCCAAGCGCCGAAGCTGTAGTGCTCGGTCGGTATGGGATGCAGGTCCGTCCGGGTGCGGGATGCAGTCGATGGCGATCGGATTGTCCGGTTCACCGACGACAAGATCGACGAGATGGCGGCCTACTGGATATCCGACGCGTACGGGCAGCCCGGCCTCGCGAAGCACGTCAGCGACCGTGTTCACCCACCGATCCTCGCTCGCCACGTCTCGGAGCAAGTTGGTAAGGGGTTCACTCCAGCGCAGATAGTCGCCAGCGAGTCCAGGGGGTTCGGGCGTTGAGGCTACGACGATGACCTGGTAACGAGCTCGGGTAACCATCACGTTGAACAGGTTCGGCTGGTTGATGTGGCTCCAGATGTTCTGTCCCTCGTCGGGACCAATCGCCCACGACGCAATGATGACGTCTCGCTCATCGCCTTGGAAGCCGTGCACGGTGCCAACCCGCAGGCCATAGGCATCGATTTCTTCCAGCCGCCACCGATCGAGAATCGCTTCTTCAAGGCCCTGCGCCTGCTCCTCGAATGGGCTGAGAAAGCCGATGCTGCGATGGCCTTCCTCGATCATGCGCTCACCAACCCGAATGCAAGCCTCGACCTCGGCGGTGTTTACGCCGGTGCTGTCCCTGCTTCCCCCAACCACCTCGACATGAATGTGGTCAGCCGCCTCGTTCGACGGGTTACGGCCCACCACGTGCAGGCGCCCGTCGTACATACGCCGAGCAGAGAACTCGATGATGTGCGGCACCGACCGAAAGTGTTCGTCAAGAACCAGCGACGGCACACGCGACGCAGCTACGTCGTACAGCGACATCTGGCCGACGTTGAGTATCTGTTCGTCAGTTGGGTCTTGCTTGGCCATTGCCCGAAGGTCGTCGGTGTTCATATAGGCCACGTGGCCGAGCTGACGAGGGTCGCCGCACACCACTGCCCGCTTGGCCCGCACCAGAGCGTTCACCGCGTTGAGTTGGTCGATCTGTGCCGCTTCGTCGATCAGCAGCAGGTCGAACATGCCAACGACCTGGGGGAGCACGTCCTCAACATCTCGGATGGAACCGACCCACAGCGGTGCGGCGGTGGTGAGCTCAGCCGGCGCGATCTCGGCAAACATGTCACGGCGCACCGTACGGCTACTGGTGAGCGCAGTGGAGATCTTCGCGAGGGCAGCCCGCTCTTCGGTTCCAATGCGTCCGTGCCAGTCGGCGGTCAGGTTACGCCCGGCATGTCGAGCCGCATCTGCTTCGTGCTCGATGAGTGAGTCGTAGGTTTCTCGAAGCGATAAGCCTCCATCAGCGAGAAGTCGCTGGGCCTCAGCTCCGCGCCTGAGGTGGTCGAGCACCGACTGGTGGTCTCCAGCATCGCCGATTCGACGAGCGATGGTCTTGAGGTGACGCTTGCGAGCGAGCCAGCCTGAGGCACCCGACTTCTCACAGCTCTCGATCATGTCGGCGAGCTCCTCAAGGTCGCCGGCCTGGTTTCTCGCTTCGACAAGCTCGAGCCGCTTGGTTGGATCTCGCTGGATTCGCACCGCCTCGAGCTCGACTTCGAGCAATCGGTTGGTGGCCGCGAGCGTGCGTTCGTGCTCGCCGAGGTCGCCGCCTGGCGAGTGAACTGGCTGGCGGGGGGCTTCACGTTCTCGTGAGGCGAGCTCGGAAAGGTCTCGCGCAATCTGCTGGCCATGCCGGGAGCCACCAAACACGACAGGAGGCGGGCCAGGGCAGGACGCCAGGTGCTCGGCCAGCACGTCCACCGCATGCGGTGAACCTGCGACGACGAGCACTGATTCCCCACGCGCGACGGCGTTCATCGCTACGACGCTGAGTACGTGAGACTTCCCCGTGCCGGGGGCCCCGGTGAGCACTGTCAGATCTGATCCGACAGCTTCCGATGCGATCGCACGTTGCTTCACGCTCAACGGACGCAGCTGCGTAAGTGAGTCGATAATGACTGGCTCGACTGGCGTTCGCCGATAGAGCGTTCCCATCGCGCTTGTCTCGATGCCGTCGAGACGACCGAGTGCAACGAGGCTGTCGCTTCGGGCTCCGAGAGACACCGGTGGCTCGACGTACAACGCCGAACCGATGTGCAGCGTAATGAAGTCGTTCCTGACCGTCGCGACCGGGTGTCCCTGATGCGCCGCCTTGATTTGGGTTACCGGGAGGCCGATCGTCTTGGCCGCGTCATCGATCCAGTCGTTGAGGTTCGTTAGGTCGGGGAACACATCGAGTGAAACTGGCGTGTACTCATTCGTGTTGACCGAATACAGATCGTTCAACTTTCCTTCGCCGAAGTTTCGACGATTGAGCAGTCGCGCCCGATCTTCTGTTCCCGTGACGAGGTCGGTGAGGTCGACATCGCCAGCCGGGGTGAGCGTTTCGATCTTGCGCCGCTGGGCACTCCATCCGCCAATATCTCCCGAGACCATGTCTCCGGCAGCGCTCCCGTACCATTCGACCTTGTCCTCGACGAAGTCGACGGGCACAGAGACGAGTGGAAAGCAGTAGGTCGTTTCCACTCCGTCTTCGGTGGTCAGCGTGCCCGAGAACCAAATCCAGCCGACGTAGAGCTGGCGTTCACCCTCGTGCAGCTTTGCCGTCGACAGCACCCGATGTTCGAGGTCTTCTAACGAAGATTGTTTGTTCAGCCCCACCTCGACCGGCATACCCGACGGCTTGATGTTTGAGCCTTTGAAGATAGCGAGCGCCTTGTATCGCTGCCACAGAAAGGTCGAGCCAGACGACAAGACGTTCGTACGAATGTCGTCGGTTCGTTCGGCTGCGAGCTGACCGAACGTCCGCAGAACCGCCTGTGGCTCCACTCGGGATTAGCGGTGAAGTTGTGACACGTCTCGGACAGCGCCGCGATCGGCCGAGGTCGTCATAGCTGCATAGGCCTGCAGCGCTTGACTAACGACCCGATCGCGATCGACGGGCGTATAGGCATCGCGGCCTCGCGCCTCTTGGGCGGCACGCCGTTCGGCGAGCACCTCTTCGGGCACATCGAGCGTGATTGACCGGTGCGGAATGTCGAAGGTGATGAGGTCGCCGTCTTCGACGAGCGCGATAAGGCCACCATCAGCTGCCTCAGGCGAGCAGTGACCAACGGAAAGTCCAGACGTGCCTCCGGAGAACCGACCGTCGGTGAGCAGCGCGCATTCTTTTCCGAGGCCACGACTCTTGATGTAGGTGGTCGGATAGAGCATCTCTTGCATACCCGGGCCGCCCTTCGGCCCCTCGTAGCGCACGATGACGACATCGCCGCTCTGCACCTCTTCGAGCACGCCTTCCATGGCGGCTTCTTGCGACTCGTAGACGCGTGCGGGTCCGCTGAACTTCCAGATCGACTCGTCGACGCCGGCGGTCTTGACGATGCAGCCGTCTTCGGCGATGTTGCCGAACAGTACGGCCAGGCCACCTTCGGAGGAGTAGGCGTTTTCGACCGAGCGGATACAGCCGTTCTCGCGGTCGATGTCGAGCGTGTCCCAACGAGTCGACTGGCTAAACGCCGTCTGGGTCGGGATGCCTGCAGGGCCTGCACGGAAGAAGGTCTGAACCTCTTCGGACGGGTTGACGGCAATGTCCCACTGGTTGATTGCGTCGTCCCATGTGTTCGAGTGGATCGTGTGGACGCTGGTGTCGATGATTCCGCCGCGGGCGAGCTCGCCCATGATTGCGGGAATGCCACCAGCACGGTGCACGTCCTCGACGTGGTATTCCTGCACCGAAGGAGCGACCTTACACAGGTTTGGCACCTTGCGACTGAGCTCGTCGATGTCGGACATTTTGAAGTCGACGCCGCCCTCTTCGGCAGCTGCGAGCAAGTGGAGGATCGTGTTGGTCGAGCCACCCATGGCAATGTCGAGCGACATGGCGTTACTGAACGCGGTCTTGGTGGCGACGTTGCGCGGGATGACCGACTCGTCACCCTTCATGTAATAGCGCTGCGCAATGTCGACGATGAGCCGGCCAGCTTCGAGGAACAACCGCTCACGATCGGAGTGCGTGGCGAGCGTTGTGCCGTTGCCGGGCAGTGAGAGCCCGAGTGCTTCAGTGAGACAGTTCATGCTGTTTGCCGTGAACATGCCTGAGCATGAACCGCACGTTGGGCATGCCGAGCGCTCGATTGCGAGGACGTCTTCATCGCTCACGTTCTTGTCGCCGGCCTTCATCATGGCGTCGATGAGGTCGACCTTGACCTCTTCGCCCGCAAGCTTGGTCTTGCCCGCTTCCATGGGGCCGCCCGATACGAACACGGCGGGGATGTTGAGGCGCATTGCGGCCATGAGCATGCCGGGGGTGATCTTGTCGCAGTTACTGATGCAGACCAGTGCGTCGGCCTTATGGCCGTTCACCATGTATTCGACCGAGTCGGCAATGAGGTCACGGCTTGGGAGGCTGTAGAGCATTCCCGAGTGGCCCATCGCAATGCCGTCATCGACCGCAATGGTGTTGAACTCCTTGGCCACGCCACCAGCAGCCTCGATTTCGCGAGCGACGAGCTGGCCCATGTCCTTAAGGTGGACGTGACCGGGGACGAACTGCGTGAAGCTATTGGCCACGGCGATGATTGGCTTGTTACCAAAGTCCTCGTCGGTCATGCCGGTTGCCCGCCAGAGTGCTCGGGCACCAGCCATGTTGCGGCCGCTGGTTGATTCGTGTGAGCGATACGTCGACATGCGATCGAGTCTAGATGCCGAAATCTATGAGGTCATCGCTGAAGCACTGACTCTGCTCCACTGCTCACTGCCACGGACGGAGATAGTCTCCCGGGATGCGCAAGTTCCTTATCGATACCGACACCGCCAGCGACGACGCCGTAGCCATATGCATGGCCTTCCGACATCCCGATATCGAGGTCGTGGCGGTCACCGTCGTGGCGGGAAATGTGCCCCTCGATCAAGCGGTACAGAACGCGCTCTACACCGCCGAGCTCTGCGGAGCCGATGTGCCCACCTACGCCGGTGCATCGCAGCCCATCCTGCGCGATCTCCGAACGGCCCAAGACGTGCACGGAGCAGATGGCATGGGCGACATCGGCCTGCCGCTCACCGGCAGGGTGCCGGCCGATGGCTGGGCTCCGCAGGTCATCATCGACACCATTCGGGCGAACCCTGGCGAGATCACCCTCGTCGCCATCGGCCCCCTGACCAACGTGGCTATTGCGTTGCTTATGGCGCCCGACATTGCGAACAAGGTCGAGCGAGTTGTCATCATGGGCGGCACCGGTGAGCACGGCCCCGGCAACATCACGCCAACAGCGGAGTTCAACTTCTACGTCGACCCCGAGGCGGTTCGCGTCGTGCTCCGGTCGGGGATGCCGCTCGAGTTTGTGGGATGGGACGTGTCGATCGAATCAGCAGTCGTCGACGACGCTCGACAGGCTCAGCTCCGTGAGCTAGGCGAGCTCGGCAACTTCAGCATCGATATCCAGGCCACGCTGCAAGGCTTTGCCTGGGAAGAGACCAGGCTTGCCGGCCCCGACTTCCCCGACCCGATTGCCATGGCACACGCCATCGATCCGTCACCAGCAACAATGGAGCACTTGGGCGTCGACATCGCGATCGGCCCCGAGCCAATGCACGGCACGCTGATCGTCGATCACTATGGGTTCTCGCAGCTAGAGAAGAACGTCAACATCGTGACGCACTACCCGGAAGACTCGTTCTTTGGAATGCTCGTCGACCTATTGAGCGACGCAGATGCAAGCTAGTAGTCGGTGAGGCCCCGGAGCTGTTCGTCGAGGTGCTGAGCCTCGGCTGCTGCGATTTTGGCGAAGCTGTTCTCTACGACCCGCTGCAGAATCCGATTCATAAGGACGAGTCCACCTGCAATGAGGATCGCAAGAAGCATGGTGTTGGCGAGAGCTTGGATTAGCAGCATCATCATCCATCGGTGCAATCGCGAGATTCTCAAGCCCTGATGTGGTGCATCTCGTGTTGCAGCAAGAAGCACTCAATTTGGGGGCATGCGGGCCGACAACTCATATATGGGATTTGAGCGACGCATTTTTGCCAGGACGGACGTTGAAGTTCAGGGCGAGATTTTCTGGCAGACCAAGCGTCGCGTCGGAGGGATTAAGAGCCACAGCGCACCGATGCAGACAATCGATTTGTCTGTAGATGGTGCCAAGGTACTCGTGCACAAGTCGATCACACTCCCCCAAGGCGCATCCGTTCGCGTTGTCTTCCACGACCAGTCGAGCCCAGCTCGGGTTCGACAGGTCCTCAGCAATGAGGAAGACAAAGACACGAAGATGCTTCGCCTTCAGCTCGAAGAACCACCTGCAGAATTCATGCGCATCATCGACCAGTGGCTCGATGCCAACAAGGGTGGGCGCAAGTTCCAAGAGTCGAGCTGGTTCGGCGACGGAGTTGTCGAAGACATCTCTCACCTGAAGTACGGCAGCGACGAGAGTGCCGCCTAGTCAGCTCTGGATCGGAAGGATCCGATGTTGATCAACGTCGCACTCCCACACTCCAGAACGACTACCGGCGAGCATCACTTCTAACGATTCGCGGCCTACCACGAAGGATCGCGACGAACTGTCCGGGTCCCGGCCGAAGATGAGCCCGACCAGGTCTCCGTCAGCGTTGTAGGCCCCGCCACCGCTATCACCGAGCTCTACCCGTACGTCGACTTCGTAGCCCAGGCGACTCGTTCGACGTGTTGATCGCACCGCTTCAATTCGCACCTCGACCCGACGTTCGATCTCGGTCGAGATCGGTTCGCCACCCCCATGAAGCGTTGCCACATCGCCGGCCTCTGCGCTGGCCAGACGAATCGCCGTCGCCTGCGCCGTGGGTACGCGAAGAAGGGCGACGTCAGCGTCAACATCGACCGCAACGATCGTTGCGACCTCGGACCCAAACGCACCCTCGACAGTCACGGACCCGGCGCCGATGACGACGTGAGCCGAGGCAATCACCCACTCGTCCTCGACGATCACGCCTGAACCCGACGTGCGCGACGCGTGGCCGCACGCGGTCGTCTCGATGGACACCGCTCTACCTTCCGGCGATGTGCCACGATCTCCGGCACAGCTCACGCTAAGCATCACCGCGACAAGCCCGACGGCAAGCCGGCGGCTCATCGTTGTGAGATAGCGACCATTGCCGACTGGTACCGCTTCATCACGCTGAACGTCTCTGAGCCGACCGTCCAGTCGGTGATCACCAGGTTGCTGCTGACCGGCGCGATGTGGGTCGAGTCTGGGAGCCTCTTCACCAGCTCGGTCGCACGTTGCCGAACGCGGCTAGACCGAAGGAGTACAAGACCGCTGGTGGTGTGCGCCAGGATGCGGTATTCGGTGAGCGCCATACTGGCTATCGCTGCGGCGGCGAGTCCGAGCCCCAGCCGACTGCTCCAACTGTTGATTCCGACCGCAATGGCCACGGCCAACACTGCGACGAACGCTGCCAAGGCATAGGGAAGCAGGAGCCGGTGACGCTGCCACATGTGCACCACGGCACGGATGTGTTCCTCATCGGCCAACAAGCCGTTGACCGAGTTGTAGAGGATTCGATTGCGCACGACGTAAGCCTCGCATGTCCGGCGGCGGGATACCGCCGCCGGACGAACGAGGAAGGGATTTGCTGTTGCTTACAGTTGCGTCTGGGAGTTGAGGTACGAGCGCTCGGCCAGGCCGTGCCACTCCGAAACCGCATCTCGGTACTCACGCCATGGTCCGAGGATCGCCGCAAAGCGGGAATCGTCAGCAGCGATCGTGTCAAGCACGTTCTCGGTCTCTTCCTTGAACGCAGACATAATGTCGCTGTTGAACTCCTGGACGTTCGCGAACTCCTTGACC